>JAZDCY010000019.1:0-18886 GCA_036679645.1 Gemmatimonadota bacterium | reverse complement strand
TTCAAACTGCGATCATGAAAGAGCTGAAGCTGGAACGCGCAGAGGAGAGGAGCAGGCGGGCAGCATGAGGTTGTCGGGGCCGTAAGAAGTTTCAACTAAGATTGGGCTTGACTCTTCATGATCCCAGCAACGGGTAGACGGTAAAGCTTGATCAATCGCTGCTCAGACGCCGACGGAGTCCGTGCAAGAACAAGTGCGACCGCAACGGGTGACTGCTCGCCCTCTCCCAGCCACGACCCTAGGACCCCCGAACATGTGAAACAGTCACTCGGATCGTATATGAGCACAATTGAGGTGTCCCAAGCTGCTGCAACCTCACGGACTGTTCGTCCATCCTCAAGGCGGGCTTCCACAATCGGAATTATCCCAGAACCACATCCGGAGAGCGCGATGCCCGCCCAAGCCGTGACCACGGTTCGTATGACGGTGTTATAGGCTGCGATGAAGAGTTGTTCTATCGAGTGATCTGAATCCAGTCGCATCGGTCGCCGTCAATCCGGTAGCTGGTCACAGAGGTTCTGACGTTGTCATTGTCACCGATACGCTGCTCCAACACAAACAGCGTATCGGCGTAGAAGGTGTATAGCGGTTGCGCGTCTTTCGATACTGCTAGCTGCGTATCCACACAGGCTCGGGTTCGGTCCGGCGATATTAAGCTCACGAAGACATCCGCCGTGATCAGCCGTCCATCAATGCTTTGATCGGCATGTATAAGAAGAAGCGTACCATCCGACTGTCGATACAAACCCATTACCGCAGAGGCAAGAGCAAAACGGTCGCGGGTCGAGAGCCCTCGCCGGGGCTGCATCTGGTCCACGATGTCTAGTGGGACCCCGCGTCTGCGGCGGACTGGTACGCGGATGGCGTCTAGCTTGGAACCCGTGGTTGTGAATAGGCGGACAGTGTCTGCTCCGGTCATAACTACTGCTAGGGTGTCTTCCCAAACCGCTACCCAGGCGCCAGCGTAATTGCCCGCAAGAAGTCGCGACTGAAAGTATGCCTCGGGCATCGGGATGAAGTACTCAACCGCTTGGCTGCCAGATTTCCAACGTGCGACGGCGGTGCCTCTTCCAAGTTGCATTGCGCCAAACCAAGTCGCTTCATCGGTAGTCTGTATACTCAAGCCAATGCCCTCAAACTGCACAGTCTTGCGGAAGACCGCCGTGTTGCGATCGTAGAGATTGATTAACCTCTTCGAGATATCGAAAACCGCCACGGTGGAGTCATCTCGCACGAAAACGAATGAGACCTGTCGGAGTTCTCCGGGACCACCGCCAGGTCGACCAAAGATGCGCCCGGCGTTCCCGGCGACATCGTAGAGCACGACGCGATTCCGAAACAAATCCGACACATAGAATCCACCGGTCGGGTCTCTGTAGAGAGCAAGTGGACGGGCCAGGTACAACGAGTCTGTCTCAACAAGAACTAGCGTGTCTACAGCAAGGACGGTCGGCCCGTCGGTCGAGGACCTGTCCTGCGCCGCCGGTGAGGTGCACGCTATTGCGAGCGAGCCCAGCACCACCGTATACGCAAAACGCAATGCGGTCCAATTGAACCGACGGGCCCGACCGGGTTTCACCGCCCTAGCCCTCGACGATGATTGGGGGAAGTTCGTAACAGTCGCAATGAAACCCGACCTCAGGGTTCGGCGTACAATCGATTGCACAGTTACCCCAGGGTAAGTTCAGTTTCCACCCCGGATCCGCAGTACTCTCGGCGGGGCGAAGAACGAGCAGAATCCCGACCGCGGCAAGAACGCCAGCAATACTCCCTAGGCGTGAGTACTTCATTGTGTTACCCCCTGACGTGAAGTGTAGTTGTGGGCAGTAGAGAAGAACCTCGAATGTCACCATTCGACAAGCGCTTGGCACGCTGCGGACGGTCAAGCGAATCCACCACGACAAAGGCGTCATCGAACGGCCGTCCATCCACGACGGAAATGCGATCGCTCTCGGAAGACGCGCGCGTCCCCGCATCCCGGTCATCGCCGCACCCGCCGACTCCTAGCAGGATGACAAGACTCAGCACCGACGTAGCCGCGAGCCTGTGCGCTGAGCCACGTTTATGAGTTGCTGTCATGCGGCGTTCGGCCTCAGGTAGCGTGTGCCTCTGGCAGTGGATCGCATTACGATGGGTGAATCGGCTTTGGTGCCACAACCGCAAAACCGGCCCCCCCCCCCCCCGCAAAATGCGACATGTGCGCTTGGGGAAGCACCTTGACTCACGGTGATCGCCCCCGCCATTTCATTGCGCGATGTCTCTTCGACCGGGAGTTCTCCGTCCAGCCCACCACGGCACCACCGTTGCGGTCGCGGTCACGGACGCGCTCGCGCGTTCCTACGCGGAGGCGGGGATCCGACATTTCGGCGCTGCCGTGCGTGAAGCCGGCTGGAGCGGGACCTCGAACATAGACAGACTCGCCAAGTATCAAGGGTTGATCTTCGATTGCGTGCCGGCGCGGACGGCCGTCAGGGCGTTACACGATCTGCGGCGTCTGCGCCCGGCCCTGCCAATTCTGCTCTATGTCCCAGTACACTCTGAGATGGTGCCGGTCCTGTTTTCGCTACGAAGCCTGCGTGGTGTGTCAGCCATTTCTCAGGAAAGGACGTCGCCTGACGTCGAACGCATCGCGAAGGCACTCGCCCGGCTCCTGCGCACCGCTCCGGAGGAGGCCGTGATGGCGGTCCTCACCGCTCTGCTACCCGGTTTGCGAGGTCGTCCCGCCGAGTTCGCCCGCACGGCTTTGCGGCTGCGGGGCGTCGGTGCCCGCTGCTCGGTGGCCGCTCTGGCCCAGAGCCTCGGCATTTCGCCGCGCACACTTCTCCGCCGATGGCCGTCGGCCGTGGTCCCTGGCCCGAAAGAGCTACTGGACTGGACATCGCTGCTCCTCGCGACGTACACCCGTGACTGGAGTGGGCTCGGTTGGGGCGTCGTAGCACGGGCAATCGGAATGAGCGAGGATACGCTCCGGCGCCAACGCACGCACTGGCTCGGAATGGCAAGCAGAGATGGACCTCCATTGGATTTCGCCTGCGCGGTGCTGGCATTCGCCAAGCATGTTGGGGTGCCGCAGACGCGTGTCGAATCAGTGCTCGCGCAGCATCGGCGGGTCGGCACGCCCCTCTGAGCGGCGGGAACCAGATCGCCGATCACCCCCCCAACCGAGTCCCCGTCAGAAACCGGTGAGAACCGGCACGAGGCCCGTCCACACTGTTTTGCAAGTCCGAAAGCGATACATCGACGAGGGACCGACGCCACCCCTACATCGCCCCTTACACCGCCCCCTTCGTCGCCCCCGTCATCGCCCCTGCCCCATCATGGCATCCCGCGCCGCTCGAAATTCCGTACCCTCCCGCCAGTTGGGGAACGCGCCCGTATTCGCCAGCCGGTACCCAATCCGAAAGAAGAGACGCACGTCTTCCGCCATACCACTCAGGTTCCACGTATCGTCCATTTCATCCGTGGGCTGATGGTACCGATTGGCGGTATACGCATCCAGCTGCTCACGCCCGTACGCCTCACCACCGTCGACGGCTTCGACTCCGGGATCGAGGTAGAGCGCCGGAACACCAAGTTTGGCAAAGGAGAAGTGGTCTGACCGGTAGTAGAACCCCTTCTCGGGCTCCGCGTCGGGTCGCAGATACCGGCCCTGCTCGTCCGCCGCCCGCTGGGCGAAGTCGTCCAGCTCGGAGTTACCGTACCCAACGACGGTGATGTCTCGCGTCGGCCCGAACGAGTTCATCGAGTCCATGTTCAACGCCGCCACGGTGTGGTCGAGCGGAACGACCGGATTCAGCGCGTAGTGTTGCGAGCCGAGCAGCCCCTGTTCTTCGGCAGTGGTGGCGAGAAACAGGACGGATCGTGACGGGCGCGTGCTCAATGCCTGGAACGCCTCGGCCAGCTCCAGCAATGCCGCGGTCCCGGTCGCATTGTCGCGCGCGCCGTTGTAGATCCCGTCACCGGCAATCAGCGGGTCCGTGCCGAGGTGATCCCAATGCGCCATGTACACGACGTATTCGTCGGCGCGATCGGTGCCCGGGACGCGCGCGAGCACGTTGTAAGAGCGGGATCGCTCGATCGTATTCTCGAGCCGTACGGAGGCGGTGACGTCCAGCGGCACCGCCGTGAAGCCGGGTGTCGCCGCACCTCCTTTGAGCGATTCGTAGTCGTGGCCCCCACTCGCGAAGATCGACCGCGCCGTCTCGTGCGAGATCCATCCCTCGACCGCCGTGCGACTCATGTTGCCGTCTGGCGTCTCCAACATGAATTGGGGACCCGTCCACCCATTGCGCACGACATCCCAGCCATACGCGGCTGGTGCGGTCTCGTGCACGATCAACACGCCGTCGGCTCCCTGCCGGGCGGCCTCTTCGTACTTGTAGGTCCAGCGGCCGTAGTATGTCATTGCGTTGCCGCGAAAGAGGGCCGTGTCTTGCGTCGCGAATCCGGGGTCGTTCACGAGAACGACAACGGTCTTACCCTGGGCATCGATGCCAGCATAGTCGTTCCAGTCGTACTCGGGCGCTACGATCCCGTACCCGACGAAGACCAGCTCCGAGTTGTCGAGCCCGGTCTCGTCCACGACGCGGCGTGTCACCCCCACGAAATCATCGGCGTACGCGAACCGGGCCGTCTGGCCGTTGCCGCTGATCACCAGAGCGGGACCGGGCGTCACGGTCGACTTGATTAGCGGCACTTCCTGGAAGTAGCTGGTGTCGTTGCCCGGCTCGAGACCGAGCCGCGAGAACTCATCGCGCAGGTATGCCAACGTGCGCGTCTCGCCCTCCGACGACGGTGCACGTCCCGCGAACTCGTCAGAGGCCAGCGCGGCGATACGCGGAGCGATGTCTTCCGCCGTGATGCTCTCGAGCGCTGCCCCGGGCACAACGGGTTCACCACTACAGCCGGCCGCGATGGTGGCAACCAGTACGGCATGAAATACGCGTTTCATAGTGTTTTCCTCATCACCAACTCCGCAGTGCCCGGAACACTCGCGTGGGCACGAGTCGAAGTACGAGTAGAACGAGCAGGATCGTCGCGAAAATCGTCGGGACGCGCAGGTCGGCCTTGACCTGCCAGGCAAAGTGCAGCACCCCGCCGAATGCAACGATGTAAACGAGGCTGTGGAGCGTACGCCAGCGCTTTCCCAGCCGACGAATCATCGCATTCGTCGACGTGATTGCAAGGGGAATCAGCAGCAGCCAACTCGTGAATCCGACCGTAATGTACGGCCGCTCGGCGATATCCTCGATGATGAAGGCGAAGGCGAAGAACTGGTCCAGCACGATGTACGTGAGGAAATGAAGCGTCACGTAGAAGAATCCAAAGAGCCCCAGCATGCGGCGCAGCGAGATCACGCCGTTCCATCCCGAGAGACGCCGGAACGGCGTTACCGCGAGGGTGATCACGACGAAAGTGAGCCCCCAGAAACCGGTGCGATGGGTGATCTCTTCGATGGGATTGGCTCCGAGCCCGTCCGTCACAAGGTCGTGGAGCAGCAGCGCGAACGGCACGAGGGCCAACAGGAAAACGGCGGGCTTGAGCACCCGCCGTAGCCGTATCACGTCGTCACCGTTAGGTCAGAAGTTCCGGCGCAAGTCCATGCCGGCGTAGAGATGCCCCACCTCATCTGCATACCCGTTGAACATGAGCGTGCGGCGGCGCCGCAGCTCGCCGATCCGCCGCTCCCGTGCCTGGCTCCAGCGCGGGTGATCGACCTCCGGGTTCACGTTGGCGTAGAACCCGTACTCGTTCGAGGCGGTCACGTTCCACGTGTTCATGGGCTGCGTGCGCACGAATTTCATGCGCACGATGGACTTGATGCTCTTGAACCCGTACTTCCACGGAATCACCAGGCGGACGGGAGCACCGTTCTGATTTGGCAACATCTGGCCATAGAGTCCGAACGTCAGGAGCGTGAGCGGATGCATTGCCTCGTCCATGCGCAAGCCCTCGACGTACGGCCAGTCGAGCACTCGCCGTCGTTGCCCGGGCATCTGCTGGGGGTCGAGTAGCGTTTCGAACTCGATGAACCGGGCGTGAGACGTCGGCTCGAGGCGATCGATGAACGCGCTCAGTGAGATCCCGAGCCACGGGATCACCATTGACCACGCCTCGACGCAGCGCAGGCGGTACACGCGCTCCTCGAGAGGTGCCACGTTCATCAGGTCGTCTATATCCCATGTGCCAGGGTTGTTGACCTCACCTTCGACAACCACCGTCCACGGGCGCGTGCGCAGAGTCCCAGCATTCTTTGCCGGATCGCTCTTGTCCGTGCCGAACTCATAGAAATTGTTGTAGCTGGTGACATCCTCGAAGGGCGTCAGCTCGTCGTCCGCGGCCGTCCCCTCCTCCGCGCCGGCGTCACGCACCGGGTCGCACCCCAGCACCGAGGGCATCGCCACACCGGCGGCGACGCCTGCCGTCGACCGAATGAACTCGCGGCGGTTCCAGTAGAGCCGCTCATCGGTGATCTCGGATACGTGGATATCGGGCGGGCGTTTGATCAGCATCACGTCCTCAGGCGCGGGGGGATTCCCAAGTCGCCAGATCTAATACCGGGAGGAGGAAAAAGGTTCCTGCGAGATGACCCGTTTCATACGACACCCAGACGCGCCCGGATGCCTGCCAGGCGATTGCCGGCTTCCTGGAGCAGATCCATCGTCTTGCAGAAGGCAAACCGTACCATCTGGCGCCCAAGTTCGGGCTCACTATAGAAACTCGAACCCGGGACCGGCGCGACCTTGAATTCCCCGGTCAGACGCCGCGCGAATGACGTATCAGACTCGCGGCTCAGCTCCGAGAAATCCGCCATGATGTAGTACGCCCCATTCGGCCGAACGCACTTGAATCCGGCATCTTCGAGACCGGCGAGCAGGACATCGCGGCGCGTGCGATACTCGTTCGCCAGAGCCTCGTAGAAACCGGGGCGCAACTGCTCGAGGCCGGCGGCCACGCCTTCCTGCAGCGGGGCCGGAGCACCGACGGTGAGGAAATCGTGAACTTTCCGGATGGCGTTGGTGATCGTCTCAGGCGCCACGATGGTCCCAATGCGCCATCCCGTAACGGAGAACGTCTTGGAGGCTCCGCTGATCGTGATCGTCCGCTCGCGCATTCCCGGCAGCGACGCGAGCGGGACATGTTCACCGTCGTAGATGATATGCTCGTATATCTCATCGGTGATCGCGATAACGTTGTGCGCGATGCACAACGTCGCAATCTCCGAGAGTTCCTCACGACTCAACACACGGCCCGTGGGGTTGTTCGGCGTGTTGAGGATGATCGCCTTCGTGCGCCGCGACAGGGCCTTGGCAATGCGGTCCGCGTCAAGCGGCCCTTGTGGCGCGATGGGCACAAACACCGGTTTCGCACCACAGAGGATCGCATCCGGCCCGTAGTTCTCGTAGAACGGCTCGAGGATCACGACCTCGTCACCGGTATCCACGGTCGCCAGGAGGACCGACGCCATGGCCTCCGTGGCACCACACGTCACGGTGACGTGACGATCCGGGTCCACCTCCATGTTGTACCACGCGGCGTACTTGGCAGCGAGCGCGTTGCGCAGGCGGGGAGCGCCCCAGGTGACGGCGTATTGGTTGATGTCGTCGTGGATCGCCTTGGCGGCCGCGTCCTTTACAACCTGTGGCGCCGGAAAGTTCGGGAACCCCTGCGCGAGGTTGATAGCACTGTGCTGGGCTGCGACCCGCGTCATTTCGCGGATCACCGATTCGGTGAATCCGTGGGTGCGACTCGCCGTGAAGTTCCTAGGCATGGCGCCTAATATGGGTGCCAACGGCTCGGCGGGTAAGGCGGTTAGCGTGTTTCGCGTAGACGCTTGATCTCCTCCAGCGCCTCGATGTCCGCCGCGTCCTGCAGCCGTCCGGTCCGCTTCGAAGCGATGAGATGATCGATTGATGCGGTGGGGATCTTCACGCCTTCCAACGCGAATTCCGTCGCGTCCGCCGCCGCCTCGGGATAATGCACGCTCCACGCGACGTTCAAGATGTCTACTCGCGGAGAATCTCCGATGATCGTCACGGGCTTTCGTGCGACCTCTTCAGCCAGCCAATCGCGGGCAAATCCGAAACCGACCTCTGACAACGCAGCGAGCACGCGCCCCGCGTTCTCTACACTCTTCTCGATCAGGATGTCGATGTCCCGCGTGGCGCGCGTGGTGCCCCACAGCTGCATGGCCGAAGCACCTACCAATACGTACTTGGCGCCGTGGTCGTTCAGCCGCTCGCAGACGTCCGCGAGCTGCGTCTGATGCTTGTTCATGGGCGCACGCCCTCACGGCGTTTCCAATCGAGGTAATCCTCGTAGCGCTCGAAGGTGAGCACCTGCTCTCGCCGGCCGCACGCACGAGACAACTCCCCAACCCGAGCGGTCGCCTCCGCCGCGCGGACCCGTTCCTCAGGCGTCAGAGCCAAGTCGGCCTCGAGTTGGATCTGACGGTACTCGCCCAGGCCGGGCCTGCTCACCACGTAGGGCACGACCGCTTCACTGACCCGACCGGCTACCGAGCCTGCCGTGCGGTCCAGAGGATCCGCCACGTACCGCCGCAACGCCTCAGCAATCACCCAACTGCGCGACCGGTCCAGTTCCCTAGCTCTTCGATCTGCCGCCCCCACGAGTTCGGGCGGCAGCGTGATGGACGTCCGTACATACGTCATTGCCAGCACCAGTATGCAATAGTGTTACTAGATAATAATACACATCTCAGCACAGTCAACAAGCACTCCTAACTGATTTTACTGTAATGATTTACGACACACGACGCGGCGTCCGGCTCACCGCTCACCGCTACGACACCCGAATCGTCACAGTCGTCCCATCCCCTCCGCTCTCGACCGCGATCTCCCCGCCCCACGACTCGACCAGCCGCTTACAGATCGCGAGGCCGAGTCCCGTCCCGCTCGTCGTCGTAGAAAACTGCGGCTCGAAGATCCGAGGTAGATCCTCTGGCGGGATCCCCTGTCCATCGTCACGCAACGCGATGCTCGCCGTCTCGTTCGCAGCTGCCAGCGAGATCGTGACGTGCCGCGCTCCGGCCGTTCGCGCGTTCTCGATCAGGTTGATCAACACCTCCTTCAGCTCGTCTCGTCGGGCCGTTCCCGTGGCCGGACCCTCAGATTCGACGCGCACGGCATCGCTCTCCCCCAGTGTGTATAGGGCGGCCGTATCGCGCGCCACTTCCACCAGATCGACGACCTCTAGTGGCTCGGCCTCAGCGGGTGGGGCACCGAAACGCGAGAAAGCCCGGGCAATCGCATCGAGCCGCTCGATCTCCGCGAGCATCTGCTTGCTCGTCCGGTCAAGTGTTTCGGCGTAGTCACCGCGGGGAGCGTTGAACGAGCGACGTAGATGCTGAATCCCGAGGCGGATGGGCGTGAGCGGGTTCTTGATCTCGTGCGCGACCTGACGCGCGAGCTCGCCCCATGCCAGGACGCGGACGGCACGGGCCAGATCGGTCACGTCATCGAGCGCGACTACCCACCCGCTCGCCGTGCCGCGTAGGCGGCCCATCTGGACCCGGACCTGTGTCTCATCGATGGTGAACTCAGTGGGTTCGGTATCCTCGAGCCCGCGGGCCGCTGCCCGGACCCATTCCCAGACCGGCATCCACCCCTCATGTGACAGCTCGGCGATTGCCAGGCCGTGCACGAGCCTGCAGCCCAGCAGTTCCTCAGCCCGCGGGTTGGCCATCGTCACGCAGAGCCGGTCGTCCAGCGCCACGACGCCCGTTGCGACATTGCGGAGAACGGCGACGGTACGCTGCCGCTGTTCCTCGACGGCGCGCCGCGAGGCGCTTACGTCGCTCGCCATCCGCTCGAAGGCCGTCATCACCGGCACGAACTCACCGGGCGTGTCCCGTCCGAACGGACTGGGCATGACGCCCCGGCCCACCTGCTCCGCGGCCTCCCGCAACGCCTGCACCGGTTTGGCAAGCGCGCCCGCGGCGACGGTCGCGAGCACCGCGGCCGCCACCATGCCGCCGAGGGTCACGAGGAGCAGGCCGAACAGGAGATCTTGCTCGTTCCGAATGAGCAACGGGTCCTCCACGAGCCGCGGCGCCGCCAGGATTGCCTCACGTCCTTCCCTGCCCCCGAGATCGCGGTAGCCGACGCGCGTCTCACTGCCGGCGATCACTTCGCTGGTCGAGTATTCGAGTTGATCACCGATGACGAGCGCGCGCTCCACGTTCCTGGAGAGATACTGATCCAGCACGCTCAACTCGATCAGGACCGGCGCCGAGGATTCCGACAGCTCGCTCCCCTCGTACAACACGAGATCCGAGCTGAGCCGCCCACCCAGATCCGCGAGGAACTCGCGGGCCACGATGGCCGGCATGCCCGGAAACTCGGTGACGGTGCCCGCGGCGTCGGCGAGGGTCTGGCGAATGACGAGGTCCCGCGCCCCCTCAGCCTCCACCTGCAGTCGCCGGGCAGACCACGCAGCAAAGCCGACCGTGGGAATGACGAAGAACACGGCGAACGCCAGCCCCAACCGCGTGCGATAGGAGCGACCGGACACGAGTTCGATCAGGACTGGCGGGACCCGCACGCCTCCCAGGGCGGCTTCGCCGAACAGCCAGAGGAACACGATCAACGCCACGTCGAGCGCGACGACCAACACACCTCGGATCAGGACGCCACTGGTCGTGCCGAGTTGGACGGCCGCGTGGAGGTGACGTGCGGCATCCGAGATCTGCAGCAATGCCTCACCGCGCACGACTCGGCCATCACGCCGCCAAGTGATCGCATTCGGTCCGAGCGGAACCGCCCCCACGATGGGCTCGGAAAGCGTGAGCTGATACGGCGGTGGCAGCGTTGGCTCACCGCGAAGAAACTGCGCGATCCGCACGGGGGCGATCGCGCGCGACCGTGGGCCGATGGCGACCGAGACAGCGGACCCGTCCGGATACGGAACGGACAGGACGTAGTGCATTCCCGGAACGCGCTCCAACTGCCGCACGACCGGGACGTGCGTTTCCACGGCCGCGGCCGCCTGCCGTTGCAGGACGGCGAGTTCATCGGCCAACGCGAGTTCCGCCAGGTCGAGTCGTGCTAGGACGGCGTTGTTGCGGGACCACGCGACCAGGAGCGCTGGGTACCCATCCTCGTAGAGGGAGGATCGGCTCCACCGACTGAACAGCTCGGCCGCACTCTGCGGCAACTCCTCCTCCTGCAGTCGGGACCCGAACTGCTCCAGCAGCCCCACCGCTACCGGATCACCACCTTGGCGCAGTCCCACCATGTCCCGCTCGGCCAGCAGCCGCCGGCCATCGGCCGCCGCGCCCCACGTGAGCAGCGCCGACGCCGATCCCGACACGACGGCCAACGTGGCGACCACCCGGAGTCGGGGACCCGGTTGAATGGCGAACACGATGGCCGGCAGCCAGAGGTAGAGGTACCAGTACGGCCACCCGGAGATGGGCTGCCACACGAGCAATCCAACGAGGGCCGCACCGACGGCCCAGGCGGCGGCCACGAGCGACATCCATCCCGGGGCCCGCGCGGCGAGGTCGCGGCCACGGACGAACCCCGCGGCGAGAAGCAGGAGCGCGGCGCTCGCTACGGCGATCGGCAACTCCCACTGAAGCCAGAGTCCTACATCGGATCCCGCCGCGGGAGGTGTGATCCCAGATGCAAGCTCGCCGAGGAGATACGGCGCCGTCACGATCAGGACCGCCGCCACGCCGATAGTCGCCATCCCGCGGCGCACGCCCCACCGGAATAGCGCAACCGCGGCAATGAGCGCGAGGATAGCGGTCGTGAGGAGGGCACCCGCCGAGTCGGAGACGGGTCCAAGGGTCTCCGTGAAGAATGTCGCCGGGGAGAACAGAGTCCCCAAGCGCAGGTCGCTTCCGGCAGGCGTGAAGACCAACAAGCCACCCAACGCCAGCAGCGCACCGCCCCGCGCGAGGCGGCCGCCCAGCAGCATCGCACCGAGCAGAAAGAGACCGATCAGCACCGCAACACGCCGCTCGCCACCGGCCAGCAGGTCCAGCTTGTAAGTCCCCTGCGTAGGTGGCACCAGTCGCACGCTGAACAGCGTATCGGGGACCACGTCCGTCGCTGTACACGACGGCAGGCAATAGTCGAAAACGTCCGCCCACGGGCCGCGGCCGGCAGCGTAGAACTCGAGGTCTACACCGCTGGTAATCGCGAACCGCGTTCGGAGCGTGCGCTCGCGGTCCGGGACGGCCTGGTCCGCATCGAGCAGCACGTGGGCAACCACCGTGTACCCATTCTCAGTCTGGCGCCACGCGTCCAGCGTCGCGTAGAATGGAGTGATGCGCACGTCGAGTCCGGTGACGACCGCGGAAAAAGGAAGCCGATGGCGTCCAGCCCACGCCCACGGCCGCTGCTCGCCGTCGAGTATCAGGACACCCACCTCCGCGCCGTCCCCTTCAACCGCATCCTCCAGCTTGGCAAAGGCGGCGGCCCGCTCCCCGTCTACCAGCGCCTCCGCCCGTTCGGCGATGTCCTGGATCCGATCGACCGAGGACAGCAGCACGTCATCGAGGTGCCGGAACGCGTCATCGACCAGCTGCCATCTGACTCCGGTCGAGTCCGTGCCCCACGCCCGCTCGACGCGCGAGACCCGTGCGGTGGTATTCAGCGCGGCACCGACAGCCACGAGCCCAATACCGGTGACCAACAGAACCGTCGCTCGACGTGCCCCGATCCCCAGAACGACCGTCAACAGGCCCGATCCGCAAACCGCAAGTGCCCATCCCCAAACCGGGTGCAGCAGCCACGCACCCAGCAGGAGCCCATGGAACAGAGCCACGAGCTCCCACTGACCGACTCGCCGGCGGGTCACCGCCACCCCCTGGCGCTCAAGTACCTGACTCCTCCCGAGGTCCGCGAGATCATAGACCGGGACCCGCGGCTCATCGTGCCAGTCGGCACGACCGAACAGCACGGCCCCCACCTCCCGTTCGGCTTGGACACGATCATCGTCGAGCGACTGGCTGACGACCTCTCGCAGGAATTCGGCGTCCTACGCGCGCCCACCGTAGAATATGGGGTCAATGCCGTCACGCGTACGGTGTACCCCGGGAACGCCACGGTTCGCCGCAAGACCCTCCACCGGTTCATGAACGACCTGGTCGGCTCGTGGGAGGTCGGTGGCATAGAGCGGTTCGTCATCATCACGGCCCACGGCAACGACCCACACCAGGAGGCGCTCACCACACTCCGTACCCAGTCGGCTGAGATTCGCACGGTGGACATTTTCAGCGTGCCGCTCCCTCAGGAAGAGCCAGTGCCGATTCACGGCGGCGAATTCGATACGTCGCTCTTGCTCTACATCGACGCGAGTCTCGTCGAGCTCGACGAGGCTACCGATTTCATCCCCGCCTCGCGCCGGCTCCGGGCATATCGTCGCGCGACCTCCCGGATTCCGCCGGAAAGCCCGGGCTCACTGGGACGGCCGACCCTCGCCTCGGTTGAGAAGGGACGCCGACTCTATAATGTTATCTATGAGCGGATTGCGGCCCGCATCTTTGGTCGCCAGCTGCCGTCCGCTCGCGAAGGGGACTAGGAGGACGTATGGCCTCCCGCTTGTTGGGCGCCGTTTTCGCGGCGGCTGTCTGCGCACACCCGCTGCAGGCCGCCTGCCAGATTCCGCCTGTTGACGAGGCGGTGTTTGTGGTGCGCGCCAACGGGCAGGTCGTAGGCAGGGAAGAGATTGCGCTGCGGCGAGTGGCCGACGCCACCGGCCGACCCGGTTGGACCCTAACGGTCATCAACGAGTACCCGCATACGGCGTCCGTGCGTACTTTCGCCCGGTTTGGCCCACGCAGGGTCACCATTCGTATTGCGACCATCAGCGGTGAGACCGCGCGGGAGTATCCGAATCGGGCGAATACCCTGCTGGCAGACGAATGGGTGCTGGGGCTGTACGCGGTCGCTGCCGCCACCGAGCCCGGACCGGTTAACGTTCTCTACCCCCGCGCCGGTACGCGGGCGGCCGGCACGCTCGAGGACCGTGGCATGGAGCAGACCACACTCGGTACCGCGAGCCGCACGCTCAGGCACGTCGTCTTGACCCTCCCCGACGATACGCATCACATCTGGTTCGACGCACAGGGCCGGCTCATGAAAGTCACGATTCCATCGCGTAACCTCGTAGCAGAACGTCAGTTACGCTAAGCACTGCCGGGGGCTCACCCTCCGCTCACCGGCCCAATCTGACCGCTCGCGTCACACCATGAAACCTTCCCCGCGTCCAGCGCGTATTCTCGTGCGGGTCATTGGAACCACCGTATTCACACGCGAAGGAAGAACAATGTTAGCACGCACCCTTGCCATGATGGGCTTTGCACTGACGCTAGCCGTCCCCGCAGCCGCACAGCGACCGGCCGTCCCATCCGTCCCGCAGAGCCTGTCGCTCTCAGAGGCCATCGAGCTCGCTTCTCGTCACAGCCCGACGTTTCGCCAAGTCGCCAACGACCGCGGACCCGCTGCTTGGGCCGTGCGCAATGCGTACAGTCAGTTGTTCCTGCCGTCGTTCAACGCCAACATGGGATTCTCCTACCAAGGCTCCGGCGAGTTGAACCTCGGCGCGACGAAGTTTCCACAGCCGGCCACGCTCGGCTCGAGCTACTCGTTGGGACTAGCGTGGAACTTCTCCGGCGCCACGCTGGCAGGGCCGGGGCTGGCCAAGTCACAGCTCCGCGCCGCGGAGGCGGCGATCGACGGTGCGCGCACGAATCTCGAGTCCTCGGTGCGGCAGCAATACCTGGCAATCCTGCAGGCAGAGGCGCAGGTAGGGCTCGCCCAGTTACAACTCACCCGCAACGAGGAGTTCCTGCGACTCGCGCAGGCCAGATTCCAGGTCGGGCAGGCCACGATGCTGGATGTGCGACAGGCCGAGGTCGCGGAGGGACAGTCGGAGGTCGGACTGCTACAGGCGCGCCAGTTGGTGACGGTCGAGAAGCTCCGGCTCTTCCAGCAGATGGGCGTAGCGGCCCCGGAAGATCCGTCCGTCGTCACCATGACCGATAGCTTCCCAGTGGTCGAACCGGATTGGTCGCTTTCCGCGCTTTTGGCGGCGGCGGAAAACGACAATCCGGATGTGAACACGTTGCGGGCGCGGGCGGGAGCTGCGCGGGCCAGCGAATCCGCGGCAAAATCGGAGTGGCTCCCGAGCCTCAATGTTTCTGCTGGCTGGGCCGGGTTCACTCAACAGAACACGAATAGCAATTTCGACGTGGACCGCGCCCGTTTGGGCGCCCTCGCCAATCAAGACGAATGCATTTTCACGAATGCCAACTGGCTGAACGCCGGTGCAACGCCACTCGACTGCAACTCGCTCGCGTTGACGTCAACAGACGAGGCGCGTATTCGGTCGCAGAACGAAGTATTCCCATTCAACTTCACGAGCCAGCCATTCTCGGCC
This sequence comes from Gemmatimonadota bacterium, assembly GCA_036679645.1. Lineage (GTDB taxonomy): Bacteria > Gemmatimonadota > Gemmatimonadetes > Gemmatimonadales > GWC2-71-9 > JADFNB01. Next base: position 3,475 of record JAZDCY010000019.1, on the reverse strand, counting down.
CGTGTCTCGATCTCGCTCCCGATCTTCACCCAATTCGGCCGGCCTCAGCGCGTGTCAACGGCCGCCGCGGCAGCCGACGACGCATGGGAAGCGATGGAAGCCAGGCGCCTCCAGGTCCGTACCGACGTGAGCCAGGCGTTCTACTCGCTCGAGACGGCCTACCAGACAATCGGGATTCAGGAACGCAACCGTGTGGCCGCCTCGGAGCAACTGCGGCTGGCCACCGAACGATACCGTGTGGGATCGGGTACCTTCTTCGAGTTGCTCGACGCTCAATTGGCGTCGCAGCAGGCGGCGGCCGATTACATCAACGCGGTGTACACATATCATCAGTCGATCGCCTCGCTGGAAGCAGCGGTGGGGCGGGCGCTGCGCTAGGAGATAACGCAGATCATGGCGCGCAAACGAAGATGGGTTATCAGCGGGATCGTCGGCCTTGTCGTCGTCGTCCTGATCGTCAGCAACATTGCTGGCGGGCGTGACCGCGGAGTCGCGGTTCGCCTGGAAGAGGTCGACCAGCGTAATCTCGTCGCCTCGGTGACGGCCAGCGGCAAGATCCAACCGCAAACGCAGGTAGATGTCAGTGCCGACATCACCGGACGCGTCATCGAGATTCGGGCGGAGGAAGGGGATTGGGTCAGTGCGGGCGATCTCCTCATTCGGATCGATCCGTCCACGTACGAAGCGGCGGTGGCGCGGGCAGAGGCACTGCTGGCTTCTGCGGCAGCCAGCGCAATTCAGTCGGAGGCCAACCGCGAGCAGGCCCAGCGGGCCCTGAGGCGGTCGCGCGAGCTCAGGACCACCGACCCGAACCTGGTTTCCGACGAGCAGTTGGAACAGGCGGACACGCAATTCCGTATCGCGGAAGCGATCTTGCTCTCGAGCCAGCGTCAGGTCGACCAGGCACGTGCCGGTCTGCGCGAGGCACGTGACCAGTTGGCAAAGACCGTGTTGCGCTCGCCGATGGATGGACAGATCACGCGCGTGGCGGTCGAGGAGGGCGAGGTCGCCGTTCCGGGTACGTTTTCCCGCGAGACCGGTCTGCTGATGACGGTCAGCGATCTGTCGGTAATCCAGGTACAGGTCCAGGTAGATGAAACAGATGTCGTACGGCTGGCGATCGGGGACTCAACGGAAGTGACCATCGACGCATTCCCCGACACGACGTTTGGCGGTCGTGTCACCAAGATCTCGCAGAGCGCCGTGCTCGGTCAGGTCGGCGGGTCGGGTGACCGTGCGGTGGATTATGACGTCGAGATCACGCTCGACGATCCGCCGCCTAACGTACGTCCCGATCTTTCGGCGACCGCACAGATCGTGACGGACACCCGGGATAGCGTGCTGAGCATTCCGATCATCGCGTTGACCATTCGGGAGCACACGCCGATCTCGACCGAGAACGCCCCGCAGGACACGACGAAAGCTGATGAGGAGACCGAGGGAGTGTTCATCGTCGCGGGCGGCATTGCGCAGTTCCGTCCAGTGAAGGTCGGCATCGCGGGCGAAGAGCACTTCGAGGTCCTCGAGGGGTTGAGCGTCGGCGACACGATCGTCGCCGGGCCATATCAGGCCATTCGCGACCTCCGCGACAGCACGCAAGTACGCCCGATGGCCGAGGGCGGCAACGAGCGTGGGAGGGGGTCATGACGCAGAACCGGCCGTTGATTCAGGTGCGGGCGCTCGCTCGCGAGTACGTGATGGGCGCCGAGACCGTACGCGCTCTCGACGGTGTCGACCTCGAGATCGGCTCGAACGAGTATGTCGCGATCATGGGGCCCTCGGGATCGGGCAAGTCGACCATAATGAACTTGATCGGTTGCCTCGACACCCCCAGTGCGGGCGAGTATTGGCTGAACGGGACCGAGGTTTCTCAGATGTCGGACGACGAGCTGGCCCATGTGCGAAATGGCGAGATCGGCTTTGTATTCCAGACGTTCAACCTGCTTCCGCGCGCTAGCGCACTGCACAACGTCGAGTTGCCGTTGATCTATGCGGGCGTCCGATCCAGCGAGCGGCGGCGGCGCGCCGAAAACGCGCTCGATCGCGTCGGTCTCGCCGATCGGATGCATCATAAGCCTAGCGAGCTCTCCGGTGGGCAGCGGCAGCGCGTTGCAATTGCGCGTGCGCTGGTGAACGCGCCGAGCATCCTGCTCGCGGATGAGCCGACTGGAAACCTCGACTCGGTCACGAGCGAGGGCATCATGCGGGTCTTCGAGGGGTTGCACGACCAGGGCCAGACGATCGTCATGGTCACGCACGAACCCAGCATCGCCGACCACGCCCATCGGGTCGTGACCTTGCGAGACGGGCGTGTGCACTCCGATACGTTGCGGCGAGCGGCTTAGTGCAGTTCTTCGAGGCCGTGCGCCTCGCGCTCAAGACCGTCTGGACGAACAAGATGAAGACCTCGTTCAGCGTCACCGGCGTGTTCATCGGCGTCATGTTTCTGATTGCTGTCGTGTCGATCGTCGAGGGCATGAACCGGTACATGACGGACCGGTTCGCAGGGACGTTGCTGGGTGTCAACACTTTCAACATGCGCCGGTTTCCGTACTTCGAAACCGGTGAGATCTCGCGCGAAACGTGGCTCAGCTGGATCCGCCGTCCGCGCATTCGCTATGCGGACGCCGACGCGGTAGACGCTGCGGTTACGGTCCCACACATCTCAGCCTGGGAGTCCACGGCCCGAGCGGATCTCGAGTGGCGCGGCAAGGTTGCTTCCGGTATCGAGGTCACCGCCGCAACCGAACGGTACTTCGACATCAAGAGTCTCCCCATCGAGATGGGCCGTGCCTTCAGCGCTCAGGAGGTGCAGGCCGGTGCCCCGGTCCTCGTGATCGGACACGAGCTGGCGGAACGCCTGTTCGAGGACCTTGACCCCATTGGCCGCCGCGTGAAGATCCGCAACATCCCGTACCGCGTGATTGGCGTCGTGGAGCGGCAGGGCAACCTCTTTGGAATCTCGCTCGACAAGTTCGCCGTCACGACGGCACACGGACCCGCAAAACGGTTCGTCAATCCGCCGGGCGTCATTGACGCGCTGATCCTCAAGACCGAGTCCCAGGGCGAGCTGGCGATAGCGTTATCCGATGCAGAAGCGGCAATGCGTACGCGCCGGCAGCTGCGGCCTAGCACGGAGAACAACTTCGCGCTCGAGACGGCGGACGCGGTGCTGGACTTCTGGGCCAAGATCAATCGCGTGTTGATGCTCGCCTTGCCGATGCTCGTCGGGATCTCCCTCGTCGTGGGCGGCATAGTCATCATGAACATCATGCTCATGTCGGTCGCGGAACGGACCCGCGAGATCGGGATCCGCAAATCTCTCGGCGCGCGTCGGCGCGATATTCTGCGGCAGTTCCTAGTCGAGTCCACGACCACCGCGGCGATCGGCGCGGCAGCCGGCGTGGGCACGGGATTGCTGCTCGCATCTCTGATCGACGCGACGACACCGCTGCCCGCAAGCGTGGCCCCCTGG
>JAZDCY010000018.1:0-37515 GCA_036679645.1 Gemmatimonadota bacterium | reverse complement strand
ATCTCAGCACGAACCAGGTGCTCGGTCTCGGTATTGACGATTGGGATATCGGCGTTGCACTCGGCAACGAGTAGGCCGCGCGCTTTCTTGAGATACTCGACCGACAGCCCGCGCACGATTCCGCGAATTGTGGGCGGAAGCCCGGTGAGCATCGCGATGCCGCTGGTGAATTCGCCCAGCGTGGCCAGAGCGGTGGCGTGCACGGAGCGCAGATGATTTCGCACGCCCCGTCGGTCTCTGAGCGTGACCCGCGCGTACCCCGGTCGCAGCTCGCGCACATGGCAGCGGAGCGCGCCCGTATACGGAACCATCCGCCCGACAAGGCGCGAGAATATCCACGAGCCGGCGGGCAGCGCGTGCAAACGACGCCAGGTTCGGTAGAGCTGCGCGCCCGGCGAATCGTAGCTCCCGGCCATGGAGCGCGGGACCCTACCCGCCGCCAAGCTCCTGCAGGCGCCGCGCGATGCGTTCGCTCTCCGGGAACCACATGCGCAGTCCCTCAAGCACCATACGAGCGGTGTCCGCGATCCCGGCGGCCTCGAGCGCATCCGCGGCCATCATACCGTGCTGGAAGATCAGGCGATCGCTTGCGTCGATGAGTGGAATGGCCGCAAGCAGGTCGAGCGCGGCGCGTGGGTCATTCCGGTCCCGCAACAGTGACTCCGCGACGAGCATCTGAATGGCAGGGTCATCGGCAAAGCGCCGACCCATGAGTTCCGTCAATTCCGCTGCGCTCTCCGCGCGGCCCGCATCTCGATCCTGTCGCGCCTGGTAATACAATCCGGCGAGCAGCAGCCGCTCAATGTCGTCCGCCTCACCCGAGCGCGTCCCCACCCCACCGGCATACTCGTACACGATCTCCCCACCGTGCTCCGCCGTCTCCGCGAGCACGAACAGGCCGATCACACCGATAACGCTCGACCCAATCAAGAGTCCCGTCTGTGCCTTCTTCCGCTCGCGCAGCACGAGACCCGCTATCTCGAGAGCGGCAACCAGGAGGAACACGTTTCGCGCGCGTTCGCCAAGCTCCTCATGGGTGTGTACGGCGTCGCGCGCCCCCGGAATGCGCTCTGAAGGGCCGTGCGCATCTTCGCCGGACTTCGCTGCCACGACGGACGCGGCCGCGCCGATGAGGATCAGCGTCGTCGCCATGGGACTGAGAAACTTTGGTTTGCGCAGGAATGCGAGAATCCGCGCCGGTACGCCGATGAACAAGAGCGCCACCACGAAGTGCACAATCTGCGGGTGATAAACACCGATGTCTGGCATCTGTTAGCCTCTCGAGGTCACTTTCGCGAGATCCTCGCCCAACTATCCCGCAACGCTACGGTTCGATTGAACACAAGCCTGCCGGGTTGCGAATCGACGGGATCGCTCATGAAGTAACCGCGCCGCTCGAACTGGTACCTTGTCCCAGGCGGGTCGTCCGCGACACTGGGCTCGATGCGGGCGTCCCGCATGACGACGACCGAGGTGGGGTTCAGGTGATCGGTGAAATCGCCGCCCTCTGCGACGTCGTCGGGGTTGGGCACGGTAAAGAGCCGATCGTAAAGCCGCGCCTCTGCGCGGAGGGCGTGAGCCGCGGACACCCAGTGTATAGTCCCCTTCACCTTGCGGCCGTCGGGCGCATCACCGCCCTTTGTCGCGGGGTCATAGGTACAGTGCACCTCGACTATGTCACCGTCGTCGTTCTTCACGATGTCCGTGCACGTTATGAAGTACCCGTACCGCAGGCGGACCTCACGACCCGGCGCTAGCCGGAAGAACTTCCGCGGCGGGTCTTCCATGAAATCATCGCGATCTATGAACAACTCCCGCGAGAACGGCAGCGCACGCGTCCCCTCCTTGGGAACGTCGCGCGGGTAATATGGCGCCTCGAGCTCCTCGCTCTCACCTTCGGGGTAGTTCGTGATGACGACCTTCAACGGATCCAGAACACAGAGCACGCGCGGTACACGCATGTTCAGGTCGTCGCGAATGATGTGCTCGAGTTTGGCGTACTCGACCATCCCGTCCGTCCGGGACAGTCCCACCGTCGCGGCAAACGCGCGGATCGCCTCCGGCGTCACCCCACGTCGTCGCAAACCGGCAATGGTCGGCAGGCGTGGATCGTCCCACCCGTCAACGTGACCATCCTCCACAAGGCGCACGAGTTTGCGCTTGCTCAGGACCGTATGTTCGATGTTGGTCCGCGCAAACTCCGTCTGCTCGGGTGGTGCCGCAAATCCCAGCTCGCGTACCAGCCAGTCGTAAATGTCGCGGTTGTCCTTGAATTCCAGCGTGCACAATGAGTGGGTGATTCCCTCGATCGCATCGGAGAGGCAGTGGGTGAAATCATACAGCGGGTAGAGACACCACGCGTCGCCACGGCGATAGTGTGACGCGTGCCGGATCCGGTAGAGCACCGGATCGCGCATGATCATGTTGGGATGCGCCAGATCGATCTTCGCGCGTAGCACGTGCGCGCCGTCCGGGAACTCGCATCCTCGCATGCGGCCGAGCAGGTCAAGGTTCTCTTCGACGCTCCGCTCGCGGTACGCGCCCGGCGTTCCTGGGCTGGTGACCGTACCGCGGTTCTCGCGGATCTCCTCCTCAGACTGCGAGTCGACATACGCCTTTCTCTTCTTGACCAGCAGCACCGCGAAGTCATAGAGCTGCTCGAAGTAGTCGGACGCATAGAATTCGCGGTCGTCCCAATCAAAACCGAGCCAGCGGACATCGTCCTTGATTGCCTCGACGTACTTCTGGTCTTCTTTGAGCGGATTGGTGTCGTCAAAACGCAGGTTGCAGGTGCCGTCATACTCTTCCGCAATCCCGAAGTTCAGACAGATGGACTGCGCGTGGCCGATGTGCAAGTAACCATTTGGCTCGGGGGGAAAACGCGTCGCGACACGGCCGTCCCACTTTCCGGCGGCCACGTCCCGATCGATCATCGCCCGAATGAAGTCCCTCCCGGTCTCCCGGGGCCCGGCAGCTGCCACAGCACCTCACAATGTGGTTGACCGCTCACCGCAAGGCAGGAACATACTCAGCCCCCTCCCCCGCGTCACGGGCGAGCGGTCCCCTTCCCATTCTCTCAGTTATTGGGCGGAGTGAGGTCGGCTGGGGCCACTCCCACATTCGCGCCGCGTGTTCACGCAGCGTCAAGCGCCCAGCAGCAACGCCTATGGACTTCCCTTCTGGCTCCCACGCATTTTCTCTTCCGCTTCTGCGGCGCGCACGAACAGCACGTTGTTCTCCTTGTGAATGTGCGCGTGGGTATCCGCCTCGAGCTGGCGCAGTCCGTCCACCATCGCCCGGAACGAGTTGCATCCCCCTTGAGGCACCTCGAACCCGCTGGTGAGCTCCCGGAGACGCAACAGCGCAGCGCCGGCGTTGGCGTGCTCATGTTCCATGACGCTGATCGGATTGCTGATCGTGCCACAGTGGAGAGACGGCGCGACCGTCGCGGAATCGAGTTCGCGGATCATGGGGAAGAGGATCTGTTCCTCCTTCAGCATGTGCGGGTTCAATTCCGCCACGAGGTCGCCGTAGGTCGACCGGACATCCTCGAGCCACGGGTAACGCTCGCCGTGTGCCGTCGTGAGCTTGTCCACCAAACCCTGCAACCGCGGCAACTCTTCCCGCAGATACACGTGATGGGTTGCCTCTATGTGATCGGCCAGCTCTGTCATCGTCATGTCGCTCGGATTCACATCGTCCTGCGTTGTGTCCGTGGCGACCGTCTGCAGTTCCGCGAGCACCGCAGCCGCATCCACGCCGCGATCACGGCAGGCGTCCTGGAGGGAGCGCTTCCCGCCGCAGCAGTAGTCAATCCCGTGGCGCTCGAAGATCCGGGAGCGCGCCGGTCTGTTCGCAACGATGCGGCCAACCTGCATATCAACTTGTATGTCGGTCATGAGGGTCTCTCTGAAGATTGGTTGTGTTCGCGCCACATGTAGAATCCCATGCCCCCGGCTGCGATCAAGTTTCCGACCGCGACGTTGATCCACGCCAGCTCTTCCAGCAGAGGTGTGAAGAAGATGCCCACCGCCGCGAGGAAACCGAACTCGAACACGATGAAGAACTCGACGAGCAGCCACAGCACGTGTGGCGTCTTGCGCGCCTCTGCCAAGATGGCCGCGATGATCAGGCCCACTACGACGAACGCCACGATGTGCACCGCCGTGTAGGCAAGCACCGGCTGTACGCCGATCGTCACGGTCGCGGGATCACGAAGGCCAAAGAACACGGCGGACCCCAGAATTGCCGGTGTGAAGAACGGCCGGCCCGCAATGAGGTCGACCAGGAAGAACCAGGCGCCCACCGCACCTGCTCCGATCAAGCCGACGGCTACGCCTTCCCGTACGATCCTCCGAGCGTGCTCTGTCAACAGGGGACCTCCGCGTTCTTCCGAGCGTAAAACCACCAGTTCACGAACAGACAACTCACGTAGTAGCCGGCGAACCCGTACAGCGCGTACTCAGGTGTGCCCGTCTCGATCTGCCCCCCAAAAATCCGCGGAATAAGAAACGCTCCGTAGGCTGCCACGGCGGAGGTCCAGCCAAGCACCGGGCCTGCAAGCTCTGGCTTGAAGATGATCGGGATCATGCGAAACGTGGACCCGTTGCCAATGCCCGTCGTGATGAAGAGGAGCATGAACAATCCAAAGAACGGCCACCAGTACGACTCCGGTGTTCCGGCTGCGCCCGCGACCTTGACGTAGTAGGCCACCCCGAGCGCAGACCCGATCATCACGACCGTGTTCCAATGCGTCACTCGTGCGCCGCCGAGCTTGTCCGAGATCCAGCCCCCCACCGGACGAACGAGTGAACCGACGAGCGGCCCCAGCCACGCGTAGTGCAGCGGGTTCGGCGCATTGAGGTTCGTCGCGCCATCGGGAAGCGTACCGAACACATCTTGAATGAGTTTGGGAAACGCCGCGGAGTACCCGATGAACGACCCAAACGTCATCGTGTAGAGCCACGTCATCACCCAGTTGTGCTTGCGCCGGAAGATGACGAATTGGCTCGCAAGGCTGGCTCGCACAGGCCCCGGCGTCAGATACCGCATGAACAGCAGTGTCAGGACGACGGTGATTGCCAGGACGATGAATACGTGTGCCAGATCGGGCAGTCCGAGATCCACTCCCAACAAGAGACCGATGCCGACACCAGCACCCGCCAGCCCGAGTAGCTCCAGCCAGAGCATCTTGGCCGATGCCACCAGCGTCGAGCCCACCTTGTGCATTGGCAGGTTGTTCATCAACGTGAACCCGAGGATCGCGAGCACCACGAGCGCTGGCACCCAGATCAATCCCCCGTTCTGAATCCAGATCAACTCACCGCCACGTTCGGCAGGTAACGGCCGGCCATCGCCGCTCAGGCCACCGAACACCGCAAGTGTCGTGGCCCACGGGATGAGCACCTGCATGACACTGACACCCAGATTCCCCAGACCGGCGTTCAGTCCCAGCGACAGACCTTGCATCCGCTTTGGGAAGAAGAAACTGATGTTCGACATCGACGACGCGAATGCTCCACCACCCACGCCGCTGAGTCCCGCCAGAATCGCAAACGTCAGGTACCCCGTATCCGGATTCTGCAGCGCCACCCCGACGCCGGCGGCGGGAACGATCAGCAGCGCCGTGGTGATGGCGATGACGTTCCGTCCTCCGGAAATGGCGATCATGAACGAATTGGGAATGCGCAGCGTCGCGCCCGCGAGTCCCGCGATGGCCGGAAGCGTGTATAGCTGAGTGGAAGAGAATGTGAAACCGAGGTTCTGCATCTGCACGATGATGATCGACCAGTACAACCATATGGCAAAGGCGAGCAGCAGGCACGGGATCGATATCAAAAGATTCCGTGTGGCGATCCTCTTACCTGTGCTCTCCCAGAACCCAGCACCTTCGACCTGCCAATCGGCAATCCTCGTCACCGCTGCCTCCGGCCCACAGGTGGGGCGCTTGTTGGATTCTCCAATTCGTTCAGAACTGCCGCGACATCTGGCGTACGACGATGCTGAGCCACAACATGCATGCCGCCGTGACGCCGAACAGGAACATCCATGTCGTGGTCCACAGCCCAAGACCATCGAGCAGGTAGCCGAACACGATGGGAGAGACAAAACCACCCAGGCCGCCGAGGACCCCGACGATCCCGCCGACCACACCAATGTCATTGGGGAAGTAGTCCGGGATGTACTTGTAGACGGCCGCCTTTCCTATCCCCATCGCGATCCCGATGATGAAGACGAGGATCGTGAACACCCACACGTTGGCCTGGAAATAGATGTGCGTCACACCGCGGGCGATGACTTCACGCTTGTTGACGCCCTCCCCAACTTCAACTGCCGGTTCGTGCCACGTTTGCACGAGCGGTAACAGCAGCACCTGGCTCTCGTCGAAAGCCTGCGCCGCCACTGTGTCGCGGACCCTCAACGCATACTCTTGTTCGTCGACGCGGATTGCCGTTGCTGAAACCGCCGTTACGGTGCCGGCACGTCGCGACATCACCCCACGGCCGGGACTCTCGATGTCCATCTTCGGGAAGATCAGCAAGAAGCAGCAAAGGCCCGTCACCATGAGGACGGCGTACAGTACGCGTCGCGGTCCCCAGAAATCCGACATCCATCCCCCAAGCGCGCGGATCAATCCGGACGGCAGCGAGAAGACCGAAGCCATGAGACCGGCCATGACGATCGTCATGCCGTACACGTTCAGGTAATACGGCACAAGCCACTGGGCGAGTGCGACAAACCCACCGAATACGAGGAAGTAGTACAAGCCGAACCGCCACACGCGCACGTGCTTGAGCGGGCTGAGCAACTGAGCAATCGTCTTGGTCTTCGCCCCTTCCGGCGTCTTGTTGTGCGTTCCCATGAAGAACACGATGGCCATGACCACCAGCAACGCTGCATAGATCTTGGGCAGTGTTCGCCACCCGTCGAGGTTGGCGCCGTTCTCGGTGAGGTAGCGCAACAGCGACGGGGCGCCGAGGGTCGTGGCGGCGGCCCCGGCGTTCCCCGCTCCGAAGATGCCAAGCGCGGTACCCTGGCGTTCGCGTGCGTACCACACCGCCGTAAACGCGATGCCGACGGCGAACGAGCCGCCCGTCAGCCCGAACCCAAGACTGGCCAGCGCATAACCGAGATACGAGTCGACGTAACTCAAGAGATACATTGGTACGGCCGCGGCCAACATCAGCAGCGCGTACACCGGCTTGCCACCGAACTTGTCCGTCAACATGCCCAAGGGCAGCCGGACCAGCGATCCCGTGAGCACGGGAATGCCGATCAACACGCCCATCTGGCTGGGCGTCCACTCGAAGACCTGATTGTCGACCAGGTAGGTGACGAGAACGCCATTCAACATCCACGCAGCAAAACAGACGGTGAACGCGATCGTATTGAGTGCTAGTGTTGTATTCGCTCTTGCTTTGTCAGTCACAGTTGGCTCTCGGAACAGTATCTCGGCTCAGTTGTTACCCGGGCGCATCTTGCTCCAGGCGGTCCTCGGGTTCCGGATTGCCCGCCGATCCCAATTCCAAATCACCTGCTGATACGGACGCACGATGTAATGCAGGGGTGCAACAACGAAGTGTACGAGGCGCGTGAACGGCACCATGAAAAGGATCGCAAATGCGCCAGTTATGTGGAGCTTGATCACCCACGGGAGCGCAAACACCGCTTCGGTCTCGGGGCGCAAGGTCACGAGCGACATCAAGTATGGCGAAAGGTCCGCCGCGAACCACGAGGCTCCCCACCGGTAGCCAAGTGCAATCCACAGCCCCAACACCACCTGCGTGAGCAGCAGCAACTCGATCACGATGTCCATCCTGGTCGTCACAGCACGAATGCGCGCACTGGTAATCCGCCGCAGCATGAGCCCCGCGAGGCCCACCAACACCGTCGCGCCAAACACGAACGCGGTGACCTCGAGAACGATCAGACGCACAGGGATACTGTTCCAGGCGAGGGTCGCGCGGGGGAGCAGAAATGCGGTGAGATGCCCGAAGAAGACGACCAGAATCCCAATGTGAAACGGGATCGTGCCCCAGAAGAGCTTCTTCCCCTCGAGGAACTGCGAGGAGAGCGACGATACCGTGAACCCCTTCTGCCGATACCGGTAGATGACCCCGACCACGAATACAATGAGCGCAACGTAGGGAAACGCAACGAACAGAAAGGTATTGAGCGTGTTCATAGCATCCTCCCCGACGGAGCCGGGCGCCCATCGCTAGCCTCGATATCCAATTCGCGACCGACAGCGTGCAGGAAATCACTTCCCCGCTCCGACAGTTCCCGAGGGGATGGGTCGAAGTCCTCCGCGAGCACCGCGTAGACAGCGGCCAGCGGCGCGCGGAAGATCGTGCCGCGCTCCTCGGACGAGGCGATCAACGTCTTGAAATGTTTCTCGTAAAGCCGGCTACGTTGTTCCATGCGCTCGGACCCGAATTCACCAATCATTTTCTCGAGCGCGGGATACAGCATCTCCTCGACGAACTCCGCAACGATCTCCGGATCCTGCCACCTGGCCAGCAGGCGCAGCACGAGCGGCAAATGGTCCGGCAGTTCGGTCCCGCAATCAACACCGGCCGCACGGTGCTCCCGATTCAGGTTGACGAGTACCTCACCCCGCTTGTAATCGTCACCGAACATCACGTAACCGACCCCGAGCGTGGTGATCGACTGCACATCGAAAGAGCGCGTGAAGACCTCCTGCATGTCGTTGAGCGCTTCCGGAGAGAACGTGTCCGTTTCCGAGGGCAGAGCCCGCGCAAAGGCGTCCAACTCGGCAACCGCGAGCGGGTATCGGTTCCCAAGGCACTCACGCGCCAGGCGGACGCGTGCGGGATAGTCTGGTCCAGGGTACTCGAAGAGCGCTGCGAGTTGCTCGTAGTGGGCACGGATGAGTGCCGTCATGATCCCCTCCGCGCCGATCCGGCCTGGAATCCGAACCCGGTACTCCCCTTCACGTCACCCGTGAACTCCATCATCTCGATGGCCTGTTCCCGGTGGGCCGCGGGGATCACGAACCGGTCGTTGAACTGTGCGAGTGAGGTCAGGTAGTAGATGTCCTCAGCCAGCTGTGGCGTCAGGCCCGTGTCGGCGAGCGCCGCATCGACCGTTTCCTGTGCGACGTCTCCTACCGTCTCGCGCCGTCGATAGAGCCGAACCGCCATGAGCTTCTTCAGCCGATCCCCGACCGGAGCCGGGTCGCCCGCGCTGAACAGGTTCGCCATGTATTGGAGCGGGAAGCGTGCATCGTCGATGGTCCCGAACAGCTCTTTCGTGCTCGTGTCGTAGAGCCAGCTGTCCGGCCACTGTTTGGCGATGTCGTTCATTTTTTCTGACTGCTCGCGGTTATCGACCGGTGTCACCGACGCCATCACCGGCAACAACGGCGGGACGTAGAAGAGCATTGGCAGCGTGCGGTACTCGGGATGCAGCGGCAGCGCGAGGTTCCATACCTTCACGAACTTGTACGCCGGCGAGGCCTGCGCGGCGTCGATGGTAGAGTCCGCGACGCCGTTCGCCTGCGCGGCGGCAATCACCGCCGGATCGAACGGATCGAGAATCATGTCCATCTGGCGGCGTATGACATCCGCCTCATCAGCAGACGCCACCGCCTCGATCTGGTCCGCGTCATAGAGCATGACGCCGAGGTAGCGGATGCGACCCACACACGAGTGCATGCACGCGGGCGCATGCCCTGCCTCGATCCGCGGGTAGCACAGGATACACTTTTCTGATTTGCCGGTACTCCAGTTGTAGTACGTCTTCTTGTAGGGACATGCCGTGACGCACATGCGCCATCCACGACAGACATCCTGATTGATGAGGACCACCCCGTCTTCGCCACGCTTGTAGATCGCCCCTGACGGACACGAGGCGACACAGGCCGGATTGAGACAGTGGTTGCAGATCCGCGGGAGATAGAAGAACGCCATGCGCTCCAGCTGGAACATGGCTTCCTGCTCGGCCGGCGTGAGCTTCTTGAGATTGGGGTCGTTGCGCGCGTAGTCCGGTGACCCGCTGAGATCGTCGTCCCAGTTCGGTCCCATCTTGATGTCCATCGGTTCGCCCGTGATCATCGAGATGGGACGCGCAGTGGGTTGGTCGTCTCCGGCCTTGGACTCTATCAGGTCCAGGTACTTGTAGGTGAACGGCTCGTAGTAGTCGTCGATCACCGGCAAGTGCGGGTTGTGGAAGATGTTGGTGAGGCTCTTCGGCTTCCCAGCCCCCTTGAGACGAATCCCATCACCGTTCTTCTCCCAGCCACCTTTGTAGATTCCCTGATCTTCCCACTTACCCGGATAGCCCGTCCCGGGCTTCGTCTCGACGTTGTTCCACCACATGTACTCGGCGCCTTTGCGGTCGGTCCAGATGTTCTTGCAGGCGACCGAGCACGTGTGACAACCAATGCACTTGTCGAGATGAAACACCATCGAAATCTGTGAACGAACGTCCATCTTATATCTCCCGTCCTTTGCCCAATCGTGCAGCCATCAAAACACCACCTTGTCCATTCGCTTGACGACGACGTGGGTGTCCCGATTGGGAGCGATGGGCCCCCAATAGTTGAAGTGGTACGTGAATTGTCCGTATCCGCCGGCGAGGAAATTCGGCTTGAGGTGGATGCGCGTGAAGCTGTTGTGCCCACCTGCCCGCTTGCCGCCGCGCACCTGTGACTTGGGAATCCCAACCGTGCGCTCCGGGACGTGGTACACGATGCACACGCCCTTGGGGATGCGAGCGCTGACGCAGGCGCGGGAGCAGTAGACTCCGTGGTCGTTGTAGACCTCGACCCAGTCGTTGTCCTGGATCCCCAGCTCCGCCGCGTCGATCTCGCTCATCCACACCGGCTCGCAGCCCCGCGAAAGCGTCAGCATGCGGAGGTTTTCCATGTACGTGGAGTGGATGTGCCACTTCCCGTGCGGGGTGAGGCAGTTCAGGATCCTCGCGTCCCCGTCCTTCAACGTTTGCTTGAGGTCGCCGTACGCTTCCGGTTTGGGAGACGGCTTGTAGGTGGGGAGGTTCTCGCCGTAGGCCAGATACATCTCGTGGTCCAGGTAGAAGTGCTGGCGCCCCGTCAACGTCCGCCACGGGACCAGCTTCTCGACGTTGTACGTGTAGGGAGCGTAGGCCCTTCCGCCCTTCATCACGCCCGACCACAACGGAGAGGTGTTGTACCGTCGCGGTTGCGCCTGGAGATCGGCGTACCGAATGAGCACGTCCTCGCTGCCGGCACCCAGATCGACCAGATCCAGACCCGTCCTCTTCTCGGCGTCCTCGTACGCGCGAACGTTGAGCACCCCGTTGGTCAAGCTCGAAAGGTGCAGGACGGTGTTGCACGCCCACTCGTCCTCCTTCAGCGACGGGTAGATGTTCCCGTTTTGCCGCTCGACCGGGAAATGACGGGACGCGACCATCTCGTCGTACGCATCGTCGCAATGGTAGTGGTTGCCATGCGCTCCCAGGCCTGTCGACCGAATACGATCTCCCAGGCTGATGTACTTGTCGTAGAGCTTGGTGTAGTCTCGGTCGACAACAGCTAACCCATGCATCGTCTTTCCCGGCACAGCCTCGCACTCGCCTCTGTACCAGTCCTTGATGACCGGCTGGGAGATCTCACCCGCCGAGTCGTGCGCTATGGGAGTTGCAATGATGTCCTTCTGCGGCTCGGGGAAATACTTCGCCGCCGCTTCGCTCGTCGCCTTCGCGAGGTTGCGGAAGATCTGCCAATCCGTCTTGGACTCCCACACCGGGGCGATCGCCGCTGACAGCGGATGGATGAACGAGTGGAGATCCGTGCTGTTCAGGTCGGCCTTCTCGTACCATGAGGCCGCTGGCAGCACCATGTCGGAGTACAGAGCCGACGAGTCCATGCGGAAGTTCAGGTCGACGATGAGATCCATCTTCCCCACCGGCGCCACGTCCCGCCAGTTCACCTCGGTCGTGTGATCTTCTGAGTCCTGCGCGATCGTGTTCGAGTGCGTGCCCAGATAGTGCTTCAGGCAGTACTCGTGCCCCTTCATGCTTCCCATGATCGCGTTGCCACGCCAGATGTACCACACGCGGGGGAAGTTGGCCTCTGCCTCCGGGTCGCTTACCGAGTACTTGAGTTCCTTGCTCTTGAGTTTGTTCAACACGTACTGCGTGATGCCGGCATCGTCCGTGGCACCGTTGTCCAGCGCCTCCCGGCACAGCTCCAGGGTATTCTGTTCAAACTGCGGATAGAACGGCATCCACCCCATGCGAACCGACCGGTAGATCTGGTCTGCCGTGTGCTGCCGCGTCAGCTCGTTGTCGGGGACCGTGTTGTATCTCGAGAACTGGCCGTCGTAGCGATACTGGCACGTGTTGATGTAATGCCAGATCGGCGCCTGCTGGAGACGGACCGCCGAATGCCAGTCCTTGCCGAACGCGATCGCCGACCAGGAGTCCACCGGCGCCAGCTTCTCCTGGCCCACATAGTGATTGAGCCCGCCACCGTTCTTGCCGACACAACCGGTCAGCATGAGGGCCATCGCTCCAGCACGATACATGAGGTTGGCGTGGTACCAGTGGTTGATACCCGCGCCAATGATGATCATGCACTTGCCACCGGTAGCCTCTGCGGTATTGGCCCACTCGCGGGCGAACTGCAGGACCGTGTCGGACGCGACCCCGGTAAACAGCTCCTGCCAGGCAGGCGTGTATGCCGCGTCCTTGTCGCTATAGTCGCTGGGGTAATCGCCGGGGAGCCCACGATCCACACCGTACTGGGCCATGATGAGATCGTATACCGTCGTGACCATAACCGGGCCGTCGATCGTCTCGACGCGCATCGCCGGCACGCCACGTTTCACTGACCTGTCGAGTCCGAACTCCGTAAAGCTTGTCTGAACAACTTCGGTCGATCTCCCCAGCAGCGTGAGCACCGGATCGTACGGCCGATCATCGACGGCGTTCTCGGCCTTCATGTTCCAGTTGCCCTGGCGTTCGTCCCAGCGAGATCCGGAGCTACCCTTGGGGACCACGAGCCTATCTGTGTTCGCGTCGATGTTGAGGAACTTCCAATCCCCGTTCGTGATGTCCCTGTACTCGGAAACCTCGGCCGCACGAAGCAGCCGGCCTGGTTTGTACGAGTCGCCGTCGCGCTCGAGCTTCACCAGGTACGGACTGTCGGTGTACTGCTTGGCGTAGTCGATGAAGTACGGCGTTTGTTTCTCGTGGTGAAACTCTTTGAGGATGACGTGAGTCGTAGCCATCCAGAACGCGCCGTCACTTCCCGCGTGGAGCGGCACCCACTGGTCCGCGTACTTGCACACCTGACTGAAGTCGGGCGAGAACACGACTGCCTTCGTGCCGTTGTGCCGTGACTCCGCAAAAAAGTGGCAGTCGGGCGTGCGGGTCATGTTGAGGCACGCGCCCATGTCGGCGATCATCTTCGCGTTGTACCAGTCGGCACTCTCGCAGACATCCGTCTGCTCACCCCAGATTTCGGGGAACGCGGTGGGTAGATCGCAATACCAATCGTAGAAGCTGAGGTTGACGCCGCCGAAGAGCTGCAAGAACCTTCCGCCCGCTGCGTAGCTCATCATGGACATCGCCGGTATCGGGCTGAACCCGATCACGCGGTCGGGGCCGTACCGCTCAGCGGTGTAGATGTTGGCGACGGCCATGATCTCCATGACCTCGTCCCACGTCGAGCGGCGGAATCCCCCTTTGCCACGGGCTTGTTGGTACGTTTTGCGCGCGGTCTCGTCCGCCTGCAACGCCTTCCACGCCTTCAGGGGGTCGCCGGTTTCGCGCTTCTTTGCGCGATAGGCATCGAGCAGCGCGCTGCGAATCAGCGGATACTTGATCCGTAACGGGCTGTAGAGGTACCACGAGAACGAGATGCCCCGTTGGCAGCCACGCGGCTCATACGGCGGGAGAGAGTCCTCGAGCAGCGGGTAGTCGAGCTGCTGCGTTTCCCACGTCACGATGCCGTCCTTCACGTGGATCTGCCAGGAGCACCCGCCGGTGCAGTTCACACCGTGCGTGCTGCGCACGATGCGATCGTGTTGGAAGCGGTTGCGGTAGAACTCCTCCCACTTCCTGGTTTGCGGCGAGACGATGTCTTTGATCCAACCCATGGTCGTTACCCGGTTTCGTTGCTCATGGATGATTCAGATGGACTTGATCTGTCGGTCGTAGATCGATTGGTTGACGGACCCTCTCAGTCGTCCACGCCAAATCAGCGAGTAGAGACCGAGGAGCAGGACCGTGCCGACCGCTCCGGCGACGAGGAGTCCCATGCCGTAGTCGCGCGGCTGATGCAGGGACTGCTCTTCGTCGGCCTGCTGAAGGAAACCCACCAGCGCGACGACCTCGTCATCGGTCAGCGGCTTGTCCTCGTAGGCCCGTTGCATCACGGGGAACGGCGGGCTTCCCAGAATCGCGCGGACGCCCGGTCCACCCAGCCGGGAGAACACCGTCGTCAGCTCGCGCGCGAGCACCCCGCCGCCGATCACGGCGTCATTGGTCACGTCGTGGCACGAGTTGCACGTGGGTCCGGCGTTAGCGAGCCTCGTGGTCCCCTGGAACAGCGCCTGCCCAAGAAGGATCTGCTCTGCCGTCGCCTGCTCGACCGGCGGCGGCGCGGCGGGTGCGGTGGAGCCGGAACCGCGGATGTACGCCATGATCCCGCGGATCTCTTGATCGGACAGCGGTTGGTCGGGCATCGGGATTCCATTGAACTCCGCGAACAGCGCTACGGCGGTGGAATCGCCCGACTGCACGAGTTGCTGGGAGTGTTGCACGAACCGGATGATCCAGTCCTCGCTGCGGCGCTCGGCGACCCCCTGGAGATCGGGCCCCACGAGCTTGCCGCCGCCAACGGTATGGCACACCGCGCAGCGTGTCTGAAACAGTTCCTGGCTCGTCTGGGCGGCCGCGACCGAGGTGATCGTCCCCAGCCACGCCGCCAGTGCACAGCCAAGCAAAAGCAGTCTGGTCATCACGTCACTCTCGCAACCCGGGGTGGAGGGAAGATCGGCAACTCGTTGGCGAAATCGGCCAACGTGATCGTGCACAGCATCTCATCCAATTCCGCGTGGAGATGCTCGAACCGTTCATGAAGGGGACACGGCGCCGTCTCGCTACAGTGGCCGCCCCAGATCAGACAGCGTTTCAGCGCCTGCGGACCCTCGATTGCCTCGAACACCTCGCTCACGGGCGTCCGCTCGGGCGCTCGCTTGAGCGCGTACCCGCTCCCGCGACCTCGCTCAACCTCGAGCACGCCGTGCCGGGCCAACTTCTGGAAGATCTTGGCCAGGAACGCTGCGGGCAGTTCCGCCGCCTTGGCGATTTCGGAGTGGGACACCATGGACCCGGGCGGATACGTGGCAAGACGGACCAGCCCTCGCAGCGCGTATTCACTTTCCCGAGTCAGGTTCACAGGCTCACATCGGTCGATTGGAGGATAAATCGGACCCGAATTGTTCTGGAGCCTATTCTGCGAGCGATTGCGTGAATCGCGGGGAAAGGACCTATGAAGAGTTCATTAGACTACGGGGACTCCGCAGGCTGGGGTCGGCGCGTCAGCCCCGCAACAACCGCCAGCGTGACAGCCGCCGCTCCGGCGCTCGCGAGGTACACGCCATCGAGACCCCACCACCTCAGCGCGAGTGCCGCGAGCAAGGGGCCGACTGTCTGGCCCAGCCGGAACAGCGACCCATTCACCGCCATGAACGCAGCCCGGTACTGCGCCGGCGCCAACGACATGAGCAAGCTCAACATGCTCGGAATGTTGATCCCATTCGCCGCGCCGAAGAGCAGGATGGCCGCAAGAAGAGTCCACGTGCTGCCTGCCACCGGAAGCGCAAGCAACGAGATCACGTAGATCGCGAAACCGACGAGCATGAGACGTCGTTCACCAAACCGCGCCACGAGCCGACCGAGTCGCGCGGACACGATCGCCGTGCTGACAGAGGCGGCCGAGATGAGCAACCCGATCCTCGCCGGCGATGCCTCGAATCGCTCGGCCAGCAGGAAGGGGAGGTAGGTGAGAAACGCGCCGTAGATCAGGATGAACGTCACGAGTCCTGCCAGGAAGCACCCTATCACGGCGGGCCGTCCCACCTCGCCGGCGGCGCCGCGCAGGTACGTAGTAAACCGCTCATCGCTCGGCACGTGTGGCACGCGCAGCCGCCACCACACGAACCCCGCGACAGGGACGGCGAGCAACGGCAGCGCAAACGGGTAGTACCAGGCCGTGAGTGCGAGCGCCCCGCCGAGGGCCGGGTATACGCCCGTCCCAATACTCAGCACGCTGGCGTTGTAGCCCATCGCGGTCGGCAACCGATTCCCGCGAAAAAGATCGCCGAGCAGCGTGAGGTTGATGACGCCCAGTGCCGCGACCCCGATACCCTGAACGAAACGGAGTGCGAGCAGCACGCCAAAATCCCGTGCGAACGCGCACGCCGTGCCCGCAACGGCAAACAGGAGGAGCGACGGAATGAGTACGCGGATCCGCCCAATCCGATCGCTCAGCACACCGAAGACGGGGGTGAGTATGACACCCGGCAGCGTGAACATCGAGACCACGAGACCGGCCCGTTCGGGGGTCAAGTCGAACACGGTAGCGATACGGGGCAGCGTTGGCGTAATGCTCGCGACACCCAGCACCGCCATGAGCGTCACGCCAAAGATGACATGGAGATTGGGATCCCGAAGGACCGGACGGTCCGCGGCGGGAGCGGGCGGCGCGCTGGCTATTTCCAGGCCTTTGCGAAGAACTCCCTGACCTCGGGTACACCACCCTGCAGGACGAGGTAACCGTCGTGGGGTTCACGATCCGTGGTTTCCCCGGCAACGCACGATGCCATGAGTTCTCGCACCGCGGCTGGATCATCCGGATGGAGACCGAGTGCCCAACCGAGTTTGATGTAGGCTACCTCGGGCAACATGTTGGCGAGCGGCACTACCCCCAACTCCAGGATCTCTCGGCCGGTCTCGTACACGTTCATCTGTACGAAGCCCCAGAGCGTCTGGAGCGTCATGTATACGTGCACCCCCGCATCGCGCGCTCGCTCGAGCGCCGGGTAGGTCTGTCGGTTCACGTGACCCAGCCCGGTCCCGGCGATTACGACCCCGCGATATCCGCGATCGACGAGCGCCTCGAGCACGTCGGCGCGCATGCCGGGGTAGTAGTAGAGCAGCGTGACCCGGTCGTCGAATGCGGCACGGATATCGACCGACCGATCGTCACGTCGTGGCAGGCAGTCGTCCTTGAGCAACGTGAGCGTACCGTCCTCGACCATCGCCAACGGGATGTCGCCCAGCGTGCGGAACGTGCTGCGGTAGGAGCTGTGCATCTTGCGCACACGCGTGCCGCGGTGCAGCAGGTTGTACCGATCGGACGTCGGGCCGAACATACAGACCATCACCTCGGCAATGGACCCGTGCGCCGCCGTCCACGCGGCGTTGATGAGGTTGCGTGCGGCATCGGAAGACGGGCGGTCGGACGACCGTTGGCTCCCCACCATAACGATCGGGATGGGTGGTCGCTGCACCATGAAACTCAACGCCGAGGCCGTGTGGTGCATCGTGTCCGTGCCGTGCCCCACCATGACCCCGTGGTATTTCTCGGAGAAGATCCCGAACAGCTTCTCGGTCTCGAGGTTGCAGATGTCCGCCAGCTCCGGCACGGACCCGTACAGCTCACCGGGTGTGAACGCGGGGATCACCGCACCCGTGCGGTAGTCGAGACGCGAAGCGATGGTACCGCCCGTGCCGAACAACTTGACGTTCGGTTTGTCCGGACTCGTGGGAAATGCCTTCTCCGGAATCTGGTAGTGCGCTTCCCTGTACCCGGTCTGCTCGATCGCCGTGACGGTGTCGTACCGCACCCCAATGTTGTAGCCCGACACGAGCTTGAGCACGAGGTGGAGTTCGTCGCTCGTCTCGGACCGCGGCAGGAGCAGCCCGGCGAACGCGCCGCGCGACGTGTCGAGCTTGACCTCGCTCCACACGGTCACGTCGAACCGCTTCATCAATTCCAGACACGGCCCGCGGTAGCCGCGGTATTTGTCGGTGGCGGTGTCGCTCACGCGGCCTCCGGTGTGACGCCGGCGAGGTGCTCGCGTAGCATAGTGCGCACACGATGCGGATCGACGCGACCGAGCAGAGACGCCATCACCTGTCCCATCGCCCAACGCAGCGAAGGATCGGGCTCATGGCCCCGTAGTGTGCGCGCGCCGGTGACGGCAGTGTCGATCGCGTCCCGCAGCGCCTCGTCGTCGTTGTCGCGCTTGCGATACCGATCAAGGATGGCCTGGACCGGCGTATCGGGTTCGGTGGTGATCGCGTCAATCATGCGCGCGAACGCTTCGACGCGCACCTCGCCGCCTGCGATCGCCTGGACAATCGCCGTGACGCGCGTCGGCTCGACAATCGGCCGCGATCCCGCGCGCCGACTATGATAGGAAAGCCTCTCCAGTATCGTGGTCGCGGTTCGTCCGGCGAGAGTCGCCGGTGGGTTCACCGCGTCGAACAGATCCGCCCATGGCGAACGTACGAGGCGGCGCGCCAAATCTTCCTCCAGTCCCAGTGTCACGTAACGCGCTTCACGCGCCCACGGCGTCTCCGGCAGATGCGCCCGGATCCGTTTCACGACCGTGTCCGCAATTGGCAATGGCGGTGTGTCGGTGTCGGGATACATGCGGTCGGCCCCTGGGAGAATGCGCTCGAAACCCGTCGTGCCATCGCGCCGCGCCTGTCGTGTCTCCGCCGGCACGCCCGCCAACGCATCCTGAGCGCGTATCAGGATCTCTCGGGCGGCCGTGGCCGCGTCGTCGCGCGGAGCCCAGACGATGACGATGGCGTCATCACGCTCGGCACCGACCTGTTGGCGTATCTCTCGCCATTCATCTGCGCGCAGTCCCGACTCGGCATCGGAGTGCGTCATGAACGGCGCGTGCTCGGGACAGGCAATCACCCGTACACGTTCGCTGAATTCCTGCGCGAAGTTGACGCCCGGTTGCGTCTTATGGGCAAGCAACCCGCTGAACCCGGGCAACCGGACCGCGCAGGCAGTGTCGCCCCGTTCCGCTGCCTCCCGCATCGCTTGTACCTTGGCACCCGAGAGTAGACGTGTAACGTCGGCAACCAACGGCGACACCTCCCATGGAACGCCCACCGCAGGAATCGCGAGCATTTCCTTGGTCATGCCACGGCGGCGCAACTCGGCTCGCACCCGTAGCAGGTTCAGTTGGCGGAACGCCTCTATGTGCACGAGTTGCGGCAGGCGGCGATGGTAGTGTACGCCCTTGATCTCGACGCGCCGTCCGCCCGCGATGGACACGTTCACGTCCTGCCGCGCAGCCCCTGCCCCGCGGCGGATCTTCTTGGTTGCGCGTGCCACCACCGCCAGCAGCCGGCCGGCTGCCTGCATTTCGAGTGGCGTCAGTAATTCGGGCTCGGTCACCGCCTCACTGAGTGGCATCCCGAGCCGATCGGTCTTGAATGTGATCCGGTGACCGACATCGCTCACCTCGCGGCAGGAATCCTCCTCGAGCGAGAGCTGCCGGATGCGCAGGTCGCGACTCACGCCCAACTCGGGAACGACGAACGGAATGGCACCGTCGAGGCCGACCATTGCGGTGCGCTGGAACCCGGTCGGGATAGACCCGTCGAGATACTGTTTGCGCATCACGTGCAGCTCGGAGACGAGATTGAGGTTCAGCAGCGCGGCGAGCTCGATGGCAATGCGGACCGCATCGTCGTCGATCTCGAAGGGTGGCGTGTCATCGATCTCGTACGTGCAGACGGAGCTGCGCTCCAGCCGGTACACGATGTCCTTGCGCGTCTTGAACTCCATCAGCGCCGTGCCGTCGTATTCGCCCAACTCGCTCAACGTGGGGCGCATGTGGCGCAGGACTTCTGCGTCGTGGGTGTGAGCGGTGCGCCCTGCCGGGCAGCGGCAGAAGAGCTTCGAGCGGGTGAGGAGTTGCTGATGGACCTCGAGCCCGCCCAGGAACCCGATGGAGTCGTAGTCGGCCGGTGTCATCGCGCCGAAATCGGCGTCGGGAAAGTCGAGCGCCGGCTCGGTGCGGGGATTGAGGTCGGCGGGCGCGCGGACGCCCTGATCGGAAGTGGAGGTGTCGGACATCGGGGTCGAAGTATAGCCAGGGGACAACGGGACGTCATAATGGCAGGCGGCCCGAACCATCACGCCTCTAGCGAGGGTTCGTCTCGCGAGCGAGATTCGAGGAGCACCCAAATGGAGAGATCATGCGCGCAACGTTGATGGGCCTGACAGCCTTGGCGCTCGCCTTGCCGCTTGCGGCACAGGAAGTCGCCACCGTCGAGGAGCCGAAGAGCGGCGTTCCGTTCCCCATGTGGCTCGACACGCCCGCCGGGCAACACATCCTCACGGGGACCGGCATACGCACCCGCACGTTCCTCAAGATCAAAGTCTACGCGTTCGGCCTGTACGTCGATTCGGCGGGGGCGGTCGAGAAGCTCTCGAGCTTCAACGGACAGAGTCACCGCGACCTCGAGCGTTCGGACGAGTTCTACGACGCGATCCTGGAGATGGACTTTGGCATGACGCTGCGGCTGGTCATGACCCGCGACGTCGGCGCCGAACGGATGGCCGATGCGTTCGACGGGGCGCTGCGACCACGGGTCGAGCGGGCGGCGGCGGAGATGAGCATGCCGGGCGGTGTGGAGGCGCTGGACACGTTCCGCAACTACTTCTCGGTCGAGGAGATGGTGAAGGAGTCGGAGCTGATCTTCACGTGCACGCCCGAAGGGACCCTCTCGACGCACATCCGGGATCGCGAAGAGCCTGACCTCGAGTCTCCGGCGCTCTGTTGGGCGCTGTTCGACGTGTACTTAGGGGAACACCCCATCTCGGGCGACGGGAAGAAGAAGGTGACGTTGAACTTCCCGGCGATCCTGGCGGGGATGTAGCGCTTGTAAAACCATCTTTGCGTGGCGACATTGTCGTTCGGCCTCAACGACCGGAGCCGGACGTGCCCTGGCGCGTCTGAGCGTCTGAGCGTCTGAGCGTCTAGCAGTTTGGAGAGGTGGCCGAGTGGCTGAAGGCGCCGGTTTGCTAAACCGTTGTAGGGTTTAAAGCTCTACCGGGGGTTCGAATCCCCCCCTCTCCGTTGTTTGCTTTGCGCAGCGGGCGGGTGATGTGCCCGGTGCGTGATTTTGAGCATACGTGGCGGTAGAACGATCGGCGATTGCAGATTTGCGATTGCTGAGGGAGCCGCCATGTCTTCCGGATTCAGTCCTCAACGGCTACAAGACCGTCTCCTCGAACACGGCCAAGACCTCTCGGCGATAAACCCACCCTTTAGACTCAATCGCCAATCGCCAATCGGCAATCGCAAATCGTCCAGGTCCCGTAGCTGGCCCTCCCGCCCTACACGCCCCATCTTAGTCCCGTCGCCAACCGGACTACCCCTTGGCCGACGAACAGCTCGACTGCCTGAAAGCCGCCCTCGCGGACCGCTACGCCGTCCGTCGCGAGCTGGGTGAGCGTCAATAGGTGAGTAGTAGCCGGTCTTTCACGACCTCGTCCTCCAACGTTTCCCCACTTCGCTGGAATCGCCGGAGCATCGAACGTCCACAGTGCACCATTACCTCACGTTCGAACAACCCCGGAGGAACTGCTACGTCGCAAAGCAGGGCACCGGATTTCTTTGAACCGTCTATACTCAAGACGACACGTACTCCACGCTCCTTGCAGTCGGATATTGTCTCGAACAATCGTGGCAACGAGAACCTCTGAGCGCCGTACAGAATCGCCTGGGTGTGAGTGTATGGCGGGTCACAATAGACGATCGACCCGGGCTCCGCGATGTCCATCAGCTGCTGAAAATCGGCATGTAGAAACCTCGTACCCTTCGTTCTCTGGTGCCAGATATCGACTCGCTTGGCGAAAGAATCCGGGGGTACCGGCTTGTGGGCACCGCACGGGGTGCTTATGTAACCGTCGGCTTGCCGAAATCGCACCACCCCCCCGTAGCATGACCGGGAAATGAAAAGCAAATCCGCGGCGTTGGGGCTGGCGTTGTAGGCAGCCTTTATTCGCTGATATCCCTCCACCTTGCCGGCGGACATCAACATCCGCCACCGTTCCGCGTACCATTCCTTCAGTTGTTCCGGGCAGTCGGCGAGCGTCTTCCAAATCTCAACCAGCGGTTCGAGGGCGTCTCCAGCAATGGCTTGCCTCGGAGCGAGAGTTCCCAGTACGGCCCCGCTGCCCAGGAAGGGTTCGTAATAGGTAGTAGATTTCTCTGGGAAAAAGGAAACGATTTCGTGGGCAAACCGCTGTTTGTTGCCTACCCACTTCAACAATTGTGTCTTGAAGGGCTTCAAGAGACGCCCGTTTGCGCGCTGGTTGCCTTCGAGGTCTAGAAGTGCAAGTTGCATTGAGGCTCGAGGACTTGGTGGTCGGGTTGTCAGACTACCTCCAAAGCGAAAGATATCCCATTTTGGGATATTGTCAACGAACTCCTACCCCTAACGTTATCAGCCTTTTCCGAATCTACGTCACCGAAATCGCTCAAGCGTTAGACCAGATCTTGCCGCACGTGAATAGAAAAACACTTCAGGTGCAAAGGTTATTGCTGAACACCATGCTTCGGGAGTACCGAGAAGCTGCGGATCTAAGACAGCAAGACATGGCAGACCGGCTGGGTTTGCCACAGTCGTTTGTGAGCAAGTATGAATCTGGGGACCGCCGTCTTGATATGGCGGAACTGCGATCGGTCTGTGAGGCTCTTGGTGTGAGCCTACCAGATTTCCTTGCTCACTTCGAGCGAAGAATTCAAGAGGGTCAGTAATGCGCGCTGAAACTCGTTTCTCCAATCTGTCCAAGCGATTCTGGGCCAACGTACGAACCATCAGTCAACACCGCGGATATACTGAACGTCGAACACATCAGGTCAAGATACACTCTGTAAGAGACATGCTTCAGTCTATGCACGAGCTGGAACTTGGCACGGAGCACTTGATAGATGCCAGTGGAAAACCGACCGACCACGCAGAGCTACTGCATGACTACTTTGAGTTCCGAGCGCGTGTCCTGAATACTTTCGTCGAGCCGAGGCTGATGGATGTAACGAAAGCGTCAGCCTTGTACAAAGCCCTCAAGAGAAAACTCACTCCGAGTTGTCCCCTACCGAAGAACAAACAAAAGGGTGGCAAAGCGGGCCCCGCATACTTGACTTGCATCGTCAACATGCTAGTAGAGGCTTCGGCAGAAGGGATACCCGTAGACTACGACCCAAGAGAATTAACCACGGTCACTCAAGATGGTGAGCCAGTACGTACACTTGCCCGACGCGTTGACGGGGCATTCCCGAGCCCGGTCAACCCGCAGGCCGTTTGGGAAATCAAGGAGTATTACTACACGACAACGTTTGGGAGTCGTGTGGCTGACGGCGTTTATGAGACATTGTTGGACGGGATGGAGTTGGAGGAGTTGCACTCCAGCGAGGGCATCTGGGTTGAGCACTTACTCATTGTTGATGCCCACTACACGTGGTGGGAATGTGGACGCTCTTATCTGTGTCGTATGATTGACATGCTGCATATGGGTTATGTAGACGAAATTCTGTTTGGGGCTGAGGTTGTTCAGAGACTTCCCGCGATAGTGAAGCAATGGGTGCAACGGTATCGCGAGATCGACGGATAGGCCAATTCTCGCCCCAACAAGTTCGGCTCCACCCGCACCCGAAGAGCTTCCTCTTTTGTCTCCCTCGGGCCTCGACATTCTACCTAGCCCCAGCTGCAAGACCACGGCGCGCCGAGGAGCACTACCTCACGTTCTTGGAGACGTTCACCGAGCCCGATCCCGAGTACGTGTGGATGGTGACCGACGCGCGGGCGGCGCTCGAGGAGTTGGCGCGGGGGCGGTAGCCGTGACCGTATCTCGCGTCGTTTATCGCGACTAAAGTCGCGGCTCGGCAGATGTCGCTAAAGCGGCGTGGGGGCAGCAAGGGTCACTTCAGTGACATCAGCCGATCGTATCCGCGAGCTTGCGAGCGGCGCGAGGCCGAGCATCGCGAGTCGCAGACGAGCGATGACTCGGCAATCGCCGCTTTAGCGGCGAACTCGCAGCGGCTACCGACTCACGACACGCACGCGACCGCGGCGACGGGCGCGCGGTGTGGCCCGCACAACGATCTGCACGTCGCGGCCGAGCGCGGTCAGAAACCCCAACAGCCGCTCGGTCGAGAACCCGGCGAGCCGCCCGCGTAACAGGTTCGAGACCTTTGGCTGGTCGATCCCCAGCAACTCGGCGGCGGCCTGCTGCGTAGCGCCACGTTGGCCGATCAGGTGCGCAATCGTGCGGACGAGTTCGGCCTTGGCGGCACGCCGGTCGGCATCGGCGAAACCGATGTCGCGAAAAACGTTGCCGCTCGAAGCGGTGACTTTGGAAACACGACTGCGCCTCATGATGTCCTCACCGTATTGCTTGAGGTAGATCACGTAGCCCATCACGTCCTGCACCGGGGCAGGCAGCTCGCGCAGCTCGCGGAGCGCGCCACCGACCCACTCGACCGATCAAGGACGCTCTGAATAATATGCCATTTATAGCATACCGTGACAAGGGGGGTCTGCGAGTGCTTGCGGAGTCGGCCATACCGAGGTATAGCGTTGGCGCGGGGACGGTGAGCAATGACGTACAGCAACAGACGCCAGGGAACGCACGAGACCGGAAGGCCATGAGCCTCCCGGTCTCTGTCTGACGCAGCGGAAATCACCTGCGCAAGCTGACACCTTGATGATCCTAAGATACGGCGCAGTGCCACATCCCGTCAATCGTGCGGTGGGTGCTGGCGGCCGGATTCGAACCGGCACGAGCTTTCGCTCAACAAGGTGTCAGCTTGTTGCGTCTACCAGTTCCGCCACGCCAGCACCCTAAACGGTGGCACGCATGGTAGGCCTAGAGAGGCGAACGCGAAGCAAACGACCCCACTGCCCGAACCGCCCCGTAGGATACCATCCGGTGCCTGGCACCTACCAACCAGAAACGCGCATTGGGGTCCACTTTGCCGCCGTTGAGGCGTCGAGCGCGCGCCTTCAACGCGCGAACGCGGGCCCGGAGCCCGTGCTCCTCGGCCACAATCGCAAATCGCAAATCGTCGATCGCCAATCGTTCCCGCGCCCACTAACTGGCCACCCCGGCCCTCGCGCCCCATCTTAGTCCGGTCGCCAACCGGAGTACCCCTTGGCCGACGAACAACTCGACCGCCTCGAATCCGCCCTCGCGGACCGCTACGCCGTCCAGCGTGAGTTGGGCAGCGGCGGCATGGCCACCGTCTACCTCGCCGAGGACATCCGCCACGAGCGCCACGTCGCGCTCAAGGTGTTGAAGCCCGAACTCGCCCACGCGCTCGGCCCCGAGCGGCTCCTGCGCGAGATCAAGATCACCGCCCGCCTCACACACCCGCATATTCTGCCGCTGCTCGATTCAGGCGAAGCCGACGGCTTCCTGTTCTACGTCATGCCGTACGTGGAAGGCGAGTCGCTGCGCGACAGGCTCGACCGCGAGAAGCAACTGCCCGTCGAGGAGGCGGTGCAGACCGCTCGCGAGGTCGCTGACGCGCTCTCGTATGCACACAGCCACGACGTGCTACATCGTGACATCAAGCCAGAGAACATCCTGCTGGAGAGGGAGAACTAGCCGTACGACCAAACAAGAGCACATCTTCACGGCAGCCCGATCCCGAATAGGCGCACATCGTGACCGAGGCGCGGTCTTGTCACGACCAAAAACACGACTCGGCAGGTGTCGCTAAAGCGACGTGGGGGAAGCGCGCGTCACTTTAGTGACATCAGCCGAGTCGCCGCTTTAGCGGCGGACTCCCGTGCGTGGAGCGCGCCTGCCTGAGGTCTTTGGAAGACGACGCCAGCGAAGGCGTGTAAAATAACCACATAGTGGTTGAAAAACAGCCACGTAATGGTTATTTTCCACCATGATCCCGCGGCACCTCACCCGCGTCCTGCTGGAGGCCCTGGCCGACACGCCGGTTGTATTGCTGGTCGGGCCGCGGCAGAGTGGCAAGACCACGCTGGTGCGCTCGCTCGCGCAGTCGGGGTTCCGGGCGCGGTATCTCAGCCTCGATGACCCCGCCACCCTGGCGGCCGCGCAGTCGGATCCCGCTGCCTTTCTTGCCGACTTCGAGGGGCCGGTCATCCTCGATGAGGTGCAGCAGGCTCCAGCTCTGATGCCAAGCCTCCGGGCGGTCGTCGACCGGCGCCGCGAGCCGGGCCGGTTCCTGTTGACCGGCTCGGCGAGCGTGCTCACCGCGCCGCGGCTCGCGGAAGCGCTGGTCGGCCGGATGGAAACCCTGACGCTATGGCCCCTTTCACAAGGGGAGATCCACCGGCAATCGGCCGACTTCGTGAACGCGGTCTTTCGCGCACGCCTGCCCACGTGGCGTGGAACAGCGGAGAACAAGAACGCGCTCCTGCAACGTGCTCGCGCGGGCGGTTACCCGGAGGCCGTAGGACGCACCGGACGGCGCCAGACGGCATGGTTCCGCGGGTACGTCGCGACCGTCCTCCAGCGTGAGGTGCGAGACCTCGCGCGCATCGCAGGACTGGCAGACCTGCCGCGACTACTCGAGTTACTAGCGGCCCGCTCAACCGGGCTCCTCAATTTCGCCGAGCTTTCCCGTAGCGCCGGTATGCCGCAAACGACGCTCAAGCGATACTTGGCGCTGCTGGAGCACACGTTCCTAATCGTGCGCCTGCCGGCCTGGACGAAAAACCCGTCCAAACGGCTCGTGCGATCGCCGAAACTCCTCTTTACCGATACCGGTCTCCTGAGTTACCTGCGCGGTTGGACCCGACCTGCGGCCGACCATCACCCCGAGACGACCGGGCCGCTGCTGGAGAACTTCATCGCGATGGAACTTCTTAAGCAGGCGGGCTGGAGCCGCACGCGCTGCCGGCTCTGTCATTTCCGCACCTCCACGGGTCGCGAGGTCGATCTGGTATTGGAGGACGAAGCGCGTAACGTCGTCGGCATCGAGGTCAAGGCCCGAGCGACAATAGGCGGGCGGGACTTCCAGGGCCTGCGAGCCCTCGCCGAGGCATGTGGAGAACGCTTCCACCGCGGTGTTGTGCTCTACACCGGAAACGAACGCCTGGCCTTCGGTCCCGATCTGCATGCGCTGCCGATGACCGCGTTATGGAGCCTCGGCGTGCGCGGGACGAAGTAATCTCGTCGGTCACGGGCGCCGGCTCAATCTCAGTATCCCCCTACCTTCCATTACTTGCTTGCCTGTATCGCAGCGATTCCTGGCTCCGGAGGACCCCAGCACGCATGACTTGTACGAGACTGCGAAAGGTCCTGACATCCTCGAGCGGGTCTCCGTCAGCACGATGAGATCGGCGATCTTACCCGCCTCCAACGTTCCGAAATCTTCCCATCGTCCCATCGCTTCCGCACCGTTATGCGTCGCAGCAACGATGACGTCGCCAGGGGAGAGTCCTGTCCTCTGCATGGCCTCCAGCTCGTTGTAGATCGACGGTCCGTGCAGCGTCATCGGATTGCCGGCATCGGTCGCCGCCGCAACCGTCAGTCCCGCACCGTGGACGCGACGCAGGTTTTCGGACATGACCCAGACCCGCTCGCCGCTTCGCTCCATGCGTTGATACACGACCTCCGGCGACCGCATCCGCGCAGGGAGATATGATTGCAGCGCTTCAGTCGCCTCGATTTTTTCAACCGTATTGGGGTCCACGCATCCGTTTGGATCGTCGATGCTCAGCGGGGCGTTCAAGACGACCGACGATACGGCGCGACTCCAGTTTCCGCCCACCACCAGCGTCGGTGCGTAGAAGGCGTCATTAGCCGCCATCAGCTCCAGAAACTCGCCGTCTACCAGCGTGTCCTGCACGCTGTGTACGAGGAGCTTCGCCCCCGCTCGCAGCGCGACCTTCGCCTCGCGCAGACTCGTGGCGTGGACGATCAAGTCGAGCCCCGCAGCGCGCGCCGCCGCGCCGATCTCCATCACGCGAGCGTCGAGCTGTTCGCGCTGCGCCGGTCGCGGTGCCAGGTACCACACTTTTGCCGCCGTAGATCCCATCGCGACCAGGGCAGCGACGCTGCGCTGCACCTCTTCCGAGGTCGACATCGGAAGAAATGTGTAGATCTCGTCGTCGAGGTTGAGAGCCGGAACGGACGCATGCGTGACCAACGGACCGGCGGCCCGTACGTGCGGAGCGGCGGGGTCGTTTTCGGCTTGTGCCGGCAACGCCGTGGTCCACGGATGTCCGCCGACGTCGAACACCGCCGTGATGCCGGAGCACAGGTACGACCGGAACCAACGTTGCGGGTTGGCCCGAGCGGCCCTAGCGGTCTGTTCGTATGGGTACAGATTTGGCGCGGAGATGCCGTCGGGCCGTCCGTCGAGCCACCCCGTTTGGCTGAAGTGCACGTGAGCGTCGACGAGCCCCGGTGTGACGAACCGACCAGACACGTCGATGCGTTCCGCCCCGGCCGGGATGGGACATGCCGCCACGCTGCCGACGCATGTCAAACGATCCCCGTCGATCAAGACGACGGCCCGTTCGATCGGCGGACCGCCGGTTCCGTCGATGACCGTTCCGCCAATCAGGGCCTTGGTCTGGGCACCGGCCTCGGCGCCGATCATGATACATACCAGCACCGCCGCGACCGTCGAACGTGTCATGAGCGTCCTCTCCCTCCTGTGTCGCTGTGCGTCAACCGCCAACAAACATGTGCCTGGCCGGAAGACCGTCAAATTGGCCACCGGCGGACGCGAGCCACATCTTGGGGACGCTGCCAGCCGGAGCCCCAAGGTCGGATGTTGCACCGCAGAGATCGCGGAGATGGTCCTGATTGACCCCACTGTTACCTCTGCGTGCTCCGCGCACTCTGCGGTGAGTGCTTCTTCGCCCGGGCTCGCGGTTCGCCGTTCCACGATGTAGGATTGTGCACGTTCGGCCATTAGACTCCGCTGTTGACACTTTACTGGGAGCGACTGATGCCTCGCCTTCGACTACTGTCCTTAGGTGCCGCACTCATCCTGACCTCGGCGTGCTACCACGCCACGATCGAGACGGGGGCTACCCCGTCCTCGACCGTCATTCGGAAAGGCTTCGCCTCAGGCTGGATATACGGCCTGGTTCCCCCCAGTACCGTTGAGACCGCCAGCCAGTGTCCCAATGGAGTTGCACGAGTCGAGACAAAGCTGAGCTTCGTCAATCAGCTCGTTCAGTTCCTGACCCTTGGGATCTATGCACCCATGGAGATCGTCGTCACATGCGCGGCTAGTGGCTCGGCTGATAGCGACTCCGGCGGGCACGCGGGCGTGGTCGAGGTAGATCGCGACTCACCGACTGGATTCGAAGACGCGCTCGCAGCGGCTATCGGAAAATCGCTGAGTGAGAAGGCGCCGATACTGATTCGCCTGTAGCGAAGACCGTACTCGTACGATATTGGGCTGCCGCAATAGCCGGGTGGGGGAGCCTCCCCCACCCGTCGCTGCTGCGTCGTTACTGGCTACCCGTCCGAACCCACCAATATCGGCTCGCTCCGTATCGCCGGTTCGCTCGCAACGAAACCGCCCCCCGCTCCGTAAACAGGGTGTTGCGCTCGACGGTCGCGAGGCGCTACCCTCTCGCGCCGGTTTGTCCGTACGATCAGCCATTACATACCGAAACGATCCCGGAGGCACCTCGTGGCACCGAGAACGACGACTCGAACCCTGTGGCTTGGCATTCTCGCAACGGTGGCCGCGGCCGGCCCCGTGGCCGCCCAAACCGCGCATCCGACGACCGACCATCCGTCGGTCACGGCGGCCAACTTTCAGCTCGCGGCCAGGTTCGCTCCCTACCGCATGAGGGATCTGGTCCACAGCACGAGGGTCAGCCCTCGCTGGATCGAGGGTACCGAGCGGTTCTGGTACGAGTGGGAAACGTCGGACGGCAAGTTCTTCTATGTCGTCGATCCGGTAGCCGGTACCAAGCGGCAGATCTTCGATAACGACCGCATCGCCGCCGAGCTGACTCGTATCACGAGAGATCCCTGGGATGGGCAGCATCTCCCAATCCGCGCCATCAAGTTCGTCGACGGCAACACGCTCCAGTTCGAGGTCGAGTCATCGCAGGACGAGGAGCCAGAGGAGGTCGAGGGGGAGGAAGAGCAAGAGCAACAGCAGGACGAGCGACAGGAACGGGGCCGGGGGCGCCAGAAGGCCAACAAGCAGGTCTTTCACTTCGAGTTCGACATCCGCACCCAGACGCTGCGCGAGCTGGAGGATTTCGAAGAGCCCGACAACCACCCGTCCTGGGCCAGCGTCTCCCCGGACGGCCAGACAATCATCTTCGCGCGTCAGTTCAATCTCTACATGATGGACGCCGACGCCTACCAGCAGGTACTCGACGCACGTCGTGGGAAAGACAGCACGGCCGCTGACAGTGCCGGCTGGAAGGTCGAGGTCGAAGAAACGCAGCTCACGACCGATGGCGAGTTTCGCTACAGCTACGGCGGGTTCGACCGCGGCGACACCGACGACGAGCGCGAGGAGAGCGCTGACCGGCGCAAACGTGCCAACATCTCGTGGTCCCGCGACTCGCGGCGCTTCACACTCGTGCGGCGAGACCAGCGCCAGTCCGGCGAGCTGTGGGTGATCCACTCCGTCGGCAACAAGCGGCCGCAGCTCGAGACCTATACCTACGACCTGCCTGGCGATACCACCGTGGCTCAAGTCGAGCTGCTGGTCTACGACCTCGAGGCGCGCAACATGGTCACCGTGCAGGTCGATCGCTTCAAGGATCAACGGATCGGCACGTTCAGCCTGAGACAACACGTCTATCCAGACAGCGACGAGCCGCGGCGCTCGCTCTGGTTGTCGCCCAACTCCAACGACGTCTACTTCTGGCGTCGCAGTCGCGACCAGCACAAGATCGACGTCGTCCGGGCCAATGCCGCGACCGGCGAGGTGACCGTGCTCATCGAGGAGCGGCTCAACACCTACGTCGAGCATCAAGCGCTGGAGTTGCTCTCCAACGGCGACATGCTGTGGTGGTCGGAGCGGGACGGGTGGGGTCACCTCTACCGGTACGGCCCGGACGGTACGTTGCAGGGCCGGCTCACCGAGGGCCCATGGCGTGTCGAGGGCATCACCGGAATCGATGAGGGCCGCGGACTCGTCTATTTCGGGGGCAACCGGCGGGAGCGTGGCGAGGACACCTACTACCTGCATCACTACCGCGTGGGCCTGGACGGCAGCGGCCTCACGCTACTCAACCCGGGGAACTTCGATCACCAGATTGCAGGTGTGAGGCGCAATTCCTACGGCGGTTTCAGTAACCGGCCCGGCCTGAGCCCGGGCACCCGCTACTTCGTCGACAACTACTCGCGGGTGAACACCACTCCCGCATCAGCGCTGTACGACGGTGCGACCGGACGGAAGATCATGGACCTCGAGCAAGCCGATTTCTCGACGTTGTTCGCAGCCGGGTACCAGTTTCCCATTCCGTACACCGTGAAAGCCGCCGACGGCGTCACCGACCTGTCGGGCGTGATGTACCGGCCGTTCGACTTCGACTCGACGCGACAGTACCCCGTCGTAGCCTACGTCTATCCGGGACCGCAGACGGAAGCGGTGTCGCAATCGTTCAGCACGCGACCTCACGAGGTCGGCATCGCGCAGCTGGGGATCATCGTGATCACGGTGGGGAACCGCGGCGGTCACCCGTCCCGGTCCAAGTGGTATCACAACTACGGCTACGGAAACCTGCGGGACTACGGACTGGCCGACAAGAAGACGGCGATCGAGCAGCTCTCGAATCGGCACTCCTACATCGATATCGATCGGGTGGGGATCTACGGCCACTCTGGTGGCGGTTTCATGTCGACCGCCGCGATGCTAGTCTATCCGGACTTCTTCGATGTCGCGGTGTCGTCATCGGGCAATCACGACAACGACGTGTACAACGCGAACTGGTCGGAAAAGCACAACGGCATCAGGGAAATCGAGCACGGCGACACGATCACGTTCGAGTACAGCATCGAGCGCAATTCCGCTCTCGCAGCGAACCTGAAGGGACACCTGCTGCTCACCACCGGTGGGATCGACAACAACGTGCACCACGCGAACACATACCGCATGGCCGAAGCGCTGATCAACGCGAACAAACGTTTCGATTTCTTCGTCTTCCCGAGCCAGCGGCACGGTTATCGGGGCCACAGCGGGGAGTACTGGTTCTGGCTGCGGGCGGAGTACTTCGCGCGTTACCTGTTGGGCGACGAACGGGACCACACGAACATCGTCGAGCTGGATCTAGAGCGAGAGCAGACCGGCGGTCGGGGTGGCGGGAGTGGAGGACGCGGCCGCAACTGATCAGGCACGACCCCGGTCAAGGAACCAGCGGCAGCGTCGTGCTGGATCCGGCCTGATCCATGGTCATGCTATTTACCGCGCCGTCGCCGTCCAGGTTGAACGTGAAGGTCATGCGCTCGCCCCTTGCGTCGGCCCAGAATCCCGTTTCCGAGAAGGGGGTCAGGGTGACCAGGTCGGTCTTCTGGTCCCGGGGCGCGGCCATCAGCACGTTGCCCTCGCGCCAGACCTCGAGGATGACGCCGGGCCGCATCTCGTAGTTGCCCGCGAAGCGGTCCAGCGCATCGGGCGAAAGCTCGATCGCGGTCAGCTCAGCTTCGACGCCGGCCGGCCCGGCGGCGGCCCGCTCGGTCTCCCCGGCAGGCTCTAGCTCCAGGTACAGCAGCTGTGTGTCGTAGGTGAAGCCCTCCGGCGGCTCCCAGCCGGCCAGACTCGAGGAGCCGAAGCTCGGACGCGGGCTTAGCTCGATGTAGTCGCGCTCGAAGCTCTCTGCCAACTCCCATGCCTCGTCCCCGTACTGCACCGAGTGAACGGCGGCGATGCGAAGGGACACGTGCCCCGCGTCGTCTCGTGCGCGCGGGCCGCTCGCTTGCACCACCATGGAGCTGGGCTTCGCCAGGGCATCTTCCAGACCCTGCAGGAGCCAGGCCCACGCCTCCTCCTCATCCCAATCCGAGAAAGTCTTAGCCTCTTGAGAGGCGCGGACCACCGATGCGAGATGTGACGACACGGCCGTACCCGCCACGAGGGCGAAGCCCAACCGGCGGCTCTGGAGATTGTAGAGGCCGCTGGCGTGACCGTGGACGTTTGAGACCAGGGACACATTCAGCGGCTCATCCAGCGGCATGCTGGCCTCGACCATGAGGTGCTCTCTCAATGCCGCCACGAGCTCGGCGGTGTTCGTCACGCTCTCCAGCACCGCGGGATCGATCTGGTAGCGCGCCACCAGCGTGTTGGGTGGGAACCGATTGGGGTCCGGCTCAGCGAACCTTATCGGCTCCTGGGCCGTCGCGGCCGTGGGAACCATCGCGCCGGCAGCGGCGGCGATCGCGACGGCACAGAAGATCGCGGCGACGGGGATGGTCATGGACGCAGCGCGGGCTTTGATGTTCGTCATCTCGCTGGCTCCTGTTGTGGCCTGATTGTCGCGTCAAGGCGTTCCCGTACACACACCACGCCCACGCGGTGGTATTCCCGCCCCAACTAGCGACCGAATCCCCGCGGAAGCAAGAGTTGCAGGTGCGCAACATGGGCGAAAAAAAGGGAGTCGTTTGCTCCATGTTCAGACCCCATTCTTCGAAGTGCGGTGTCGTCCTCGGGCAACGACGACAAGGACCACAACGACGTCGGCAACGCTTCGACACCTGCTGGACGACGAACGGAATAACACGAACATCGTCGAACTGGACCTGGAGCGGGAACAGACGCAAGGACGGTCTGGTGGAGGGCGGGGACGGTGACGCTAGCCTCCCTGCCGGCATATTGCGAGCAGGCGCGGGCACGCGTCGGCAGACGGGATCGGTTACCGCATCATTAGATTAGGTGCATGAATAACCAGCCGGCGGATCTCGAAGCGCGCGGCGAGACGGTGGAGTGCCCGTGACGTCCGCGCCACGTGTGCGTTTCGCACCATCCCCAACAGGCTACCTCCACGTCGGTGGAGCACGCACCGCGCTGTTCAACTGGCTCTTCGCACGAAAGAACGGTGGGGCCTGCCTGTTGCGCATCGAGGACACCGATCGCGAACGATCGTCCGACGAGCACACCCAGATCATCCTGGACGGACTGACATGGCTCGGCCTCGACTGGGATGAAGAGGTCGTGTTTCAGGGTGCGGGTCTCGCGCGGCATCAGGTGCTGGCAAATCGGTTGCTCGCCGACGGGCACGCCTACGAAGACGACGGCGCGGTGCGGTTCAAGATGCCGCAGGACGAGATCGTGTGGGACGACGTCGTCTACGGGCCGGTGTCATTCAAGGGAGCCGACATCAAGGATTGGGTAATCCTGCGCTCGGACAAGACACCAACATACAATTTCGTCGTGGTCGCAGATGACATCGAGATGCGCATCACCCACGTACTCCGCGGCGAGGATCACGTCTCGAACACGCCCAAGCAGATCGCGGTCTATCGCGCACTGGGTGCCGATACGCCGATCTTCGTTCACCTGCCAATGCTTCACGGGACGGACGGGAAGAAGCTCTCCAAGCGGCACGGAGCCACCGCGGTGGGCGACTACCGCGAATTGGGAATCCTGCCCGGTGCCCTGCGCAACTTCCTGGTACTGCTCGGCTGGAATCCGGGTGACGAACGGGAGTTGTTCTTCGAGATGCAGGAACTGGTCGACGCCTTCTCGCTCGAGCGCATTCAGAAGACCAAAGCGATCTTCGACACGACGAAGCTGGAGTGGATGAACGGTCAGTACCTTAGTCGGACATCGCCGGAGGACCTAGTTCCGATTGTGGAACCGGCGCTGGCTGAGGCACGGATCGATCGTGCAGCGTTCAGCACGCCGCGGTTGCACCAACTACTGGCGATCGTTCGCGAGCGGGCACGTACGGCGCACGACATGGCATGGATGATTGGAGTGCGCACCGACCGCTCACGCATCGTGCGGGACGACCCCAAAACGCAGAAGTACGTTGCGAAGGATCCCGACGGTTTTCGCGCGGCGCTCGAGGCCGCACGAGAAAAACTCGAGACCATTCCCGACGCCGATTGGAACGCGGACACGCTCGACGGCGCGCTACGCACGCTCGCCGAGGCACGTGGGGTGGGGCTCGGCAAGATCATGCAGCCCATCCGGATTGCGATAACCGGTACGACGGTCTCGGAGCCGGTGAACGTGCTGTTAGCAGTGGTGGGAAGAGACGAGAGCCTCGCGAGAATGAGTGACGGCGCGCGGTGAGCCAAGCAGTACCGCCAACCGCGCACCGCTCTACGTCTTCACCGAATCCTTTGGGACGATGCCCCGGTTGCGGTCGCGCTCACGCTCCCCTTCTCGACGGCGCCGCGTCTCTGCGACATACCGCTTGAACTGCGCCATGTCCTGTGCTCGCTGGGCTGCACGCATGATGTCCTGCCGAATGCGGGCCAGCTCGGCGGCCTGCTGGGCCTGTTCGTAGTTGCCCTGAGGCAGCGGGAGCAGGGCGAGAATCATGGTGGGGAGCTTGAGCCCGCCGAGGTATATCCAGCTCCCGTCGACGCCCCACGTCTGGCCGGCAATCTCGGTCGTCCAGCTGGGCGGCTTGGGAGCTTCGAGCGAGTCGCGGGCCAGCGTGTCGACAAAGGCGAGAATGCGCGCGGCGATCGCGCTGTCGAGGCGCTCGAAATGGGTCTCCGCATCGAAGGGACCCTCGCCCAGCGCCTCGGCGATGGCTGCGAGAATCGCGTCACGCGGGCGAACCCATAACCGTCCGTCTCCAAGACGCGGCCCGAGGATACGACGGCCCGGCCCAAAGCCCAGGCGTCCCGCGGTGACCGGTTCTTCGGCTCCGGGTGGCTCCTCGCCGGGCGGACCCTCACGCGGCATCGCCTCGTCGGGCCGAACCGGCGGAAGGGCAGACGGTGTTTCGGTGGGCGGGACGAGCGCCACCTCTCGTGGTGCCAGGTCTCCGTCCGCCCGTCCGCCAGCCCGCGCCACCACCCTTCCACCCACCGGGGGCAGCTCGATCTCGCGCACCTCCGCTCCGCCGCCGATCGCGACGAACGTCACCGTCACCCGCCCGAAGGTCGGACCAGAATAGACGACCAGCAGTACGATCACCACGACGTGGAGAAGACCGCTCACCACCGCCCACGCGGGGTGCGCACGCTCGCCCGGGGGGAACGCGAAGCGGAGGCGCGGTTTCACCGCCGCACGCTCATGGAATCGAGGGTTCGTACGACACGTCGCGACACCTCACGTAACCGTTCTTCCTCCACCGCTAGCGCTAGCCGGACGTACCCAGCACCACCGGGCCCCAACGCGGATCCGGGAAGTACGGCCAACGACTCTTCTTCGAGCGCGCGCGCGGTGAACTCCGTGTCAGACACCCCGTCGGGAAGGGAGATCCACAAATACATCCCCGCACGCGGCGCGTCCACCTCCATTCCGGCTTCCTCGAAGGCCGACACCAAGGCGTCGCGCCTGCGCGCATAACGCTCCCGCACCGGCGGGAACACGTCGTCGCTGGCATCGAGCACGGCTGCCGCCGCCTGCTGCACACCCAGAAACACCCCTGTGTCGATCCAGCTCTTCGTCTTGGCAAGCGCCGCGATCAGCGTGGAGCTCCCGACCGCCCAACCCACACGCCAGCCGGTCATCCCCGCACTCTTAGACAGCGAATGGAATTCGATCGTTAGATCGCGCGCACCCTCCAGCTCGAGAATGCTCGGTGCGCGATAGCCATCGAACGTGATCTCGCAGTACGGGTTGTCGTAGGCGAGCACGATCTGGTTTTCGCGACAACATTCGAGTGTGCGCGTGAGGTACTCGACAGGTGCGATCGCGCCTGTCGGGTTGTTGGGATAGTTGAGATACACGAGGCCCGCGCGCGAGCGGCGCCTGGACGGGATCTCGCCCAACTCCACCAGGAAGTCTCGGTCGCGTCGCAACGGCACGATCTCGGGATCCGCGTTCGCCAGGCGCGCCCCACCCAGGTACGCGGGGTAGCCCGGCTCCGGAACCACGCACACGTCACCCGGATCGAGCACCGCGAGGGCCAGATGTGCGAGGCCCTCTTTGGACCCTACCAGCGGCAGCACTTCGGTCATGGGGTCGATCAGCACACCAAACCGCCGATCCATATAACGAGCCACCGCTTCCCGAAACGCGACGAGCCCCACTTGATGCGGATAGCGACTCATCGTCGGGTCGCGCAAGGCCTCCAGCAGCGCATCGACCGCGACAGCAGGTGGCGCATGATCGGTATCACCGATACTGACGTCGATCACGTCGCGGCCAGCAGCCGTCAGCTCGCGCTTGCGCGCCGCAATACCAGCGGCGGCATATGCCGGCAGCGCTCGCAATCGCTCGCTCTGAAACTTCATCGCCCTTTCATCGCCCTTCACCCCGGGCTCACGCCCCGGGGTTTGGTCGCGTGACTAAGCATCGTCTCTCATCGCCCCCTCTCATCGCCCTTAACCCCGGGCTCACGCCCGGGGTTTGGTCGCGCGAC
>JAZDCY010000017.1:0-9609 GCA_036679645.1 Gemmatimonadota bacterium | reverse complement strand
GGAGTAGTAGGACACTCGAAGCTCCAGCCAGCGTCGAGCGAATAGCACTCCAAGCATCTTGCGGAACTCCGAGAACCTCAAACCTCCCACCCGCCGCGATTCGCGGCCTGAACGGCCGCGCTCGGCGCTGCTGCGCTTGCTACCCACCCGCCGCGATTCGCGGCCTGAATGGCCGCGCTCGGCGCTGCGCGGCTCGCCATGAATGGCGTAATATTCTGACGCATGCCTGATCCTCTCCACCGGCTCGACCAGGTCGAGCACCTCAAGAATCCGTCGATCAAGCAACGTTACGTCACGACGTTGTTCGACACGATCGCCCCACGCTACGACCGGTTCACCCGCTGGTTCTCGTTCGGGATGGACGCTGCCTGGAAACGGGCGCTCGTGCGGCGGGCGCGCACCGCGATGCCGCGT
Organism: Gemmatimonadota bacterium; assembly: GCA_036679645.1. Lineage (GTDB taxonomy): Bacteria > Gemmatimonadota > Gemmatimonadetes > Gemmatimonadales > GWC2-71-9 > JADFNB01. Next base: position 9,195 of record JAZDCY010000017.1, on the reverse strand, counting down.
GGTGGCAGGGCGCTGGATCTCGCATGCGGGACGGGGGACCTGGTGGCCGGCTGCGCGCGAGATCGCGATGATGCTATGCCGGACGGCGCACTCGCTCTCGGGTTGGATGCCTCACGCGAGATGCTTAGCCTCGCTGCGTGCCGGTTCGCTGCCCGCGATCGGCGTCCCGCCTTGATCAACGGCGACATGATGTCACTTCCCGTAGCCGGTTCGTCCATCGATCTCGTGACGGTTGGATACGGCATGCGGAACGTCCCGGTTCTCGAGGAAGCGCTGGCGGAGATCCACCGCGTGCTCAAACCGGGTGGGTGGCTCTTCACGCTCGATTTCTTCCGGCCCGGCGTGCGTGTGTGGCGCGCAGCGTTCGAGCGATACCTGCGGATTGCCGGTCGTGCGTACGGTTGGTGGTGGCACCGTGAGCCGGACGCCTACGGGTACATCGCGGCGTCACTCGAGCGCTGGCTAGGCGCCCGGGCTTACGAAGATCGACTGCACGAGCGCGGCTTCCGCGTAGAGTGGCGGCGGTGCCGGCTCGGTGGCGGGATCTGTCTCCACGGAGCGATGAAGCGCGCGGAGGAGGCGAGAGGCTTGTAAATAGATATACTAACTATATAGATTTACCCCATGACCCTTGGCCAGTGTGCCGTCGCTGTCGGAGCCGAGAAGCGGTGGGTGCAGAACGCGCTCCGCGTGCTGGGTGTGCGCGAGAAGTACTCGTTCGACCTGGCACGCCGCCTCGCCTTTGCCAAGTTGCTCAAGGACGCGTTCCGGATCCCGCTGGTACGCGGCTTCCCGCTGGCAGCAGACGCGATAGCGGCGTGGCCGGCGACGGGGACATGGGAGCACGAAGGGCCGAATGGGATGGGGAAGGTGGTGGTGGACCTCGAGCGGTTCCTGTCGGATTGCTCGGTGCGGCTGTCGCTCTCGCGGACCTTCTACGTCGAGAAGCGGCGCGGTCGGCCGCCCAAACGCCGCCGCAGGGGACTGGCGTTGGCCAGGTGGTACGGAGTCGATATCAGCTTGTTGGAGGAATCGCTGAAGCTCACGCCGGCTCAGCGGTTGCAGCGGTTGGAGGAGGCGGTGGCGTTCTTTCGCTCGATGCGAATCGTCGAGTAGTGCTGTTCCAGAGCCAACTCGACGGTCTCGTTTCCGCGAGGGTACGGTTTGTGGTGATCGGCGGTGTTGCCGCGAACCTCCACGGTTCGGCTCGCGCCACCTTCGATCTCGACATCTGCTACGATCCCGCTCCCGCCAACCGGGAACGCCTGGCAGCGCTTCTGACCGGGTGGGACGCATATCTTCGCGGCGTGGAGCGCGGCCTGCCGTTTGTGCTCGACGCCCGCGCGCTCGAGACGTCACACGTACTGACCCTGACCACGAGGCTCGGTGACCTGGACGTGATGGATTCGGTGGCAGGCGTGGGAGAGTTTGCGGACGTCCTGGCACACTCCGTTGCGATAGAGGCTGGTGGCGTGAGGTTCCGAGTGCTCGATCTCCCGGCCCTCCTGTCTGCCAAGCGTGCGGCGGGACGACCGAAGGACCTTGCCCAGATCCCGGATATCGAGGGACTGATCGCCACGCGCAAGGGCGCCGCACGCAAGCGGCGGAACTGATTTCAGCCCACCCCCGCCGCGGATCAACCTGCGTGGGTTTGCTCCCCTCATGCGCCAAACCGGTATCGTAGTCACAGCACCGACGCTCTAGCTTGCCGTCGTGAACCTCGACCACGCTACACAGCGCCCGGAACGTACGGTCCGCCGGCTTGCACCCCACCTAGGGAGCGGTATCTTCATTGTAGATACCAACGCGGCGAGGTGGACGGTGGAAACGACGATCCGCAAATGGGGCAATAGTCTTGCGCTTCGCATCCCGAAATCTTTTGCGGCCGAGCTGGGGATCGAAGATGGCGCCACCGTAGAACTAACAGTGGCCAATGGAAGGCTCGTCCTCACTCCCGTGACCGGGCGCCGGTATACGTTGCGCCAGCTCCTGCGGCGCGTGACGCGACGCAACAAGCACGCTGCGGTAGAGACCGGGCCGGCGGTCGGGCGAGAGGTGTGGTAACCGGCCGCACCACGGCGCCGCGGCGGGGCGACGCCGTGTGGATTACGCTCGCTCCGCAGTCCGGTCACGAGCAGGCAGGGCGCCGACCGGCGCTGGTCGTTTCACCCGTCGAATACAACCGGCGGGTAGGGCTCGCGCTCTTGTGCCCTATCACCAGCCGGGTGAAGGGGTATCCGTTCGAGGTGCGAATCCCGGACCGACTCGCGATCGGTGGGGCGATTCTAGCGGATCAGGTGAAGTCGCTGGACTGGCGCGCCCGCGGCACGACGTTCATCTGTCGCATGCCGGCGGCTGTATTACGCGAGACCGTGGGGAAGTTGGTGACGTTGCTCAGGGACTGAAACGGTCGCGGTGCCGCCGTGGAGTCGACATAGATCCAACTGCCGGCAGCAGTGTGTCGCACCACCGCTCACTGTGTGCGTCGCGTGCTCGTCAGGATGCCATCCGCCCATGTTCCGTAGCTCTGAGCCCCGCCCTGAGGTCGCTTGACCGGGGTCGAGGAAGCATGTGCGATAAAGTAGCCATATGGATACTTTGCTACGAGCATCCCATTAGATGGGGAGTTGAGTCTACGCGCCCGCTGCATCCTCCATCGCAAGAAGTGCTTCAGCAAGAAGGGCGTTACCCGCCGCGGCTTCAGCCGCGGATCAACCGGTCATGAACCCGAACGCGCCGCCTCCACGTAGCGCGGGTCCAGCACCCGCCAGTCGATATCGTCGCGCACGCCCTCCCACACCTCGAGCGGGCCGTGGAGGATGAGCGTTTCGACTGACGAGGCCGCGAGGAAAACGCGGAAGCGGCCGTCGGTGGAGACACGTTCGTGTGTTATGATGACGGGGTCGCCGTTCAGCGCGACTCCGCAGGAACCGTCGGGGAAGAGCTGGATTCTCAGGCGAAACCAGGCCCCCGACCCAAGATCTGAAGGGACACTCGCCACCACCGTCCCTCGAATGACGGCAGCTCCGACGCCATCGAGCCGGCCAGCAGGTGGGTAGCGCACACCGCAGCTCTCACCCAAGGTTTCATCATGTCCAGGGGGGAGGCCCTCTCTGTGATCCCACAGGACAAGATCTGCATCCGCCATGGCGTTTGTGAGGAACACGTGAATCTCTTGCCATTGGATCACCGTGATCGGTGTCGAGATCAAGATGTCCATGCCAAGACCTCGCGTTGCCGAGAACGTGATGCGGGAGTAGGCTCCGCTGAGGTGCCCTCCGTTGCCCCGGGCCGAGAACGCCGGCACGTTCCTTGGCCCGACTGCCATCTCGGGCTCGGGCACTCCGAATGGACCCCACGCTTCGAGGTCCAGTCGCTCCCAGTTCTCGGCGAAGACAGTACTGACGCTCGCGCCGCCAACCCGGATCACAGTGCTGCCGTCTCTCCATCCTCCGTCGGACGCGGAGACGGTGACGACACCGGCGCGGCGCGGAAGGAGCGTGCCCGAGGTGTCGATCGTTGCGATCGAAGTGTCTGACACCTGCCACGTGAGGACTCTTGGCACGACGGTATAGCCGGCGGCGGTAATCCCGATGGACTGCAGGCGGTAGGGCGCGTTCAACGGGACCGACTCGGGACGGAGAAGGACGATCCGGTCAACGTAGGATCCGACGGGCCAGGCAGGACTCCAGGCGAGCTGAATGCTGGCAACGGGTTGAGATCGGAATCGGATTGGCCGCCGGAGATCCGGACGATCGATTGGTGCGAGGTAGGTGTCCGACTCGCTCCCGTCTGGATCAGGCCACTGTGCTGCCAGCCAACCGCCCTCGAGAGCATTGGCCCTGCGTCCCCTGGACAGCGCAAGCAGCGAAGTTCGAGTGCCGGCGTCGATGGCTACCAGGGAAATCTGTGCCGAGTCACGATCCCCGCTATACACCACCAATGTCTCGCCATCCTGCCATCCAATAATGGACGCTGCGGGGGGCTGGAGACAACGCTCGATCTTCCCGCTTGGAACGGTCCAGCACGCTTGAATTTCGCCCGTCTCCCGGTTAGCCCGGTGAAAGGCGATCCTGGTTCCGTCGGGGCTCCAGCTGGGGTCGGCGTAGCTCCACTGGTCGCGTTTGAGCGGGGTGACCTCGCCGGTTTCGATATCGATGATGGCAAGATCGTACCAGCTCATTTCATTCCATTGCGCCGTGGAGAACACGATCATTCGCCCGTCGGGTGACCAGGACGGTTCCCGGTCATCGCCCGGTGTATATGTCAGCCTGCGCTCGTCGCCCGAGGCATCCACCAGAAAAAGGTCGATGCCTCCGGAGTCGGCGGTGCTTCGTGCAAACACCCAGCGCGTGCCGTCCGGGGACACAGCGGGTAGTCCTTCTGCGTTCGACATCGTGAGACGCACCGGGAGATGCACCCCGTCGCGTTGGATGTCGATCGGCGCGCTCGACCAGTCCGAGCGGCGCAACGGCACCGCGTAGACTTCCATTGCGCCCGCCTCTCCCGGAACCATGGCGATCAACGAGCCATCTGCCGGGAGCGGTGTGCGGAGGAGCATGAATGCTGCGCCCGTCCCGATCAGCGCGATCAGCCCGGCGGCGGCAAGCACGCGACGGGCGGACGTGAGGCCAAACCGGACGTACGCCGGAAGACCGCGGACGAGCGCGCGACAGCGCGTGGTCGTTGTTGCATCGCCGAGTAACTCGTTTGCCAGCGTCCGTAGCGTACGTCGGTCGCCCCGCCGTCGCTGGCTCACGACGAACTCGCGAAACACCGTTTGCACGAGTGATGTCTCTTCACCCTGTGCAAGGTGCCCCGCTGCGCGTGCCAGCCTGTGTAGGTCACCGTCAACCGCCTCGAGCAGCCCTGTGCCGAGGGTGGCGTGGGCCGCCCGCAGCGCGTCAGCCGAGGCAAACTCCACCACGGCGTCCGCGATCTCGTCATGAGCGGTCTCCCAGTGGCTTCCAGCTCGGCGTGCCATGCCGGCGTGCTCCAGCGCCTGGAGCCCGGACTCCGCCGTGTCGGGATTACTACCGGCGATGCGACGCAGCAGGTCGTGCTGCACCGGCGCGCCGGCGACGGCCAGCAGTAGCAGGGGCCAACTCTGCTCCCGGTCGAGATTCTCTATCCGGTGTCGTAGGGCGCTCCCCGCCTGGAGCTGCTCAGATAAGGCTTCCGGGTTGAGGCATGTCCACGCTGAGTCCTGCAGCCGGAGGGACTCTCGCTCGACGGCAAGCTGCAGCGTCTCGAGCACGAGTAGTGGCGATCCGCTCGTAGCGCGGTGCAGGCGCTCGGCGATTTGTACAACCCACGGTTCGGCTGGGAGGCTGCCGAGGCTCACGAGCAGTGCGTTCACTTGCTCGACTGCGAGAGGATCGAGGCTGAGCCGTTCGGTGTCCGCCGCATGCGGTGGGGCCTCGGCCTGGGGCCTCCCCGCGGTCACGATCAACACGGGCGCTTCGGCTGATCTCCCAACCAAGCCGGTGAGAACCTGTCGAGATGCTGCATCCAGCCAGTGGGTGTCGTCGATCAGGATGGCAACAGCAGCCTCGTCGGCGACCGCTGCGATCAACTCCGCCAGCGCGAGGGTTCGGTGCCGCAGTGCTTCCGGGCCGCGGGCCCGGTCAGTGCCGGCGGCGAAGTAGGACGAAAGCGACGGGTTGAGGGCGACGAGTACACCGGCCGCCGCCGGAGAGACTCCACTCGCGCCTCGCATTGTGCCAAGCTTGCCCGCCAGGTCGCCGGCGAACGCGAACGGGATCTGTCGTTCCCCGGGGTTTGCACGGAGCGAGACGACGCGCGACCCGCCGGCCCGCAATCGTGCGTAGACATCTTTCAGCAGGCGTGTCTTTCCCAACCCGGCGGGTGCGGTCACGTGGATGTGGCGTGAGGCGCCGGCTTTGACCGCTGCCCAGGCCTCGATGACCGTGGCGAAGTCGCGTTCGCGCCCAATCAGCTCGGCCACGAGGGTGTGCGCTCCGTTGGTGCCGCCCGTTTCGTCGCCTTCCTCTCGCGCTCTTCGCAAGAGAACGCGCGTGGCTGGTTCCGGCACCCGGTCCTCGGAACGAAGCAACTCTTGGAGCCGGTCGGCCTCTGCGGCGGCGCCGATCATGTCACCGGCGGCAAGAGTGGACTCCAGCAGCAGCCGCCAGCCGCTCTCACCCAGTGAGTCGGCGTCCCGGACGCGTCGTGCAAGCTCGCGAGCGCCGGCATGCTGCCCCGAGGAAAGCTGACGTCGGACCAGTACCTCGCCCGCCCGGACGAAGACACGTCGCAAGCGCTGGCGCTCCAGATCCGCCCAGTGCTCGAACTCTAGGCCGCCAGGTATACGGAACTCTGGTAGGAAGTCTCCGGCGTACAACTCCATTGCGTGTTCGAGGTTCGACGCGTCGATGGCGGAAAGGAACTCGGTGACGTCCGATGACAGCGCTGCCCGGAGCAGGAGATCTCCATTTCTTGTGACGAGGGACTCGGCACCGAGGCGTTGCCGGAGATACCACACGGTCTGGCGGAGGGCGTGTTTGGCCGCGTCGGGTTCGAGGTCGGCCCAGAGAAGATCGACCAGGTGCTCGCGGCTCGCCGTCCGGCCCGAGGCGGCGTCTAGATATACAAGCAGCGCGAGCGGCTTGCCCGGTCCGAGCAGTGGGCCGGCCGCCGGCGCGTCACCGACGGGCAACAGGCTGGCGTCGCCCAGCGTGACGAGACGAAACGCGCTCGCGTTCGGTGGATTTTCGTGATGTGCCTGCACCGTCTGACGATCGTTTGACGCCGACTTCATACCGTCACTCCCAGAGAACGCTGAGAAACGAGTTCCCCGGTCACCGCTCGCCCGGGCGGGCCTTCAGGTGGATAGCACCGCTGAAGGTACGGTCCGGTCGAGTCGGTGCAAGCCGCAGGGGTGGCCGGGGCCCTCCCCACTCAAGGAGCCGAGTCATGCGTCGCCTCACCCGAGTCAGCCTGATTCTCTCGTCGCTGTTCGCCGCATGTGTTGATGTCCCCGGACCAGGCGCACCACCCAGCGGGCCGTACGCGTCCATTTCGGACGGGGCGCACGAGGGCGCGGAAGGGTTTTACTTCTTGCCACCGCTTGTGCCGGAGCCGGTTGTCAATGGTACGTTTGACCCAGCTTTCCTGCCGTTGCTTCGAGTGATCGTGTGTGAATGGGATGGCACCGCATGCGTCGGCGCGCCGGTCGCCGAATTCACCTCCGAGACCGGATCTGGTTCCGAAACGCTAAGGGTCGATGTCGAGTCTGAGCACTATATCGTGAACTGGCACACGGATGAATCGATTCTGGATCCAGCTAGAGACTATAGGCTCCTCGTGATGGCGGGCCCGACTGAATTCGGTCACGCTGACGTCGATGTGGTATCCAGCGGGAAGGACTTGAAGAATGTGGACACTGGTCAGTATATCGCGCTGAAGGATGGTCGGACGCTGCCGATCAAGTTTCGCATCGAGGAAGGATTCGGCGATCCTGGTGAGATTCTCTTCTCGTCGAGTGTGGACGGCTCCTTCGATACGTGGGCGATCAGCCTCGACGGAACGGTTCGTACCAACCTGAGCCGAGTCTCTCACGATCCGAACGGTATCTTCGAAGATGGCGGAGGTCGCTGGAGTCCTGACGGGTCGAGGATCATGTTTACGTCCAACAAGACGCCGGGCGTTCCGAGAAAGATCTTCATTATGAATGCGGACGGGTCGGACGCTCAACCAATGAACAACAATGCGAACACGGAAGTCGATCCGTCTTGGGGCGGGGACGGGACGAGGATTTACTACGGGCGCAACCCGAGATTTCCTGCCACGACCGGGGCCGGCTGTGGTCCGTGTCCATTCTGGGAGATCTATGAGTACAACCTGACGACGGGTCAGGAAACCCGCTTGACGTTCAATAACTCACGTGACGAACACGCGGTGGCCTCGCCCGACGGTAACTTCATCGCCTTCAGGCGGGCCGAGCGCCCCAATGACTGCTGCAATCCAACTAGCGTGTGGATTATGGACATCGACGGCCAGAATCAGCGGCGGCTCTCCCCTAACAACAATCAGTACGAGACTCCGCTCGACTGGGATCCCGTCAACAACAAGATCCTGACGGCCTGGAGTTCCGCGGTCGTACTCATGGATCCAGACGGGACCGCCGAGCAACTGATTACTGGAGCGACCGGAGCTGCGTTCTCACCTGATGGGACTACGATCTTGGTCGACGTTGGCGCAGATATCTACTTCTTGGATATCGCGACACGTCGGCTCACACCGTTCCTTGTGGAGCCTGGAGCCCAACACCCGAGCGACTGGCGGGCGACAGGCAACGCTACCTCCTTGGCCCGTGCGGCGATGTCGAGGGCGCAACTGCCGGGCACGCCCGCAAACGCTGCGGCCCTGGTGGCCATTGGATCATTTGAGTACGACCCACTGGGGCTTGAAGGCTGTGACTTGGGGATCTTTGCCGGCCCGGGAGTAGCATCAGGTCAGCACCTCGCTCTTGCGGGGTCGGGCGTTCGGCCGTGGAGATGGATACGCGCGTGGAGCAGCCTCTGACCGCTGGAGGGCAACGGAGCTAACGCCGGTGTTGTCGGCGCGCTGCGAGATAACTAAGTCGTCTCGTTCCCGCAGCGCGTCGACACACCCAGCCTGCGCAGAGCTGAGACTAACTCGGGCGGTGGCGTGAGTCCTCCGGCAGTCGACGTGGCGCACGCAACGGTTCGCCTCAATTGCGGCACAAGGTAGGCGATTGAGAATGCAGTGCTGCATATCCCACCCGCCGCGTCTTGCTTCACAGGGAATCCATCAGGATGGCGCGGATCATCTAGTCGCCGATGTGCTGTAGCAAGTAGTGCATGCCCTGTCGCAACGCGTTCCTTGCGTCTGCGGGCTTGAGATCGGCCCAGAGCAGATGACGACGGCGGTTCCCTTGACGGAAGTGGCGAGATAGACCAGCAGCGCCAGCGGTCTACCGGGCCCGAGGATGGGCTCGTCGCCGGCTGCGCCGACGAGCGTAGCGTCACCGAGCGTAACGAGTCGCAACGGCGCAGGGTTCGGGAGACCTTCGTTGCGCGCCTGCGACGTCTGACGAGCATCTGACGCCCGGGTGATACCGTGCTCCAGAACAAAGGACCGAAGAAAGAGTCCCTGGTCGCCGCCCGTCCTACAGGACCTTCTTGTGGATCGGATCGCAGAAGGCACCGG
>JAZDCY010000016.1:0-161614 GCA_036679645.1 Gemmatimonadota bacterium | reverse complement strand
GCTGGGCGGCGCCCCGGCAAACCACAGTACCTCGAAGAACTGGAATGTGGTAGCTGCCGGGTTGCGCGAGGGATGCAGTTCCCATTCGCAGAACCCCGTGAACGGGGCGTCACACGGCGAGTAATTGTCCATGGCGTAGGCCATGTTGCCCGGCAGATGTGCGCCGGCACCGGCCGCGTCGCGCGACGCGAAGAGCTGGAACCCCATCGCTCTCCGCGCAGCAGACGCGTTGTGGTCTTGCAGACCTCTCGCGCCGGCCGCATCGATAATTGCATCACCCACCATATCGCCGCGCTGCTGGGCGGGGGCGGGTGACGCCGCGAGCAAGGCAATCGCGGCCGAAGCCACGACCCCACGCACCGCTAGCGTACCAAATCGACTCTTCATGACGTCTCCTGTTGTCGTCCGTATCGGCCCCGAGCCCCGAACCGGTCGCGATTGCTGCGCGACCGCCCGGGGCTCGACAACCGAATTAGAAGTTCACGCGGATGCCCGCGTTGATCGTGCGCCGCGTCCCAAAGAACTGCGGCCGGTCGAACAGGGTCGAGGGCGAGTTCTCACCCACCGGGTTCCCTTGGCGCCGCCGGCTCTGATCTATCGCGCCCGCGTCACAGCGGCCCGTCGTCGTGAAGACCTGGTTGCAGTTCTTCGTATCCAGGAGGTTCACAACCCTGACGAACGCGCCGTAGCGCAGATTCGAGATGTTGAAGTCCTTGCCGGCCAGCAGATCTACCTGGAACCGGCTCGGCCCCCGCCCGCTGTTCTGCTCGAGTTGGTTGTCGCCGAAGCCCGAGAAGTCGAGTGTCGGGGTGAACGGCAGCCCGCTCGACGCGCGCACTGTGAACGTGACGTTCGAGTTCCGCACGATGGAGTTCAGCAGCGAGTTACCGAAGGGCTCCTCGTTCCCCACCCGGAAGAAGACCGACGCGTTGAACACATGTGGCTGGTCGATCTCGGATGTGATCTCCTGGAAGTTGACCGGATCTCCCTCTTCCCGCTCGCGTTGGAACTGTTGGTCCGGCGCGGCCGCGTTGGTCGTCGACTGCGAGAAGGAGTAGTTGAGGTTGAAACCCCAGTAGTCAAACAACCGGCGGCGCAACGACACCTCAAACCCACGCACCGTCTGGAAGTCCTGGTTGATGACGACCGAGTAGTTGTATGTCGCCGATCCGTAGGTCGTCCCCACGTCGAAGATCGGGGTGCCCGAGGAATCTACGCCACCATTGCGTATGCCGGCCAGGCCAAACTGGTCCTTCGAGAAGGCCAGCACCTGGAGCGCGAAGTTGTCGGCAACTTCGGTCGCAAAACCGACCTCGTACGCCGTCGTCTTCTCGATCAGCAGATTCGGGTTCCCCAGGAACGATACTCTGTACGTATCGCTGAAAATGATCGGGTGACACTGGTTGGTGCCGGGCACGACCGCATCCGCCTTACAGACGTCTCCACCTTCCTCGCCCGCGACCGTGCCGATCCCGGTGTTCTGGAAGATGTTGTTGTAGAGCGGGTTCTGGCTGTAGCGCCCGAAGTTGAAGAAGACCTGCGACCGCTCGCTGAGCGGGAAGCTCACGCCAATGCGCGGGCTGAATTGCGTGCGGCTCTTCGAGTCCACGAAGTCGTCCGCCTGCCCCAAAACGGCCGCACTGTCAAGCAACGAGGCGTTCGCAGCACAGGCACTAAAGCCCATCAGTGTGTTGCCCGGATTCAACGGGTCGTCGGTCGAGAACTCGCCGATCCCTGCGAACTCGCCGTTACACACTTCCCGTGCCGTGGTCCCATTGGTCGGATTCCGCGGATCGGTAAAGAAGACGCCGCCGGCCCTACCGAAGTCGAACCGTGCACCCAGCTTCACCGTCAGGAAATCGTACTCGATCTTGTCCTGCAGGTACACCGCCGCGTCCCACGGGTCCGCCTCATAGAACTGCGGCACCGTGAGCACGTCGTTGACACCCTGGTTGCGGAACTCCTGATACGTGACGTCATGCCCTTGATAGAACACGCCGAACTGGATGGCGTGGTGATCGGTCGCCTGCCCCTGCACGTCGAACCGGCCGACTATGGTCTCGAGATCTTCACCACCAAAGAACTCGTCCGTTCCGCGGGCGGGGTGCGTCGTGCTGATCCCCGGGTCCACGAACAGGCCGTCGAAGTTGATATCAGACCAGCGGTCACCCAGGCAGACACCCTGGAAGAAGTTGCAGGTCTGGCGCTCCTGCTGGAACACGCCCGCCGAGATCTTGTACGCCCAGCGGCCCAGCGTGTGGTCCCAGCGCGCCGAGTAGAGATCCCGTTTGACCCTGATCGAGCCCTGCACGATATCGTTGCGGGCCGAGCGCCCCGTCGGGTTCCCTACGGTACCACTCGAGACCCGAAGCGAGTCCTCGAGATTGCTGATGGCGGGAGCCGCCAACGGGTCGAATTGCGTCAGGATGTAGTCGAAGTCGAACGGCAAGCGCTCGCGCCGGTAACTGATTGCCGACACGGTCAGCTTGAGGGTCGGCTGGAAGTAGTAGGTCAACTTCCCGATGACGTCCGACTCCTGATCGTACCCGAACGCACGCCAACCCGGGAACAGATCCGACAGGTTTGGCGTGTTGAAGCCGCCGCGCGGGTCGGTGAAGTTGTTCACGTCGTCGTCGAACTCGAGCACGCGATCGGCACCGGACTGCGCCCGGCCGGCGACCATGAAGCGCAGCGCGTTGTTCGTACCCGGAATCGCCCCGCCAATGTACCCCTGATAGAGGTCAAAAGCGGCCAGATCGTCGTGGGTCGATCCCAGGGCGCCCCCGACTTCGGAGGTCTGGTAGCTGAACGCGCCGGCCAGATTCGTCCCGCCCTCACGGGTCGCGAGATTGATGATGCCTGACAACGCGTTCCCGTACTGCGGCTCGAACCCACCGCGCTGGAAGTCCACCTGCTGGATGGCCTCGTTCGTGATGTCGAACGCAGGCCCACCGAAGATGAAGTTGTTGATGGGAATCCCGTCGATCAGGGTCAACGTCTCACCACCACGACCGCCCCTAATCCGGATCGGCGAGGCCGGGTTCCGGCGGGTGTCCGTGAAGGAGACGATGTCCGTATTTGCCGGGACTTCCAGGAAACCCTGCTGCAACGACAGGACTCCCATGATGTTCGTGACCGGCAAGGCCGCGATTTCATCGGCCCGGATGCTGCTCGCGGAGCCGGTGATGCCGGCCTCGATGAGCGGCTCCGCTTCGGCCGTCACGACGATGTCTGCGACACCGACCGCTCCGGCAGGGCTGAGCTGCGCGTCGAGATTGCGCGTCACGTCGATCGAGATGACAACGTTCCGCACCTCGGCCGAGGTGTACCCGATACGCCGCACCACCACCGTGTATCTGGCGGGGGGAACGTTCACGATGAAGTAGCGGCCGTTAGAGCCGGTCAGCGCGCTGATCCCGGTACCCTGGAGGATGATCTGCGCACCCTCGAGTGGGGCCCCGGATTCCGCGTCCGACACAACGCCTGTGAGCTTTCCGGTCTGTGCAGTCGCCGGCGATGCCACCACGGCGAGCAACACTAGAGCCGCAAAGCCTGCCGCGAGGCGGGACAATGCGTGTCTCACTGGGTTTTCTCCTTCTGAAATGGAGAGGTGAACGAACGTTCTAACAAACAGGGACTTGTCCTCCTCCTTTCTGCCCGATCTGGGCATCTCCACCGACCGTCTCCACGACGGCCGCGCCAACGGCGTGGTACCACACCCGCGATACGCTCACGGTCGTGAACCGCCACCGGCGGCAATGGTCATACTGCTTATGTCACGGGCGGTCAAGGGGTCCGGAACGAACCCACCGCCACGGAGCAATGCGAGCTTCTCTGTCCGGTGTCGCAACCCGGCTGCCTGTATAGCTTGGGCGCTGCCTAGAAACGTGTCCGGCGCGCACCGTGCCAAGGCCCAATAGGCGGGCTCAAGGACGGCTAAACTAACCCTCCCTGAGACTTTGGCAAGGTAAGGCAGCCTCAGGTGGCCCGCAAGGTCGCGGAGACCGGGGGAACTCTCTGGCGTACTGGGTGACTTAGCCATATTGTCCTGGTCCAGTCCGGCCGCTCCCAGCCGGGCATCCGAGGCCCCATATCGAAGGAGTAGAGATGGCCCACCGGGGCTCTGCGTTGAGCCCGATCCACCGGGCCGCCACAGCCGCGGCGTTTCTTGCGCTCATGACGTTCCCTACTCTTGGGAACGCCCAGGGTGCAGCAGATTCTGACATGGCCCGGGCCAATCGGCTGGTTGAGGACGCCGTCCGACTCGCCTCGCGCGGTGACACGGCAGCCGCCCTGGATCGCCTGGAGCAGGCGACCAAGCTGGCCTCGGGGCTGGCCGAAGCCCACTACCGCCGCGGCATGCTGCTCGCACGGCAATCCGGGACGGATCTGGCCGACATGTTCAAGCGACGCCGGGCCCAGAGCGCACTAGCGCGCGCCATCAGGATTGACGGAGGTAACCCACACTATTTCTTGGAGTTAGGCCGGCTGCGCCTGAAGCAGGGCTTCATGCGCTTGGGTGCCCAACGGCTATTCAACCGCGCCCTGCGCGCCGCCCGGCAACGGGGCGATCCGGCGGTCGTGGCGGAGATCGAAGGGGAACTCGGCGACATCTACTTCCGCCGCTACCAGGCGCTGGGCCACCGCCACATGATCACGGGTGACGTGTTCCGATTCGATACCCGTGAGGCGCTAGGGAGCACCAACTACGCGCGCGAGTTCCTCGAGAGCCGGTCGCATGCGATTCCCGACGCAGGGGAGCTGGACCTGCGCCAGGCAGAGGAGCACTACCGGGCCGGGGTTGCCGCCTGGAACGGCCACGACCAGGCTACGGCCGGGCTGCTCGGGATCCTTTATGACGGCCGCCGATACGAGGAGTACCACGAGAGGGCGCGGAGCTTCGCGCGGGCGGCCCCCGACAACCCGCGCGCGCACCTCTTCGCTGGACTCGGTCTGTGGCAGCTGGGTCGCGGCCGCGAGGCGACGCGCGCATTCCGGCGCGCGCTGGACATGATGCCCGCCGCCGACCGGGCCCGGGTTACGAACCTCTCGGTCATCATGCGTCGCTCCAATGCCGAGGCCTACGGGGAACTCACGAGCGCGGATCGGGCGGAGTACAACCGGATCTACTGGTCCGCCAACGACCCGCTCAAGCTCACCGAGGAGAACGAGCACTTGCTCGAGCATCTGGCACGGGTAGCCTACACGGAGATCCGCTTCTCGGCGCCCGAGCTGCACATGCGCGGCTGGGAATCCGACCGCGGCGTCATCTACATCCGGTACGGGCCGCCGCCCGTAATTGCGACCTTCCCCCCGGGCACTTCCCAAATGGGAGCCTTGACCGATCCCATTGGTGAGGGCGGGCGTGGCGTGGTGACGGGGGACGTGATGGCGACCGGCCGGATCACCACGGTGTGGTTCTATCCCGAGCGGAACTTGCGGTTCGTCTTTTACGGCCCCCCCGGATACAACTTTGCGCGCTTTGCCGGCGAGTTTCAGGCGTACGCCCAGGAAACTCGCTCCGTACTGCCGGTGATTTACGACAACGTACCGGTAGACGCGGCGCTCGATTCGGTGGCGATCCAGACGGCGGCGTTCCGGGCAACCGACACCACGAGCGCCACGGAGTTGGTCATCTTCGCCGGCCTGCCGCTGCGACGCATGACCGAAGGGGTCGATCTGGATGAGGGGCCGCTGGAGAGCGGTCTGTTCGTCACCGATCTGCTGGAGCGGTCGATCGACGAGCAGCGGCGCAGCGAGACGGTAGTGTTTCACGCGGAGCGCCAGTTCGAGCAGCGCACGTTCGTGAGCTACCTGTTGCCGGGCGAGTACCGCTACCGGGTCGAGGCCCGCCAACCCACGACGCGACGCGCTGCGCGCGGGGCCGCACGCGTGGTTATTGAGACGTTCGACCGGCCGATCTTCATGCTGAGTGACGTAGTCCTGGCCGACCGGGTGGCGCCGCGCGAGGACGCGCCGGGCGGCCGCGGGGCCTTCTTCATGGATCCCAACCCGGCCATGACCTACGCACCCGGCGACGAGGTCCATCTCTACTGGGAGATGTACAACCTCACACCCGACTCGACCGGCGCGGTCAGCTACCGTGCCGCGGTGGTGATCACGGTGCAGTCGCTGGAGCGGCGGGGGTTCGGCGCCAACATAGTGGGCGGTATCGCCGACGCCATCGGCACCTCGGCCAAGGGTGATGACCAGGTGACGCTCTCGTACGAGGTGTCGGACGTGCTCGGCGACCGGGACCGACTGCCGGGATGGGTCGCGATCGACCTCAGCGATGCGCCGAACGCCGTCTACATCCTGGAACTCGTCATTACAGATCAGCAGACGGGACAGACCGCCACGCGCCGCCGGATCTTCCGCGTGACCGAATCGGACCAGTAATGCGACGGACACTGGTCCTCGCCCTAGCGCTCGCGGTGGTCGCACCCACCGTCCTGGCGCCATCCGCCTCCGCGCAGCGCATTCCCCGCAAGTGGCTCATGACGGGTGTCGGGATGCTGCTCGCGGGCAGCGTCGCATCGCTCTACGCCATCCAGTTCGAGAGGGACATCGGCGGCTGTTCCAGCGTGTCCTGTGTCGTGCCGGTCACGATAGGCGCGGGTGCCTTTCTCGGGTTCTTGATCGGCAGTGAGATGGACCGGCTGTACTCGCTGCGCTACGCGCACGCGCCCCCCATGTCCCTGCACGGCGTGGAGCTTCCGTTGAGCGTGATTCCCAACGACATCGTCTTGGGCGCCCGCACGATCTTCGTCACCGGCGAAGAAGGGGTGGAGTTGGTCCGTGCAGGGCCGCGCCTCGAGCGGGTCGGCATCCGGGCTCGGGGCCTGAGGAGTATTGGACCGGTCACAGCCGACAGCGCCCGCAACGCGATGTTCGTGGGCACAGGTGTGGGACTCTACCGTTTCCCGTTACGGGGGGACGAGCCGGGGGCGTTGGCCCACCCGGGTGAGATCTCCGCCCTCTCCGCCGACGGTGAGTTGACGGCCATAGGTCTCGGCCCCGAATTCCAGATCGTCCGGGTCGCCGACTCGATCGTCCCACTGGCCGACCCGATCGAGCAGTTGAGTCGTGTGGTGGACCTCGAGTGGCAGGGGAAAGAGCTTCTCTGGGTCCTCACCGAAGACCGGCTCGTGGCGTATCGCATTGCGCCCGATGGTACCGGCGAGGAGGCTGGGGAGTTCGTGCTCCCGACGATCGGGCGACGCCTCGCCATCGAGGGACCGATGGCGGTGGTGGCCGCGGGTTCCGGGGGCGTCTATGCCGTGGATATCAGCGACCCGGCTGCACCGAGACAAGTGGCCAATTGGAGCGGTGCCCGGTTTGCGTATGACGCGGCCATCGTGGGGAATTTCGTGTACGTCGCCGGGGGCCCCGAGGGGCTCTATCTGACGCGTTTGGAAGAAGGCCGGTTCACCGCCGTTGGGCTTGCCCGGGAGGCGGGCTTCGTAGCCGCCGTGGAAACGGACGGCGATTTCATCTATCTCCTGGACCGGACGGGCGGGCAGTTGCGCCGAATCGCCGCGCGGACCGAACAGTGACCGCACGAAACATGGTCCTTGCCGCCGCCGGCGTGGTCTTGCTCGCGGGCGTGGGCGCCGCCCTGGGGCCCTGGGGAACGCTGACCACGGATGACCTCGTTGGCGGCGGGGCCAGCGGCGAGTACTCAGACGCGGATCGCTCCTCGTCGGCAGCACCCGCGAGCGCCGGGCAAGCACCCGACTACCTGATCGCGCAACGAACCAAGGGGGATTCCGCCGCCCCGCTCACGCTATATGAGGTGGGCGATTTCCAGTGCCCCGCGTGTCGCCTCTTCTTCAACGAAACGCTGCCGCACATTTTGAGTGAGTATGTAGACCCCGGGAAGCTCCGTATCGTCTTTGTCAACTTCCCGCTCATGCAGGTCCACCCCAACGCGGCCGCGGCGCACGAGTTTGCCATGTGTGCCGCCCGCCAGGACCGGTTTTGGGCGGTGCACGATCTGCTCTATACCAGCCAGGAGGCATGGGCTCCGCTGGACAACCCGCGCGACTATTTCATGAACCTGGCCGAGTCGGCCGAGCTGCAGCGGGACTCGCTGGATGCCTGCCTCAGTCGGGGAGACACACGAGGCCTGGTCATGAGCGAGGCGCAGAGCGCATTCCAGGCAGGGGTGCGTAGCACCCCGTCATTCATCATCGAGGGCGCCCTGGTGAGCGGCGCCGCGCCTATCGACGCGTGGCGACCCATCCTGGACAGCCTCTACGCGGAGAAAACGGGGACCTGATGGGGGCGATGGAAGCCCTTCACATCGTCATCGCCAGACCCACGTCGTACAACGCGTGCGTCCAGGCGACGACTCCAAAGCCGCGCGTCACATAAAGCCCGCTCAACATTAGCCCGGCGACCGCACGGAACGTAAAAGACGCCACGGTGAACGTGTCGCCCAACGGGCCGACATAGTGGAACCCGCTGAAGATGATCGCACTGCCCACCACCGCCGCCGCCACGGCCTGGGGTTTCTTCCAGCCAAGCCGCAGACAGAGGGCGCTGATACCCACCACGAGCAGGACCCGAAAGAGCAGCTCCTCGTAGAGTCCGGCGCCCAACGACACGACCAACTGGGTCCCGAGCGGCAGCTCGGTGACACCGCCGCCCTGTGCAACGACCATGAGCGGCCCGCGCAGCAGCATCGACGTGAGTGAAGAGACGACTCCGCCAAGGAGTGCGGCATACACGAGGCTCTCCGCCAGCATGCCACCGAAATAGCGCGCGTCGAGTTTCCCGGGACTCCGCCGGGTATCGCGCCAGACGAGCCACCCGCCGAACCCCAGCAGCAGCAGCGTGAATATCGCCAGTCCTTCGCGCCCGCCAAGGGCCACGAAAAACGTCTTCAGTAGTACGTCGGCCCCGTTTCGCACGCCGGCGAAAGCCGACTGCGAGAGCAGAAACGCGAGCAGCTCGTACAGCAAGAGGAGCGGAAACGCGAACACCACGCTGTAGCGCGGCTCGCGTGTCGCCGTCACATAGGTCCGAAAGGCCCCGCGTAGCGTCATGTCCGTCAAGGTAGCAGTTTCCTCTCAGTGCATCGCCTGGTCTACCGCAGCGCCGCCCACATCTTGCACCGGCTGCCCCTCCCTACGGGTAAGCTGGCCGACAGTGTCAGCGGCAGGCGCGGCGCGCGGGATCGGTGGGTGGAATGGGCTAGGGAGACAGGGCAAGGGACGGGGCTATGGGTCCACGCGCCCTCCGTGGGGGAGACGATGGCCTGCCTCCCGGTGATCCATCGGTTGCGGGCCGCACATCCCGCATTGCAATGCGTACTCACGTACACATCGCCGTCGGTTACCGCGTGGTCATTCGACGGGATCGACCATGCAGACTTCCTGCCACTCGACGAACGCGCTCACGTGTTACCGGTGCTGAAGGCACTCCGCCCTGCCGCCCTCGTGTTCAGCCGCGGGGACCTTTGGCCGGAACTCGTCCGTGCCGTATCCCAAGAGGACCTCCCCATCGCTGTGACCGGGGGCATCATCTCGCGCGGAAGCGGCCGGCTGCGGTGGCCCGCGCGGTCGGTGCTGCACGACGCCGCACAACGAATCGATTACCTGGGAGCGGTGAGCATCGAGGATGCGGGGCGCTGGCGTCGGCTCGGTGCGCGCCCCGAGATTCTTCGCGTGAGCGGCGATCCCCGACACGACTTTGTGCTGGAACGACCCGCTGACACCACGGCGGCGAGCTTGATCCGGCACTGGGCCGGAGCGGACCCGGTACTGGTGGCCGGCAGCGTGGAGCCAAGTGATGTGGCGCCCCTAGTGACCGCCCTGTCCCGGGTCGTGCTAGCAACGTCGCTGCGCGTCGTGCTAGTGCCGCACCGTCCGCACGACGCCCTGATCGCCCTCATCGAGCGTCGCCTCGCAGCAGCGGGTCTCGAGACGGAGCGATGGGACACGGTGGGTGCCGACCCGCTTTCGCCCACAAGCCACATCGCCGTTGCCAAGTCGCTGGGAGGCCTGTTTGATCTCTACCTCGCGGCGGACCTGGCGTACGTCGGGGGTGGCTACGGGAGCGGCGGGCTGCACGCGGTGATCGAGCCCGCGGCCCTCGCAGTCCCGGTGGTCGTTGGACCTCGCTGGCGATTGCACGGGGATGCCGCGACACTGATCGCGTGCGGTGGGGCTGCGGCGCCAGCCGATCGCTCGCCGGAGGCGCTCGCTGCGGTGCTTGACCGATGGCTCCGCAACCCGGAGATGCGTCGGGAAGCCGGCCTGGCAGCCCGGAGAACCCTCGCCCCGGGTGCTGCTGCGGTGGATGCGAGGGAGATTGGGAAACTGATTTGAAAGGGGCGATGATGGGGGCGATGAAAGGGGCGATGGCGGAGATCATCGCCCCTTTCATCGCCTCTACCACCTACATCCCCAAGCTAGGCACGGAAATCTTGTAGTGCAGTCCGACGCCGACGATGAATGGTGACAGGTCCGAGCTACTGACGCCCGGGACGTCGGAAGACACCGCCACGTAGTCGAACGCGGCATGCAGGCCGATACCGTTCGGGAGCCCGATATTGACCCCTCCCGACACCCCAAAGTTGGAGTCGGTGCTGCTCGTGCTGTTCGAGACACGCGTGATGTCGATACGCGGAGCAATCCACGGTTCCACGGAGACGCTGGGCGACGGCACGCTGATCGCGATCGCGGCACCCACCGGGAAGCGCAGAAACGTCGCGTCGGAGCCCGGTCCCGAACCGCGACGGCAACCGGCATGAGCGGCGCGCTGATGACATTCAGCGACGCCAGCCCGCCAAACGTGATCTCGCTCTCGGCGCCGGGGTCGAGGGCATCGTCGGCTTTCACGACACCGACACCGGCTGACAGGGTGAGGAGCGGCAGACTCAGAATGGCCCGTCCGCCAAAGTAGTTGGTCTTCCCCGACGCATCGTTCAGACCTCTGGCGAAGTCCCCGATGATGGATATGCCGGTGCCGTGTTTTGGCGAGACGTAGACGACGTTGCCCACCTGTTGTGCGACGGCAGGTGTGGCGATCATAGCGCACAAGAATGCAGCTCCGACAATCCGTGAAACTCTCATTCCACGCTCCTTGGTGGGTAGATAAGAAAAGGAGAGGCGTCCCTCTGGGGGACGCCTCTACCATCACGCAACGGTCTCGTGACCTCGTAGGCCCGGCTACATACCGGACATACCGGGCGTCGAGATCGAGAAGTGCACGCCGCCACCGATCAGGAATCCCTTGCTTTCGGCATCGTAATCGCCGATCGCCTGGAACCCGAAGCCCATGGGCAGCGTGATACTCAGGCCACCCGAGACACCGAAATTCGAGCTCGAGACGCTAGTCCCGTTCGAAACGCGGGCGAAACGGAATTGGGGGGATACCCACGGCGTGACGTCCATGCTCGGGGAGGGCACGTTGAAGGCGATCGTTACGCCCGCAGGCACCATGATCGTAGTGATACTGGCGCCGGCGAAGTCCTGGCTGATGTAGCCGACACCGGCGACGATCGACAGGTCTACCGGCCCCCCCGGCGCCAACGGCAAGCCGTATGCGACGTGCCCACCAAAGGAAATATCCTTGGCGCCGCTGGCATCAAAGAGCGACAGGTCCGCACCGAAGGAGATGGTTGGCATGCCAATGACGATGCCGCCACCCGCCGACGTGAGCTTGCCGGAGTTGGTGTTGACCCCCCGGCCCACACCACCGTGAATGGTGACACCGGTACCGGCCGGGGCGTAGTTGACCGGCATCCCGGCGACCTGGGCCGATGCCTCAACGCCAAAGAAGCTCAGCGCCAGGGCGGCAGCGGCAAAGCGTGAGACTAATTTCATCGGAGCGTCTCCCGTGAGATAGGACTCGTTCAATGAACCAGATTCCCCTTGAGCCGCCGGCCTGGAAGCCGGTGGGGCACAAGGCCCCAATAGCTAAGAAACGCCGGGCGGCACGTCAATACCTTGGGGGACGTGATTTATCGGATATTCACGGCCTCGCGACCGTGCCCGAAGTCACACCAGGGCTACCTCACCCACACGGCGCTGATCGAAACCCCTTCGGGCCCGTTTCCCAGTCCGACGCTCACACGAGCGTCGAACAGCTCGCTGAGTCGAAAATCTGCCCCGATCCCGATCCCGATGTCGAAGTCGGTGTCCCGGTTCCCGGCCGCGTTCCGGCCGTTCACCAGAAAACCGGTCGGTTGGACATACGGCACTATGCTGACCTGGGAATCCCGCACATCGAGGCGGCGTCCAAGTGAGAGACCGATCGGCAGAATGAGTGACGTACCGCCGTCGATATCGAGTCCCGCACCAAAGATGATGGCGCCATCAAGCGGGAACGATTCCTGGTGCGTGATGACACGCGTCCGGACCTCGACGCCGAGAATCACGCTGTTCTCCCTAGGATCGTCGCGAAACACCAGCCCGCCGCGCGCGCCAATATCGAAGTTCCGGTACCCAAACCTGTATTGGCCCTCGAGGGCCGTTGCGTCGCTGGGACCGTCCGTCAGAAAGCTGATCGTGCCGCCAAACTCGTGCTGCGCAAAGGCTCGGTACGGCGCGTTGAACGAGGGGGTGCCGGTGGCTTGCCCCACGGCCACGGATGTGACAGCGAGCGTCGCGGCCATTGCAAGTGCGACGGACACGGATGACTCCGATACGGCTGCAACCAGCGACGAAACGCGGCTACGAAGCATGCTCAATCTCCTCGGCGTGTTCGGCAACGATGCGCACGACATCGTTCGCCACCTGAAGGAAACCCCCTCGGACTTCGATTGTTCGATCCTTCCCACCGGACCTCACCACGAGGCGGCCCTCCCCGAGCAGCGTGAGGAACGGGGCGTGCCGCGGGAGAATCCCGACCTGGCCATCGTACGCCGGCGCCGTCACCGCGTCAGCATCGGCATCAAGTACGGCCTTGGCGGGGGAGATCACCGTGACATGCATCACTCGCTCTCCATCTGGCTGGCCTTTTCGACGACCTCGTCGACCCCACCCACCATGTAGAAAGCCTGCTCCGGCAGGTCGTCGAACTCACCCGAGACGACGCGCTCGAAACTCTCCACGGTCTCTTCGAGCTTCACGTACTTCCCGGCGTGGCCGGTGAACTGCTCTGCCACGGCGAACGGCTGCGAGAGAAACTTCTGCACACGCCGCGCTCGTGCGACCACCAGCTTGTCTTCTTCGGACAGCTCGTCCATCCCGAGGATTGCAATGATGTCTTGGAGACTCTTGTAGCGCTGCAGAATGCGCTGGGTCTCGACTGCCGCGTTGTAGTGCCGTTCGCCCAGATACTGGGCGTCGAGGATGCGGCTGGCCGAATCGAGTGGGTCCACTGCCGGATAGATCCCGATCTCGGTGAGCGCACGCGACAGCACCACGGTCGCATCGAGGTGCGCAAACGCGGTCGCCGGCGCTGGGTCTGTAAGGTCGTCGGCCGGCACGTAGATCGCCTGCACCGAGGTGATCGACCCCTTCTTGGTCGACGTGATCCGCTCCTGCAAGTCACCCATCTCGGTGGCCAGCGTGGGCTGGTACCCCACCGCGCTTGGCATCCTGCCGAGCAGTGCCGACACCTCCGATCCGGCCTGCGTGAACCGGAAGATGTTGTCGATGAACACCAGCACGTCCTGGCCTTCGATGTCGCGGAAGTACTCCGCGACTGTCAGCCCGCTGAGACCCACGCGCAGGCGGGCACCCGGTGGTTCGTTCATCTGCCCGTAGATCAGCGCGGCGGATTCCAGGACCCCGCTCTCTTTCATCTCTAGATAGAGATCGTTCCCTTCACGCGTCCGCTCGCCCACGCCGCAGAATACGGATTTCCCGCCGTGTCCCTTCGCGACGTTGTTGATCAACTCCATAATGATGACCGTCTTGCCAACGCCGGCACCGCCGAACAGCCCGATTTTCCCGCCCTTCACGAACGGCGCCAGCAGATCGACGACCTTGATCCCGGTCTCGAACACCTCGGTCTTGGGCTCGAGGTCGACGAACTTTGGCGGCTTGCGGTGAATGGGCCACCGCTCGGCATCCGCCGGAATCTCCTTGCCGTCGTCGACCGGCTCACCCAGCACGTTGAGAATCCGGCCGAGCGCCACGTCACCCACGGGCACCGTAATCGGGCCGCCCGTATCGATGGCCGGCATCCCCCGCACGACGCCGTCGGTAGTGCTCATGGCGACCGCACGCACCTGGTTACGCCCAATGTGCTGCTGCACTTCCGCCGTCAGCTTGATCGGCGTCCCGCCGTTGCCCGGCTGATCCACGACCAGCGCGGTGTAGATATCCGGCAGATTCTCCGGCTCGAATTCGACGTCGATGACCGGACCGATCACTTGGACGATGGTGCCTGTGTTGGTTGGCATTTTCCCCGATCCTCAGTTCCCGTGACGGGTGGCGGGCAACGTGCAAGGTGCAACGTGCATCGTGGCGCTTTGCGCAAAGCCAGCCCGTTGCACGTTGAACGTTGTACGGTGCACGTTCATCCCTCGAGCGCCTCCGCCCCACCTACGATCTCTGCGATTTCCTGAGTGATCTGCGCCTGCCGCGCGCGGTTGAATGTGCGCCGCAGCATGTCGATCATATCGCCCGCGTTATCGGTGGCACTCTTCATGGCGGTGCGGCGTGCCCCCTGTTCCGACGCCACGGACTCGACCAACGCGCGGTACACCTGGTTCCGGACGTAGAGCGGGAGCAACGCGGTGAGTAGGTCCTCCGCGGAAGGGCGGAGGATGTAGTCGCCCTCCCGCCTGTCCGCCTTTGGGGGGCGGATCGGGAGGATGGGAAGCAGGGTGGGCGGGGTCGTGAGCGGGCTCACGAACTTCGCGAACACCACCTCGACGGCGTCCAACTCCCCGAGCGCAAATCGCTCCATGAGCGGGTCAACGATCTCCGCCGCCTGCGCCGGTGTAGGCCGATCACCAATGTCCTGCCGCTCGGAGGCCATCTCTCTGCCGTTGAACCGGAAGAACCCAATTCCCTTCCGCCCGATCTGGTGCAACTCGACCTGGGTACCCTCGCTCTCGAGGGTCGCGATCCGCCGCCGCGTTTCCCGGATGAGGTTGGCGTTGAACGCGCCACACAGTCCCCGATTGCTCGTCGACGCGATCAGCGCGACTCGCTTCGGCACGCCCTTGGGCTGACGCAACAGCGGAAACCGTTCGGCCAACTCTGGACTGTAGAGATCACTGAGCACGCCGGCGAGCGCCTCTGCATAGGGCCTGGCCGCCACGACCCGCTCCTGGGCACGCTTCAGCTTCGACGTGGCCACCATCTCCATCGTCTTCGTGATCTTGCGGGTGTTCTCCACCGACTTGATACGCCGGCGCAGCTCGCGGGTCTGGGCCATCTAGTTGATCGCCTTGAAGTCCTCGATGGCCTTCTTGATCTCGGCGGTCAGCTCGTCGTCCAGTTGCTTCTTGGTCCGGATCGCCTCGGTCACCTCGCTCCGACTCGCCTCCACGTAGCGCAGGAAGTCCTCTTCCCACTGCCGGATGTCTGCTGGCGCGACGTCGTCCAGATAGCCGTTCGTCACCGCGAAGATGGAGAGAATCTGGTGCTCGACCGACACGGGCTGATACTGCGGCTGCTTGAGCACCTCGACGATGCGTTCACCGCGCGCCAGCTGCTTCTGCGTGGCAGCATCGAGATCCGACGCGAACTGTGCAAAGGCCTCGAGTTCGCGGTACTGCGCGTACTCGAGACGCAACCGGCCGGCGACCTGCTTCATCGCTTTGATCTGGGCGGCACCGCCCACCCGAGACACGGAGATACCCGGGTTGATGGCGGGCCGGATGTTGGAGTAGAACAGATCGGTCTCGAGGAAGATCTGGCCGTCGGTGATAGAGATGACATTGGTGGGGATATAGGCGGAGACGTCACCCGCCTGGGTCTCTATCACGGGCAACGCGGTAAGCGATCCGCCACCGCGCGCATCCGACATTTTCGCCGCCCGCTCGAGCAGCCGGGAGTGCAGATAGAACACGTCGCCCGGGTACGCCTCACGTCCGGGTGGGCGCCGCAGCACGAGCGAGAGCTGGCGGTACGCGGCGGCTTGCTTCGAGAGATCGTCGTAGACGCAGAGCGTGTGGCGGCCTTCCTCGTACACGAAGTACTCGGCCATGGCACACCCTGAGTACGGCGCCACGTAGAGCAGCGGGGCGGGGTCCGCGGCCCCGGCCACGACGACGATCGTGTAATCCATCGCGCCGTGTTCCTTGAGGCGCTCCACTACCGCGACCACCGTCGAACTCTTCTGCCCGATGGCCACGTAGACGCAGATGACGCCCTGGCCTTTCTGATTGATGATCGTGTCGATGGCGATCGCCGTCTTGCCCGTACCTCGATCACCAATGATCAGCTCGCGCTGACCCCGGCCGATCGGGATCATGGAGTCGATCGCCTTGATGCCGGTCTGCAGTGGCTCCTTCACCGGCTGGCGCGCAACGATGCCGGGAGCCTGTGACTCGACCTTGCGCATCTGTGCCGCGTGGATCGGGCCGAGTCCGTCGATGGGTTTGCCCAACGCGTCCACTACTCGACCAACCATCTCGGGACCCACCGGCACTTCGAGCACGCGCCCGGTGCGGCGTACCTCATCGCCTTCGCGAAGCTGGAGGAAATCCCCCAGGATCACCGCACCGAGGTTGTCCTCTTCGAGGTTGAGCGCTAGACCGGAGACCGTCTCGCCCGTCCCGGACGAGGTGAACTCGAGCATCTCACCCGCCATCGCCGAGCGGAGCCCGTAGACGCGGGCCGTCCCGTCCTTGACCTCGAGGATCGTCCCCACCTCCTGGACATCGAGGGCATCGAGGTCGGCGGCCTCGATTTCCCTGAGAAGTACATCCTTCAGCTCACCGGGCCGAAGCATCGAATCACTTGGCATGAACCCCACGCATGCTCAGGGTTGGACAGGGCTGTGAAGAGCTTGTGAAAAATATCACAAAGCCCACACGGGGCAAGCGCCGCGACTGCGGAGCGCGACCGTCAAATCCTACTGCGGGTACGTCCTTTGAGGAAGCGTAGGAACACGCCGCGCGGTCCGAGCGAGGCGAGACCGGACGGCGTCGTCCCCGCAATGCGGCGAGCCGCACCAGCGAAGTGGCTGGGTGACGAGTAGTGGAGGATGCGCTCCACGTCGCGGACGGTGTAGCCGGGGTTGCCAAGCAGATCGGCGGCACACACCGCGCGCGCAAGATCAATGACCCGTTTCAGGTTGGGCGCGCCTCCCGCCCCGAACTCGCGCGACAGGTGCTCACGCGTGTGACCGAGCGCGCGCGCAATGTCGCTCGTACTCGTGGGGGTCCCAGCTCGCTGCAGGATCTCCTCCCACGCGCGCTGCTGGAGGGGCTCGGTCAGGTGGAGGCGGCGGGGTGCATCGGTGAGCACGCGTCTCCGCTCGCTGCTGGCCGACTGCCGGCTCACAATCTCGGCGGCCGCCGGTCGGTCCACGCCGTCCACCAGCACATCGCGCAACCCGGCGCGCCGGCACCGAGCCAACAACACGCCGTGATCGGGCCGGAATGCCGAGAACGCAAAAAACGGAATGCGGGGGAAATCGGCGGCGAGCGCAAAGGCCGCATCGGTTCCCCCATCGAGCACGTCGACGACCACCGCATCGACCAACTCGTGCGCCAGCACCGCGCGGACCCGCTCGACCGACCGGCACGATCGGACGCTGGCGCCCGGACCGGGAAGACCGCGTCGGAGTGCTGCTCGGAGCGCGACGTCGGAATGGACGATGGGAATGACGGCCATGGTTACGCTATGAGCCGGTCCACGGAATCCGAACGATCGGCGATGTACGATTGGCGATTGGCAATTGACAATTGGGTACGCGCTACGGGGAGATCGCAAATCGCCGATCGCAGATCGTCAATCGCCGATCGTCCGTAGCTCTCCGGAATCAGAATACCGAGAACTTGAAGTATTTCCGTGGATTCGCCTGGATGTCCGCCAGCAGGGTGCGCAGTTGCCCCACCGCCTGCAGGGTCTGGACATAGAGCGTCGTATCGCCCACCAGCATTCCGAGCGTACCCTGCCGGTTGACGATCCGGCTCATGACCGAGTCAGCTGCCAGTAGCATGCGCACCAGGCTCTGCTGGTTCTCGTTGGCAAGCCCCACCAGTTCGTTGAAGTCCTTCGAGGCCTCGCGGATGTTCTGCGAGGCCGCCTGGGTGTTATTGATGATCTGTTCCAACTCGCCCTGGTTGGTCGCCGAATCGACCCGAGCGAGCGACGTCTGGAGAGTCACGGCCGCATTGGCGAGCGCGTCCGAGCCCTGCGCGAGCCGGCCGCCGACACTGGCGAGAACGGTCGTCTGCTGTGCCACGAACGTCACCATCTCGTCGGCGACCCGGCCGAAGTCCTGAATGGACCGCTGGAGGTGCCTGACCGCAGACGAGTCGAAGGCCTCCTGCACGCGCGACGAGAAGGACGCGATGTCCGTCGCTATCCGTCCCGCCTGCGCAGTGAGCTGTCCGATGTCGGGTAGTGTGGCGCCGGGCCAGGCGTCTTCGCCCTGGCCCACCGCATCGTTGAGGTCCCGCCGCAAGTTGGGGTCGTCTGGTGCCTGGGCGAGGCTGATGATACCCGCTTGCCACTCGCCGAAGAGAGAGGCAGACGCAGCCACGATCGCTGGATCTTCGGGCAGGGCAACGTCGCGGTAGATCTGTAACTCCGCCTCGACCCAGTTCCGCTCGCCCAGCTTTATGGCCGCCACGCGGCCCACGCGTACGCCACGCAACACGACCGGGTCCCCCACACCTAGTCCCCCTACCGTGCGGAATCGCGCCGTGTAGTTCTCTCCGCTGCGACCGAGATCGGATTCGGAGAGCCAGAGCGCGCCGGCGATGATCATCGCGAGCGATATCACGACGGTCGCACCGACTACAACCTCATCCCGCCGTTTCACGCATATCCTCCCGGCGCGTACGGTGCCGAAGCGCGTTCCGCTTCCTCCGCCGCCTCAGGACGCCCCTCGATGAACTGCCGGACGACCGCATCGTGCGACTGACGGATCTGCTCGACCGTCCCGACCTGCCGGACGGTCCCGCGGTACAGCATGGCAATCCGGTCCCCGACCGTGTACGCGCTGCGCATGTCGTGAGTGACCACGACGCTCGTGACGCCGAATGTCTCGCGTGTGCGTATCATGAGTTGGTCCATGACGGCCGAAGTGACCGGGTCGAGCCCCGTCGTCGGCTCGTCATAGAGAATGTATTTCGGTTTCAGCGCAATCGCTCGGGCAATCCCGACGCGCTTGCGCATGCCACCGGACAGCTCGGCCGGATACAACTGCTCGGTCCCCTCGAGCCCCACGAGGGCCAGCGATTCGGCAGTGCGACGCACTATTTCGGATTCCTCCAGTTGCTGGCGCCTCAGCCCCAACGCGAGATTCTCGGCAATGGTCATCGAGTCGAATAGTGCCGCGAACTGAAACACATAGCCAATCCGGGCACGCAGCGCGGTCAGCGCGTCCGGGCCGAGTTGGTGCACGACATCTCCATCCACCACCACTTCACCAGCGTCGGGCTCGAGCAGCCCCACGATGTGTTTGAGCGCGACGCTCTTGCCACTGCCGGAGTATCCCAGGATGACCGTAGTCTGGCCATCGGGGATCTCCAATGAGAACCCCTCGAGCACCCGGTTGGTGCCGAACGCCTTGTGCACGTCGTGGAAGGTGATCATCGGAGGCGACTGCCGCGGATCTTCACAGCAACATCACCGCCCAGAAGGCATCGAGCACCAGGATCATCTGCGCGCTCAACACCACCGCGCTCGTCGTAGCGCGGCCTACCTCCTGGGCGCCGCGTCGTACCTCGAGACCCTTGAGGCATCCGATCACGGCGATTGCAAAGCCAAACGACATGCTCTTCACGAGCCCGAACCAGATGTCCTTGAACTCATAGAAGAGCCGGAGACCGCGCACGAACTCGACCGTCGAGAGATCGAGCAGGTTCACGGCCGTGACGTACCCCGAGAACAGACCGACCCCCATCGCCAACGCAACGACGATAGGGAACATGATCGTCGCCGCCAGCACTCGGGGCACGGCGAGAAAGGCCAACGGATTGTATGCGAGGGTCTCCAGCGCATCGACCTGTGCGGTCACGCGCATCGTGCCGAGTTCCGCCGCGATGTTGCCGCCGACTCTGCCCGCGAGGGCAAGACCCGTAAGCACGGGTCCCAACTCCAACATGACGGTCTTGCCCACGAGCGTGCCCACAAAGTAGAGCGGGACCGCACCGGTAAACGTGTACGAGGCCTGGAGAGCCAGCACGATACCGGTGAACGCGGCGATAAAGAGCGCGATGGGTACCGAGTCGACGCCTATTCGGCGCAACTGCACCGCGGTCTGGGCCGACCAAGTGCGGACATCCCGCAGCGCCCGCCCCAAGTCGAGCAGGAACTGGGCGAGGCGTCCAAAACCGGCGTACCACGCAGTGACACGGCCCTTGACGGCGGAAATCACGGACGGAAGATGGTCGGACAGGCGGAATGGCGGAATGGCGGAATGGCGGAACGTAGATCGGGGCAGGCCAGCTCCAGCTGACCTGCCCCGGTCCTTACTCTACGCCACTCCGCCCTTCCGCCTGCTACGCTGCGAAGCTCGCCAGCGCCTTTCCGACGTCGCCCTCGCGCAGGCGTTTCAACGCTCGGTCGCGCAGTTGGCGCACCCGCTCCCGGGTGACACCGAGCATGCCACCGATCTCCTCGAGCGTGTGCTCGCGCCCGCCGTTCAGCCCGAAGTACAGCTTGAGCACTCTCGCATCCCGCGGCGGGAGAGACGTCAGCGCGGACTCAACCTCATCCGACAGGAACCGCTCCATCGTCTTCTCTTCGGTACCGGGCAGATCCTCGGCAATGAATCGCTCGATCAGTGCCCGATCGCCATCCGGATCGAGAGGCGCGTCGAGACGCACCTCGCCGGTGTTCAGGGCCGCGAGGGATTGCACGACCTCGAGTGACAGACCTGTCGCTTCCGAGATCTCTTCCGGTGTCGGTTCGCGACGCAGCTCCTGCCGCAGCGCTTCGGCGGTCCGGACGATCTTCGAGAGATCGGCGGTCCGGTTGAGGGGCACACGGACGGTACGGCCGTGGCGGGCGAGCGAGGCGAGTATTGCCTGTCGGATCCACCAGACCGCGTACGAGATGAACTTGACTCCCTGGTCAGGGTCGAATTTCCGGGCGGCCGTGAGCAACCCGACGTTCCCTTCGCCGATGAGGTCGGTAAGAGGCAGACCGCGATTCTGGTATTTCTTGGCGACGGAGATGACGAAGCGCAGGTTGCGCTTCGCGAGCTCCTGCATCGCCTCTGGATCGCCGGCCCGCACCTTCCGGGCGAGCGCGATCTCCTCCGGTGGTGTCAGGAGGGGGGTCTTGCTCACCTCATAGAGGTACTGGTCGAGAAGGTCCCGGTCGTCTTCATTGACCGCGATTGCCGCCGTTGTCCTCCGGCGTCGTTTTGTCGCGGTCTTGGGCTTCTTCTTGCTTTGGGGCTTCGCCATGATGCTCCCATATATCACGTTGCACGCCGACCTTCAAGGCCGGCGATTCGGTGCACGTTTCCGCAGAAATTCTACACCGACTGCCCAATTATGTTGCGGGATAGCGCCGTTGGCGCTTGACCCTCCGGTGGGCTCTGGCTAGCTTGCCATGCTACCGGCGGGCGTCCCCCGGGGGGACCCAAATAATATAATGGGGGCGTAGCTCAGTTGGGAGAGCGCGTGAATGGCATTCACGAGGTCAGGGGTTCGATTCCCCTCGCCTCCACTGGCCCAGCCCAACTGCCCTTCCCCGTGTGCAGAATGAAGTGGGGGAGACGCGCAGACGCCTAGCGGCGGGCAGGGTTGAGTGGGTAGGTTTTCCCGGTGCAAATGCTTGGGCGTCTCGGCGTCTTTCGCGTCTAGGCGTCTCTCAGTACTGCGGGAATAGCTCAGCTGGTAGAGCACAACCTTGCCAAGGTTGGGGTCGCGGGTTCGAGTCCCGTTTCCCGCTCTCGGAAGGGCGGAAGGACATCGGCGCGGGGTGGAGCAGTCTCGGAGGCAGGGCTCAAGCCCTGACCCGTTTGATTGGAGGCGGCCAAGGCCGCCTGGGAGTTCATCGGCGCGGGGTGGAGCAGTCTCGGAAGCAGGGCTGAAGCCCTGACCCGTTTGATTGGAGGCGGCCAAGGCCGCCTGGGAGTTCATCGGCGCGGGGTGGAGCAGTCTGGTAGCTCGCCGGGCTCATAACCCGGAGGTCGTGGGTTCAAATCCCACCCCCGCTACTGCAGACGGACGGGCGGACGGGCGGACAGGCGGACGGAACATCCTTTCTGTCCGACCATCCGGCTGGCCGTCCGTTTCGCGTCTTACGGGCGGTTAGCTCAGTTGGTTAGAGCGCTACGTTGACATCGTAGAGGTCACAAGTTCGAGTCTTGTACCGCCCACTGAGAGACGCACAGACGCACAGACGCACAGACGCACAGATGCACAGATGCACAGATGCACAGACGCACAGACGCGCAGACGCGCAGGCAGAGTGTACCGGAACGAATCTGAGCGTCTGAGCAACTGAGCGTCTAATCAGTACCGCGCCCATAGCTCAACTGGATAGAGCGTTTGGCTACGGACCAAGAGGTTGGGGGTTCGAGTCCTCCTGGGCGCACTGGACGGGGCGTAGCGCAGCTCGGTAGCGCGCCTGCTTCGGGAGCAGGAGGTCGGCGGTTCGAATCCGCCCGCCCCGATTGGCTAGGAATGACGGAAACCTCTGAGCACCTGAGCAACCGAGCACCTGGGCACCTGTCAGTCATCAGCGCCCGTAGCTCAGCTGGATAGAGCGTTGGCCTCCGGAGCCAAAGGTCGCGCGTTCGAATCGCGCCGGGCGCATCGAGCAAACGAAAACCCCACAGCGAGCGATGCGCTGTGGATTTCAGTTCCCCACCTTCGCCTTCAACTCCTCGAAGAAGTTCTCGACCACGATCAACTGATTCGCCTCGGCATTGGGACTCCGAATCATCACGAACCGCTGGTCGTCGAGCGTCACATCGTAGGACTGATGAATGGGGTTCGAGCCACCAAACCTTTGAGTAGAAAACAGCACGCCGCGCTCGCCGGTCACGAAGGTGGCTCCCGGCAATACCTCCACAACGATCAAGTTCCCGCTTCCCTTGTAGAACAACTCCCGCCCGCTGTGCGCCCACACGGGTTCAACTCCTCCATCGGTAGAGACCTGCCACCTCCCATCATTCGTGTTGGGAAACGGGCGCACGTACACCTCGTACCGGCCTGACTCGTTCGAGACATAGGCCAGCCACCGGCCATCCGGTGACACCGCCGGGGAGGTTTCATCGTACTCCGTCACCACGAGGGCCGTTGCCGTGTCAGACCCCATGCGCCGCGCATAGAGGTCACGCTTACGATCCTCCCCGCCTTCGCGGTATACGAGCCATTCCCCGTCCGGGGAGTACGTCACTTCCTCAAGGGGCCGCTCCTCGTCCAGCAGCAACTGCGGCTGTCCCGTCCCGTCTGCCCGCCGCACATACAAGTCAAGATTGTCCCCGCGATTCGACGAGAAGGCCACCGACCGCCCATCCGGTGTCCACGCGGGCCGCTGGTTCAGCGAGCCCGTGAACGTGAGCTTCGGAAACGGCCCTCGATCCAACTCTTTGATCCAAATCTGTAGCTCGTCGTTCGCAGTGATGCCCACCGCCAAATACATCCCGTCGGGGGAAAGCTTCGGCCACAAGAAGTCCGCCGTCCAATCGGGGTCGATCTCCTCGGCGGTTCCGTCCCGCGTCACCCACACCACCTCCCCAAGTCCGCCTCCATATACGTCCCCGCTCGTGTAGAACAGCGTCCCCGTCGCTGAGACTGCGAGGTCCACAATACCCACGAACCCGACCCGCAGACCCTCCACGAGGGCCACCGCGTCCCCCGTGACCGCCAATGTCGTTTCATCGAACGGCACCGCCATCAGCGTCCCGTCCGCCGTCACGTACACGAGGTGCCCCGACGCGGCATACCGCGCCCGCACCCCCCGCAGCAACACGCTGTGCGTGCCTGTCCCAACATCGACCACGGCGATGTCCCACTCGGCGAAGCTGACCCATCCGCCACGTAGCGCCGTGAACACGACGCCGTGACCACCGGGGAGCGCCTCGGGCCAGATGTGCGCTTCTTCCCCTTGCGTGGTGTCCCTCATCGTCACGGCCTCCGGCGCACCTCCACCTTCCGCCACACGTACAAGCCCGCTACCCGGAAGGGTGCCGTCGAAGTACAGGTAGCCGTCGGGCCCCCATGAGCCTCCAAGCCACCCCGTACCAGAATCGGCGATGGTGATCGGGGGACCGCCGCCGAGAGACGCTACGCGCCACTCATTCTCAGTGCCACCGACGTAGAA
Organism: Gemmatimonadota bacterium; assembly: GCA_036679645.1. GTDB lineage: Bacteria > Gemmatimonadota > Gemmatimonadetes > Gemmatimonadales > GWC2-71-9 > JADFNB01. The sequence goes on along the minus strand of JAZDCY010000016.1, from coordinate 137,237 downwards.
CCCCACACGCGATCCATCGGGCGAGAAGAACGGTTGGCTCGCGTTGTCCGTGCCCGGCAGCGGCGTAGCGCGAAGCTGATCCAAGTCGCGCACCAACAGCCGGGAGTTCTGTTCACCCGCTCCGACATACACCAAGCGCGAGCCGTCCGGCGAGACCGCCACTCGTGACCCCAAGCCATTGAACAGGGCCTCCTCCTCGGGTAGCGCGACGCTGTACCGCGAGACGGGCTTCGGCACTTCAGGCTGGGGCCGCAGCCAACCCCACAGCGTCGTGACCGTCATCCACCCCGCGAAGACCGCGAATCCAATGCTCAAGCGATTCCACGAACCGCTCGCCGGTGCTCCCGCCACTGCGGCCTGCGTCGTCGGCAACGTGAACGCCGGGTTAGTCAACGCTTCCGCAAACTTCGCCGCACTCTCGAACCGATCCGCCGCCAGCCGCTCCAACGACTTCGCCGTCGCAGCCGCAACATGGGGCGGCACCGATTTCCGCAACTCCGTGACCGGGCGTGCATCGTCGGTCACGATCTTCATGATGATCGCCTGCGCCGACCCACCGATGTGCGGCGGTTCGCCGGTCAGCATCTCGTACAGCACACTGCCCAACGAGTAGATGTCCGAACGGTTGGTAAGGTCCTTCTCCGCCGTCGCTTGCTCGGGCGACATGTAGTGCGGGGTGCCGAGGGACAGGCCCGTCTCGGTCATGCGCCCACCCGCTGCCGCACTCACCGCCAACGCGATCCCGAAGTCGGCGACCATGGGACGGCCATCGTGGAGCAGTAGGTTCTCGGGCTTGATGTCCCGATGGATGACGTTGTTCCGGTGCGCGTAGTCGAGCGCGTCCGCAATGGCGGTCGTGATGCTGACCGCCTCGTCGATGGAGAGTTGCGTTTCGCGGTTCAGCTTGTCCCTGAGCGTTTCGCCGAGCACTGCCGCCAACTCCGGCCGCAGCACTTTCACGGCGACCTGCCGCTCGTGCTTCACGTCCTCGGCGAGGTAGACGGTGGCCATGCCGCCTTCGCCGAGGCGGCGCTCAAGCTTGTAGCGGTCCGCGAGGGCGGTGGAGAGCTTGGACGTGATCTCGGTCAGTTCCCCACCTTCGCCTTCAACTCTTCGAGGAAGTTCTCGACCACGATCAACTCGATCGCGTCGGCTCCCTCCCCTGCCCCGGTACTGCGATAAGTGATGAACCGCTGATCATCAGGCGAAACGTCATACCTTGGGTTCTGAAAGTAGTTGGCAAATCCTACCGGGAACGTGAAGAGCACGCGACGCTCCAACACCGTGAAGGCCGGTTCGGTTCTAACGGTGGCCGCCACCAATTGCCGCGCCGGGTTCTTGTAGAACAGTTCTTGTCCGCTGTGCGCCCATCTGGGCTCCACGCCACCCTCGGCAGAGACCTGCCGCTTCGTGTCACCCACGTTCGGGAATGATCGAACGTATACTTCAGGCCGCCCCGATTCGTCCGAGACATATGCCAGCCACTGTCCGTCCGACGACAACGCCGGTGCGGTTTCATTGAACTCCCCAGTCAATAACGGCACCGGAACGCTGTCTGTGCCCGAGCGCATGGCGTAGACGTTCCGGGGTGCATTGGTACGAAACACCAACCACTGCCCGTCGCTCGACCAGAGCCCATCATCAACCTCTTGGTCTATGTCCAGCAGCACGTCGGCCGGACCAGTGCCGTCCGCACGCTTTTCGAAAAGGCCATATGAAAGACCAATGTCAGACCGGTACATCACCGACAGATCGTCAGGACTCCAAACTGGGCGTAGATTAAAAGCACCTTCTAACGTGAGACGGGACAACGGGCCGCCGATCTCCTTGATCCAGACGTGCGACCCATCCGTTCCCATCATGCTGAGCGCGAACCGAGTTCCGTCGTTTGAGAGCACCGGCCCGCTCTGAGGGGCTGGTGTGAACGTCCAGCCCGGCTCAATCACGGTCGTTCTGCCAGCCCGATCCATCCAAACGACTTCCGCTAGCCCGGAAGCTATGCCACTCCAGTACACGAGCCGCCCGCTCGGCGACAGTGCAAGATCGGGCCCTGTTTCTACAGACATCCCGACGAGGAGCATTACCGGGGGGCCTGTCAACACAAGCTTGTCTTGATCAAAGGGCGCGGCCAGCAGGGATCCGTCGTACCGGACGAATACGAGATACCCCGCCACGTACCGACCAAGGAGACCCCGCACCAACGGACGGTGTTCGCCGGTTGCGAGGTCCACAACCGCCACCTCGTCACTCTCGCTGGACCGGTTGTTCATCCGCATCACCGTGAATAGCACCCCTCTGCCACTCGGGAGCGCGTCTGGCCATGCGTGAATCACCTCCGCTTGCGCGGTGTCGAGCGTCGTGACGAGTTCTGCTGCACCGCCAGCGACTGGTATCCGTGACAAGCCGCTCCCGTTCTGTCGCCAGCTCACATACAGGTAGCCGTCCGTACCCCATGACCCTCCACTGCGACCAAGACCGGAATCTGCGACCGTGTGCGGTGGTTCGCCGGTCAGCGAAACCACTTTGAGTTCGCGAGCTATCGTAACGAAGCCCACCCGCTGACCGTCGGGAGAGAAGAACGGTTGCCAGGCTCCCTCGGTGCCCGGAAGTGGACTGCCGTGCAGTTGGTCGCGGTCCCGCAGCCAGAGTTGGCTCCCTCCCTCACCTGCACCAACGTATACGAGCAGCGATCCGTCGGGGGACAGCGCGATGGAAGTTCCATACCGATTCTGGAACGCCTCCTCCTCGGTAGAGGCAAGGCTGTAGCGGATGACGGGCTTCGGTGGTTCCGGTTGGGGCCGCAGCCAGCTCCACGCGCTCGTGATCGTCATCACAACCGCGACGACCGCAAGCGGAACGGCGAACCGTCGCTTCCAGTCGCTACCCGTTGGCGAAATCACAGTTGTCCCCGGCACCGTCGACAACATGAACGCCGGGTTCGTCAGTGCGTCGGCAAACTTGGCTGCACTCTCGAACCGATCCGCCGCCAGCTTTTCTAATGACTTCGACGTGGCGGCAGCGACATGCGGCGGCACCGACTTGCGCAACTCCGTGACCGGGCGTGCGTCATCGGTCACGATCTTCATGATGATCGCCTGCGCGGACCCACCCGTATGCGGCGGTTCGCCGGTCAGCATCTCGTACAGCACGCTGCCCAACGAGTAGATATCCGAACGGTTGGTCAGGTCCTTCTCCGCCGTCGCCTGCTCGGGCGACATGTAGTGCGGTGTGCCGAGTGACATGCCCGTCTCGGTCATGCGCCCACCCGCGGCCGCACTCACCGCCAACGCGATTCCGAAATCCGCCACCATGGGCCGGCCGTTGTGCAGCAGGATGTTTTCCGGCTTGATGTCGCGGTGGATCACGCCCTGCTGGTGGGCGTACTCGAGCGCGTCGGCCACTTCCGTCGTGGTCTTCACTGCCTCTTCGATGCCGAGTTGCGTCTCGCGGTTCAGCTTCTCCCGGAGGGTCTCGCCCTCGATATACGGCATGACGTAGTACAGGAAGCCGTCGGCCTCTCCGGAATCGAAGAGCGGGAGGATGTGTGGGTGCTGGAGATTGGCGGTGGTCGTGATCTCCTGTACGAACCGTTCGGCGCCCAAGACCGCAGCGAGTTCGGGACGCAACACCTTCACCGCCACCTTACGCTTGTGCTTCAAGTCTTGGGCCAAGTAGACGGTGGCCATACCGCCTTCGCCGAGGTGCCGCTCGAGTTGGTAGCGGTCAGCGAGGGCAGTCGAGAGCTTGGCGGTGATCTCGGTCATGGAGAGCCAAGATACGTCTTTGAGAGCGGATCGGCGAAGTGCGTTGATCGTGGTCCGTGCATTGCCCCTCTCGGCCGAGGAGGCCCACATTATGGGTATGCCAGCACCGCAGTCGGTATCCACCATCGAAGAGCTACTCAGCTTGCCTGACGACGGCCTGCGCCACGAACTGCTGGACGGCGAGCACGTCGTGACCTCGGCACCGTCGGTCGATCACCAACGTGTGGTTCGAAGACTGCTGGTACTGCTGGATGAGCTATTCCCGCCCGATGTCCCTCTCGAGGTGCTCGCGAGCCCGGCGGACATCTACCTTTCGTCCCGGATCCTCGTGCAGCCGGACGTGCTCGTTGTCCTACGCGACGACGAGCGACGGCGAAAGAGTGGCGCGATGTCGGCGTTCCTCTGGTGGCAATCGAGATCATCTCACCATCTACCGCAGCGCGGGATCGCGGCAAGAAGCGCCGTCCCTACATCGAGTCCGGCGTCGAGGAGTACTGGATCGTGGACATCGACGCGCGACTCATCGAACGTTGGCGGCCGGGCGACGAGCGGCCCGAGATCATAGACGGCGAACTCCGGTTGCAACTGAGCGTTGCTGCCGCGTGTGTGGTAGAGGTGCCGAAGCTGTTCGACCGACTCTAGGACGGCCGCAGATGACTGCTCGGCCGGGCGAGGCTACGCACTGCGGGCCCTCGCCGAGGTAGCGCTCGATCTGGCGATCGGCAAGAGCCGCAGTGAGCCGTTTCGGTGGCTTCGTTCGTCGTCGCGAGTTCCGACGCTGAAGCGTCGGCTCGGCGGCGCTGAGCGCCGGTGCGTCTTGAAAGACGCCTTGCGCCCGTCCTTCAGGACGAGCCGCGAAGCGCCGAGCGGAAGCTTCAGCTTCCGAATCCATGCCGAAGTGGCGCTCTAGCATGCGAGAATCCGCAGGCACCGAGGAATGACACTCCGTCATTTCGCGCGGAGCTAACCTCCGGACTCCAAGCGTGCGAGACCGGACTCGGCAAGCTCGAGCCAACTCTGCAACTCCGGGTCCGCGTTCTGCCACAGATCGATGAATCTCTGGTAGTGCTCGCGCGCGCGAGCGGTGTCACCCTGCGCTTCGTAGATCTCTGCGCGACGGAGATTCGCCCACGGCCGGTACACAACCTCATACGCCACGAGTTCGGTCAGGTGCTCGTACCAGCCAAGCGCTTCGTCGTCCTGACCGAGGGCATGTAGCACCTCGGCGCGCGTGAAGCGTTCCAACACCTGCGAATGCACCGCCGACGAGCTGGCATCGAGGTACCAGACCCGGCGCTCGATGCCGTCCAGCACCGTGAGCGCGCCCGCGGTGTCACCCTGCACGACCGCGAGTTGGGCGCGGACTCCGCCGGCAAGGTCAGCCGCGAACGTTCCGGCCGCCAGTGGGAGGCGCAACGCCTCGAGTTGCGCGGCGGAGCGCTCTGCCGCTGCCACATCGCCCAGTCGCGCGCTCACCAGACCCAGGAGATAGCGACGCAGCACACCGTGGCCCCAGCTCTTGAGGCTGAAGAACACGCTGGGATTGGTACTGCGCGGGATCATTCCCGGGTCGAGCGCCATAAGGGCGTGGCGCAACGCACGGAGCGTGTCCGGCGGCGTGGGGACGAAGGGCAAGCTCGAGAGGAGCGCGCGGTACTCGAGCGCCATCGCCGGGCTGAGCGGCTCGATGGCGTCGAGGTGCTCCCGCGCCTCGCGCCACTTTCCCTGCGCCAGGCTGATGTGCGCGAGCCAAGCAAGCCCCACCGACCGCTCTTCATTGGACCTGGATGGAGCCGCCAGGATGCCTGCCACGCGCGCGGCGCCCTCGATGTCGTCCGTCCAGTTGACCACGTCCCAGACGGCCAAGCCGAGCGTCACGTCGCTTGCGCGCTCGAGCCGGCGGTTCACTTCGTCCTGTAAGACGGCATCGCGCCGCGCGTACGCCTGGAGCGCGAGCATTTCCAGTTGCCGATCGCCCTCGGGGTTCAGCTCGACGTAGCGCTGCACGAGGGAATCCATCGCCGGCAGGCGCTGCTCTACCGAGGCGATTCGTGCCAGGTGGACCAGCGCCACTGCATGGTTCGGCTCATAGGACAACAAGCGCTCGAACGGTTCTCGCGCCGCCGTGAAGGCCCTGCCGTGCAGCGGGTTGGCGTGAAACACGACCTCGCCGAGCTGGTGCAGGGCCTCGATGTCGTCGGGATACGTGCCAACGAGCGAGCGGTACAGGCGTTCGGCCTGCGAATGTTCTCCCCTGCGCCACGCGACCAGCGCCTCCACCATGCGCCGGTCACGTTGGGCCAGCCTGCTCGATCGGCTGTTGGCTTCTTCGGCGGCACTTTGCGCTAGATCGGAGATCGTACCGAGTTCTGCCGCCACACTCAGCCGGTAGTATGCCAGTGCAAAGGCACTATCCTCGGCGATGGCGCGTTGGCACGAGGCAACCGCCGGCTGGAAGTGCCCTAGCCGAAAAAGACTCTCGCATTCCAGGTAGGCCTTGAGCGCCGGCAACGAGGATGTCGAAACGGACGCTAGCTGGCGCACCCGCGTACCCGGGCCCCCCAGGCTCCCCAGGCTCCCCAACAGGTCGGCGGCGATCCGATCGACGAGCCCAAACACGTCGTTCGCTTCCCCCTCGACGTTCGCTCTGCCGATGGGTCCCGAGTCCGTTTCGCTGCGGTACAATGCCGCACTGATCTGGAGACGGCCACCCGCTTCGACGACATCGCCGATCACGTAAACGCCCGCCCCAAAACGCCGCGCGATGCTGGACGGCTCACGGGGATCAGACCCCCGTCCCTCGCGCGCGATGTAGCCGAGCAGCGCCCGGGAGTCGACGCTGCGGAGATCGCCGGCTCCATCCAACTTGGTGCTGAGCAGGTTCACCATCCCGTCTCCGAGATACGCCACCTCGTCGCTGCCCTGCACCGCGAACGGCAACACCGCGACGACGCTTTCGGAGATGCCGGCCGCCTCACCGCCGTCGTCGGCTCCTCTGGGCCACAGCACAAACGCGGCGAGCGCCGCTACACCGAGCGCACCGGCCGCACCCCACCGTGGCCACGGCACGCCGCGGCCCGTCGTGGCCACGTGCCTGACCGACAGCGAGCCCTCGCTTGGCGTCGCGATGCGATCGAGCGCCGCACGCAGCTCCTCCGCCGTGTGCCACCGATCCGCCGGTTTTTTCTTAAGACAGCGCATCACGAGGTCGGCGAGGGCGGGCGGTAGACCATCGCGCCGGTCCGCAATGGGCGGCGCCGGTCGGACAACATGCGCCGAGAGGATCTCCTGCGCCGTCTCCCCGGCAAACGGTGGTTGGCCCACGAGCATCTCGTACGCCATGACGCCGACCGCGTAGATGTCCGCGCGGTGATCGATGTTGGGATCGGCCGCCGCCTGCTCGGGCGCCATGTACGTGGGCGTCCCCAACGTGACCCCCGTGGTCGTGACCTCGTGCCTACCGGTGGCGGCGCTCAACGCCTTTGCGACGCCGAAGTCGGTAACGACCGCGTGGCCCTCGATGAGCATCACATTGTCCGGCTTAACGTCGCGGTGCACCACACCTTGTTTATGCGCATGGGCGAGTGCATCGACAATGTGGCGCGTGAGGCGCACCGCCTCCGCGACCGGGAGTGCCCCATCACGCTGGAGCTTCGCGCGCAGCGTGTTGCCTTCCAGGTACGGCATGACAAAATACAGGAAACCGTCCGCTTCCCCGGAGTCGATGAGCGTCAGGATGTGCGGATGGTTCAGGCGCGCCGCGATCTCGATCTCACGCAGGAACCGATCGGGACCGAGCGCCTGTGCGAGTTCCGGACGGAGCACCTTGACCGCCACCTGGCGGCGGTGCTTGCGATCATCGGCGAGGTAGACGGTGGCCATCCCTCCGGATCCCAACTCGCGCAGGATGGCGTAGCGGTCGGCCAGGGCTGCCTTGAGGCGATCGATCTGGTCGTTCATCAAGGAGGAAGATGCCCTTGCGGCGAAAGATCCGCGAGCATGCGAGCGGCGCGTACTTGCCACCTCGGCAGCAGTGCGCGCCGTCGCCTTCCGAGGCGTCGCCCGACGTGCACCCCCGAAGCTCCCTTAGAGGTCCCGCGGATAGAGCCGAGGACTGCCGTCGATCTGAAGCACCCCGAAATGCCGCAGATCCAGCGTCGCGATCGCGTGCGCGCGCAGGCGTTGCGCCATGACGACCACTACAGCATCTACGAGCCCGATCGGGAGATCCGCGTACCGCCGCGTGATCTCTTGCGCTTCGGTGAGGTCCGAAGGCTCGCCCCACTCGACACCAAAGACTTCGGACGCTACGTCCGCCATGAACGCGTCCTGAGCCGCAAGTCCTACGCGTGTCGCGAGGAGGTAGTCCACCTCCGGGAGCACCGCCCACGGTACGACCCACGCGCTGGGGTCGCTCACGAAGAGATCACGCAGCGGGGCGTGGTGCCGGTCGTCAGCGTCGATGAGCGCGATGATGGCTCCGGTATCCGCAACGATCACCCTCACCCCTCATTACCCATGCCGCGTAACAACTCCTCCGCCTGCTCGCTGAGATCGGCGCGACCGGATTGGCCAATGCCCAGGCTCGACGGCATGACCGCCGCCGCGTGTCGGCGTGCGTACTCCGCTACTGCCTCTCGTACCAACTCCGCCGCAGGACGATCTTGCTCGCGCGCGATGGCCCTCAAGCGCCGGTAGTCGTCCACCCTGAGATAGACCGTGGTCTTCGCATAATCAGACATATGGTAAACATATATGGTAACAATATAATGTCAACGGCTACGTATCACACGGGGGGCAAGTGCCCCAAATCGAGTCTCACCCGATCAACTCTGCCAACCGATCGAGACCCATTAGCACATTGTCTTCGGGCGGGCCGAACGAAAACCGCACCCACTGCCGGTACTCCTTCGTGGGCGGGCGCTGGTTGCCCGGATTCACGTCGAAGAAGTAACCCGGCACCGTCATCACCTTACGTTGCAGCGCCGCGTGGAAGAAGGACTCGGCGTCTTCGAACGGTTCGCGAAGCTCCGCAATGCTGGCCCAGATGTAGAAGGTGCCCGAAGGCGGACACTCACACGGGATCCCCATTGCGCGGAGCCCGTCGACCATGAGGTTGCGCTTGCGTGAAAACACGTTGCGGAGCGCGTCTGTCTCTTGATCGGCGCGCGTCGGTTCCAGCACCTGTAACGCCGCGCGTTGCACCGCCGTACTCGGCCCACCGTCGATGGCGCTCGCCGCACGGTTGATCATCTCGATCGCGTGGGGCGGCCCCACCGCCCACCCGAGTCGCCATCCCGGGTAGCGGTAGCTCTTGGTGAGTCCGTCGATGAGCAACACCGGGTCCTCATCGACATCCTCGACGTATCGGGCCGCCGATACCGGTCCGTCGCCCGGCTCGCCGTCGTCGGTGTAGATGAAGTGCGAGTAGAACTCGTCGAGCAGGAACGTGCAGTCGGTGTCACGCGCGATCTGCACGTAACGCTCGAGCTCCTCATCGCGCACAACTTGCCCAGTCGGATTACATGGATTGCTGATGAGATATGCGCGTAGGTCGTGTTCGCGGATGATGCCTTCGAGATCCGCACTCGGCGTCATGAAGCGGCGTTCGGACGTGGTTGGAATGAGGACCGGGTTCAGACGATACTGGTGGTAGTCCAGCATGTCCTCATACGCCGTGTAGTCGGGGGCTTGGTAGCCCACATTGATCGCGCCTAGTGTAGCCATCATGCGGGACAACATGAGACGACCGCCCGAGGCAATGGACACGTTCTCTTTGGTGTACTGCGATCGCTTGCCCTGCCGGTAGAGCCGGTTGTAGTGCGCGGCGACAACCTCACACAGCTGATCCGTTCCCCCGACGTGCCCGTACGCGTGATCGGAAGGCTCGAGGTCGATGCGTGAGAGCCGGACCGGCGCCCCCTCCATGGGGCCGACCTCGGGCTGCCCCTGGCCGAGGTTGCACCAATCGGGATGCCCGTTCCAGAAGCCGAGCTTCATGGCTTCCGCGACGACCCAGATGACGCCCATGTACGGAACCGGGCGGAAGGCTCCGCGCGTTTGCGGATTCGCGGTCACTGTTCGGGCTCGACTGTTGTCGGGTGGACTAGAGACCCAACGCCTCTATGATGCCGCCGACGACGCGATTGAGATACTGGTTCGACCGCCCGGGGCTCGGCCCAAGACGCACGACGATCATGTCGAGCGACGGGATGATCATCGTGTTCTGTCCCATGAAACCGGCGGGCGTGTAGGCGTCGCGCGGAATGTCGGGGAACCTACCGCCGGCGTTCACCCAGAAGAGACCGCCGTAGCTCTGGCGAGGGTCGGTCTCGGTCGGCGTGCTGATGAAGTCGACCCACCCCTCAGGGAGGATGCGCTCGCCCTGCCATACGCCGCCCCACAGGTGCAGCAGACCGAATCGTGCCCAGTCGTGCGCGCTAAGGAAATCGTAGCCGGTGATGATGAAATTGCCGAACGTGTCGGTCTCCAGCACCGCGTTGCGGATGCCAATGCGATCGAAGAAGTGCTTGCGCGGAAACTCGAGGAAACTCTCACCGCGCGCCTCCACGATCTCTCTGGCGATCCGCATGAGCGTCAATGGATCGCTGTTGCGATAACGGAACTGTTCGTTCGGTCCGATGTCCATGGGTTGATTGACGGCATGATCGAACACGTTGGGCGCGTCGAAGTAGATGAAGAAGTGCTCGTTGGCGCTCGTGTACGACCGCGGATCGGAGATGCCGAGGTTGAGGAAATCGAGCCCACTGCTCATGTGGAGCAGGTCGCGGATCAGGATCTCCCGACGCGGGTCGTGTGTATCCTCGCGCCATTCTGGCACGGGAGCCGGTTGCATCAGTTCCAGCTCGCCCTGTTGCACAAGCACACCCGTGAGCGCTGCGGCGATGCTCTTCCCCTGTGACCAACCGATCTGCGGTGTATGCGCGGTGAACCCCTGGGCGAAACGCTCGGCGATCACCTTACCCCGATAGATCACGATGAGCGCGCGCGTATTCTGTCCCGCCTCGTTCATTGCCCAGTCGAGGGTGTCGTTGAACGCCTGCGCGTCCGCGCCTTCGGGAAGCGGTGCGAAGCGATCCAAGTCTCCCATGGGCCACGGTTGGGTCGCGGCATCTGGCAACGTCGAGGCAACGTGTACGGGCTCGAAGTGAATCTCCGTCGAGCCACGGGCGTGAATGACGCAACCCTGATCGCCGTAGTAGCGCGCCGTCCGCGTCGCGGCCCCGGGAGCTGTCACGGTTACGAGCTTGGTATCCCAGTCGACCGAGTACTCGAAGGATTCCTCCCACCGGAACGGCGGGAACCAGGCGATGTCCCGCGCCACGACGGTCTCCGGATCGCGCTGGATATCGCGTCCAACCACGAAGAGCCCCGCGCAGAGAAAATGCGCACCCCACGCCGCCGCATGCTCGCGCTCTTCCGTGGTCCACACATCTTGTGCATGTATCGCACGTGCGAACCCGGCTAACGCAAGCAGCGCGACGAGTCCCACAACACATCGGTTTTGTCTCACTATCACTCGACTACCTCCTCGTAGCAACGCTGCACGCTGCACGGTCAGGCATCCATAAACGGCGATTGCTTCTTCGACCGGCTCGGTCGATCCGCCGGCCCTGCATCGTCGAGCATGCCCTGGAGTTCTTCGATGCTCAATTCGAACGGATCTTTCTGGTGCCCGGGGGCCGGGACGTTAACGGCACTCGCAGGGTTGCCCGGCTCGGGCTCGAACGTCCACTCGTAGTCCGAGCGGTCCTTCACGTCCCACCCTCGGCCATCTCGATCGACGAATCTGCGAAATCCCATTCCCACTGCTCCTAGTTGTTGTCGCTCACGAGGGGAGTACCGTCAGGCGCGCGCCCGGTCAGCCTCATGATCTCCGCATAGCGTGGGTGTCCCCGCATCGGGGCAAACGTTGGCAACTGTATCCCGAGATAGGCCAAGCGTGGGTCGCGAGCCTCAACGGCTTGTTCGAGCCAGTCAAACATTTGCGTTGTGTCGCCGAGTGCCGCGGCCGCTTCGGCCAACAACACGAACGAATACCAGCGTCCCTCTGCCAGTCTCTCTTGTGCGTCCTTCCGGATCTCCGCCACCAACTCGCGGGCCCGATCCGTGTCACCCAACCTCGCATAGGCATGGGCGGCCTCCGCGGGGGCGTCGCCTTCTTCGAATGCCGCTGCTGCTTCGGCATACATCCCAAGGTCGAAGTATGGCCACCCCATTGTGCTCGTCTGAAAGGTCGAGTCGACTTCCGCCAATTGCTCGAGCTGCGTGATTGCTTCCTCTGACCTTCCCGCAATCACCAGGAACTGAGCGAGGTTGGCGTTGATGATCGGAGCAATCGGATCATAGTCGCGAGCGCGCCACAGCTCAGCCAGCCCTTCGTCGTGGCGGCCCACAGCGAACAGCAGCCCCCCATACCATTGATGGGCGGTCGCATAACCGGGGTTGAGTTGGATCGCGCGCCGGTACGCTACCTCCGCACCAATCCAATCCCAGTCATACGTCGCACGTACAAACGCGATCGAGGTGAACGCCGCCGCAAGTGTGCTGTCGAGCGCAATGGCTCGTTCGGCCGCCGCACGCGCGCGCGCGGCCGCTTCACTCGGTTCCAGGAATCCGTACCACGGGAGGAGGATGTATGAATCGGCCAGCCCGGAGTATGCCCACGCGTACTCGGAGTCTAGTGCGATCGCCCGCTCGAACAGTGCGATCGCCTGAAGAAGCGATTCCTCTGTCCGGCGGTTCCAAAAGAACCGGCCACGCAGGTATGCGTTGTACGCGTCGAGGTTGCTTGTAGGTAAGGCTGCAACGTCGCCCTCCTCGCTCGGGGAGAGCGTAGCATCCAGGGCACTAGCAACCTGACGGGCGACGTCCTGCTGAATGGCGAAGATCCCCGAGGCAGAGAGGTCTCGGTTGTAGTCTTCCGCCCAGAGTTGGTCGCCCGTTGAGGGGTCAACGAGGCTCACCGATATGCGGATGCGATCGCCGGCTCGCCGCACGGACCCGTCGACCAGGTAGTCGGCATTGAGCGCCGTGGCGGCTTCACGATAGTCGGTTTCGCCGCTTTGGAACCGGCTCGCCGAGCCGTGCGCCGTCACCCGAAAGGCACCGACCTTGGACAACTGGACACTGATGTCCTGCGTGATGCCGTCGGTGAAGTACTGGTCGTCTTCGTCGCGACTCAGGTTCTGGAACAGGAGCACGGCGAGACGCTCCGGTCCGTCGTCGCCCGTATTCGCTGTGCCACTACCGCGACCGGTTCCGAACCAGAACACGGCGGCGATCGCGAACACGGCGATCGCGCTTATGGTGGCAAACTTCTTGCGAGGCGCGGTCAAAGCTCCAGAGACGGCAGAGCGCGCAGCCGTGGGTTCCATGCCACCGCTCGGTGTCGCGAGGCCTTCCAGCCGGCCGAGTAACTCTCCGGTCGTCTGAAAGCGATCGGCCGGCTTCTTTTCCAGACACTTCATCACGACGTCGGCGAGGGTCGGGGATACCGCGGGACGGTGTGTAGAGACGTGTTCGGGCGCCTCCATGACGTGCGCGGCCAACACGCCCTGCGCGGTCTTCCCGGCGAACGGCGGCCGGCCGGTCAACAGCTCGTACGCCACGGTGCCCACCGCGTAGATGTCGGCGCGATGGTCGATGTGCGGATCCGCCGACGCCTGTTCCGGCGCCATGTACGTCGGGGTGCCGAGTGCCACGCCCGCCGTCGTGATGTTCTGGCGACCCGTCGCCTCGCTCACCGCCTTGGCCACACCGAAGTCCGTCACCACCGCGTGGTTCCCCGAGAGCATGATGTTGTCGGGCTTGATGTCGCGGTGCACGACACCGTGTTCGTGCGCGTGCGATAGCGCATCCACCACGTCACGCAGAATCCGCACCGCCTCGGCGACTGGGAGTTCGGTCTCTCGTGCCAACCGATCGCGCAGCGATTCGCCGTCGACCATCAGGATGTGCGGGTGTTGCAGCTGGGCGGCGATCTCGATCTCGCGCAGGAAGCGGTCGGCGCCGAGCGAGGCGGCGATGTCGGACCGCAATACCTTCACCGCCACCTTACGGTGATGCTTCAGGTCTTCGGCGAGGTAGACGGTCGCCATGCCACCGCTTCCGAGTTCCCGCTCGATGCGGTATTGGTCCGCGAGCGCAGTCCTGAGACGATCGGTATCGGACATCCGCGGTTACCGCACCCCAACGTTGCGAAGCAGCGCGGTGAACCGCGGGTGGTCGCGGAGCGCGGGGTTGAGCACGAACGTGAGCAGGGGTAGCACCTCCTCGTCGCTTTGGGGATCGCCGTACGCCTGCTCGAGCAGGTCGAGCGCGCGATCGGTATCCCCTAGAAGACCCAGGACCTCGGCTTTCATCGGTACCAAGCCCCACAGGACGACGACGGGCGACGCCGCGGACAGGGCCGGCAGCACCGAGTCCACGATCTTGGGAAGCGCGGCCGCGCGCGTCGCAGGATCGACAACGCGCTGTTGCCACTGCGCCGCCGTCGTGGTGGGCTCTCCGGCGATCTCGAACATCCGAACCAGATGCGTGCCGGACTGCTCGAAGTTGGACAGGCGGAGATGGTGCATCCACGCGTCGCGGTGGATGCGCCACGCGTCCGGATTGAGCCGTAGCGTACGTTCGTACTGCTCGCCCGCCGCCGCCGGCTGACCGTCGGCATCCAGCGCGGTCGCGAGCCATACCGCGATGATCTGCGACAGGGGATCGAGCGTCGCGGCGTGCCGCATGTGCGCCACCGCTTCGGCCGTCTCGCCCATGATGATCAGGTAGGTCGCGTACCACTGGTGGCCCGTGGCGTAGCCGGGCTCCACCGTCACCGCTTGCTCGTAAGCCTGCCGCGCCCGGCCGAACTCCCGCTTCTGTTGGTACAGGGCCCCGAGCGTCGCGTGTGGCGCCGCGATCGTTTGGTCGAGGGCGATGGCACGACGGGCTGCCCGCTCGGCCCGGTCGAGTGCCTCGTCCGTCGGCAGGACACCGGGGAGGTACTGGGGAAAAAGCACGTACGTCTCGGCGAGCCCGCTCCACGCCTTTCCGTAACTGGAGTCCATCTCGAGCGCGCGCGCGAAGTACGTCGCCGCCGAGTCGATAGCCGGGCCGGTGCGCTGATTCCAGTGAAACCGCCCGAGGAGATAGGCGCTATACGCCTCGACGTTCTCGGTAGCGTGGGTTTCGACGGACTCGGCCGTATCGCCCATGAGTTCAACCTGGAGTGCCCGCACTACCGACTGCGTCACCTCGTCCTGGACCGCGAACACGTCATCCATGTCGCGATCGTATGTCTGCGACCAGATGTGGAACCCGTCCTCGGCGTCGATCAACTGCGCGGTGATGCGAATGCGGTTGCCGCTGCGCTGCACGGTCCCCTCGAGCACAGCCGAAACGCCGAGCTGTTTGCCAATCGTGCGCACGTCCTCGTTTCTTCCCTTGAACGAGAACGCCGACGTGCGGGCAGCAACCCGGAGTCCCTCGAGTCTCGACAACGTACCGATCAGCGTTTCTGCAATGCCGTCACCGAGGTACTCCTGGTCTCGCTCCGGGCTGAGATCGGCGAACGGCAACACCGCGAGGCTGCGAATTCCGTCGTCGTCTCCGCCCGCGCTCTCATCGCCAAACCCCGTAACGAACCACGCCGCAAGAGCCACGATGGCGATAGCCACTGCCGTGGTCGTCGCCACGACCTTGCGACGCGCCCAGAAGCCACTGCTCGATATCGCCGGCATTGCATCGGTCGCCAGGATGGCCCCACTCGACGACCGCAGCGCCCGAAGTTGGATCAGTAGTTCGTCGGTACTTTGGAATCGGTCTTCCGGCTTCTTCTCCAGGCACTTCATCACGATGTTGGCAAGCGCGGTCGGGACGCCGACGCGACGCGCCGTCACCGGCTCGGGCGTCTCCGTCATGTGCGCGGCGAGGATCACCTGCGCGTTGGGGCCGACGAACGGCGGTTTGCCTGTCAGCAATTCGTAGGCGACGCAGCCCACTGCGTAGATGTCGGCGCGGTGATCGGTGTTCGGATCTGCCGTGGCCTGTTCGGGGGCCATATAAGGGGGTGTCCCGAGCGCGATGCCGGCTCTCGTCATGTTCTGAGGACCGGTCGCCTCGCTCACGGCTTTCGCGAGCCCGAAGTCGGTGACGACGGCATTGCCGCGGGAGACCAGAATGTTGTCCGGCTTCACGTCACGGTGGACCACGCCTTGCTGGTGCGCGTAGGCAAGCGCCTCGGTCAGATCGCACAGGATCTCCAGGACCTCCGACATGGGGATCTCGGTCCCTGCGGAGAGTTTGTCGCGCACCGAGACACCGTCAACGAAGGGCATGACATAGTAGAGGAACCCATCTACTTCACCGGAGTCGATGAGCATCAGAATGTGCGGATGCTGGAGCTGAGCTGCGATCTCGATCTCGCGCAGGAACCGCTCGGCTCCGAGCGTCGCTGCAAGATCCGACCGTAACACCTTGACCGCGACCTTGCGGTGGTGCTTCAAGTCCTCCGCTAGATACACGGTGGCCATGCTGCCCACACCGAGTTCTCGCTCGATGCGGTATTGGTCCGCCAGGGCGGTCCTCAATCGGGCGGTTGGGTCCGGCATATACGGCCTAAGATGTGTCGCGGTCTGCCGCCGCGCGAGTTTCTCGACGCTGCCGGCTCAGGCCGGCGAGCGCATACCCTCCGGCACCCCTAGCGATCGCTGGGAACGAGCGCGTTGAACAACAGCTTGAAGGTGGCGTGTGTCTGCACCCGGTGCTGCGGACGCAGACCCAGCAGAACCATGCGACCACCACGTTCTCCGGCGCTCACGGGAGCGAAGTCCACCTGAACGGCGGCCGCGCGGCCGGCGAGGTGCTCTCCGCCGCGCAGCCATCCCGACGCGCGCAGTCCCGTGTTCGGATAGCGAACGGCGACCGTCGTGGTCTGGCTGGCAAACCCGTCGGTGAGCGCAAAGAAGGGACTGCGGATGAAATACCCGTACGACGTGCGCGGCATCCCCCACGCGAGCGGGTGCGTTGGGTCCGTCTGGAGGTTCAGGATCGAGCCGGGGATCAGAAACTCGTCGGTCTCCAGCTCGCCCGCGACGTTCTTGACCGGAATGGGCCACTGCTCGATGAGCAACTCGGTGGCGGCCCCCATCGCCACCAGAGTGCCGCCCGCGTCGACAAACGCGCGCAGCGCGGCGAGTCCCTCCTCGCCTATCCCTCCCCGGTAGACGGGCGGCGTGGTGCTGGCATCACTACCCTCGAGAATGCTGCTCGAGCTCTGGTGCGTGAACAGCACCACGTCGAAACGTTCGGCAAGCGGCGCATATTCGATCTGCGTAGGAGCCCGGTCGGCGACGAAGGCTGGCCAGTGCTCCCGCACATCATTGGGAATCTCGAGATCTACGCCCTCAGCCGTGCCCGCCGCCCGCAGATCCTGGGGATGCAGCGTTGTGTACGCAAAACCGTACTTCTCGAGCAACCACCGCGTCCACCCCTCGTCCATATTGGATCCCCACGGCTGATACACGGCAATGCGGGGCTTGCGCACATCGACCATCCGCGTCGCCGGAGCCTCGGGCATCACGCTTACGACCAATCCGTAACGCTCCGCCAGCGCGGCCATGCGCTCGCGCGACACTCCGTCGATCACCCAAGCCCCAGGACCGACTCGACTTCCGAGTGGGCCGGTGAAGGTCTCGGCGGTTCGCCGGATCCGCGTCTGAGCATCCCACAACTCATTGGCCACAGCAAAAGCATCGTTGTACGACGCCGGCATGACGAACGTGGATCCGCTACCGTCGACACGCCCCGTGGGGAGCGGAATGCCGTCTACTACGTCGAGGGACGCATCAAACGGTTGGTCGACGAATGTGACCTCCACCCCCATCTGCATGCCGAGTGACCACGCGGTGACGTCGTAGGGCGGTGCCGGGGGTGATTCCGGTGTGGCACGCACCTCCGGATACGTCTGTGTCTCCAGCATCTCTTTGGCGTAGCGGCCGAACACCTGCGCGAGTCGGATCACATACGTCCCCGCACTGTGCCGCTCGTCGCCAGCATCGAACGCCGAGCGCGCGCGTTCCACGATCACGCCGCCACGCTCGAGCGTTTGCAACATCTTCGCGACGGTCGGTGGATCGTGCTGGTTGGGATCGATGAGAACAGCGTACGGTGTTCCCGCCGCGCCACCCGCGCCTGCAAAGACCCGACCCGTCGCGGGTGGACGGTCGCCGGCCGACTGCGATACCGCTCCGTAGCCGTTCTCCGGCTCGTCGGGCTGCCCGTCCATGAACTCTCGAATGGTCGACCGGTTGACCTCGTAGATCTGTCGCAGCAACTGGTCGCGCGTGTCTGCCGCCGTCTCTAGCAACGCCATCGAGACGATCAACTCGTAGTCCACGATGTCGCGCAGGGTCCACGTGCCGCCAAGCCACGGCCGGGGGTAACTCGTGCGGGACTGCGTGTCGCGCGGCCTTGGCAATGGTTCGCCAGGCTCGAAGTCTCCGCGGCGTCGGGGCCCGGTCTGCCGCACACCAAGCGGCTGCGTATCCTGTTCGGTGGGCGTCGCGATGCGCACGCTGGCCACCTCGGTGAGCATGCCCACCTGGTTGTGCCACCATCCGGTCCATGCCATCGCGCCGGGCCAGAAGTTGGTGTAAACGTAGTCGTAGGCTATGCCGACCTTGCCTGCGGCCTCGAGCGCAGCGGCCTGCGCCTGCCCGTATAAGCCATTCAGCGTGTAGATCAAAGGGTGCACGTTGGGGTTGATGGGATCGGTAGCCGGCATGGTGAAGATGCGCGGGCCCGTAGATCCCATCTGGTGTTCGTCCAACCAGATGGACGGGAACCACTCCTCATACAGCACCTGCCCGATCAAACGCGTCTCCTGCTGCGAGTACATGTACATGTCGCGGTTGTTGTCATGGCCCACATACGCGTGGTACAACCACGGCATCGATCCCGCCTCGTACTCGCTCGCCACGTGCCGGTCGTACCACTCCACAACCATGTCCTGACCGTCCGGATTGAGACTCGGCACGAGCAGGAAGATCGTGTTGTCGAGAATCTTCCGCGTCCTGGGGCTGTTGTCCGTCGCGAGACGGTACACCAGCTCGAGGCTCATCTGCGCAGCCCCGACCTCGGTCGAGTGGATCGTTGCGGTAATTAGAACGACGGCCTTGTGGTCACGGAAAATCTCCTCACGCTCGCGCGTGCTGTGGGCGGCATCCGGGTCCTCTCCCGGTCGGTGATCCTGGAAGTACAGCCGCTGCTGCAGCCGCTTGTAGCGATCGATGTTCGCAATGGTGCTGGGGCTCGAGATCTCGAGCAAGAGGAACGGACGACCGAGGGTGGTCTGCCCCATCTCGCGGACGTTGACACGATCCGACCGCGCACCGACGAGGCGCATGTACTCGCCAATGCCATCCCAATCGACGAGTCGTCGATCGGCCCCGATGACGTGACCGAAGTGTCGTTCCGGAGAAGGAATCGACTGCGCCGCCACGGTCGTCAACGGGCCGGCGACGAGCAACAAACAGAGGAAACGCAGCACGATCATCATGGATTGTCTTCCCAAATGGAATCAGGAGTCGAGCGGTACGCTATTGCCGTGGAGTAGTCGAAGGAAACGGTGTGTCACGCACGCGACATGAGCGGATTCACACCCGCTACCAGCGCACCGACGAACGGCATAGCGACCACCCACAGGCGCAGCCCGAACCAGCCATCGCCTCCCACGCCGTTCAGCGCCAGCAACGCGAGCCCTAGTCCCACGAGAACGGCGCCACCGACCAACCGCCAGGCAGCGGCGGCCACCCCAGCACCGCCTCGCTCGAACCGGCTGAACGCGAGAGCCAGCATCGCAAGCCCGATCAGGTAACTCACGATCCACGCTGGGCGCAGCGCCCACCACAACCCGGTGCCCGGTTCCACGGCTAGGCCGACGTTCCCCATCTGCAGTGCACTGCCGATGATGAGGGTGGAAGACGTGAGGTGCCACAGAAAGATGGTCATGATCATGCCGTTCACGAGTACAGTCGCGGTCCAGGGCGCCGGACGCGTGAGCCAACGTCGCATTGGCGCTTCGAGCGTCAACATGAGACCGATCTGGGTCACGCCAAGCGCGAGCATGGGGAGCTTGGGCGGCAGCGTGTTGCTGATCTCGTCACCGGGCACACTGACCATGGCCAACGGATACGGTCCCAGAAAGACGAGCCCGAGGAGCAGCGCCAGCCCACCAATTGCCCACGGCAGCGCTTTCGCGCCACCCTTGAGCTGTCCATCACGCCACGCGTAGCCAAGCTGATGTACCGCTAGCCAGATGAACCCGTAGTTGATCCAACCGACTGCCCGGACGTCCGCGGCGAAGAACAGCACGTCGTCCGCGAGTGCCAAGCCCACGAGCACGCCAAACGAGATGAGCCCATACCGCCGCCAGGCCGCGTACGTAAGCGGGACCAGCAGTACGGCCATTATGTAAACCGCGAGAAACCAGATGGGAATGAGGGCGAGTTGGGATCCGACCTTGGTCATCTCCGGCCTCGCACCCATCTGCGTGGCAACGATCGCCAACACCGCCCACACGACGATGAGAGGCAAGACGGGACCGATGAGTCGTTGCAGCCGTGCGTCCAGCCAGCTTGAGTAGCCGCGGCCATCGCGCATCGCCGCATTCCAGGAAACTCCGTTCGAGTAACCGCCGACAAAGAAAAAAACGGGCATCACCTGGAAGGCCCAGGTGAGCCACTGTGTCCACGGCTGGCGCGCCAACAGGTTTGGGAGACTGAGCTGGCCGTCGGGACCCACGTACGGCGCAGCGACGAGCCAGTGACCGGAGATGACGGCGAGGATCGAGACGGCACGCAGGAAATCGACATAGCGGTTGCGCGTCTCCGGCGTCTTGGCGGCAGCGGCGGATGCTTGGGACCACAGGCTCATCAGGGCGCCTAATCGACAGGAACGACCGGCGCGGCGCAAGCCGTCTGCAGGAGGACTCCTGGCTGTTGACGGTTCGCGTAGCTAGCGCCCGCCCCCCCTCGGTACCTCACAAAAAAAACCCGCGTCGAGCGGGGTCGTCAGCGGCTACGTGCAACAGCCTGGTTCGTAACGCTCAGGCACACGCGGAAGCCGGCGACCCCGTTGGGGGACGCCAATACGAATACCCGCGCGCGCCGAATCGCTCGAACATGGGCGTCAAAAGAAAAACTCCGGCACTGATTCCACAAGGGCGGAGCGCAGACCGGGTCGGACCCTTAATAAACCTCAGGATCCGAACGCGCCCGAAATGATCACCGTCCCTTGAGGAGTCAGCACCTTTACCGTGAGCCCGGCGACGCTCGCCGGCACCGTGTCGCCTTGGTCGGTATTGAGGTTGAGACGCCCATCGCCCGTCGCGTTGGTCGTCGCGGTCCCAACCGTATCGCCCCCTACCAGGAAGCTGACCTGAACGTTTGTGGGAGCGTCTTCCACCTCGATCTGGAGCTCGCGCTCGCCACCACGATCGCGGAAGCGAGCCTTGCCGTCCGATTCCGGAAAATCGGCCGTCCCCGCCAACGCAATCTCGACTCGCGAGTCATTCGATGGTCCACGAGCCATCTGAACAGGAGGACCGTCGGCGGGGCCCAACCCCTCGCCACACGCCGTCAACCCGCCCGCGAGCACTATCGCGCCCACAACGGAAATAAACCGTGATGCCATCTTCCCTCCCGTGTCTCTAATGATGATTCGATACTTCGTGTCGAGGGGAAAAAGCATGTCCGATGCCAACTACGAGATATGGCGCAATTGCTCATAGCCCATCGGGTTACGTGCTCAGCCAGCGCGGTCAATGTGATCGGGACATGCCTCGAAATGTGACATATGCCACAAAACGGTGCGGGCGCCGCCACGGCAGCGGCGGTACGCGCGCCGGCTACCAGGCACCACCACCGCGGGTACGTTGGAGCATGCGCATCGGGCTCGCGATGGCGGCAATCGGATCGGCTTGGGTCCTCCTCTGGTTTCGCGTGGAGCCGGCCCCGACATGGTTCTACGTCTTGGCCTGGTATCCCACCCTCGTATTGCTCGACGCGGTGGCCTGCCGAATCGACGGGCGCCCATCGCTGCTGGCGCACCCACGCTTCGGGATCTCGGCGCTTGCCTGGTCGGCGGTCATCTGGCTCATCTTCGAGGCGGCCAACTTCCGGCTGGAGAACTGGTACTACGTGCTTCTGCCCGCCCGAGCGTGGGAGCGATGGGCGGGCATCCTGCTGTCATTCGCCACGGTCCTCCCTGCCATCCTCCTCGCGCAGCGGGTTCTCGACGGCGCCGGCCTGTTCCGTTCCAGGCGTGTGCGGCCTCTGATCGTGGGACAACGTGGCCTTCGCGTTTCGGTCCTCGTGGGACTTGGTGCTACGCTCCTAGCACTTGCAGCCCCGCAGCACTTCTTCCCCCTCATCTGGGGCGCCGTCTTCTTCGCCGTGGACCCGTTCGTCTATCGCCACGCCCGGCATCTCTCGCTGATCGGCGACATGGAGCGGGGTGACTGGGGACGGATCGGGCGGCTGATGATGGGAGGGCTCGCGATCGGCATCGTGTGGGAGACCTACAACTACGGGGCCGACGGCAGCTGGATCTACACGGTCCCGTGGCTCGAGCAGCTCAAGCTATTCGAGATGCCGCCGCTTGGCTTTCTAGGCTTTCCATTCTTCGCCCTTGAGGCCTGGTCAATGTACTCAGGCCTCTGCGCCCTCGGCGTGGCCGTGCCCCTGTATGACCCCGAACCAGTCGCGCTCCGGCCCCGACGAACGGCCCTGGCCGGCGTGTGTGCCGTCCTCTTCGCGGTGGTGGTGCTTTTCGGCATGGAACGATTCACGATCAGTTCGGTGACCCCTCGGCTCGTAGACCTTCCTGGGACCGAGCGGGGCGCGAGCACCGCGATTGAGGCCGCTGGGATCACGTCGCCCCGCGATCTCGCCCGGATGTCGGCCGCCACCCTCGCGGCGCGGACGGCGCTGGCCCGGTCGACCGCGGCGTCCGCCATCGCCTCGGCACGGCTGGTAACGTTACGTGGCATCGGGACACGACACGCACGTCGTCTGGACGCTCTGGGGATCCGATCGGTCTGCGCGCTCGCCACATGGCAGCCGGCGGATCTCTGGCTCGCCTACCACCGGGCTGGGTCCGGGCGGCCCGCTGCGGCCGAGGTCCGCGTGTGGACGCGGGCCGCCAAACGCAGTTGTGCGGGCGAAAACCCCGTATCGGGCGCCGCTACACCTTGACGTGGGGCGTTCTGATGTCCAACGTTTCCGATCGCTTCGTCACGACCGAAACGCTCGGCCTCAACGATTCTGCCCGGCAAATCGCTCTCTCACCCCGACACCATTGGGGGCACCTGCGTGCGCAAACTCCAGATCGGCGTCATCGATCTCGTCACAAAAGGACCATCCAAGGGGATGTACGGACGAGTGATGAATGCCAACCTTGCCAGCATCATGCCGCAGGTCGTTGCGGGATGGTGCGAACAGGAGGGGCATGACGTCACTTTCGTGTGCTATACCGGATTCGAAGACATCGCAGAAGAGCTCCCCGACAAATGCGACCTCGTGTTCATCGGGGCGTTCACGCAGGCGGCACAACTCTCCTACTCGCTGAGCGCGCTCTGCCGGTCCCGTGGCGCGGTGACCGTCCTCGGGGGCCCGCATGCGCGGTGCTATCCGGAGGACGCGCAGAAGTATTTCGACTACGTCCTGGGCTTCACGAACCGGGAGATCATCCGCGACGTGCTCCAGGACTGCGAGCAGCACCGTCCCATGGGCGTGTCCCTCGCCGCCGACCAACAGCCAAACGATCTTCCGGGGGTCCGGGAACGTTGGAAGTTCATCGAGCAGACGCTCGCCAAGGCGCCGACATTCAAGATGGTGCCAATGATGGCGAGCCTCGGCTGCCCCTATACCTGCAGCTTCTGCATCGACTCCACCGTTCCGTATCAGCCGCTGGATTACGACGTGATGAAGGGAGATCTCCGCTTTCTCCTGACGAAGTACAAGCGGCCGATCGTGGGGTGGCACGACCCAAACTTCGGTATCCGGTTCAACGAATGCATGGATGCGATCGAGGATGCCCTTCCCAAAGGCGGGATTCGCTTCGTTGCGGAGAGCAGCCTCTCGCTGCTGAGCGAACCTCATCTGCAACGCCTGCAGCGGAACGGATTCCAAGCCATTCTGCCCGGGATCGAGTCGTGGTACGACCTTGGCAACAAGTCGAGAACCGGCAAGAAGCAGGGGGAGGAAAAGGTCAGACACATAGCCGACCACATCAACCTCATCAACCAGTACATCCCGTACATCCAGACCAACTTCGTGATGGGGCTCGATTCGGACGCAGGGCCGGAGCCGTTCGAGCTGACGAAGATGTTCCTCGACCTGTCGCCCGTGTCCTTTCCGGCGTTCTCACTGCTGTCTGCGTTTGGGCGCGCGGCCCCGCTCAACCTCGAATACCAGAAGAAGGGGCGCCTGCTCCCGTTCCCCTTCCATTTTCTGAACAACAACCACGCGATGAACGTAAAGCCGGCCAACTACGAGTGGCCCGAGTTCTACGATAACGTGATCAGCCTGTCGAAATACGCTTTTTCCTGGCCGATGATCTGGCGCCGGTTCCTCGCCTCGAGGGGTAATATCCCGCGCTGGATGAACGTAGTGCGAGCTGTGTCGTCGGAAGGCTTTGGACGGATCAAGTACTTCACACGTTACCGCCAGATGCTCGACACCGATCGCGAGTTCCGCCGGTATGTCGATGGCGAGACCGAGGTTTTGCCGACGTTCTTCCGAGAGAAAATCAAACGGGATCTTGGCACACTCTGGGAGTGGCTGCCGGAGGGCGCCTTGCAACACGACGCTTACGGGTACCTCAAGGCGGAGAACGCCAATGGCGGGCTCGTGTCCATTGCCCCACGGGCGGGAGCGGTCAAGACGGCCTGACGGCAGAGCTTCCCACGCCGCTCCTCGCGGGGCGCGCCGCGCGAGTCCACGTCAAATGTAGAATGTCCAATGTTTTCGGCATTGGACATTTTACGTCCTGCTACCCCGGCGCCACCACCCGCATCAACTGCCCACACACCCATGCGCCGTAGGTCCCAATCGCATAGCCCAGCACCGCGAGCAGGACCCCCACTGGAGCGAGCGTGGGATGGAACGCCGACGCCACTACGGGAGCGGAGGCCGCGCCGCCGACATTGGCCTGGCTACCCACCGCCATGTAGAACACGGGCGCCTTAATAAGTCGGGCGACCACGAGGAGCAGCACCGCGTGGAACCCGATCCAAACGAACCCGACGGCAAACAGACCAGGTCGATCGACGACTGAGCCGATGTCCATGCCCATCCCGATGGTCGCGATCAGGATGTAGAGCATAGCCGATCCCACCTTCGACGCCCCGGCCCCCTCCAGCTCGCGCGCTTTCGTGAAGGAAAGGAGCAGCCCGCCGGTCGTGGCAAACACAACCAGCCAGAAGAACCCGCTCGTGAGAGAGAGCCGCTCGAGGCCCGGAGCGGTGCGGGCAATCCAGGGTGCGACGATATCGGCGAGGACGTGCGCGATGCCCGTCACGCCGAAGCCGAACCCGATAATCAACATGAGATCCTTCAGGCTCGTTACCTTGGCAACGCGTTCCTGGAACTCGGCGACCCGCCGTTGTAGATCCACTAGCGCAGTCCGGTCGGCCCCGGCACGGGCATCCATCTGCTCGGACCTTCCCGCCATGAACAGCAACACGGCCATCCAGACGTTCGCGACGAGCACATCCACCGCGATCATCGTGGAGAACATGTCGTCGCCGACGTCGAAGACCTCTTTCATGGCTGCCTGGTTAGCGCTGCCGCCAATCCAGCTCCCGGCCACGGTGGTGAGACCGCGCCACACGGCATCGGGCCCGGCGCCGCCCACGACGTCGGGATTGATGACCGAGAAGATCAGAATCGCCAGCGGGCCGCCGACGATGATCCCAAACGTCCCCGTGAAGAACATGATCAACGCCTTGGGACCGAGTCGCAGAATCGCCTGTAGGTCGATGCTGAGCGTCAGCAGGACCAGTATAGCCGGCAACAGGTATCGTGAGGCGACGAAGTAGAGTCGTGACTGTTCCGCATCGACGATGCCGAAGGTGTTGTACAGGGAAGGGATGAAGTAGCAGACCAGGATGATCGGAACGTACTTGTAGAACTTCTTCCAGAAGTGGTGGTCGCTGTGTGCGGTGTAGAAGATGGCGCCGAGTGTGATGGCGAGGAGGCCCAGGACCGCGGCGTCATTGGTGATCAGGGCGGTCGATTCGTCCATGCGGGATCTCGTGATTGGAACGGGACATGGGTCGAAGCGACCCGAAAGCGGCGTACCGCGCGATGAGCCTCAAGAATGCACCGCGGCTGGGCTGCGCTCAAGAGCACCTGATGGGGGTGTGGTGCCGTGACTAGGCGGGCGACATGGCTCCCCCGGCGGCCCGTGCGGAGCGTACCCGCACGTCCGACAGGCACACGCTCCGGCAGACAGCATAGAGCCACCCGAGGAGCGAACCTGTGCCGCTGAAGGTGCGCCGCTTCACGTACGCGCGACGCCACGTCTCCTGGAGCAGGTCGTGCGCGTCATCGGTGTCGGCGGCAAACGGGCGAATCACTGCCAGGAGCCGTGGCGAGTACGCGTCCACCAGGCGTCGGAAAATGTGCTCGCTCCCATCCATTGGGATGACGGGGCTGGAGGCGGATGGGTTTAGTCGCTGAGTCCCAGCTCCTCGATCAGGCGGTGAAAGCGTGGATCGTTTTGCAGGGGCTGGAACGCCGGGTGCACCTTCAAATAGAACGTCCACCATGAACCCTGGCGCACACCCAACTCGAGGTGTTGAAACGCTTCATCAAAGTCCCCACGAGCCACCAGCGCATATGCGACGAACCCCGGGTCCGCATCGGCTGCCACCGCTTCCCCTAGAGTCACCTCCGCGGTATCCCAATCGCCCTGGTAGATCTGCAGCACCGCGCGCTGGACCAGCACATTGCCGTTCTGGTGACCCCACATCTCCGCGACCTGTTCGTGGAGACGAGTCGCTTCCTCGAATCGGCCCCGTTCGGCGGCGACGGCCGCCGCCCAGGCGATCGCGCTGAAGAAGTCGGGCTTGAGCTCGCGAGTTTTCTGAACCTGCTTGTCGGCACCGTCGAGATCGCCTGCGAGGTACAGCACGTTAGCGACCGTTATGCTTATCGCGTGGGACAGCGGGTCCAACTCTTCGGCACGTCGTACCTCGATGATGGCCTCGTCCATTCGCCCAAGGGCTGCCAGCAGCGTCGCGTACCATTGGTGCGCCGTCGCGTAGCCCGGATTGAGCTGAATTGCCCGCCGGTACTCGCGCTCCTCCTCTACCCAACGGCGCTCGTGTCGATATGCCTGCCCGAGGGATGCGTGGGCTTCGGCGAGTCCTTCGTCGAACTCGAGCGCCTTCTCCGCCGCCTCTCGCGCCTTGGCACTCGCTTCCGCGCGCGGCACAAACCCGTACGAACCCAGCAGCAGGTACGTGTCCGCGAGCCCGGAATAGGCCGGGGCATACTCGGGATCGAGCTCGATCGCTTCGCTGAACAGGCGACATGCCTGCGCCAGACCATCTTCACTCCGCGTGTTCCACTGATGGCGACCCTTGAGATACAGGCGGTATGCGTCGAGGTTCGCCGTCGCACGGCGCGGAATGGCGCGCGCGGGCCCGGTACCGAGCGTCACGCTCAGCCGCTTCGCAATCGCTCCGGCAATCTCGTCTTGGACGGCAAAGACGTCATCCAATTCTCGATCGTACCGTTCGGACCACAGGTGGTAGCCATCGGCGACGTTGATCAGCTGCGCGGTGACCCGGAGCCGATTGCCCGCCTGCCGCACGCTGCCCTCGAGCACCGTACCGACGTTCAGACGGCGACCCACCTCCTTGACGTCGAGTGTCTGTCCCTTGAACGAGAACGACGAGGTCCGCGCGGCCACATGTAAGCCCTCGAGCTGGGTCAGCGCATTGATGATCTCTTCGGTCACGCCATCTGAGAAGTACTCGTTGCCGTCGTCGCCACTCATGTTCTGAAACGGGAGCACGGCAATGGACGGCGGTGCCGTCGGCAATGGCTGTGGCGTTGCGGGTGTGGCGAGCGTTCCCCGAGCTGCCCCGACTAACTCGGCCGCGAATTCCGCCCCGGTCCTGGGTCGATCTTCCGGTCGTTCCGCCATTGCACTCCGCAAGCTGTGACGAATCGGGTCGGGGACACCGTCGGGAAACTCGATCTCGGGATTGGGATTGGCCGCACGGCGTGCCAGAATCGCTTGGGCGGACGGACCGGTGAAGCGTCGACTTCCAGTGAGCATCTCGAGTAGCACGAGGCCAAGGCTGTAGATGTCGCTCCGCCCGTCGAGCGTTTCCTCCCCGTACATCTGCTCGGGACTCATGTACGCAGGCGTGCCCATCGCCGTGCCCGTTTGCGTGAGCTGCTGGCCTCCCGCGTCGCTCACCGCTTTCCCAATTCCGAAGTCCGTCACCAACGGGGCACCATCGTGCATCATGATGTTCTCGGGCTTGATGTCCCGGTGAACGACGCCGTTCCGGTGCGCAAAATCCAGAGCGCCCGCAACAGCCCGGCCTATCTCCATGACCTCTGCGACTCCCAACCGTCCCTCGCGCTCGAGACGCTCGCGCAGCGACGCGCCGGCGACAAATGGCATCACGTAGTACAGCAGGGAGCCTGACACGCCGGAATCGTGCAGTGGCAGGATATGAGGGTGGGTGAGTTTTGCCGCCGTTTGGATCTCACGCAGGAAACGCTCCCTGCCAACGCGAGACGCGAGTTCGGGACGCAACACCTTCAGGGCGACCGGACGATCGTGCTTGATGTCTCGCGCACGAAAGACGAGCGCCATTCCCCCGCTACCGATCTCCTGCTCGACCTCGTACTTCTCCGCCACCGCCTGGCGAAGCTCGCGTAGGAGATCCGGTGGAAGGGACGACGCTTCCGCCGTATCGGGAAGCGTGTCGTGCTCTCCCGAATCTCGCCATCCCATCGCGAAGTCGGTGAACGCCGTGCGCAATCGCTCGAGAAACTTTGCCACGCGCGCTAGCGCTTGGTGAGATCAAAGGTTGCGATCACAGTCATTGTCAGCTACCCCCGGGGCCGGTGAGTGACCGCAAAAGATGACAGAAACCCTTCGCAAACGCGAGCGACCCGCCGGACACAAAGACAAGCGCCCCGCTCGCCTGGCGAGCGGGGCGCTTGTACCCGGGCATCCCGAATCCTAGGGTGATACCGTCAGGAAAAAGCCGAACCGGAAGCCATCGAAGTCCGAAAAGTCCGTGAAGCCGCCAACAACGTCACGCACGTCGCCCTTGACGCCGTCAGCCTGCAGCAGCAGCGTCAACCGGGGCGAGAGCACCTGCTTCAGATCGACCCCGATCCGGACGGCCGAACCCGCTCGGATGCTCTTTGCACTGGTCGATGCCGTCGTCCCCGATACCCTCGGTGCCGCCTCCGATACCCGAAACTCGGCGCGCGGCGAGAGCGTCGTGCTCCCCAACCCGACGTCGAACCGGAGCCCTGTCGTGAACAGATTCCCCTTGGGGAGGGATCCAGCAAAGCCGGGCTCGAGGCGCGGACCGTTGCGGTAGACGTCGAAAGCGTAGACGGTCAATTGAGAGTTGCCGATTCCTTGGTTGAGAGCCACATATCCGATGATGCGATCCCCAACGCCGCCGGTTGTCTGCTCAGCAAACTCATCCTTACCTCGAGTCGCAAACACGCCCGCCATCCGGAGATAGGTGTGCCGCCCAAGCGGTCCCTCGAGCCCGCCGCGCACTCTGAGCTCGGGACCAATCCGGAGTTCGGCGTCAGGCTGCACGCTCAAGGGGACATAGGAGAGCGCATACTTATAGGTGGCACCGAAGCCGAGCGCCCAGCGTCCGATCGGCACCCCGCCAACCAGACCCCCACCAATCGCCCCGCCGGTTCCGAGTGCCGGAGCGGCAAAACCGATTACGTCGCTCGCCAAGGCGCCGAGGGCCGACACCTGGCTCAACTCGACCGTCTCGACGCCAGTCGGAATCACACCAGTAGCCACGAAGACGAGACGGCCCGGGACGATGCTGTACCCGATACGGATCTCCGTATCGAGCACGCCCGACACCGACGTTTCTGTTCCATCGATGAGCGTGACGTCGATGCGCGCGTAGCCCGTCGATAGCGCGACCGTAATCCGGTTCCCGACGCTGGCATTGAGACCGACCGGGATCGTCAGCTCCGAGACATCGCGAAAGCCAACACCACCCGGGTCGAACGAGTAGCTCTCGTACCGAGCTGCCGCGACGACTTGATGGACTCCCTGCGCCTCGAGCGCAGCTGTCGTGCTCGCGAACGCGAGCAGCGCGAAGACAAACAGTCGTCCAGTCATGGGAGTTTGAACACGATACGGATGATACCGATGGGGTTCTGCGGCGGGGGGGGAGGATCGTCCCCGCCTCCCGACGTCGTGGACCCACCCTGGCCCGTTTGCTGGATCGTGTTCTGCTCGACCAGCGTCGGGACGAGATCGACCACCGTCGCGTCGACCGCGCCAGCCACCGGGTCGATCAACTCGCCGGTGGGCGCCTCGAAACTGGCGACGGACGTCACCTCTCCCGCGGAAGCGCTCTGGACCGCTTCCGTCGCCGACGCGGAGCTATGCCCCGAGCGAGCGGCCTGGAATCCGGGATCCCGTCGCACCGCCTCAGCATAGAAGCCCGCTGCCGCCCGATAGTCCCCCGCGTCCTCCGCGACCAGTCCATTCGAATATGCGAGAAACGCCACGAGGTTCTGCGTCCCGTTCTCGAGGATAATTCGACGCTCGGCTTCCGACAACGTGTAGCCCAGTTGTGAGGCGATGCTGACGACGATTTCCTTCTCCATGCGCATGAGATCACGCAAGCGCCCTTGGACGGACCCGGGGCTCGTGACCTCGCCAGTCGCGAGAACGACGGTCGCCTCCAGCCGGACATTGTTTTCGTCCGGAATCGCCGCGAGTCCCTGCACCAAGCGGCCGGCCTGCATCAGGCGACCCACGCGTGCCGTGGTCGATGGATCGACACGGGCGCCCTGCTGGAACTGGATCTCGTCGAGCAGTGCGCCAAGTTGCAGCCGCTCCACCATGCGGAACCGCTCGAGCAGTGCCAGGTCAGAGGTCAGGATTTGCGCTAGTCCGCGTGAGAGCGGCTGGTAACTGGAGTCGCCGCTGATCTGCAGCGGGAGGACCGCCACCGTTGTCGGATCGGCGGTGGCCGCAGAAAGCTGAGCCTCCTGCTGAACCGCGCGGCGCGCCTGCGCCGTGTATGCGGTCCGGGCCGCTAGGCCCTCACGCGCTCGCACCGCCGCCACGCCGCGTGCGTCCTCCGGCTGACTCGCCGTGAATGCGCGGTAGGTAGCGAGGGCTTCCTGTACGTTGCCCTGGCGCTCCTGGCACTGGCCGACGACCAGCGGCCCCACCGCGTTCGCGGGCGAGAGCGCCATGCCGCTGCGGGCCACGGTGACCGCCGTGTCACAGCGGTTGGCCGCGAACAGCGCGGCGGAGTAGCGCAGCACGAGGTCCCCGTTGTCGGGGTCCTCCGCAACCCGGCTGGCCAGCTCAGGAATCTCGGCAGGCGATACCGCGGCGGGCACGCCGCCGCACGCCACCAAGACACCAGCGGCAGCGAGCAATGTGAGGCGACTGAAGTGAGGCATAGATAGCTCCGACCAAGACGGGCGTGACGCACGACGCGTCGCCCTACGGGAGCGATGAACTTGTCGCGGCGTCCGTACCCCGTCAAGACGCAGAAAACATGCCCCCTGCACCCCACAAAGTTGGGCACCCAGGGCATCCCCAAACCACGCGTCCACACCCCAGACTGTTGGGCTCTTGCGACAGTCGCGCTAGACGGCGGCCTGGAGCATGTCGCGCATGCGGCGCGACAGTTCCTCGATTGCGCGGAACGAACTCACCACGTCGTCCGGCAGTGTCTCGGTATTGAGCAGCTGGAGCTGCGCCTCGGCCAGGATCGCGGCCAGTGGGTTCGAGAGATCATGCCGCAACTTCCGGATGCGATCTTCGGTGTCTTCGGTCATTCCGCCAGGGAGCGGTAGAGGTCACGGAGGTGATGCTCACGGAGGTCGCGGACGGCTTCCCAGAGATCGGCCTCACTGGGTCCGCAAAAGATCTCGGCCGTCGATGGTGCCCCCTCGACGTCCCCAGTTCCAAACATCAGCCTCCCACGCCACGAACCGTCCTCCGCGCGGCGCACGAAGAGACGGATAGGGACTTCCTCCCCGCCGTAGCGGATCGGAGGGAGTTCATGAACGACAGGTTCGACGGGATCGGTCTGACCGTATCGGACCGACGGTACGGGCATCCACGTTCTCCGCGTAGTTTGCGCAAATATAATGGGTATGGTCACTTACGCAATTAGGAAAGCGGTGCGCGGTGGGCGGTTAGCGGGGCTGGCCTGCGCAGTCGGCCACCCGGGAATCGCGACGATCCCCGCACCGCGCACGGCTCACTGCTCACCCCGCACTCCAGATCATCCGATGATCCCACCGACCGTACTATTAAGGATAGGCACCGGCGCAAATGTGAGCAGGAAAAGCAGCACCGAGAACCACCCCACCGGCCAGCGGTTGGCCGGCAGTGGCCGATGCCGCTCCAGGACGTGGGGGTGAGCCAGGCGGCCTCCGCCCAGCACCAGGATCAACCCCGCCCAGACCAGCCACGGCCAGAAGAAAAACGCGCCTACCGCCACCAACCCTAGCCAGATGACGAGACCCAGTGCCCGCTGGCGGTCGCCCAGTAGGGCGTAGACGATGTGCCCGCCATCGAGCTGTCCGAGTGGAAGCAGGTTGAGGGCGGTGACGAGAACACCCGCCCACCCAGCCACCGCGAGTTGGTGCAGCACCACCGTACCATCGCCCACGAGCAGATTACGCAGGCCGAGCGTGAGCAGCGAGTCGCCAAGGAAGAGAACCCCGTTGGCCGTCTGCACTACCATCGGTGCCGGATACGCACCGGGCGGCGCTACGCCGGAGCGGGTCAGCCCCACAACGAGCATCAGCAACGCTACGGCGAACCCGGCCCACGGACCCGCCGCACCAATGTCCATGAGTTGGCGGCGATCCACGATGGGACTGCGCAGTCTAATGAAGGCGCCGAACGTGCCGATGAATGTGAACTCGATGGGCGCGGGCAGGAAGAACGGCGGCGATACGTCTATGCTGTATCGCTTCGCAGCGAAGTAATGCCCCAGCTCGTGCGTCAGCAGAATGCCCATGAGCGCCATGGCAAACGGCACCGCACCGGCCCGCATGTGCACCCATTCCGCAAGGCCGTCGATTGGTCCCGGCAGCGCGAGCGTCCTCGTGGACACGCCGAGCAGCAGGGCCCCTCCCATCCAGACCGTAAGGAAGGTTCCGACGAAGAGAATCCCGTGGAGCCACCAACGCTCACGGCGCGCCGTCTCGGTGACCCGGATCAGGACGAGGCGATTGGCTTCGGGTCTAGATCCCCAGTAGTACAACCCGGGCCACGCATCGAGCGCCGCCTGGAGCGAGGGAGAGGGACCGGCGTGGTCGGGATGCACGACCGCCTCGACAATCTCGCGACCGCGCGAGACCGTGGTCCGCCAGTACAGCAGGAATTCTGAAAGGGTACTCACTGAGCCTCTTGACGCCCTTGGGGCCGAATCCTATTTTCAGGCGCTTTCACTTCCCTCGATTCCCAGAGCCACTCCCAGGACTATTGCCCTTCTCGAGGGCGTCTTGCCGTGATGTGAATTCCACATTGCCCAACACACCGACGGAGCCCCACCACCGTGGATATCGCTGAACTAAAAAGAAAATCAGTCGCCGAACTGCACGACATGGCCGAACAGTTGAACATCACCAACTACTCAGGCATGCGCAAGCAGGACTTGATCTTCCGCATCGAGCAACAACTGCTCGATTCGGACACGGTCCTGCACGGCGAAGGCGTGCTCGAAATCCTGTCCGAAGGGTACGGATTCTTGCGCAGCCAAGATTGGAACTACCTCTACGGCCCCGACGACATCTATGTCAGCCCGAGTCAGATCAAGCGGTTCGATCTCATGACTGGCGACACGGTGCTCGGACAGGTACGGCCACCCAAAGAGGGCGAGCGGTACCTCGCGCTGCTCAAGGTCGAGAAGGTCAATTTCGACGACCCGGAAAAGGCGAAACATCGTATCGGGTTCGACAACCTCCGGCCGCGGTATCCCGACAACCGGATACCCCTCGAGAGCCAGGACGCCGATATCTCGATGCGCGTCGTGGATATCCTCTCGCCCATCGGATGTGGCCAACGCGGCCTCATCGTCGCTCCGCCAAAGGCCGGAAAAACTATCCTTCTGCAAAAGCTGGCCAACTCCATCACGGAGAACCGTCCGGACATCACGCTCATCGTCCTCCTGATCGATGAGCGGCCCGAAGAAGTGACCGACATGGAGGAGAACGTCCAGGCGGAAGTGATCTCATCCACTTTCGATGAGCCGGCGGATCGTCACGTCCAAGTGGCTGATATGGTGATCGAGAAGGCCAAACGGTTGGTCGAGCACGGGAAGGACGTGGTTATCCTGCTCGACTCGATCACTCGACTGGCGCGGGCACACAACGTCGTCATCCCGCACTCTGGGAAGATCCTCTCCGGTGGTGTTGACGCCAACGCGCTGCAAAAACCCAAACGGTTCTTCGGTGCGGCCCGCAACATCGAGGGCGGCGGATCGCTCACGATCATCGCCACGGCCCTCATCGAGACCGGGAGCCGGATGGACGAGGTGATCTTCGAGGAGTTCAAGGGCACCGGCAACATGGAGTTGGTGCTGCACCGTGGTATCGCCGACCGCCGCGTGTATCCGGCCATCGACGTCCAGCGAACCTCGACTCGGAAAGAAGAACTCCTGCTCGATGCCGACGAGCTCAACAAGGTCTATCTGCTGCGCAACTTCCTGGCCGACATGCCGGTCGTTGAAGCGATCGAGTTCCTTCTCGAGCGAATGAAACGCACCAAGAACAACAGGGAATTCTTCGCGACGATGCAGCAGGGATGAAGGAAGGGCGGTTGCTGGGGGTAGACTGGGGCGAGAAACGCATTGGCCTGGCCCTGTCCGACCCCGGGCAGCGCGTGGCGCACCCGCTCGGCACGCTCACCCGCCGCACCGGCCAACGCTTTCCCATGCAGCGTCTCCGCGCCTATCTCGATGAACATGCGCCCGTCGGTATCGTGGTGGGCCTGCCGCTCGAGAGCGATGGGGCGGAAGGAGCATCGGCGCAGGCGGCGCGGGCCGCGGGTGCGCTGATCGCGGAGAAGAGCGGCCTACCTGTAACATTCGTCGACGAACGGATGAGCACCGCAAGGGCACTCCAAGCCGTGAAGGACTTGGGCGGCAGATCACGGAGGCGGCGCGGTGACGTGGACCGTCTGGCCGCAACGGTCCTGCTTCAGCTCCATCTCGACAGCGCTCCACGATGAAGCGACGGCTCCTGCTGCTCCTGGGGCTCACCGGATGTACTCCGAGGCCGCAGACGAACGCAGATACGGGGACCGTGCGCCTCGTCATTCCCAGCGGTGCAACATTGCGTGCCGTTGCGGACTCGTTGCGGGCACATGCCCTCATCGCGTCTACCAGGCGTTTTCGCTACTACGCCATCATGACCGGCCGCGAACGGACCATTCACGCCGGCGTATTCGACGTGCGCCGCGGCGACCGGATGCCCGCACTGCTCCGTGTGCTCACGTCGGGCGGCTCCGGCGCGTACGAACGACTGATCTTGCCCGAGGGTCTCATGCTGCCGGAGGTCGCCGCGGCGGTGGAGCAGCAACTCGGCATCCCCGCCGAAAACGTACTCGATGCCGCACGCGACAGCGCGCTCATTCAGCGCGTGGGAGCGAGTGCGGAGACACTGGAGGGATACCTCTATCCGAGCACCTACCACGTTCCGATCGGCGCGACCGCCCTCGACGTAATCGAGCTGCTGCTGGCGGAGTTCGAAACGGAGTGGCAGCCGCAGTGGGATACGCGGCTCGACACCCTGGGATATTCCCGCCGGAAGATCGTCATTCTCGCCTCGATCATCGAGGGAGAGGTGCGCCACGACCGCGACCGCCACTACGTCTCGTCGGTCTATCACAATCGCCTGCGGGCGGGATGGCGGCTCCAGGCGGACCCGACGGTCATATATGCCTTGGGCAGACGCCGCCGGCTATTCGAGCGGGACTACCTGATCCGCTCGCCGTACAACACGTATCAGATCGATGGGCTTCCGCCCGGACCGATAGGCCAGCCGTCGACCGCAAGTATCGAGGCGGCGCTGTATCCTGCTGCGACTGATTTCTTCTATTTTGTTGCTCAAGCAGACGGCTACCACGTCTTCTCCCGAACCTTGAGGGAACACAATCGGGCCATAGCGCGCATTCGGAACGGCAGATAGACTGCGGGGGAACTGCGCCGCCTAACGGTCACCGCGAGCCGGCAACACCCTCATCGACGGCGGCTCGCAGCTCCCGCGTTGCCCGCTCGGGGTTCGGGGCGCCGAAGATCGCGTTGACCACGGCCACTCCACTTGCCCCGGCTTCACACACGGCACGAGCACACTGGGCCGTGATACCCCCGATGGCAACGACCGGCACGTGTGCGGGGGCCAGCTCGGCCAGCGAGCGGAACCCGTCGATGCCGATGGCCGGTCCGGCATCGGCCTTCGTGCCGGTCGCAAACACGGGACCGAGACTCCAGTAGTCCGGCTCCCCTTTCAGGGCTCGCGCCGCTTCCGCGCCGGTCCCGACGGACACACCGATGTGGAGCGTCCGGGGCGACACGCCGCGCACGCGATTGGCGCATAGGTCGGCGGCGCCCAAGTGGACACCGGCCGCGCCGGCCACCCAGGCGACATCCACGCGATCGTTGACGAATACTGGGAGCGTGACGGCTCTCATGAGCTGTTCGGTCCAGCGCAGGAGCTCGCCCGCCCCGCTATTCTTCATGCGCACCTGGAGCGCTGTGGCTCCGCCGGCCTCTACCGCCTGCACGGATGCTATCGCCCGCGTGCCCAGCACCGACGGATCCCAGATTGCGATGAGACGAACGTCGATGGACATGAGGTAACTCCTATGGCCGTGCGCGGCATCCGCGGCGCGACTGTCGCGAACCACGACACGTCGGACCAGATCCTCGCTGCGACGCGCGAGCTGCTCGAGGCCCTCGTGCACGCGAACGCGCTCACAGCGGGTGACGTCATCAGTGCCATCTTCACCACGACGCCCGACCTGCGGAGCGAGTATCCCGCGCGCGCCGCCCGCGCGATCGGGTGGACCGATGTAGCGCTGCTCGGTGCCACAGAGATGGATCTCGCCACCGGGCTGCCGCGCTGTATTCGCGTGCTACTCCATGTCGAAACCGACCGGCCTGCCGCCGATATCAAACATATCTACTTGCACGAGGCGGCCACGTTGCGTCCTGACCGGTGAGCGAGCACGCGGTCGTTGTCTCGCCACGCGGAGCACAGCGATGGCGGCGCGGACATCCGTGGATCTACCGCTCCGACGTCGTATCCGGAACGGCGCAGGCGGGGATCGTGCGGGTCACCGATCAGCGCTCGCGGTTCATCGGTCGGGCGTTGTGGAGCCCGCGCTCGGAGATCCGGCTCCGTCTGCTCACGACCGATGACACCGCCATCGATCCGGCGTGGTGGGCAGCGCGGCTCGAGGCCGCACACCGGCGTCGCGCGGCGCTGGACCCCCCGACGAGTGCGTACCGCGTCGCCTTTGGTGAGGCCGACGCCCTGCCCTCCCTCATTGTGGATCGGTACGGCGAGTACGCGGTCGTCCAGCTCCTGTCGGCCGGCCTCGAGACAGCACGCGACGATGTGCTCGATGCGGTCGAACAGCAGCTCCAACCACGGGGCATCCTCCTGCGCAACGACGCCTCGGTACGCCGCCATGAAGGGCTGCCGCTTGCCGTCGAGCAGGCACGCGGCGAGGTCCCCGATAGTATCCCAGTCCATGAAGGCAACATTCGTTACCGGGCGGCACCGGTTACCGGACAGAAGACCGGGGCGTTTCTCGATCAGCGACAAAACCGAGCGCTGGTTGGCGCTGTCGCGCACGGCCGGGCCCTAGACCTGTTCTGCCATGACGGTCTCTTTGCGCTCCATATGGCCGCCGCCACCACCGACGTGCTCGGCGTCGATCAGAGTCGCGCCGCCCTGGATCGCGCGGAAGGTAACGCCGTGTGGAACGGCATCGACAACGTGCGATGGCGCGAAGGAAACGTTTTTGACCTCCTGCGTGAGTGGAACGACGCCGGCGAACGCTTTGACACCGTGGTACTCGACCCGCCCGCATTCGCCCGCGACAAGGCCAGCGTTCCCGGTGCGCTGCGCGGGTACCGGGAGATCAATCGGCGCGCGTTGCGACTGCTGTCACCCGGCGGGCACCTCTTCACGGCGTCTTGTTCCTATCACGTGGGGCGCGATCGCTTTCTCGCCATGCTGCGCGACGCCGCCGCCGACGCGGGCCGGCGAGTGGTCCTGGAACAAACCTGCGGCCAGCCGGCGGATCACCCGGAAACGCTCACGGTGCCGGAGACCGGATACCTCAAGGCGGTGTTGCTCCGTGTAGTCGGAGATTCCGGTTGACAATCCCACCAGCCAAGTGAGCATTGGGCCATGCCTCAGGATCGCGCCACCACGCGCGACCGTACGACGCAGATCAAACTGGTTCTGCTCGGCCTCCTCGTCGCCAACCTCGTCGTCGTGGGGGCCAAGTTCGTCATCGGCACGACTACCGGATCGCTCGCCGTTCTGGGCGACCTAGTGCATTCCTTGGTTGACGCGATGAACAACGTGCTCGCGCTCGCGCTGACCGCGGTCGCATCGAAAGCACCCGACGAGGATCATCCGTACGGGCACGCGAAGTTCGAGACTCTCGGGGCATTGGCGATCGTCGTCTTTCTCTCGATCAGCGGATTCGAGCTCGTGAGGGGCGCGGTGCATCGCCTCGTAGGCGGCGCCCAGCCACTGGACGTCACGAACACGGAAGTGGGCATACTCGGTGGAACGCTCGTGATAAACGCCATCGTCGCCGCATACGAGTCCCGCCGCGGGAAAGAGCTCCGTAGCGACCTCCTGCTCGCCGACGCCACACATACGAAAGCCGATGTCGTGATCACGGCCGGTGTCCTTGCCAGCTTGCTCTTTTCGCGCGCGGGCTACGGCTTCGCCGACCCGATCGTCGCACTGCTCGTCTCGGGCGTGATCGTCGCACTCGCCTACGGCATCGTGCGTCGGTCGGTCCCCGTGCTCGTGGACAAGCAGGTCGCGCCCACGACCCGCATCCGCCATGCCGCGGAACGCGTGCCCGGCGTCGAGCGCGCCTATCACATCCGGTCCCGTGGCTCGCCGGAACAGCTATTTGCGGAACTCACGATCGCGGTCGACGGGCAGGCTAGCGTAGAGGCGGCGCACCAGATCGCAGACGCGGTCGAGCTGCGGCTGCGCGCCGAGCTGCAGTTCACGGAGATCGTCGTACACGTCGAGCCGTGCTGACCTCACCGGCACCCGCTGACAGGCGCGCCGCGCGTCCGCTCTCGCTCCGGCAGGCGTACGAGGAGTTCATCCTCCAGCGGATCGAAGACTATAAGGACCAGCTTTCACGCCAGGATCTGCTGGCGCTCGCAGACGACGCGGTCCGGGAACTCGAGACGGATCCGGAAGGGCAGCTCGTGCTCACCGAGGTCCTCATGCTCGAGCACGTGGATCGGCTGATCATGCGGCGGCTGAAGCTGCCGACCTTCCGGCGTTGGAAGCATCGACACGTTCGGCTGCGGCGGGCGCAACAAGAGCCCACTCACTGGGGGCTACCACCAACCACGCCGCTTCCCAGCCTGGCGCAGCGGTTGGAAGCGGACGAGTTGGCCCTGATTGTCGGATGCGCTGCCGCACCGTCAGGATTCTTCCTC
Organism: Gemmatimonadota bacterium; assembly: GCA_036679645.1. Classification (GTDB taxonomy): domain Bacteria; phylum Gemmatimonadota; class Gemmatimonadetes; order Gemmatimonadales; family GWC2-71-9; genus JADFNB01. Next base: position 97,460 of record JAZDCY010000016.1, on the reverse strand, counting down.
GCGGCACACGACGCCCACGTGCTGGTGATAGGACAGGATCTCCACGGCATCGAGGCGATCGAGTCGCGTGCCGCGACCGAAGCCCTGGCGTCGAGGCTCCAGGCCATGGTCGTACAACTGGGACACTGGTTTCCGGATATCACGCCGAGCCTCGTCGTACTCGACGTCGCCAGTCTCAGCGCGCTGGACGCGCCGTCTCGCCTCGCACTGCTCACCACGCTGCAAGACCGTACCGTGCGCGGTGGCGTGCATCTCATTCTTCCGGCAGACGCCCCGCCACCCAACGTGCACGCCCTCGCGCCCGAGGCGCTGCAGAGCCGATACCGCGACTGGATCGGCGAGCGCGCGCCCCGCGGGCAGGTGCGTTGGTTTCTCGCGAGTAAACCCTAAGGGCCCAAACGTCGCGGGGCCGGCAGCAGCCGGCCCCAGTGCAACGTACTGCGCTACTACGGGAGGGTGGCTAGCGCCTCTTAGCGCGCTTCGCCGTCTTCCGCTTGGCGGTCTTCCGCCTAGCCGTTTTGCGCTTGGCGGTCTTCCGCTTGGCGGTCTTCCGCCTAGCCGTTTTGCGCTTGGCTGTCTTGCGCTTGGCGGTCTTCCGCTTGGCAGTCTTCCGCTTGGCAGTCTTCCGCTTGGCAGTCTTCCGCTTGGCGGTCTTCCGCTTGGCGGTCTTCCGCTTGGCGGTCTTCCGCTTGGCGGTTTTCCGCTTTGCGGTCCGCTTCTTGGCGGCACGACGTTTCGTCGTCTTCCTCGCCGCCTTCTTCGCTTTCCGTTTCGCTGCCATGAGCAACCTCTCCATGGAGTGAGGACCGAGGTCCGGCACATTGGCCGGTCGAGGACCGCGCCCAATATTGTACATGCTGAGGAAACGCGCAATAGTTTTTTGCGGTATAACCACGCACGCCACAACGGGTTGAGCGTGCGCCACCCACTTGCAGCAACGCTGCAAGCGCGGGATATTCGAGCATATGCCGACACTGCACATCAACGGACGCGCAATCGACGCGCGCGACGACATGACGATTCTGGATGTGGCGCGGGACGCCTGTATCGATATCCCGACGCTCTGCTGGTATCCCAAGCTGCCCGTCGTGGGCAACTGTCGCATCTGCGTCGTGTCGGTCGAGGGATCCGAAACACTGGTTCCGGCCTGTGCAACTGCGGTAACCGATGGGATGCGCGTGGAGACCGAGTCCGAGCAGGCGGTGCACGCGCGCCATGGCGTACTCGAGTTCCTGCTCGAGCGGTATCCCGGCGACCACCTGACCAACAGCGGCGGAGACGGAGCACGGAACGAGTTCGAGGAGTACGTCGTCCGGTACGGCGTATCCCCGCGCCCCGTGGCCAGCCACGAACTTCCGCTCCGTGCTGGCGACGAGCGGCCCGGTGATCCGATGATCGCCCACGACATGAGCCTATGCATTCTCTGCACGCGGTGCGTACGAGCCTGCGAGGACATCCAGGTCGTGGGGGTGCTCGATGTGGCGCACCGGGGTGAGCACGCGCAGATCGTGGTCGGGGCTGACGGCGATCCGGACAAGGCGGCCTGCACATGGTGTGGCGAATGCGTCCGCGTCTGTCCGACCGGCGCGATTTTCGAGGTCATGCCGAAAGAGCGGTTCGGCACGGCACGCATCAAGGCCGAGCGGGTGGTCCGCTCGGTGTGCCCGTACTGTGGCGTCGGATGCCAGGTCGATCTCCACGTGAAGGACAACGAGATTGCGCGCGTGACATCGCCTTCCTTTGATGAGGTGACGCCGAACGATGGGTCGACCTGCGTCAAGGGACGCTTCGGCTACGACTTCACCCAGCATCGGGACCGACTGACGTCACCGCTCATCCGGCGGGGGTGGAACAAGCGGGACGGCCGCTGGATGTGGGAGGGCCCCACTGGCGCGGATCGCCGCGCCGGTCCGTGGCGCTCAATGTCGGGTGAAGGTGAAGCGAACGTCGCCGCCGCCCCGCCGCGTGCGCAGGGCAAGCGAATCCGCGATCTGTCCTTGCTCGAGCGCGTGACGATGGACATCCGCGACCGGGCCGTCACACCCGCTGACTGGTTCGAGCCGTTCCGCGAGGCCACCTGGGAGGAGGCGCTCGATCTCACCGCCCAGGAATTGACACGCATTCGCGCGGAACACGGCTCCGACTCGATGGCGGTGTTCCAGAGCGCCAAGTGCACGAACGAGGAGAACTACCTCCTCCAGCGCCTCTTCCGGGGCGCCTTCGGGACCAACAACGTCGATCACTGCACGCGACTCTGCCACTCGACGAGCGTATCAGCAATGCAGGAGGCGCTGAACACCGCGGCGGCATCCGGATCGATGCGGGAGGTGGAGAGCGACTGCGACGTGATCTTCATTGCCGGTGCCAACACCACAGAAACGCATCCGGTGTTCGGGGCCGCATTGAAGCGGGCGCATCGGCGGGGCGTCTCCCTGATCGTTGCCGACCCCCGGCGGACCGAGCTAGCGACTCGGGCTGACATCCATCTCCAGATGCTGCCCGGCACCGATGTCGCACTCTACAACGCGATGCTCCATCACATCCTCGCGGAGGGACTAGAGAACCGGGCGTTCATCGCCTCCCGGACCCACGCATTCGACCTCGTGCGAGAAGCGGTGGCACCGTATACGCCGGAGCGGGCGGCGACCATCACCGGTATTCCGGCAGGATACATCCGACGCGCGGCTGAGTGCTACGCGCGCGGCCCCAATACGAGCACGTTCTGGGCAATGGGACTGACGCAGCATCTGACCGGGCACGACATGGTCACCGCACTCCTCAACCTGATTCTCGCCACGGGAATGATCGGGCGATGGGGTGCGGCGATGATGCCGTTGCGAGGCCAGAACAACGTCCAAGGTGCCTCCGACATGGGAGCCATTCCCTTCGTGTTTCCTGACTACCAATCGGTGGAAGATCCGGCCAACCGCGAAAAATTCGCGGCGGCGTGGGGTGTCGATCCGGAGGCAATGTCGCTCACTCCGGGCCTGAAAGTGACCGAGATGGCCCGCACCGGATCACCAACTCGCGCGCTCTACATCATGGGCGAGAACCCGATCATCTCCGATCCCGACATCGCGCACGCCGAAGCATGGTTTCGGGAAGTCGAGTTTCTCACGGTGCAGGATCTCTTTCTCACCGAGACCGCGCGGTACGCCGACGTCGTGCTCCCGGGTGCATCATTCGCCGAAAAGACCGGTACGTTCGTGAACACCGAGCGGCGCATCCAACTCGCCGAAAAGGCCATCGAGCCGCCCGGCGCCGCGCGCGCGGATTGGGAGATCCTGGTGGACCTGTCACGGCGTGTCGGGCTCGCGACCGACTTTGCGTCACCCGCCGACATCATGGAGGAAATCCGGTCCGTCGCGCCCTCGTGGGCGGGAGTCAGCTACGCACGACTCCGCCATGGGGGGCTCCAGTACCCGGTGCCGGCGGACGATCATCCGGGAACGGCTTTCCTTTTCGAGCGAGCTTTCCCGACCAGCGACGGCAAAGCGACCTTCCACCCCGTCGAGTACACCGATCCGGGTGAGCTCCCCGACGACTCGTTCCCGTTCGTGATGAACACGGGCCGCCAACTCTACCACTGGCACACGGGTACGATGACGCGTCGCTCACGTGGCCTCGACGCACGCGAGCCGACAGCCATCGTGGAGGTGCATCCCGACGACGCCACGGAGTTGGGGCTGGCAGACGGTGACCTCGCGAGGATCACCAGTCGGCGGAACGCGATTGTGATCTCGGTACGAATCTCCGATCGGGTGGCGCGGAAACAGGTCTGGATCCCGTTCCACTTCCGCGAAGCCGCCGCCAATCTCCTCACCAGCCCCGTGCTCGAACCGCACGCGAAGATGGCCGCACTCAAGGTGACGGCGGTCCGTATTGAGCCAGCCGCGTCACCGGCTGCCGTGTGACGGTAACGGAAGGGAGGGTACCGTGGATCTGAGGATCGCCGGGAAGGTGGCGCTCGTCTGCGGTTCGTCGCAGGGACTCGGTCGATCCATTGCAACGGCCCTTGCCAGCGAGGGCTGTCGTGTCGCGCTCAACGGACGGGACGCCGATCGGCTCGAGACCGCGGTGGCGACCGTGCGCAAGCACACGACGGACGAGGTAGCCGGATTCCGCGCCGATGTCAGCGTGCCGGCCGAGGCGGAAGACCTGGTCGACAGGGTGCGCCACCATTTTGGTTCAGTAGACGTGCTCGTCTGCAATGCCGGTGGGCCGGCCGCCGCACCGTTTCAGGACACACCCGCCGAAAGCTGGCAGGCCGCACTGGACCTCAACCTGCTGTCCACCGTCCATCTGTGCCGCGCCGCCGTGCCGGTCATGCGCCGCGCGGGCTGGGGCCGGATCGTGTGCGTGACCTCGGTCGCCGCCAAGCAGCCGCTGGCCGGACTCATTCTCTCGTCGACCGCCCGTGCTGGGGTGTTGGGCTTCGCCAAGAGTCTGGCCGACGAGGTGGCTGACGCCGGCATCACAGTCAACGTCGTCTGCCCCGGGTTCATGCGAACCGGGCGCGTGGAGGAGCTGGTTGAGCGCCGCGCATCGCAGAGCGGGCGCGACGAGGACGACATCATGGCCGAACTCGTCGGCGATATCCCAATGGGACGCATGGGGGAACCCGCCGAACTCGCCGCAGCTGTCGCGTTTCTCGCCTCCGAACCCGCACGGTATATTACCGGCGCGGCTGTCCAAATCGACGGCGGCTTCACCAGGAGCATTATCTAGGGCGGACGGGCGGAAGACCGGAAGGGCGAACGCGTACCCGTGTGCACCATTCCGCCATTCCGCCATTCCGTCGAGGTCTCATGCGCGCCATCCGCAAGATGTCAGCAGGCCCCGGCCTCGACGTGTGCGAGGTGCCCAAACCCCACGCCGGGCCGCACGACGTGCTGATTCGGGTGCACCACGCCGGCGTGTGCGGAACCGATCTGCACATCGCCGAGTGGGACGAGTGGTCACGTGGGAGATTGCGCCCGCCACTCACCGTCGGACACGAGTTCGCCGGTGAGGTCATCGACGTGGGTGCCGACGTCGGCGCGGAGTTCTCGCAAGGCCAACTCGTGACCGCCGAAGGCCACATCATCTGCGGTCATTGTCGCCAATGTCGCACCGGGAACGGACATATCTGCCAGCGCACGCAGATCATCGGGGTCGACCGAGACGGTGCGTTCGCGGACTATATCGCCATGCCGGCGACCAACGTGATGCCACTCAACGGTATTCCGACGACGACCGGCGCCATCATGGATCCGCTCGGGAATGCGTTCCACACCGTTCTGTCCGGAGAGGTTCCCGGCAGCACGGTCGTCATTCTGGGCTGTGGGCCAATCGGTTGCTTCGCCGTCGGCATCGCGCGAAGTGCCGGTGCCAACCGAATTGTTGCGTCTGATCTCAACGAGACGCGGCTGGCACTGGCAGGTCGGATGGGGGCCGACATCCTCGTGAATCCCGCTAGGGACGACCTCGTCTCTCGCGTGCGAGAGGAAACGAGTGGCGAGGGCGCCGATCTCGTCTGCGAGATGTCGGGACATCCGGCCGCTATTGCGCAGGCGTTCGAGAGCGTTCGGCTCGGTGGGCAGATCAACCTGCTTGGGCTCCCGCGCGAGTCCGTGGCGCTGGACCTCGCGAACGACCTCATCTTCAAGGGCATCACCGTCTATGGCGTGATCGGCCGGCGCATGTACGAGACATGGCACCAGATGCGCACCTTTCTCATCACGGGACAGCTCGACCCGACTCCCGTCATCACGCACTCGTTCCGGCTGGAGCAGATCGACGATGCGCTGGCCGCTATTCGGTCAGGCCAGGCCGGAAAAGTCATACTCGAAATTGGAGGGTAGGTGATGAACGCGGCCGTCCAGGATCGGCTCCGCGCCGAACTCGACCAGTTCCGCGCCGACGGCGTCTACAAACGATTCAACTTCCTCGACTCCCCGCAGGGACCGCGGGTCACGATGGAAGGTCGCGGTGAGATCATCATTCTCTCGAGCAACAACTACCTGGCCCTCGCGAACGACCCCGAGGTCGTCCAGGCCGGAAAGGACGGCCTCGATCGGTACGGCGGCGGCACGGCGAGCGTGCGTTTCATCTGCGGCACCTTCACGGTTCACCGGGAGTTGGAGCAGGCGCTCGGCGACCTCGTCGGAACGGAGTCGGCCGTCACATATGCCTCGTGCTGGAACGCCAACGAGGGGCTATTCGCGACCCTGCTCGGCCCCGACGACGTCGTCATTTCCGATCGGCTCAATCACGCGTCCATCATCGACGGCATGCGGCTGGCTCGCTCGATTACGAAATGCGCGTCTGCCGTCTACGCGCACTCCGACATGACCGACCTCGCCGCGAAACTCACCGAGCACAGGGCCGCCCGCATACGCGTGGTCGTGACCGACGGCATCTTCTCCATGGAGGGTGATACCGCGAAGCTGGCCGATATCGTCGAACTGGCCCATAAGCACGACGCGATGGTGGTTGTCGACGACTCTCACGGCACCGGTGTCCTGGGCGACACGGGGCGGGGTGTGGCGGAGATGGAGGGGGTCCTCGGCGAGATCGACGTCATCACTTCCACGCTCGGTAAAGCGCTTGGCGGCGCGGCGGGTGGGTTCACGGCCTCATCCGAGGCTCTTTGCGACTACCTGATGCAGCGATCGCGACCCCAGCTCTTTTCCAACGCGCTCCCGTGTACGGTCGCCTCGAGCGCGCTCGCAGCCGTGCGTCGTCTTCGTGCGCACCCCGAGTTGGTGCGGACACTGCGTGACAACGCCCGGTATCTTCGCGAGCAGCTCACCGTGCTGGGATTCCAGCCGCTCCCGGGACAGACTCCCATCATACCGGTCATCCTCGGCGAAACGTCCGCGGCGATTCGCATGAGTGAGATGTTACTGGACGAGGGCGTGTTCGTCACCGGGTTTGGTTTCCCGGTGGTCCCGAGAGGGGAAGCCCGGGTCCGCTGCCAGGTTTCGGCGGGACACACGAAGGACGACCTCGACACCGCCCTCGAGGCATTCGCGAAGGTCGGGAAGAAGCTCTCTCTCATATAGGAATCCGGGATGGACATGATACGATCGCTAACCGCCATGGCGTGGCGGTATCTCTGCGTCGCACTCCTAACAGGTCTTCCACTACCGCACCTGCACGCGCAAACGCCGCTCCCGACCCCCACGCCCACCCCCACCCCCACCCCCGAGAGCGTTCTAGGCTTCGAGCCAGGCGCAGACTCCATGCTCGCCGACTGGACGCAGATCGGGGAATACCTCACACAGCTGAGTGCAGCTTCACCCCGCGTGCGACTCGATACGATCGGACGCACAACGCTCGCGCGGCCGCTTCTCCTCCTCACGTTCGCGAGCCCGGCAAATCAGCGCCGGTTGGCCGAGCTACGGCATGGTCAAGCACTGCTCGCCGACCCGCGCCGCATGAGCGAGAGCGTCGAAGACTCGCTTGTTGGCACGCAACCCGTGGTCGTGCTGATCAACAACAACATTCACTCGACCGAGATTGCGTCGAGCCAGATGCAACTCACGCTTGCATACCGCCTCGCCGCAGACCCCCGATACCGGACGTTGCTCGATAGCATGGTCATCCTCATGATCCCGTCGGCCAATCCCGATGGACTCGACACCGTCGTCTCCTGGTATCGGGAGTACCGGGGCACTCCCTACGAGGGCGGGCCTCTCCCGTGGCTGTACCACCCGTACGTGGGCCACGACAACAACCGCGACTGGTTCATGCTGACTCAGGTAGAGACGCAGGCGATAACCAGGGTGCTCTATCGCGAGTGGTTTCCGGAAATCGTGTGGGACATCCACCAGATGGGCAACAGGGGAGCCCGACTCTTCGTCCCGCCCTTTTCCGGCCCGGTGAACCCCAATCTCGATCCGATTCTGGTATCCGGCATCAATCTCGTGGGCGCCGCTATGGCCACCGCCGTGCTCGACGCCGGCCGTACCGGCGTCGTGCAGCAGGAGCGATACAGCCTGTGGTGGCACGGCGGATTCCGTACTGTGCCCGCGCGTCACAACATGATCGGAATCCTGTCCGAGGCGGCAAGCGCCCGGTTGGCCTCCCCCATCGAGCAGGACCCAGACTCCCTGCGTCAACCGAAACGGAGCGTGACGTACCCCGCGCCCTGGTCGGGAGGCGTGTGGCGCATGGGAGACATCGTCGAGTACGAACTGCTTGCTGCGGACGGGTTGCTCCGCCTCGCGGCGACCCAGCGCGCATCCTTCGTGCGGCGGTTTGCGACACTCGGCCGCCGCGCCATTGCGGCCGGCGCCGCCGGCAATCCGGCAACATACGTGATCCCGAGCGGGCAGCGCGACCCGTACGCGGCAGCGACCCTCGCCAATGCGATCATCGCGGCTGGGGTCGAGGTCCATCGAGCATCTCGCGGTTTCGCCGCCGACGGTCAGGAGTACGGTGCCGGGTCTCTGGTCATTCCCATGGCCCAGCCATTCCGTGCCCATGTCAAGGACCTGCTGGAGCGACAGGACTACCCCCATGACCGCAGACCGTACGATGTTGCTGGTTGGTCGCTCGGGCCGCAGATGGGTGTCGAGACGGTGGCGATTGTCGAGCCTTTCGACTTCCGGGGTGAGCGACTCGATGCGGTCGCTGTCGAACGAGGCACGGTACGTGGCGCCGGCCGGTTCACCGTGCTCCACAACCGTGGAGTGGGGGAAAGCCGGGCGGTCGCCGAAGCGCTGGCGGGGGGCGCACGGGTCTGGCTCACCAATCAGCCGGCGACGCTCGACGGGCAGGCATTCGCCGCGGGGGCGGTCGTGGTCGAGCACAATGCAGCCACGGAGAACATGATCGCCAGGCTCGCCGACACCTACGGATTCACCGCCGTACGTACGAACCAAGAAATCCCGGGCAGCCGGCCGATCGAGCGACTGCCGCGGATCGGCATCTACAAGCCCTGGACTGCCTCAGCGGATGAAGGCTGGACACGTTGGGTCCTGGAACAGTTCAGTATTCCATACGTATCGGTCACCGACTCAATGGTCCGGGCGGGGGATCTCTCACACCAGATAGACGTCCTGATTCTGCCGGACATCTCCGAGCGCTCGATCCGCGACGGGCCCTCGCCTGGCTCAGCACCAGAACGGTACACCGGGGGAATGGGGCTCTCGGGCGTGCTGAGCGTCACAGATTTCGTCCGGGATGGCGGTACCTTGGTGACGCTCAACGCTTCAAGTGATTTCGCGATCTCGGCCCTTAACCTGCCTGTTCGCAACGTACTAGCCGATCAGGTATCCGAAAATCCGGGCTCGCGTTTTCGGGCGCCAGGTTCTATTTTCGGGTTGGCAACGACCCCTGAGATGCCGATAACCTCAGGAGTGGCCGACACGGTGGCGGCGTTTTTTGCCTCCGGCATGGCCTTCGAAGTAGAGGAGCCGGGTCGGGTGGTCGCCCGGTATGTGGGGGATCCCCTCATATCGGGCTATGTCCAAGCACCGCAACGCATTGCGGAGATGGCGGCGCTCGTCGAAGTGCCGGTGGGGCGTGGCAGGGCGGTGTTGTTCGGGTTCCGGCCGCAGCACCGGGGCCAGACATTCGGGACGTTCAAGCTGCTCTTCAACGCGGTCCTGCTAGGGACCGCACCCAGGGCCGACTGAGCCCTTTCGGCCCGGGAGAACCGGCGGAGGAGAGGAAGATGCGCAGACGCGGTGGGATGTTACTCGGTGGTCTCCTGGTCATGGTCACGGCTGGCCCGGCATTGGGACAGGAGAACTCGTGGCAACGCAAGTGGTATTGGGGCGCTCAGACAGGCACCTTCCTGTACTCGACCCCCACCACACCTAGCACGAGCGCTTTCAGCATGGGCGGGCACTGGCTGATTACGGCTCAGCGTTCGGCGCTCTTTATCGGGATCGATCAGATCTTCTTCGGCACCACCTCTTCGCAGATTGCCGACCCGAGCGTTACCGGCGGGCTGCGCACGGTCTCGTTCGAAAGCGGCCGCCGGATTCAGGCCGGGTTGCTCGCGATCCCATCCAACAAGTCACCACAGATCTACGCCGGTGGCGGGTTTGCCATCCATCACATCACCGATGCCGTGGCGACGGGCGCGTTCGCGACGCCTACCGAGCAAGCGGCAGCGCAGACCCGGGTCGACGAGGCATCCACGAAGGCCTTTGTCTTTTTCATTGGCGGAGCCCAGATTCGTCTCGGGCGCAGGTGGGCACTCTTCGGGCAGTACCAGTACATGCCGGGGAGCGACGATTTCCTTATCACCAGCGACCAGCACGCGATCACTGGAGGCCTCCGGGTGTTTATCTCCAGTGCGCACGAAGACGTAACGACGCGGCGCTGACGTCCGGTTTCTTCGCATTCTTCTCCGCGCCCGGTGTCAGCGATCGGCTGGCACCGGGCGCGACGCCCATGTTGACCCGGCAAGCACGAATCGCAACGGCCAGTCTGCGGCGCGCGAGATCCCGATCCGCGTCCCCGTGACGACGCGCACTCCCCGTGCGCGCTGTTCACGTCGGATGCGGACGCGGGGGCCCAATAGCGACGACCCGTTGAGTGCGCCCGTGATTCCGAGTGCGTCACACAGTCGGGCGGGTCCGGAGCAGAGCCGACGGTCGTCCTGCACCCCCACGCTGCGGCGACGGCGCATGAGAGGCAGGCCGTGGAGCGGTTCCAGCGCGCGGATCAGCACGGCCGCTGGGAACCCATCCCGTTCGGTAACTGCGTTGAAGCACCAGTGCATACCGTAGATGAAATAGACGTACGCCGTCCCAGGCGGCCCGAAGAGCATCGCATTGCGCCGGGACCGGCGGTTCCCGTAGCCGTGCGCCGCCGGATCGTGGGGACCCACGTAGGCCTCGACCTCAACGATCAGACCCGCCGTCAGGGCTCCGCGCCGCGTCGTCTCGAGCACGCACCCCAAGAGACCGCGCGCGACACCAACGGTATCGCGCGCGTAGAAAGAGGGCGGCAGGATGCCGTGTGGGCTACTCGGCGTTGCCACCGCCCTCGCCGTCCTGCGGACCGGGCATCACGCGCTGCAGCGCGGCGCTCATGCGCTGGAACAGACTCTTGCCCTCGTCACCGCCCGTCTGCGGTGCGGCGGGTACGGGTTCCGATGCGGCCGGTGGCGGCGCGGCAGATTGCTCGGGCGGCGTGACCGGATGGGTCGGGGGAGCAGTGGGACTCTCGACCTTCTCGGTACGTCCTGTCTGCCCTGCCGTTCCGCGACTCCTTCCCGTTCTGCCGCGGACCGAGCGGGTGCCGCTTCCGGTCGTTTTCGTGGCGGGAGTCTTCACCTCCGCCACCGGCGTCGGATCTGGCTCGGGGGTCTTGGGCTTGGCTGGTGCTCCGCGTGACCCGCGCCGATACCGTGGGTTCTTCCGCGTACTAGGCTTCTTGGTTTCGGAATCTGGGACGGGCGATTCGTCCGCAGACGCCGGTGCTGCCGCCTCCACGGTCTCCCCGTCCTCCGCATTCGACTCCGCTTTCTTCCGACCGCGTCCTCCACGCGTTCCCCGTCGCGAGCGTGTTGTCTTCTTGGGCTCCTCCGGTACGGCGGTTTCGTCGGCGGGCCGAAGCTTGAGAAAGTACACGGCGTCCGTTTTCACGAGATCGATGACGCCCGCATCGTGCGCCTGACGCAGCAACCGCTGGAACCGCACGCTCTCGAGAATGGGATCGTCGCCGTTGTCCGCCAGCTCGATCATGCGTTCGCGCGTCTGTTCGGCGTCGGTGGCCTCGTCGCCGAGGGCTCCCATTGTCTCGAGTGACTTGCGTAGTAGGTCGAACGCCTCGGCCAGGCTCATTCCACTCCGACGTGTGCTCGTGGATCGTTCCCGCCCACCGCGCCGGCGGCGTGGCTTGCCAGCCGCGGCCGCGGCACCCTCCGCCTGCTTCTGGACCTCTGCCGGCACATTCGCGTTTGCCCCGACATCCACCTCGTACTGCCCGTTCTCCTTCTTCGTGAGCGTCAGGAGCCCTCGGCGGCTGGCCTCCACCAGGAACCTGCTGTACTTGCTGAAGCCAGCGTCCTTCTCGTCAAAGTTCGGGTCGAGTTCCTGCATCACCTGCTTCAACCGGTCCGACCGCATGACATCTTTGTTCTGTTTCATGCGGGTCGCCGCCTCGACGGCCAATTCCCACGGATCGCGGCGCCGGTGCTCCACCTCACCCTCACGCAGGAGACCGGTGAGATCGCTGTAGCTGTAGTACTCGTCGCAATTCTGAATGAGGAGGTCGCTGGACGATTCTCGGATTCCCACCCCCACCACGTACTTACCGTACTCCTTGAGCTTCAAGACGAGACTCGAGAAATCACTGTCACCGGAGAGCAAGATGTACGTCCCGATCTCGGGACGGGTGAAGACCAGCTCGAGGGCGTCGATTGCAAGACGGATATCGGTGGCGTTCTTCTTGTTCGACCCGAAGGCCGGGGCGAAGATGAGATCGATCGATGCTTCGGACAGCGGCACGATGTACTGCGGGTAGCGTCTCCAGTCGGCGTACGCGCGCTGGACGGAGATCTTGCCCTTGAACACCTCCGCATCGAGCATACCGCGAAGCTGTTCCTGGAGATCTGACCTGATCCCCATTGTCACGTTGTCGAAGTCGATGAGCAGTGCGGCGTTGGGCGCGAGCGCCATAGGGCCGCCAACGGAGGAAGTCGTTCCTCTTCGTGTTAGTAGGGATTCGTTCACGTTGTACTCAATTCCATTCCGACGACCCGCGCCAGCTCCGCTCGATGCACCTTCCCACTCCCGGTGAGGGGGAACGCGTCGAAGAAGCGGACCAGGTCCGGAACCTTGTAGTCAGCGACATGTTCGCCGGCGAAGCTCTTGAGCTCTTCACCGGTGACGATAGCACCCTCGACCGGCACGATGCAGGCACAGATCAGCTCCCCCAGAATCTCGTTGGGGATGCCGACCGCGCAGACACCGTGCACGGCTGGGTGGGTTCGCAGCACGTCTTCCAGCTCGCGCGGGAACACGTTGTAGCCGCCACGGATGATCATCTCATTCCGGCGTCCGACGATCGACACGTACCCGCGCTCATCCAGCACCGCGAGATCGCCCGTGAGAAAGTAGCCCTCGGGCGTAAGCGATCGTTTGGTCTCCTCCGGCATCCGGTGGTATCCGGCCATCAGGTTAGGACCGCGGACGACCAGTTCGCCGACGGCTTCGGGCCCGTGCAACGCGCCTGTCTGCACGTCCACGACCCTTGCCTCCACACCCTCAATGGGACGACCGACGGTTGTGGAGCGCGCATCGGCAGGATCGTCGAAGCGCGTCATCGTCACGGTCGGGCTAGTCTCGGTGAGGCCGTAGGCGATCTGCACGTCGTTCCACCGCCGGATCCGCTGCACGAGGTCTTCGGATACCGGGCTTCCGGCCACAATGCCGGTCCGTACGGTGGACAGGTCTCTTCTCGCAAACGACTCCTCCCGCATGAGGAGCTGGTACATCGTGGGCACACCATGACAGACGGTGACCCGCTCGCGTTCCATCAACTCGAGCGCGGCCGCCGGTTCGAAACGCTCCTGGAGCACGAGCGTCGCACCGCTCAGCAGCGTGGTGAGCACCACGTGGACGCCGAACACCGTCGAGACCGGCACGGCCCCGAGCACGCGGTCGTCCGGTGTGAGCTGCAACACGTCGATCGCCGCCTGCGCTGTCGTGATCAAGCTGCTGTGGGTCAAGACGACACCCTTTGGCTTGCCCGTGGTGCCGGACGTGTAGATGATGGCGAGCGGCGTGCCCTGCGGATCGATCGTGACGGACGGTACGGTGAGGCGTCGTCCCCGGCCAACCAGGTCGGCGAACTGGAACATCCGATCGTCGTACCACATTTCATCTGGTCCGACCGTGACCAGGTACCGCAGGTCGGGCAGATCTGTGATCAGCTCTTCCAGCGTCTCCAGGTCCTCGAGCTCGCCAGATGCCTGCGAGGCGATCGTGAGACTCGTCTCCGCATGTCGCAGCTGGTACTTGAGCTCGTGGTACCCTAGGAAGGGGCTGAGTGGCACGACGGCAACGCCCAGGCGAGCTGCCGCGAGGACGCTCACGATCCACTCGACGGAATTCGGCAAATCGACGGCGATGCGATCCCCGGCCGAGATCCCCAGGTCTGCAAGCGCCGCAGCGAAGGCCGCGGCCATATCATCCACCTGGGTATAGGTATACCGGTGACCGGCGGCGACGAGGCATTGCCTCCCGCCAAACCGGCTTACCTGCTGGGAAAAGAGTCCTGCGAGGTGGTTCGCCGTCAAAGTCCTCCCCCGAAACGCGGGGAACCATTGAACATACACGACTCCGGGGCGACCCTCAACAGCGAGGCCCTACGGGCATCAGCACGCCCTGAGGCCGCTCTGAGCACCTGAGCACCTGAGCACCTGAGCACCTGTGCGTCTATCTCTCAGAGCGCCCGCAGTTCAGCCAGCGTCTCCTCGCCATAGAAGAGACGGATGTACTTGGACTGCACCGGCGTGAGACGACGGACCGCCCAGGCCAGATGAACGAAGTGTGGTTCGTATGGCTCGCGCAGGGGTTTGAGTCCACACTCGGAGGGTATCCGGTTGCCCTTGCGCGTATTGCAGGTTGAGCACGCGGTAACGACGTTCGCCCAGTCATTGGTCCCGCCGCGTGACAACGGGACGAGATGATCCCGAGTGAGACATTCGCGGTGGCGCAGCTGTCCGTTCGTCCGCCCGCAGAACTGACACCTGTAGTCGTCTCGCGCAAACAGGAAGGTATTGGTAACCTGCCGCCGGAACCTGCGTGGTACATGAACGAACCGTACCAGCCGGATGACCGCCGGTCGCGGGACCTCGAGACTCGCGCTGCGCACCACGCGCTGCCCATCGGCCTCGACGATCTCAGCCTTGCCGTCTATGACCAGACGAAGCGCGCGCCGCACCGGGACCATGGTGAGCGGCTCAAACGAGGCATTAAGGGCGAGACAGCGTACGTACATACAGAGGTTACCGGGTATACGAAACCCCGCCCGCTCCACGAGCGAGGCAGAAACGACTCCGCGAATTCTAGCCCCCGAGGATGACGCCTGCAAGCGCCTTCGGGACAACGAGTTGATTACGGTTGTGTGGAGGAACTGATACCGCTCAGACGGGTGACCGTTCGGCGCTGGCGAAACACTCATCGAGTTGTTCTATCTGCGCCAGCACGGCCTCCCGGGACGATCCTCCCGGCGTGGCGCGTCGCTCGACCGACTCCTCCCATGACCCCAACCGGTCGACGAGACGCGGCAAAGACGCATGCACCGCGGCCAGTGCCTCGGTTGGCACCGCGGTGATGGCACAGGCGCTCGCCTCGGCGCGTTGCACCACCTGACCCACCACGGCGTGCGCCTCGCGGAACGGTACACCGTCACCGACCAACAACTCGGCGAGATCGGTGGCGAGCAGGCTCGATTCCAGCGACGCCGCCATGCGCGCTGGGACCGGTTGCAACGTCAGTATGGCGCCACGCACCGCGGGAAGCGTAAGGAGAAGCGTGTCCACCGCATCGAACAGGTAGCCCTTGTCCTCCTGGAGGTCTTTGGAGTATCCCGCGGGCAGGGATCGCACAGTAGAGAGCAGCCCGATCAGGTCTGCCGTAGTTCGGGCGGCCTTGGCGCGCGCGAGCTCGAACACGTCGGGATTGCGCTTCTGCGGCATCAGGCTCGAACCGGTGCAATACGCGTCGGCGAGTCGCACGAACCCGTATTCTGAAGAAGCGTAGGTCATGAGCTCGCCGGCAAGCCGCGACACGTGCAGTCCGATCATGGACGCCAGGAACAGAGTGTCCAACACGAAGTCCCGTTCGCCGGTCACGTCGAGCGCGTTATCGGACACCCGCTCGAAGCCGAGTTCCGCTCGCAGAAACTCCCGATCGATCGGAATACCGGAACCCGCAACCGCCCCCGCGCCGAGCGGCAGGACGTGCATCGCCCCAGCAACGCTCTCGAGTCGCAGCACATCGCGCTGCAGGGGCCACGCATGTGCCAAGAGCACGTATGCCCACCGCACAGGCTGGGCACGTTGTCCATGGGTGTAGCCGGGGAGGATCAACTCGACCCCCTGACGCGCGCGCTCGACGAGTGCCCTGCCCAAAGCACGCACCTCCCCGTCGATCGCCCGCAGGGCGTCCAGCGTCCACAACCTCAGATCCGTGACGACTTGGTCGTTCCGCGATCTGCCCGTGGCCAGTTTCCCGGCGAGCGCGCCCACTTCCTCATACAGCAATCGCTCGACGAGGGTGTGCACGTCTTCGTCCGGCGCGCTCACACCCGCGCCGTCCGCCAACCGCTCCGCCACGCGCGCGAGGCCGTCCACCAGCTGCGATTCCTCGTTCCCGTCCAGTACCGACGCCCGCGCCAGCCCCCGCACCCACGCCGTGCAGGCGCGGACATCCTGTGGCCAAAGTCGGTAGTCGACAGGAAGACTGCGGTTCAACTCCTCGAGGGCGGCAGCGGGCCCGGTGGCGAACCGCCCACCCCACAGCTGGTGGGCCGATGTCCTACCGGGACTCATCCGACCTCGACTGGTGACGCGGTTCGCGAACGCGTCTGGGTCTCGACGCGCAGAGGAAGCCCGAACAGCTTGATGAACCCCGCGGCGTCCGTCTGATCGTAGACCTCGTCGGCCTCGAAGGTGGCGAGCTCCATGGAGTGCAACGAGTGCGGGCTCTCCCGTGCGATCACGGTTGCCGTGCCCTTCAACAACCGCATCCGTACCCGCCCGGTAACGGGACGCTGTGTGACCTCCACGAAGGCGTCCAGCGCCTCGCGTTCGGCGGTCCACCAGCGTCCTTCGTACACGAGATCCGCGTAGGCTCCGGCGAGCGCGTCCTTGAGCGCCAGCGTGCGGCGGTCAAGCACGAGTTGCTCGAGCTCGCGGTGCGCCACCCGCAGCAAAGTCCCGGCCGGCGTCTCGTAGATACCGCGGCTCTTCATTCCGACCAGTCGGTCCTCCACCACGTCGGCTCGGCCAACGCCGTGACTACCGGCGAGGCCGTTCAGGTGTTCGACCAGCCCCACCGGTCCGAGCGGGACCGCATCCACCGCAACCGGTACACCCTGGTCGAACTCTATTGAGACCTCTTCGGCACGGTCCGGGGCCTCCGCGGGGTCTGCGGTGGCCTGGAATATCCAGGAGGGCGGCGGAACCGCCGGATCCTCGAGCGGCCCACCCTCATGGGAACAGTGCCAGAGGTTGCGATCCCGGCTGATGGCCTTTTCCGCACTCGCGTCGATGGCAATTCCGCGGCTGAGCACATAGTCGATCAGATCCTGGCGTCCCTTGAACGACCAGCACCGCCAGGGCGCGATCACATCCAGATCGGGCGCGAGTGCCTGATAGGTGAGCTCGAACCGGACCTGGTCGTTGCCCTTGCCGGTACACCCGTGGACCAGCGCGGTGGCGCCGGCGTCGCGCGCCGCCGCCACCTGACCCGCGGCGATGAGCGGTCGGGCCATCGCCGTCCCCAGCAGGTAGGTGCGCGAGTACACCGCACCCGCGCGCAGTGTCGGGAACACGAACTCAGAGATGAACCGCTCCCGCAGATCTTCGACCACGCAGCCAACCGCCCCGGCGTGCGCAGCACGCTCCTCCAGACCCGCCAAGTCCCCCTGCCCAACATCGGCCGTATAGCAGAGCACCTGAGCCCCGTAATGCTCACGGAGCCACGGGACGATGGCGGACGTGTCGAGTCCGCCGGAGAAGGAGAGAACGAAGGTGGGAGGCATGGCTGGCTCTGTATTTATATGCGCGTGAATGCATAATAATGCACCCGCGAGGCACGTCAACCCCCGGATTGGATCAGCCTAGCCAACCGCGCGGCCAGCGCGCGCCGGGCCCGCTCGCTCCGGGCAATCAGGAGAATCGTGTCGTCACCGGCTATCGTGCCGACGAGTTCGGGCCATGCTTGCCGGTCGATCCCGTGCGCTAGCGCGTTGGCACTTCCGGCCGGTGTGCGCACCACGAGCAGCGCGCCGACCCCCTCGGCGGAGAGCAGCAGCGCCGCCGCTAGCTGGGTCAGGCTGGGGTGTGGTGGATCGGATGTGGTGGCTGCGGCGTAGTAACTGCCACCACCGGGGCCCGACACCTTTGCCAGGCCCAGTTCGCGCAGATCACGCGACAGGGTCGCCTGGGTGACCTCGAACCCACGCTGCGCGAGAAGAGCGCGGAGATGATCCTGGCTCCCTACGCGCTCCCGGCGGGTGAGGTCGAGAATCGCAGCCTGTCGCTGGGCTTTCATGTCAGTTGACGCGTTCTTGGGGGTCCTCTAGTCTACTCGATGATGGCTCAATACAGATCTGCGCTACCAGGAGTGCTCCTCGTGGGCCTCGTCGCCTGTGGGGACGACCTCCCGCCGGAGCCGGAGCCGGAGCGGTCGCGGACGATTCTCGTCCACCAGCAGAATACGGGCGCGAACCTCCTGTTGTCGACCGACGGGCGCGTGACGGCATCGTCGATCCCGGACGGGTTGCTGCCGATTGGCGCTGGTCCAAGGGAACGAATCGTAGCGGCGCTCACGCCATCGAGCGACGCCCTCGTCCTGGTGGGGCTCAACACACCCAATCGTCTCGACACGATCATCCGTCCGATGCCCACCTCGCATTCCCTCGCGGCGTTCTCGAATGATGAGCGGTTCGTGGCGCTGGTCTCGTATGCGCCCGAGCGGGTCGTGTTGCTCTATGACCGCGCCAACAAGTCGCTGGATTCGCTCGCGTACGGTGACGCAGATCCCGCGCTGCCACCGATCATGAGCCCCGACAACGAGCGCATAGCGCTCATCACGGTGACGCCTCTCTCCGTTTTCATCAAGGTCCTGTTTCTGACCGACCGAGCCCGCTCGTTCACTGACCGGTTCGGGTTTTCCCGCATCCTCAACCGGCCACTGTTTGGATGGCCCCGCTGGACCGACGAGGGGCTGCTGATTGGGTTCCTCCGGGCGGGACAGAACGGGCCGGACACGATCATGGCCGGCCTTGCCGATCCCGACAACCCGAATCGATTTCTCGACGAGCGGTACCGTGCGATCATGGCTCCGGTAAGCGACGAGCGCCCAGCAGTGCTGTTGGGTTTCTCCTCGACCTACGCTTTCTCGCCGAGCGGCGAGTCAATCGTGATCGGCGCCGAGCCGGGAACGGGCCCCAACCGCCACGCGATCTACCTGGTGACGCCGGATGTCGGCCGCATTCAGCTGTTGCTCGACGACCCGCTGCAGTTCCCGGTGTTTCCGCTGTTCATTGACTGAGCGTGAACAGTAAGCAATGAGCGGCCATTTCCTGATCACCGCGCACCGCTCACCGCAACATGATCCCGGTGGGCGGGTCCCCGACTGATCAGCGGATTGTGCACGGGGCAGAATTCGGTGGGCTCGGTACCGGGCAGGAACCATTCAAACTGCCGCACCTGCGTGGGGCAGAACGCGGTCCATCGGTATCCGGTGACGTTATCGATGGCCACGTTGGTGAGTCCGTCCGGCCGTTCCCATGGCTCGGGGGCGGGCCGCCGCTCGTAGATCTCCTTCATGAACGCCACCCAGGCCGGGGCGGCGAGTCGTCCGCCCGCGGACCGCGCCTTGATCCGCTGCGGTCGATCGAGGCCGATCCATACGCTGGCCACGAGTTCCGGTGTGAATCCGATAAACCAGACGTCGGTGCCGTCATTGGTCGTGCCGGTCTTGCCACCGGCGGGCAGCAGGAAACGGCCGGTATTACGCACGGCGGTATAGGCCGTGCCGCGGTTGACGACGTCCTGGAGCAGGCTGGTCATGAGCCAGGCATGCGGCAGTTCCATGACCCTGTCCTGCCGGATCTGCGGCTCCCATACGATGTTCCCCTCTTCGTCCTCGACCCTCCGTACACCGACCGGCGCCGACCGCACGCCGCGATTGGCGAACGCGGTGTACGCCGAAACCATCTCGATCGGGATCACCGATGCGGAGCCGATGAACATTGACGGGTACGACGGAACCCGGGTGGAGAGGCCGAACCGGAGGGCCTCGCCGCGCACCGGCTGCACGCCGATCTCCTCACCCAACCGAATCGCGACCAGATTGCGCGACCGTCTAATCCCCTCGCGCAACGTCATCGGCCCCCGGAAGTCGCCCTCGTAGTTCTGCGGCTCCCAGGGCAAGGAATCGCCCAGCAGAATCTCCGTGATCGGCGCGTCATCGATGATGTGGCTGAGCGGAACGCCCGCACGGATGGCCGCAGAGTAGACGAACGGCTTGAACGTAGATCCCGCCTGTCGCTGGGCTTGCGTCGCGCGATTGAACTTCGAGTGGGAGAAGTCCCGTCCGCCGACCATGGCACGCACGTATCCGGTACTTGCCTCGACCGCCACGAGCGAGCCCTGCAGGTAGGGCGTGACGGACAGGCTGCGCGGGACCGCGACCGTGTCGCTGTACCCCGCGTAGGTCACGTGGTCGTATGGACCATATACCTCGTTCTCGATCGCCTCGAGCTGGTTGCCGAGCGCGCGCTCCGCGGCGATCTGCATATCCAGGTCGAGGGTCGTGTAGACCCGATAGCCTCGCTCGTAGATTGCGCGCCCGAACCGTGCGTAGACCTGCTGCCGCACCCACTCCACGAAGTACGGCGCGACGTCGCCGAAATCCTGTCGGGAACTGAGGATGACCGGATACGCCTTCCACGACTCGGCCTCGTCGGGGGTGAGGTATTCCTCATCGCGCATGAGGTTGATCACCAAATTGCGGCGGGGAAGCGCACGGTCGGGATGACGCCGCGGGTCGTAACGCCCGGGTCGGTTGACGACGGCGGCGAGCATGGCAGCTTCCGCGACATTCAGCTCTAGCGCCGATTTGCCGAAGTAGCGGTGCGCTCCGGCCTCGACGCCATATGCAGAGCCACCGAGGTAGACCTGGTTCAGATAGAGTTCGAGGATCTTGTCCTTGGAGTAGGTGCGCTCGAGCTCGAGCGCGACCTGCACCTCTCGTAGCTTACGCTGGATGGTCTTGGTACTGGGCAATTTCTCTGGGAATACGTTGCGAGCGAGCTGCATGGTGATGGTCGAGAACCCCTGCACCCAATCGAACGCCATCACCACGGCCTTGAGCGCACCGAAGAACCGCAGGTAGTCGATCCCGTGGTGTTCGTAAAACCGTTTGTCCTCGACTGCGAGGAAGGCGGCCGGAATCGTCGGCGGGAGGTCCGACAGTGCAAGGACTGTGCGTCGCTCGGTCCCCAGTTCGGTAATCAGCCGTCCGTCGGCGGCGTATATCTTCAGCGCCTGGCTCGGTCGGAACTCCTCGAACTCAGCAATGGACGGGCAGTTCCCACCGGCACAGGCACGGGTCCACGAACCCAGACTGACACCCGTGCCGAGGCCGACGAACGCCAGTGCGCTGAGCCCGACGCCACGTCGTGCTGGTGGCGAGTGCCACACGCGCTGTATGGCCTGGAAAATCCGGCGTACAAGTGTCATAGCTAGGGAAGTTATTGACCGCCCGACTCGCTTGCCATGGGGTATCGCCCATCGTACCTTCGCCCACTTCATCAGATGACCCCACACCCGTGAAAACGTTTCTCTCAGAGCTCACTTGGCGGGGCCTGTTGTACGACCAGACGCCCGATCTCGCGTCGCGCCTGTCGCGGGGGCCGGTCTCGGCCTACGTGGGGTTCGACCCGACCGCGCGCAGCCTCCAGGTCGGCAACCTGGTCCCGGTGATGCTGCTGGCGCATCTCCAACGCGCAGGCGGGAAACCCATCGTGGTGCTCGGCGGCGGGACAGGCCGCATCGGCGATCCAAGCGGCAAGAGCACGGAGCGGCCGTTACTCGATGACGCGACAATCGCCGAGAACACCGCACGACAACACAGGCAGTTTGAGCGGTTCCTCACGTTTGGCGACGGGCAGTCGGATGCGCTGATGATCGACAACGCCGACTGGCTCATCCCTCTCAACCTCGTGGAATTTCTCCGGGATATCGGCAAACACTTCACGCTGTCATACATGCTGCAGAAGGAATCGGTGAAGAGCCGTCTCGAGAGCGGTATTTCCTTCACCGAGTTCAGCTACATGTTGCTCCAGGCATACGACTATCTGCAGCTCCATCGTCGCCATCAGTGCGAACTGCAGATGGGCGGCAGCGATCAGTGGGGCAACATCACAGCGGGCATCGAACTCATTCGGCGAGTCGATGGCGGCGACGCCCATGGGATTGCCGCGCCACTCATCACCACATCGTCCGGTGCGAAATTCGGCAAGACGGAAGGACGCACGGTGTGGCTCGACGCCGAGATGACATCACCCTACGCCTTCTACCAGTTCTGGATCAACACCGACGACCGTGACGTAGACCGCTACGTGCGCATGTTCACATTTCACTCGCGCGAGGCGGTCGCCGATCTCCTTGCACAGCACGCGCGCGAGCCGGGAGCGCGCATTCCGCACCGGGCGCTCGCCGAGGATCTCACACGCAGGACGCACGGTGACGCCATCGCCGACAGCGTGGCGGAGGCATCGCGGGTGCTCTTCGGTGAGTTGATGCCCCGTGACGCATCCGCCGATACGTGGCGCATGCTCGCCGCGGAGATTCCGAGCCGTCCGCTGGAACCCGGCATGGGCGAGGACACGCCGATCGTCGAGTTGATTGCTGCGTCCGGCGTCGTGCCGTCAAAGAGTGAGGCTCGCCGGCAGGTGCAGCAGGCTGGCATCTCGATCAACGGCGAACGGTGGACCGATCTGGGCGCGTCGGCGCCGGCGCCGCTCGCAGGTGGCTACTACTTCATCCGCCGTGGCAAGAAGACCCACTCGATCCTGTTTCCACGGTCAGCTTGATTTGCTGCGCCAATGCGTTGAGGTCGGCGCGGGCGACCTTGCGCGGGTAGTCCTCGGGAAACCGGAGTCCAAAAGTGTCGTCCGCAAAGCGTGGGAGAATGTGCAGGTGCAGATGAAATACGGTCTGGCCCGCCACGCGTCCATTGGCGGTCCATACATTGAATCCCTCCGCACCAGTAGCCGCGACCACGGCAGGGGCCAACCGCACGCTGAGGCCGAAGAGCCGGGCCGCGAGGTCTGTGGGGCAGTCGGACAGGTCCGCTATGTGTGCTTTCGGTACCACCAGCGTGTGGCCCCGATTCACCGGATACAGATCCAGGAACGCGAGCAAGGCGTCGTCCTCGTAGACGATGCTCCCCGGTGCATGGCCCTGCACGACAGCGCAGAACGCGCACGTGCTCACGGCCCTTTCTCCGTAGTCGACATGCTCGTACAAAGGTATAACGCGTGCGGCGGGGCTGCGCACCGTCACGTACGGAGCCGTACGGTTCGATGAACGACGTGCGTAACTACACTCTAGTGCTCGGCGGCGGCGGCATGCGCGGGCTCGCGCATATCGGCGTGCTCGAGGCGCTCGAGGAGCGTGGCTTCCTGCCGCAGGACGTGGTCGGCTCGAGCGTCGGAGCGCTCATTGCGGCATCGTGGTGCGCCGGCATGTCCGTCGCCGGCATCAAGGAACTCGCGCTCGGGCTCCGACGACGGGACCTCTTCCAGGTCGCGCACGGTGACATGGCCCTGCGGCGCATGCGGGCCCCCGCGCTCTATCGCACCGAGCCGTTGGCCCATTTCATCAAGGGGCTCCTG
This sequence comes from Gemmatimonadota bacterium, assembly GCA_036679645.1. Taxonomy (GTDB): domain Bacteria; phylum Gemmatimonadota; class Gemmatimonadetes; order Gemmatimonadales; family GWC2-71-9; genus JADFNB01. The sequence goes on along the minus strand of JAZDCY010000016.1, from coordinate 73,871 downwards.
GGCGACCTGACATTCGAGGAGCTCGAGCGTCCGCTGCTCGTCAACACCGTAGACATCAACACCGGCACGCAGGTGTTTTGGGGCCAACCCGGTCTGCGCAATCTGCCGGTGGCCGAAGCGGTTCTCGCATCCTGTGCCCTTCCCGGCGTCATCGCGCCGCACCGGATTGGGGATAGCTATTTCATCGATGGCGCCGCCGCCGCCAATCTCCCAGTCCATCCCTGTGCGCGAGCGGATCGCGACATGGTGTTCGCCGTCGACATCGGCGCGCGGTACCACGACGGGGCAATGGTCCAGAAATCCGGGTTCGCAGCGGTGTATGCGCGCGCGATCGAGATCGCCGTCCAGCGAATGGACGAGACGGCGCTGCGCTCCTGGTCGCACCCTCCGCTGGTACTCGTGCGGCCCAAAGTGTGGGACGTCCATCTGCTCTCGTTCGACCACAACGCTGACCTGCTGCGCGCCGGATACGCGGCCGCGAACGAACCGTTCGACGAAGAGGGCGGTATTCCGGTGCCCGGCTCGGTCGGCATCTATCCACGGCACCGGTACCGTGTCACGATCGATCGGGATCGTTGCGTCGGGTGCAGAGCCTGCGTCTCCATCGGCCCGCCGGGCCTGTTCGAGCTGGACGACGAGGGGAAGGCGGTAGTGACGGACCCTGAACCTCGCTGGTCGGCGATCGACGGGGTGTGTGTCGCGCAGTGCCCGACCCGTGCGATCAGCGCCGTGCGGGTGCAGGATGGTCCTGCCGAGGAAACCGCCTGACCGGGTCCTGACCCCACGACGTCTCGTACCACCCGCCACGCTGAAGCAGGTCGTCGTGGGATCCCGACTCGACGACCCGCCCCTCGTTTAGCACGACGATCCGGTCGGCATGCCGCAGGGTCGACAGTCGGTGCGCGATCACGAACACGGTCCGGTCGCGCATGAGGCATTCGATCGCCGAGCGGACCGACTGTTCCGACGCGGTGTCGAGCGCTGATGTGGCTTCGTCAAGAATGAGAATGGGCGGGTCGTGCAGCAGCGCACGTGCGATGGCGAGACGCTGGCGTTCGCCGCCCGATAGCCGCGTACCCCGCTCGCCGACCAGCGTATCGTATCCGTCGGGTAGCGCACATATGAAATCGTGCGCATTGGCGGCGCGTGCCGCGTCCTGAACCCGGTCGAGCCCGGCACCGGCGTCACTGCCGTAGGCGATGTTCGCGCGCACCGTATCGTTGAAGAGGATCGTCTCCTGACTCACGAACCCAAGCGATCGCCTGAGCGACGTTCGGCTGTAGTCCGTGAGCGGGACGTTGTCGATGGTAACCGCACCGCGTTGGGGATCTACGAACCGGGCGAGGAGATCGACGAGCGTCGATTTGCCGGCACCCGAGGGCCCCACGATCGCCACGATCTCTCCGCGCCGCACCCGGAGGTCGACCGCCTGGATCGCCCAGCGTCCGGGTTCGTAACCCACCCAGACGTCGCGAAAAGCGATCTCATCGTGCGTCCCATTGAAGGTGCGGGCGCCGGGATCATCGCTATCGTCGGGCGGCACGTCGAGCACCTCGAAGATTCTGTCTGCCCCGGCCACTGCTTCTGCCGCGAGCGCCGGGAACTGGCTCAACGCCTTCACCGGCGAGAGCAGGCGCAACGAGAGTGCTACGAATGTCACGAACACCTCGGCACGCAGCGCACCCAAGCCCGCCGCCTGAACACCCACGAGAAGGAGCGCACCGATGACGAGCGCACCGAGGGCTTCGCTCAACGGGCTGGCGAGGACGGCGAGTCGCTGCGCGCGAAGCACGGCCGTAACCTGGCCATCCGCCGCCTCGCGAAACCGACGGCGCTCGTCCGCCTCGGCACCGTGGGCCTTCACTATGCGTATACCGCGAACCGTCTCGTGGAGAATCGCCGCCATGCCCCCCCGCGCCTCCGTCGCGCGCACCACCAACCGTCTCACACCGCTGAGCACCGGGCGGAGGCACAGCGCGAGTGCCGGGGCGAGCACGAGTGTGACGAGCGTCAAGCGCCAGGACAGTGCCACCAGCAGGGCGATGTAGATAACGACCGCCGCACCATTCCGCAGAAGGGCGATCAGCGCCGCACCAACCGCCTGGCGCGTCTGATCGGCATCGCTGAGCGCACGGGCCATGAGTTGGCCACCCTTCGCTCGCTGGAAGTACGGAAGACCCAGTCGCAGGAGGTGATCGAAGAGCGCAACTCGGAGATCGCGCGCCACGCGCTCTTGCGTGGCGACCGCGAGGTACCGCGCCACATACACGGCCGCATTCTTGAGCAGCAGCGCGCCCACAATCAGGACCATGACGACCGCCAGCGCGGTCCCGCGGGAGGCACCGTCCAACAGCGGTCCGGCGAGGGCATCCTGAACCCGCTCGACCGCGGTCGGTGTTGCCGCCAGCGCGGTCCCCTCTCCGAAGAGCAGCCGCAGAAACGGGATGAGGAGCGTGAACGAGAATCCGTCCAGCGCCGACGCGACGACCGCTGCGCCGGCGCTCACCGTGAGCGCCCGGCGATAGGGCCGCAGATACGTCAGGAGGCGCCCGAAGCGCCGCACTCAACTGGGTCCGCGCGGCGTGAGTAGCGCGACCGGCAGGATCATCTCTTCCGGGGTCACACCGCCATGCAGAAACGCTCCGCGATACCGTGCCTGGTACTCCCGAAGCTTGGTAGGATACACGAAAAAGCGGTCTCCCGTCGCCAACACCAGCCGCAGACCGAGCTGCGGACGGCGTGGCAACCCCCAAGCGGCCATGTCTTTCACACTAATCGCGCTGTCCGGATCTTCGGCGCGCAAGTCCTCGCCGAACTTGTAGCGCAGGCTCTGGGTTGCATCCCGCTTGGCGAACACGGTGGCGGGTGTGTGACAGTGAATCGACCCATGGTCCGTCGTCACCAGCACGGGAACACCGCGGCGTGCGGCCTCGCGCAACGCGCGCATCAATGCTGAGTCCTGAAACCACGTCTTGGTCAGGCTGCGGAGCGCCGCAGCGTCGCGCGCCACCTCGTAGAGAATGGCGTTCTCCGCTCGCCCATGGGTGAGTTGGTCGATGAAATTGAAGACGAGCGCGGTGACACCGGGCTGCGCCAGGTAACCGGGGAGCTGTCGGGCAAGTTGCTCACCGTCCGCTGTACTCGAGAGCTTTACATACCGCATGGGAACCTTCTTCCCGTGTAGCTCCTTCAGTTGCTCCTCGAGCAATTCCGACTCGTGCGCATTGAGGCTCTCATCGTCGCGCTCCCCCCACCACTCCGGATGCCGTCCCGCAATCTCGATGGGGAACAGCCCGCTGAAGATGGAGTTGCGTGAATACGGGGTCGCCGTTGGCAGGATACTGAAATAGTAGGACGCCTCGACATCGAACCGTTCGGTGGCCAGCGCTTTCAGCACCTCCCATTGATCGAGCCGGAGGCAGTCGATGACGATGAACAAGACGGTCTCGTGCTGCCGGATCAGGGGTGAGAGGAACTCACTCACTACATCCACCGACAGCGGCGGTCGGTCGCCATCGGGGTTGGCCAACCACTCGGGGTAGCGAGCCTCGATGAAGCGTGCGAAGTCCTGGTGCAGGCTCTGCTGCAATGTCCGCAACGCATCTTTAAGCCCGCCCTGATCACCCTGACCGAGCCGAACGTCCCACTGCGAGAGTTCTCCGACGAGGTCGATCCACTCACGCCATCCCATCTGAGGGCCGCGCTGCTCTTCCAGCTCGCGAAACCGCGTGACGAAGTCGCGTGCGAGGCGTTGTTCGCGAATCCTGTCGCCCTCGATCAGCCGCGTGACGACGCTCAGCACCTGCCGGGGGTTCACCGGTTTGACGAGATAGTCGTCCATCTCGATGCCGATCGCCTCGCGCATCGTGTCGGCCTCTTCGCTCTTCGTCACCATGACGAGCGGAACGGCCGGATCGATCGAGCGGATTTCAGCTACGAGCTCCAGACCACGTTTTCCCGGCATCTGCTCGTCGAGCAACACGATCCCGTATGGCTGTCGCCGGAGCAGGGCCAACGCATCGTCCCCGTGCGCCGCACGTTCGACTTCGTATCCCTGCTCCTGGAGAAACCGGGTATGCGCCTCGAGCGACTCGATCTCGTCGTCGACCCAGAGAATCGTTTTCGGTCGCGTCATGTGGCGAAAGCTACCGGCGCTACGGACAGGCGGCAACGCGGTGGCCGGACTCGCCGGCGAATCGTACATTCTGCTAGCATGCCTTTGGCAACCACCGTCCTCGTGGTTCGTTTTGGCTCGTTGGGCGACGTGATCCTGACTACACCGCTGCTCCGTGCGATCGCGACCGCGAACCCGTCTACCGAGATCACGTACGTGACCAAAGAGGCGTACCGCGCGCTGGTGACGCACAGCCCCTACGTACGGCACGTGGTCACGCTGGAACCGGGCATGACCGTCCGCTCGCTGGCCGCGCGCTTGGCCATCACACGATGGCATCACCGGCTCGACCTGCACGGTAGCCTGCGTAGCCGAGCATTACGCTTGTTGCTCGGCGGACGGTGGGGCACCTATCGCAAGTGGCGAGTGCGCCGCAGACTTCTCATCACGTGGAAACGCCGCGCGCGCGGGCCCGGGCCCATGGCCGAGCGATACTTCGAGGCCGCCCGATCCATCAGCGCGATCCCCGATGGTGCGCCCCCGGAGTTCTTCACCACACCTGGTGACCAGTCGCGCGCGAGAGACATCGTACAGGGAGACTACGTGGTCCTCGCGCCGGGCGCGGCGCACGCCACCAAACGCTGGCCGGCCCATCACTGGCGGCAGCTTGCCACCCGCCTCGAGAGTTCCGGGCGGCGCGTTGTCGGTGTTGGGCTCGCGCACGAGCGCACCTGTCTTGCCGGAGCACCCGTCATCGACGCTTTCGCCACCGACCTGGGCGTGACAGGCGCCTTGCTGCGGAACGCGCAGGCGGTGGTGGCCAACGATTCGGGCCTGATGCACCTCGCTACCGCCGTCAGGACACCGGTCATCGCCCTCTTTGGGCCCACGGTAGAGGCGTTTGGCTTCTTTCCGTACCGGTCGAAAGCGGTTGTGCTCCAGCGGTCCCTATCCTGCCGCCCCTGTTCGCGGTTCGGAGGCACCCACTGCCCATTGGGACACCACCGATGCATGATTGACATCAGTCCCGCAGAGGTTCACGCGGCATTGTCGGCGGCATGAGCTTCCACGTCGTTCAGGACCTATTGGTGGATGCCCTCGCCGCCGAAGCACGGGGTCCGAAACGGAACGGTGTCTTCGCAATCTGGTTGTTCGCACGCGTGGCTGAAGGCCTGCTGCCGCCGCATGCAGTGACCGCACGCACGCATCGCCGGCGTCTCGATGCGCTCGAGCGGCGGGTCAGCAGTCTCTCCGTACCGGTGCCCCTGCGGCGGGCTCTGAAGGCGGGGTTCGCCCTGCTGGCAGAGGGCACACCCGATGCGGGTGCCACAGCTATGGGGCAACTGGTCGCCCCGGCCCGCGAAACACTGGGTCCCAATGTGGCCGACGCGTTGGGACAGGCATTGCGATTGGCACGGTCCGCCATCAAGGAGCAAAGACGGCATGAGCGCACCCCGGCGCATCGCACGCGACTCGCTCACTAACCTCATCCGCCAGGTCGATGAGCGCGAGCCCGAGCGTCCCGCGCCCGACACCGTCCCGACGGGGTTCCCATCGGTGGACCGGGCTTTGGGGGGCGGATTTCGGCGGCGCGACCTAGTGGTCCTGGGCGGAGATGTCGGTGCCGGCAAGTCGGCGTTCGCGCTCGCGGTGGCGCTCCGGACCGCGGCACAGGAATACCCCGTCGTGCTCATCTCTGGCGAGATGAACGAGGATCGCATTCTCGAGCGCGCTCTGGCCATGGAAGGCCGTCAGCAAATCGATGACCTGCGCGCCGGGGCACTGTCCGACCAAGCGCGCTCAGCCATCGGCGCAGCGGCCCTGCGCATCCGCGACATACAGTTCACCGTCTACCCAATGACTGCCCGGCAGTTCGACGACGTGCTGGAGCCCGCGTGGGGACACCAACCCGCACTCCTGATCATCGACTACTTGCAGCTGCTTCCGCCTCCCTCCGCGCGCCTCACACAGGAGGAAGACGCCGCGTGGGCCCTGCGCGAGCTCAAGGCCGTCGCCATGGAGCACGACGTTGCCTGTCTTGCCGTAGCGCAGCTGCCGAAGCTCGCCACACGGGACGACCCGCGACCTACGCTCGACGACTTCGGGACACTCGGTTCGGTCAAACAACACGCCGATATCGTACTGAGCCTGTATCGGGAAGAGATGTACAACCCCGGGGGAGGGGTCGAAGGCGCCACGGAATTACTGATCGCCAAGAACCGCAGCGGTCCGACCGGTTTTATCGATCTCTATTTCCACCAGCAGTGGATGCGGTTCGAGGATCTGCTCGACCCGGACTGATGCCGGCGCCGTGCGCGTTGCTACCCTCTCTCGAGCCCATCTATATTGGTGATCTCACGAACCGTCGCCGCACCGACGAGGCTGTATGGCTGGCCACAGCAAGTGGAAGCAGATCAAGCACAAGAAGGCGGTGACCGACGCAAAGCGCGGCGCCAAGTTCACCAAGTTGATAAAGGAAATCACGGTCGCCGCGCGCGGAGGCGGGGGTGACCCGTCAGGCAACGCACGCCTACGCTCCGCGGTCGAGGCCGCCAAGGCCGCGAACATGCCGGCCGACAACATCGATCGAGCCGTCAAGAAGGGCACCGGCGAATTGGAGGGGGTCTCATACGAGGAGGCGACGTATGAGGGCTTCGGCCCCGGTGGAGCCGCCATCATGATCCAGGTTACCACTGACAACCTCAACCGCACGGTGGCGGAACTCCGGCATATCTTCTCGAGAAAGGGCGGCAGTCTCGGCAGCGCGGGATCGGTCGGGTGGATGTTCGAGAAAAAGGGGCAGATGACGCTCGATGCCTCACGCTATGACGAGGATTCGACCCTGGAGGCGGCATTGGAGGCGGGTGCGGACGATTTCGTTCGGGATGGTGACGTATACGTCATCACCACCGACCCCACCGCATTGCATCAGGTGCTCGACGGCCTGCGCAGCCGCGACATGGAGCCCGAACATTCTGAAATCGCCATGATTCCGACGAATACCGTGAAGGTCGAGCGCCCCGATGCCGAACGGCTCCTGCGCCTCATGGAGGCGATCGAAGATCACGACGACGTCTCGAAAGTGTTCAGCAATTTCGATATCGATGCGGAGACGCTAGCGGCGGTCGGCGGGTGAGCGAGCTGGTGCTGGGGATCGATCCCGGCACCGCCGTTACCGGCTACGGCGTCGTGGAACGATCGCCGCGAGGTGCCGGCCGACTTGTCGAATGTGGCGTGATCCGGACGCCCGCGCGGGCTGAACTCGCGACGCGTCTGCGGCACCTTTACACCGAGGTCGAGGCGCTGATTGCCGGGCACGAGCCGCAGGTTATCGCCGTCGAGAGCACGTTCTACGCGAAGAACGTGCGGACGACCGTATCGTTGAGTCACGCCCGCGGCGTCATCCTGCTGGCGGCGGAGCAGGCGGGCGCGCAAATAGCCGAGTTCGCGCCAGCCGCCGTCAAGAAAACGGTGGTGGGACGCGGTCAAGCCACCAAGAACCAGGTCGCGTACATGGTCATGCAGCTTCTCCGATTGCGCGAGCAACCATCGCCCCACGACGCCGCCGACGGCATCGCCCTGGCGTTGACCTATATCCTGACGTCGGCACGCCCGTGATTGCCGGCATCCGGGGGACCCTGACCGCGCGGACCGGCGACAAGGTCACGGTGGAAACGGCAGCCGGTGTCCGATACGAGTTGGCCGTTCCGCTCGGCGTGCTCGAACGGCTGCCGCGTGAGGGCGCAGCCGTCGATCTCAACACGGTACTGGTAGTGCGCGATGACGGGTGGGCGCTCTACGGGTTCGACCGCGAGTACGAGCGCCTCGTGTTCCAGCGGCTCCTCGGTACTTCCGGTGTGGGACCTAGGCTCGCGCTCGCGATGCTGTCTGCGTTGGGTGGCGACCGGGTGGTGCAGGCGCTACGGGGAGGCGACCTGGGCGCACTGTGCACCGTGCCGGGTGTAGGCAAGAAGACGGCCGAACGCCTGGTGCTCGAACTGAAGGACAAGATGCGCGACCTCTCTGCGGCCGGAGACGCCCCCGCGCCGTTGCCGGCCGCCGACCAGGCGGTACAGGCGCTCACGAACCTCGGGTACCGCGCGGCGGAAGCCGACCGCGCCGTGCGGGCGGCCGTTGCGGAGCACGGTCAGGCGAACACGGCCGACGTGATCCGGACAGCCCTCCAGTCTCTGACGGGAGCGACATGACCACCGCGGAATGGCAGTGCACCAAGTGTGGCGCAACGAATCGGCGGCTCGTCCCGCCTAATGCCACACGCGCCGACGATCGCTGCTACACCTGCCGGACCCGTCACACAATCGAGAAGCGCGAGCGTCCGGTGTTCTGGCACGCGGCCCCCAAAACATGACCAACCGCGAGATCACGACTCCGGACATCCTGCCCGAGGAGCAATCCGCCGAGACGACGTTGCGCCCGTCTCGCCTCGACGAGTTCGTGGGCCAGGAGCAGGTGAAGGAGAGCCTGCAGATTGCGATCGACGCGGCCAAACAGCGGGGGGACCAACTCGATCACACGCTTTTCTTCGGCCCACCGGGCCTCGGGAAGACGACACTCGCCATACTCGTCGCCCGGGAGATGGGAGTGAATCTCCGCACCAGCAGCGGACCGGTCCTGGAAAAACCGGGCGACCTCGTGGGGATGCTGACGACGCTCGAACGCGGCGACGTATTCTTCATAGACGAGATCCATCGTCTTCGACCGCAGCTGGAAGAGTTCCTCTACCCCGCCATGGAAGACTTTCGCGTCGACGTGCGCATTGCCGACGGCCCGCACGCGCAGACGATTCCCATGGATCTCCAGCCGTTCACGCTCGTGGGTGCGTCGACTCGGTACGGGATGCTCACGCCTCCCATGCGCGCCCGGTTCGGCATCGTCGAGCGCTTGGGCTACTATCCGCCAGAGGACCTGGCGGCCATTATCGTCCGGTCAGCTGGGATACTCGACGTCACGATCGACCGCGAAGGCGCCTGGGAGATCGCGAAACGGAGCCGCGGCACGCCGCGCGTCGCGAACCGCCTCCTCCGGCGCGTGCGCGACTTCGCGCAGGTCAAGGCGGACGGCACCGTCACGCAGGCCATCGCCAAGTCGGCGCTGGCACGACTGAACGTCGATGAGTATGGGCTCGATGACATGGACGGCCGCATTCTCAAGCTCATCATCGAGCAGTTCGGCGGCGGGCCCGTGGGCCTGAACACGATCGCCGTTGCGGTAGGCGAGGACGCGGGGACGATCGAAGAGGTCTACGAACCGTTCCTCATTCAGCGCGGGTTTCTCCACCGCACGCCCCGCGGTCGGGCGGCCACGCCGGCGGCGTACCGGCATTTCGGGTTCACCCCGCCGGTCGGGGGACAGGGGTCGATGTTTGAATAGGTGCCGAGTGCCGAGTGTAATGGGTGCGGCGAGTAGGGTGTGGTACGGGGGGAATGGGACGATGCGGGGCAAGGTTGGAGCGGGAAACGGGAGACTCTAGCTAGGGTAGTACCGGATCATGGCTGTGCGCTGGAGAGTCGTCGCCCTATTCGGGTTGGTGGCGCTGGGGGCCGCGCCGCGGGGGACCAGTGCGCAGACGCTGGATGCCGCCTCCCGTTTGCTGGTCCAGGCGGACACGGCGGCGGCCATTGCCATCTTCGAAGACCTCATCGACCACAACCTGCGTAACGCCGAGGCGCACTACCGACTCGGCCTGATCCACCGCGCCCGCATCGTACCTGATGCCGCCGTCGACAAGAACCGGCGAATCGCGGAGGAACATTTTCGCTATGCGGCGCGGTTCGAGTCCGACAGTGCCAAGTACCTGTTGGCTCTGGCGGACCTCTTCCGGCGAGAGGACAACAGCTTCACGCGTCTCCAGGTCCCCCGCCTGATCGAGCGAGCACGCGCGGCGGCGATCCGGCACGGCGCAGACGCCGCGGACCTGACCACGCTCGAGTACCGGGCTGCCCGCGTCGAGTGGGAGCGGTATGAGCACTTTGGGCGACGCTACCTGGCAAACGACTTTGTGGGAGCGGTTCGCACCGGGGTGAGCGCTTTCCTGTTCGACGCCGACTGGCGGTACGTCGAGTCCTTCTTTCGCACGCGTTCGCGGATGGCTTCCAGGGACGCCGGGGAAGAATACCGCGTGAAAGCCGAGGACCGCGCGCGTGCCGCCCTCGATGCCGATCCCGCCAACATCGACGCCGCGGGCCTGCTGGTCGTGCTGATGGGGGAACACGACCGGTGGCCGGAGGCACTGGAACAGACACGAAACCTCGTTCGGGTCAGCCCGGACTCAGGACGTGCCTGGGCGCTCTTGGGGCTGGCACTCACGCGCGAGCGGCGCTGGCAGGAGGCGGAGGCGGCGTTCGACACGGCGCTGGCGCTCATGGCGCCGCGCGACTGGGCACCGTATCTCGATCTGGGCCGGATCATGCGGCGCGGCGACAGGCGCGACTACACCCAGATGTCCGCGCCCTCCCGGGCGGCCCTGGATACCACCTACTGGGCGGCCGCCCAACCGTTAGCCCTAACTGACGCCAACGAATTGCGCGTAGAGTTTTTCGCGCGGATCACCTATGTCGATCACCGGTGGAGTGATCCCTACCTGAACTTCCGCGGCTTCGACACCGATATCGGGGCCGTCTACGTCCGCTACGGTCCGCCGGATATCTGGGCGATGTTCAATCGCCAGGAGATTGCGTGGGTCTACGTCCGAGCGCGCCTGCGATTTCTGTTCAACCTGACGCCTGGTTTCACACGCGCCCGGTTTGGCGACTTCGGCCGCGAGGCCGCGCGCGTGGCGGCCGAGCGGAGTCCGGCTCGCTTTGATAACGTGCCGATTTTCCTGGCGCTCGACACGGTCCTGGTACAGACGGCGCAGTTCCGTGGACCCAATCCACAGCAGACCCTGGTCGCGGTCTTCTCCGCGATCCCGGTCAGACGGATGGTGGACTCGGCGCGGATTACCGATCTCGCACTGGAGACGGCGGTCATTCTGTGGACCGGCACCGGCCGCGAATTGGCGCGCCACCGGCGCGACAACGTGCTACGGGATGTACCCGAACGCGACATCCGCAATGAGTCGTGGTATCTGTCGCTGCCGCCAAACGAGTACATCCTGCGCGTGGAAGCCCATCTCCCGGTGCTCGAGCGGGGCGCCCGCTCCGCGGCGATGCTGCGCGTGCGCTCGTACGAGACCGGCGGCGCGCTCGCGCTCTCGGATGTCCTGGCTGCTGACCGCGTGGCGCCGCGCGATTCCAACTTCACCCGCTGGTCGGATTTCCTGATCGGGCCCAACGCCGGCCGCTTCGAACCCGAGTCGCCCCTGGCCCTTCTCTGGGAGATCTACAACCTGCCGAAGGATTCCCTGGGTACGACGCAGTACACCGTGAACCTGGCGGTGACCGTCGACGCCATCGAGCGACATGGATGGGCCGCCCGCGTGATTGGCGGAATCGGGGACGCTATGGGACTCTCGGCGCTGGGCGACGACAAGGTCGAGATATCGTACGAGCGGCAGGTCGAAACCGGCCCGGACGGGACACAGGTCGAGTACCTGACGGTCGATCTCCGGGACGCGCCAGAAGGCACCTACACGATCACCGTCCAGATCACGGAGCACGTCACCGGGCAAACGGCATCCCGAACTCGGGTGATCACCATCGGATCCGGTCCCACCACCCGGCAGTGAATCTTGCCGGACGGAAACCGTCCGGCACTCCGGTGTACATTGCCCGTACAATGCATCGACGCTTCATGATTCTGGCGCTGCTCCTGGCAGCGACTACGCGGCTTCAGGCGCAGGAAGACACCGCCGACAGCCTGCTCGCCGCGGGCGACACGCTGGGTGCCATCGGCGCCCTGGAACAAGTGCTGCGCACCGACCGGGAAAACGGGGAAGTCCACTATAGAGTGGCGCTGCTCTATCAGATCCGCATCGATCCCTCGTCCGCGGTGAGTGCAGACCGGCGACGCATGGAGGAACACCTCCGTTTCGCCACCCGGTACCAGCCCGACAGCGCGAAGTATTGGCTTGCCCTTGCCGAGCATCTGCGCTCCAGTGGGAACGTGGCCTCTCGGATTCAGGTCCCGGGCATGATCGATCGGGCACTCGAGGCCGCCCGCGCGCACGGCAGCGCGCGGCTCGCCGATATCGAGTTCCGAGCGGGCGTCGTCGACTGGGAACGATACGAGCAACTGGGCCACCGGTACCTGTTCACCGGCGAGGCCCGGTCCGTCGACCAGGGCGTGCTGATGGGTCCCTGGAACGATCTCGAGAATTTCTTCGCCCAGCAGGTCCACCCCGATCCGGGCGATCCCGGTGGAGGCGACAAGCGGGCGGCGGAGGAGCACCTGCGTGCGGCGCTCTCGGCGGACCCTCGACACGTCGCGGCCGCGGGGTTGCTGATCGTGTTGCTCGGCGAAGAGGATCGCCGGGAAGAGGCCGACGAGGTGGCACGCCGGCTCACCGCAGCCGCGCCCGACAGCGGGCGCGCGTGGGCGCTGGCGGGGCTCGCCTTCGCCCGGCTGAACCGCTGGGCTGATGCGCAGGCAGCCTTCGACACCGCAATGATACGCATGACCCCGGCACAGCGCGGACCGTACGCGAATCTCGCCCCGATTCTCAAGTCGATCGATCAGGTACGATTCGAGGAGATGGAGCCCGAGCAGCAGAGGGGATTGAACGCGCTCTACTGGGCGTTGTCGCAGCCGCTCTTCCTACGCGACCTGAACGAGCCCCGGGTGGAGTTCTGGGCACGCCTCACGTATGTCGATCACCGATGGAGCGACCGCGCTCGCGGGTATCGCGGGTGGGAGTCGGACCGGGGATCCGTGTTCCTGCGGTACGGTCCGCCCGACATCTGGGCATCGTTCGGAAGGGGACGCGGGCAGCAGCTGGATCGAACGACCGGCGGCGGCGACCCGCTGGGGAGCCTCGAGGGAGAGCGCAATCAGATTGCCTGGGTGTACACGGGCTCCGAGCTGCGTTTCCTCTTTTCCCTGACACCCGGATTCACACGGGCCAATTTCGCAGGCGACTTCCGCAGCTTCTACCGCGAGGCGCGCAACCTCTTTCCCGTCCGGTTCGACAACGTCCCGACCGTGGCGGAAATGGACACAGTGCTCGTACAGTTCGCCCAGTTTCGCGGCGAGGGAGATGCCAGCACCGAACTGGGTGTGTACACATTCATGCCAATTGGACGCATGGCGCGGGGCATCGATGCACAGCAGATGCAGCTCACGACCGCTGCCATCATTCGCGACGGACGCATGCGAGACGTACAGCGCGATCGTCGCGACGAAACCATCCCGGGTGGTGATCCGGAGCAGGTCGAGCGACGCAGCTTTCGCTTCGAGCTGCAGCCGGGATCGTATCTCCTCCGTGTAGAGGCGTTGCTGGCGGAGGCGAAACGGGCGGCACGCAGCACGTCAGTGCTCGACGTGCGGCCATATGGCACCGACTCGCTCATGTTATCGGACCTGCTGCTCGCGGAACGCGTCGCGCCGCATGATTCGTCGTTTACGCGCTGGACAGATTTCTTCGTGTTGCCCAGCGCTGGGCGCATCGGCTCAGAGTCCTCGGTAGGACTCCTCTGGGAGATCTACAACCTGCAGCCGGACTCGACCGGAACCGCACGATACACGGTGGATCTCCTGTTCACAGTGCGTCAGGTAGAACGCCACGGGTTTATGGCCCGTATTCTGGGAGGCATCGGTGACGCGGTCGGGCTCTCGGCCCAGGGAGACGAGGAGGTCGCGCTCGCGTACGACCGCGAGGCCGTAACCCTGCCCGGAGGGTTACAGGTCGAGTACCTCACGGTGGAACTGCAGGACGCACCGAAGGGGTTGTACGGCATCTACCTGACCGTGACCGATCATGTAAGCGGCCAGACAATCACCGCCCGCAGGCAGTTCGTGGTAACGGACACGCCACTCACGGCGCGTCAATAGCCTCGCTCGCTTCTACGCGGCGGATCCGGAGCGCGGCATCGCCTCCGCCGCAGGCAAGATTCCCGTTGCGGCTCCGGATCAGCACCTCGTGCCACGGGCAAACGGGTTAATCCCCGTTCAGGCAATGTGTTTCCCGATGTGGGTTGACGCCGAACCGATGAAGGGCGAAAGAGGGGGAGTAGGCTGCCCCCTCCTTTCTGCCGCTGCTCGTCCGACCTGCTGTCGGCGCACTGCTCTCCCCTCCCGCCATGGCTTGCTCCTTCACCACAAAACGCGGACAGGCCGGCGTCTCAGCCAGCCTGTCGCAGCGTCTATCAGACGGTGCTCACCTGACCGAGCTCACCGTTCGAACCGTACGGAACCACCGGGTATCTCGCCGGTGCGTATGGCCGGCACGTCAATGGTGAGTTCCACCGCGAAGAAGTAATCCCCGATCCCATGGTCGGCGATGATGGTCTCCATCCCGACTGCCGGACCGGACCACTCCACCGCCTCACCGCTCCGGATAGTGAACCCTACCAGGGGATCGCCACACGCTCTCGGCGCACGCCAGATCGGATCCCCAGACAGGTCAGCATTGTCATACATGGTGAACCGCCATGGACATCCACCCACGAGAACCTGGAAGTCGCGCTGGCCGGTGTTCTCCGCGTGCACGACGGGTCGGAGTGCCGTCACGTTCCCGGAGGGCAGTGTGTCGAACGACATCGTTATCACGACGTCGCGTTCAAGCTGACCGCGCAGGACATCGATATCCAGTTCAGGCACGTCGAATCCGTCGGTGAGTCCCGATTGCTCGGTGCAAGCGAAAGCCGCGATGGCCACGATGCCAGCTACACGCCAACTTTGAGATCGAGTCATCCTGGACCTCCTGGGCCTTCGCCCCCACCCCCACCGAACACGGGGTCCATAACCCCCAGCGCATCCCCAAGTTCAAACGATATGTGCATCCAGTAGCTAAAGTATTTGAATGGTCGAAGGAAGCAACGTGCATGCCCCAAGAATCAATAGACGACCCGATACCATCCCAGGTGAAGATGGTTCCGCCACTGTCGCCACCTCCCGACACGTAGAAACCTACCCCCTGGCACAAGAGCGTGTAGACGAACGGGGGTGAGCTTACGCTGTCGACGTCGACGCACGTGCCGCTGACGAAACCCTGCGTCTATCCCGTCGTCCGTCCCATTTTGTTGATCACCGTCCCGAAGGGTGTGAAACCGAGTGGTGCGTCCTGGATGAAGAAACGCGGGGTCGACGACGAGATCTTGAGGCTCCCCGGACCCTCGGTCCGGGCAATCACGCCATGCTCCGACAGTCCGCCTGTCAAATATGAGATGAATGCTGCATCACTATAGCGACACGGGATCTCTGGCGTGTGGCACCCGGGCACGCCGGCGGGGTCGACCACTTCATTCCCAACGAAATTGGTCGGAACCGGCTGATGATAATCGGCCCCATCGACGCCGGCGAACACCACCCCGCAATGCGAGGCCGTGAGGAACCCCGGGCCCAGTCCGTTTCGAGATTGACTCCGACCCCAGCGCCCTCACTCATGCCGAGGCCGCCTTGGTACATAGCAGGCTCCTGGTGACCGCAGTCCTCGCTGCCTTTCACGCCGCGAGGACCCGGTCGATGGCGTAGCGGTTCCCGAACACTCGCGGCGGAGTCATCTTTCGAATCGACTCCGCTGGTGGTTGGCATGCGGTTCATTCCGTACACGTTGTTCGGCACGGCTCTCCTCCTCACACCGGTCGGCCGGGCCGGAGCGCAGACGTCGGTCGCGGCAGACAGCCTCGCCGCTGCCGGTGACACGATTGGCGCACTCATGGCGTTCGACGCGATCTTGCGCCGGCATCCAGACGACGCTGACGCGCACTATCGTCTCGGACGATTGCACCGCGCGCTCTTTCTCGGCACGCCGGACACTACGTTGAGCCTCCGCCGGCGGCGCAACTGGGACCGGAACCGGGCAGAGCGGCACTTCCGGCGCGCCACCGAGATCGCTCCCGATTCGGCCCAATACTGGCTCGCGTGGGCCGAACTGCTCCGCACCAAGACCTCGATGGTCTCACGCTTTCGCGTAATGGATCTCGTGGATTCGTCCGTCGCCGCTGCACGCCGCGGAGCCCGCGGGCTCGTTGTCGCCGATGTCGGATACCGAGCGGCGCGTGTGGAGTGGGAGCGGTACGAGCAGATGGGTCACCGCTACCTCTTCAGTGGCGACATCACGGGCATCGATGACAGCCTGTTCTACGCCGATTGGCGCTACGCGCAGCGCGTTTTCCAGGTCTACACGAGACCCGATCCGGGACATCCCGGTGATCGTCAGAAACGGAAGGCAGAGGAGTACCTGCGCTGGGCCCTTGACGCGAATCCGAGGCACGTGCGCGCCGCCGGCTTGCTCGCGGTGGTGCTCGGTGACGATGCGCGACGGGCCGAGGCCCACGAACTCGCACGTCGCATCGTGCGGGCTGCGCCGGACAGCGGGAAGAGCTGGGCTGTTCTCGGGCTCGCCCTTGCCCGAATGAACCGCTGGCAGGAGGCACAAGCGGCATTCGACACGGCGTTCACACGCATGACGCCACAGGAACGGGAGCCGTACGACAACCTCACGCTCATCCTGCGTGCTGCAGATCGCCCGCAATACTCCGAACGGCAGCCTGCCCAGCAGGAGGAGCTGCGCCGTCTCTACTGGGCGGCCGGCCAGCCCCTGTTCCTGCGCAACGTCAACGAACCGGAGACGGAATACTTCGCGCGTATCACCTACGTGTACCATCGGTGGTCCGACGACCTGGAAGGGCACGCGGGTTACGACACCGATCGCGGGCGCGTGTACGTCCGCTGGGGGCCGCCGGACATCTGGGCGGTACTCGGACGGGACCGCCTCACCCGCGAGGAGAGTCCGGACGTACTGACAGCGTGGGTTTACAATCGTCCGAGACTGCGATTTCTCTTCGGCGGGGTCCCCGGGTTCACGCGGACGCGCCTTGCTGGTTTCGAGCGTGGACGCGCTGTCTACCAGGAGAACCAACACAACCATCCGGTCCGCTTCGACAACGTGCCGACCGTCGCGGAGATGGACACCATTCACGTCCAGTTGGCACAGTTTCGGCCCGACGACACGACGGCCACCGATGTATTGGCCTACAGTTTCGCTCCCCTGGGCCGCCTGGCCAACGTCGACATCGATCGCGTGCCGGTAACCACCGGTATCATCGTGAAAGACGGATCCTTGCACGACGTGGTGCGCGAGGTCCGCGAGCACATGGCCACCGCCGGTGATACCACGCAGCTCGACACGCGCACCTGGCGGCTCGCCCTGGCACCGGGAGAGTACCTCGTTCGCGTGGAAGCCGAACTCCCCACGATACAACGGGCCGCACGCAGCAGCGGGATGCTCAGCGTGCGGGACTTCACGGGCGATACGCTTCTTCTTTCCGATATACTGGTTGCGCGGCGCCTGGAAGCCCGGGATTCGACGTTCCGCAGATGGAGTGACTTTCTCATTGTGCCCAGCGCCGCCCGGTTTGCGCCGGGTGATCCGGTGGCGTTCCTCTGGGAGATGTACAATCTCCAACCGGATTCGAGCGGGGTGGCGCATTACACCGTTCGACTCGCCGTGCGGGTGGACGCGATCGAGCGGCACGGCGTGTTTGCGCAAGTTCTGGGCGGGATCGGCGACGCGACCGGTCTCTCGGCCCTGGGAGACGATAGGGTGGTTCTGGAGTACGACAACGACGTCGCAATAGACCCTGGCGCAGCCCAAGCCGAATACCTCGTGCTCGATCTCCGGAGCGATCAACAGGTGACCTACGAGATCGAACTCACGGTCGTCGATCGCTCGACCGGTCAGGCGGCGACCGTATCACGTCGGTTCGAGGTCACGAGTACGCCTCTACGGCGTGGGCCGCGGTGACGACACGATACAACGCAGCGGACTTCGACTATACGTATCCGGCCGACCTCATCGCGCAGTATCCCACGCCCGAACGGAGCGCGAGCCGGTTGCTGGTGCTCAACCGCCAGAGCGGTACCAGCGCACACCGGGCGTTCGCCGACTTCCCCGACCTGATCCAACCGGGCGACGTGCTCGTGATCAACACGAGCAAGGTGATTCCCGCTCGTCTCACCGGCGTGCGCGACAACGGCCGCCCGGCGGAGGTGCTGCTGGTCCACGAGGAGCCCGACGGAAGTTGGCTCGCCATGGTGCACCCGGGTGGCAAGCTCAAGGCCGGGCGGCAGGTCGCCTTTGGCGATGACGCCACCGGCACCGTCGTCGATGTCGTGGGCGGCGGGCTGCGTCGCATGCGCTTTGCCGGACTCGATGTCGCCACGCTCATGGACCGGTACGGCGCGGTCCCATTGCCTCCCTACATCGAGCGTCCCGCCGACGAGACCGATCGCGAGCGCTACCAGACTGTGTACGCCCGTGAAGAAGGGAGCGTCGCGGCGCCAACCGCCGGCCTGCACTTTACTGTCGACCTGCTGGACGCCATCCGTGATCGCGGCGCGGAGATCGCGGAGGTCGTGCTGCATGTCGGGCCGGGCACGTTCAAGCCCGTAGAGGTAGATGATCCCACCCAACACGTGATGCACGCCGAGTGGTACGCGGTATCGGAACGCACGGCGGAGACGGTCAATCGCGCAAAGGCGGCCGGGCACCGTATTTGGGCTGTCGGGACCACCGCTGCACGGACGCTGGAAACGGTAGCCGCGAGCACTCGGGCGAGCGACGGCGCAGCGTCGGGTATCGTGGCGGGATCGGGATGGACCGATCTGTTCATCCACCCCCCATACACATTCCGTGTTATCGATGGGTTACTTACCAATTTCCATCTGCCGCGATCGACACTGCTGATGCTGGTTGCGGCATTCGCGGGATACGACCATGCGATGGCGGCGTATCGGGAGGCCGTAGCTCAGCGATATCGCCTCTACAGCTACGGCGACGCGATGGCTATCGTGTGAGGAGTCGGGCTACAGAGCGGGTGCCGCAGAAGTGCAACAGGCAACACGCAAAATGCGACACGCGCCCAATTGGGGTTTCGGCCGCACGTCTCGGGATGCAGATTCACCTTCGTGTCAAACGAGCGATGGGCCGGGACCGGTACAACCACCGCGACCCGTGTGCGACGGGCAATGCGCCACGCCTTCCCGTCCCAAGCGCGCGACAGCCGCCTGTTACTCGAGCAGCTCGGCTCCCATCCCGCGGTGGACGCCGAGGATTACGCGCGGCGTCCCGATCTGTTCGGCCTGTCGCCGTCCGAGGTCCGCAAGTTGCTGGCCGGCGACTGGTACACGCGGGGACCGCTGCGGCTGAACCGCAACGTGCGGTTGGACGAGCTGGGGGATGCGAGCTACTTCGCCGACTTGCGCGAGCTGCTCCTGGCCCTGGCCGACGCGGGCCGCGTACCGGCGCGGCGCGATGGGACGTTCGAGGGCCACTTCGCCTCCACCCTCGGCGAGCGCCTCTGGTCGCGCAGCGCCCCGCCGCCAGGACCGGAGGATGCCGACTTGCTGGAGGACGACGAGGAGCCCCCCTGGATGCGCGGCGAGGAGTGGTTGCCGGTTACGCAGATGCGGGAGACGGCCCGCTATCTCGGCTGTCTGCGGGTGCGCACTGGGAGCTACGAGCTGACCCCACTGGGCCGGCGGTTGGCCACGCCCGAAGGCGCAGGATCCCTCTACACGCGGCTGCTCCGCGCGCTGTTCCGCAACGCAAACGTGCGGGACACGCTGCTGCTTCCGCTCCCTGAAGGGCCAGTGATGCACCAGGGCGGCGAGGCCTACGAGATGTGGGGTCTCGGACAGGTGGACGGGAACTGGTGGATTCCCGCCGAGCTGGGCCTCATGCTCTCGCCTCCGTGGACGAGGGACGTGCAGGACGTCCCACCCTGGTTGGTTGGCACCACGGTGGAACTCGGCTTCCTGATCCCGCTCGCCTCGATGGGGCTCATCGAGGAATGGCCATCGGAAGCCGAGAGCTGGGGGCCAGACGCGCCGGCGGACGACGAGCACATGATGCGGCGGGCGCCGCTGTACGATCGGGTGGTGCGGTTCCCGGCGGCGTTCGGGCCTCGGGAACGGCGGATCAAGCTGGTTGAGGAGGGGCGTGCGAGCGGAGGCCGGGCGGACCATTAGGGCCCTCGTGCAGGAGCAAGACAGGGAATCGTGATGTATTGGAATCGCGGCGTCGCTCAGCCTCCGGTCCCGGAGGGGGCATCGCCCACGATCGACGAAATCGGCGCCGCGTATGAGCTGGCGGCCTCTGGACAGGGCCGCGATGCGACCCAGCTCTGTGCTGCGCTCTCTATCTATCTGCACGACGCCGATCCCGGACTGGAGCAGCCGAGTTGCGGCGAGCATCAGATACACGCGCGGCACCCCACGAGGCAACCAGGGGATGCACGGGCGTCGCGCGGCGAGAGCGTCGGCCGCGAACACCTGCCGACGGTGCTGCGGGAGTTTGTGATCTCATGGCTGGGCGACACCATGCTGCTTCACTTGAGGCAGACGCCCGAGCTGCTACCGGAGCTGGAGCAGTTTGCGCTGTGGTTAGCGGACGAGGGGTACGTGGATGCAACAGTGGCGGCCGACATAGCGCGGCTGGCCCGCCGTCTTCAGGGCAAACTGCTCCGGGCCGAGCGGGCTAAGAAACGACTGGCTCGCGCGTGCCGCGGGCGCGCTCCGGTGTGGGACCTCGACGCCGACGCGGAGCATACCTGTTTTGAGGTAACACGGATCGAGCCCGGGCTGCTGTGGCTGCGGCCGCGGTATCAGGAGCCGGCTCTTTACGGCCCGATCAAGGTGCCGGTGCGGGCCGGCGCGCTGCTGGAGAGGGGCTGGGACCTCTGGTGCACGTTACTGGCGGAGGGGGGCCGGTGGCATCTGGATAGCGTGGGGCAGGTTGTGCCTGTGGATCCGCTCGGGGTGGCTTGATTCGCGGGTGGAGTGTCACAGGGGGGGTGATCTTGTGTGGAGTTGGGCTGGCGGTCCGTCGCTGCATCGGCAACGGGCGCTACTCGACCAGATCGACGACCTCACGGATGGCCAATCCGACACGCCGCATGAGGGCGCCGTCGAGGCGGGTGAGCGGGCCTCGTATCCGGCGGCGGTTGTCGATGGCTCGGAGCTGGTCGATCAGCAGATCGGGGTCCCCGCGCAATCGTCCGCCGGGGGGGCACGCACGCGGAGAGGCTCCGCATCGTCTGTCGGATTGGTGGTGAGTGGAATGATGACCGTCGAGGGATGTTAGGTCGGCGGAAACGACGGAGGGAGATCCCGATGGCAGTTGGTAGACGGCGCGCCGGCGCTACAGCGACGATCGCGGATCCGACCATCCGGCAGTTGCGCGACGTGCACGGGTGGAGCTCGAGCTGTTGGAGAGCTTTCTCAACAACTACGCCTACGAATCCCTGGAGGACACCGAGCGGCGGAGGGCGCGGGGCGTGGTGGGGCGGGAGCGGCGGGAGGGGAAATTAGGGAGAGCGCCTTGGATGCAGCGCCGTATTGGCACGCTCGTGACGGTGTTGCCAACTCGCGTAGGGGGCGGAATGAGACACCTTGCCAAGGTCGGCGCTTCGGTGTCTCTTCGGGTCCGCTCGGGGCGGGTGTCCCACAGCTGCGAGGCAAGAGCAGATGATATCATTGCTTGAGCAGAACCAGGCGGCCATCCAGCAGCTCTGCCGCAGCTACCACGTTTCTCGGCTCGACGTATTCGGCTCGGCGACCACTGGCGCGTTCGACCCCGACCACAGTGATCTGGATCTCCTGGTGGAGTTCCAGCATACCGGGGAGATGACGCTGGCGGATCAATACTTCGGTCTCTGGGACGGGCTCCGGGAACTTCTTGCCCGGGACGTCGATCTCCTCACGCGCCGGTCGTTGAGAAACCCGTACTTCATTGCGGCAGTCGAGCGGAGCCGCCAGGAGTTGTATGCAGCCTGAGGCGCTGAAGCTCTTGGAAGACGTCCGCGACGCCGGCTCGTTTGTCCTCGAGGCCACGGCGCAGTCGTCGCTGGCCGAGTATCTGGAGAACCGGCTGGTGCGTCAGGCGGTGGAGCGCAACCTCCAGATCATCGGCGAAGCGATGAACCGGCTACATCGAATGACTCCCGAGATCGCAGCGCGGGCCGGTGAGGTAGACCGCATCGTGGCCTTTCGTAACATCCTGGTTCACGGATACGACATGCTGGACCACGAGATTGTCTGGCAGGTCATCAGCGATGAACTCCCCGGCCTGGTCGAGCGGACGGGCGCGCTGTTGTCGGAGCCCACTGAAGAGACCTGAGGCCGCGAGGCGGTAGCAGAGCGATGCATGATACGACTCCAGGCGTGAGTGGGTGGGAGGCAGGTAGCGGTAGGAGGGACGTGCGGAATGTCAATACGGAGGCGGCGTGGGCACGCGACCCTGTGCGGGCGCAGGACGGGCCGGAAAGGCGATCCGCGGGGTGGCGTACTCGACTCCGCCAGGAGACAGGAGTGATGGTACCGTAAGAGAGCTACACCGTCTCGGAGGGAGCGAGGAGACACTGTGCCGAACCCGTCCCGGAGCGACACTCAATACGTAGTCCAACTTGAGGTCGCTGGCCCGGCGGCAATGTTCACGCGGCCCGATACCGGGGCAACGCCGATTTCGTATCCAGTGCCCACGTATTCGGCGGCCAGGGGAATGTTTGACGCAGTGGTTTGGCGGCCCCACGCGTACATCCACCCGACCCGTGTAGAAATCTGCTGCCCGATCAGATACGAGCGCTACGTGACCAACTACGGTGGCCCCCTTCGTAAGCAGGACCAAATCAGGAGGAACAACAATTACCAGCTCAACGCGACTATTCTCGTGGACGTCTGCTACCGCATCTATGGTGTGATGCGCGTCAAGCGCAGCACCGTTGGAAAGGACCGTCCCCAGTTGAGGCGCCGCCGTGGAAAGGACTGGGCACCAGAGCTGAAGCGACTTTTTGAGAAGCGTTTGACACACGGACAGACGTTCTACACGCCTTGTCTGGGATGGAAGGAGTTCGTCCCCACTTACTTCGGCACGTTCCGCGAAGGCACCGCACCGGAGGCGAGCATCAACGACATCATACCATCTCTGTTGCATTCGATGTGGGAGCGCCGTCAACTGAACCCCGCCTTTAAGCAGAACTGGAGCATCGTCAACGGGGTGATGTCCTACGAGCACCCGACGCCGCCGGAGGTACACCGTGCTCAATGAGACATGGCGGCTCTGGCAGGCGCTGGAAAGAACACCCTCGCTTCGGCTAGAACGGAAGCATAGGCGCGTTCCAGAACCCGGTCGCTCAGCGCCATGCCTGCGCGTCAGGCTGAACAGTCAAGGCAAAGTAGTGGCGATTGAAGAAGTAACGCACGAGGACTGGCCGTCGTGGACTGTGATGGAAGGTAACCAGAACAGCTTTCCCGTCGTTCGCGTGCAGCAGCCACTCTCGGAGGTCTCTGCCGATGTCTGGCAAGAGCTTGGCTTCGACAAGCATCAGAGACGGCGTAGAACTCTGGATGATGCTCGGCGTGTCACGACTCTGGAGGAAGCGTCACAGAAGGGATCCGTGTGTCTCTGGTCCAAAAGGACGCAGGACCTGTGGGTCCGACTCCGAGACCGCAAGGCCAACGAACTGGTGAAGTGCGCTCAACAGATGAACGACCAGGGCCAGGTCGTTGCAGCACTTGGCAAACGCTTTGTGATCGCGGCGCAGCAACCCGACACGCTACTTTCCAGCATCGGCGAGGTCGCCCTTGCAGGGCTCAAGCAAGGAACGCTCTCCGCCATCGACCAGGTCGAACAGCTGCTCGTAGGAAAAGGCCCGCCCGATGAAAACGGCCGCCGCCCAACGATGACCGTCCAACTGGCATTTGACGTGAGCGACCCCAATCTGTTCAGTCATCCTCTCTACAGCGAGAGGATTGGCAACTTGCTGAGGGAGCATCTGCCACGCGAGCCAACGTGGAAGCACTCGCACACCCAGAAGGACAGCGCGACGGTTGGTATCGATGCGCTCACTGGTGAAGCGGCCGCCCTCGAGCGGGAAACGCTTCCAAAGATCGACCTTCCTGTCTATTCCATGAGGAAGCAAAAGATCGGACGAAAGCGCTTTCCGCTTTCCTCGATGTTCAGCGCAGCTCGCTGCACCATTGCCAAGGCCCGCGCTGACTGTTTGAAGGAAGCACTCGAGTTCATCACCGCTGATTCTCGCCAAGGCCAGACCTGGGAGTTCGTCGGGAGCAGCCGGTTCGAATCGGCAGGGGGCCAGCAGGTCGAGAAGCCGGACGTACTTATCGCCTACGTCGAAGACTCTCCTGCTCTTGACGCCAACACCGCACGATACATCGGTGGCGGAATGGGTGTGGACGAACAACGATTCGAAGTCGATGCCGCCGCTCTGGTCCGAGCGTTGAAGGGGGTTGCGAGGCAACACCCGAAGTCACGCCTTCAGCTATTCGTGATCAGGGAGATGTCAAAGGGACAAGCTCAGGTCGTCTTAGCCGAATCACCAACCGTTCAGCAAGTGCTGGACGCGGCTCAGAAGTGGGTTGAGGCGGTGAAGCGAAATGCCCCGCAGGTGCGGCTGTGGTTGCCTGAAGAGACGCGAAACGGGAAGAAACTGGAGGCAGGCGAGGGTCAGCCGTTCCCACCGTATCCGGACCAAGTGGTGCGGCTGCTGTCGCATCAGTGGGCGCGTGGTGGCAGCGAGTCGGCGGCGGTCGTCGGGCCGGGGCTCGGCGAGGTGCTCGACGTGATGCTTGGAACAGAGGGCAAGGGGGAGCCAGCAGCGCGGTCGATGCTGAGGATGCTTGTCCGGCGTCTCACGCCGCTGTTGATCGGCGTCTTCGGCGCCCAGCACGCCTACGGACCCCTGAGGGCTCAGAAGAAGCACAGAGCACGACCTGACTACGCACGGTTCTCAGACGAGGTAGCACTGCGGGCGGTAGCCGTTTCCGCGATCCTGCTCGACGCCCTCGGCCATCGAAAGGAGCAGTACATGAAGAATGCGCCGTACCAGGTTGGCCAGGTCCTGGCGCTGGCCGACACACTGCACAAGGACTACTGCACCGTTGTTCGCAAGGGCCAGTTGCCCAATTCCCTGATCGGCACGTCCCTGATGCGCCGAGCCCTGGACAACCCCGCGGCCGCGGTTGCCGACCTCGGCGAACGAATGATGGAGTACGTGCGGTGGGCGAAGACGGCCCAGACGCCACAGGGCGAGGAAAGGGAGCAGCAACGGATCGCCGTCAATGAGGCTAGGAAGAAGCTGCGGCAGTACCAGCCGCTCGCGGCCACACTCGGCGCCGCCGACCTGCCGATCGAGGTAGACGACGTAGCGAAGGCCCAGCTCCTTCTCGGGTTCCTCGCCTCACCGCCGGATGAGAAACATGGCCAAAACGGGAAGGACAGTACGCAATGAACGCGAAGCACGGTATTGCCCGAGCCACCGGCCTGCTGGTTATCGAGGTGCGGAATTCGAACCCCAACGGCGACCCGGATCGCGAGAGCGACCCGCGCCAGCGAAATCACGACGGACGTGGATACATCACGGGGGTGTCTTTCAAGCGCAAGATGCGGGATCTGGTAGAGCAGAAGGATGGCGACGTCTGGCAGCACTTGAAGAGTCAGTTTCGGTTGAATGACGATGAGTTCTCCATTCTCGAATCCCGTGAGCGCGGCTTCGCTGACGTCAAGGAAGCCGCCGAAGCCTGGAAGAGAGTCGTTGAACTCATCGATGAGGACCCCAACAAGGTGGCGAACAAGTACTGGGACGCTCGCACCTTCGGAGCCACCTTTCTTGAGAAGGGCGAGGACGCACCTGAGGGCGGGAGGCGCAGCACCGCTGGTGACCGCAAGTACATCCGCACTGGCGTCGCGCATTTTCCGATCGGCGTATCGGCCGCTCCGGTGCGAGTGCTTCGGGACACCCTCACAAAGAAGGCTAGCGCTCAGGAGTCGAAGGATCGCGGCATGGCGCCGCTGGCAAGTCGAATCGTCGAGCACGGTGTCTACTGCATGCCCTTCTTTGTCAACCCGACGGCCGCCAGGAACAGTGGCTGTACTGCGAAAGACATCGCGCTCATGTTGGGCCTGATCCGCTACGCGTACCCGCATACTCGGTCCGCGCCACGTGGCATGGTTGACGTTCGCCATGCTTGGTACGCCGAGCACGAGAACGAGCCAGGCAGCGAATACAGCCTCGGCTCATTCTCGGAATTCGAATTCATCGAGAAGCTCACCCCGAAACGGAAGTGGGAACCCAGGGACGACGAGAGAATGCCGCCGTCAACGGACCAAGTTCCACTCACCGATCAGTACGATGTGCCCAGGGCGCTGCCGAATGACTTCCACGGCGTCCTGAGGAACGCCAAGCTGTATGACCTGTGTGTCGAACTGCCGGAGTGGTGCAGCCAGCTCCTGTAAGGCAGCGGCGATGTCGAGCGATCCGCCTCTAGCACATAGCCGGCGGGATGGCGTGTCGGCACAGACGTACGTCGCGCACGTCACCAATGTCCGTCGCGATACGGTGGGTAATGCTCAGCGCGCCGTCGCGTTTTACGCCGGTGACCAGGAAGCCTTCATTGGCTGGGTCGATGCGGCGGCGCTGTACCACGACCTCGGCAAACTGGACGAGGCTAATCAGGCGGTACTTCGGCAGAGTGCGGATTTCGGTGCATCCGGACACCCAGTTCGGTTGATGTCGGACACCTGGTTCGGTTGAAGTCGGACAGTCCGTTCGGCTGATGTCGGACACCGACACCGAGGTGTGGGTGCTGGCCTAGTTTCCTTCTTTCGTTGTCGGTTTCTTCTTCGTTTCCTTCTTGGTCGTTTCCTTGCGGCGCATCGACCGGCCTTTCAGCGTGATCCGATGTGCACCGTGCACGAGGCGGTCGAGGATCGCGTCCCCAAAGGTGGGGTCCCCTATGAGTTCGTGCCAGTGCTCGACGGGGAGCTGGCTGGTCACGATCGTGGCCCGGCGGCCGTAGCGATCTTCGATGACTTCGAGCACGTCACGGCGTTCGCGATCACCGAGCGGTGCCAGGCCCCAGTCGTCGATTATTAAGAGTTCTGTCTTCGCTAAGGCGGTCAAGAGTTTGCCGTAGGAGCCGTCGGCCTGGGCGAGCGCCAGGTCGTGCAAGAGACGAGGCAGCCGGACGTAGCGCACCCGCAGTCCCTGTCGACAGGCACTGTGGCCGAGGGCACAGGAGATGAAGGTCTTGCCCGTGCCCGTGGCTCCGATGAGCAGGGCGACCTGATGCTGGCGGATCCAGTCGCAGCCAGCGAGCCGTAACATGACCGAGCGATCGAGTCCACGAGGGGTCTTGAAGTCGAGTTCTTCGACGCTCGCCTGGAGACGCAGCTTTGCGAGCTGCAGCAGCCGGGTCAATCTGCGATCGGCCCGGGCGGTGGCTTCGCGTTCCACGAGCAGGGCGAGCCGGTCCTCAAAGGCGAGGTCGTGCAGATCGGGTTGGCCCCGTTGTTCGTCGAGGGCTTGGGCCATGCCCGTCAATCGCAGTTCGTGCATGCGGTCGATGGTTTGCTGTAGTGAGCGTGGCGTAATAGGTCGACCCGCGCACATGGGCGTGGTCGGCGGGAAGCGACAGGGTGATCTGCTCCTCCTCGGACGGCAGACGATCGAGTGCATGTTCGAGGATCGATTTCACGGATCGATAGGTCGTTGCCCGAGTGCGCAGGGCGCGCGTGCACGCGGCTTCGACTCGCTCCGGGCCGTACTTGCGCGCGAGACTGAGGAGGCCGAGGCAGGCGCGGTATCCCTGCTCGGGATGGGGTCTGCTCTCGAGGATGTGTGCAACGAGTTCGCCGGTGTGCTGCCCCAGCGTGGCTCCCCAGCGTATCAGCCGCGATGGCGTCCACTCGAGATGCCGCTGGTGGGATTTGGGACGGTGGCCCGGCTCGGTAGTGAAGCGGCCCGGACGATGACTACGCCGGTGGGCCGCGACGCGTTTGCCGCGGTGCAACACCTCTACCGTCTTCGCCGTGAGGCGCACGTCCACTTCCTGACGCACGAGCATGTAGGGGACGCTGTAGAGATGGCTATCGACCTGGACGTGGTAGTCGATGTTGACGCGGGCCTTCTTCCACTCGGCGTATTCGAAGGGCGTCGGCGGCAAGGGTTTCAAGGCCGGCCGCTCCAGCGTCTCGAGGAGCTGCCGTCTGGTACCGGGCAGTTTTTGAAACGGTCGCTCGTTGAGGGTGTCGAGATGCGTCCGCAGCTCGCAATTCAACTCGGCGAGGCTGAAGAAGGTGTGGTTCCTGAGTGGGGCCAGGCACCAGCGCTCCACCAGTTGCACGCCGGTCTCCACTTTGGCCTTATCCCGGGGCTTGGCCGCCCGCGTCGGCAGCACCGCCGTCCCGTAGTGCGTGGCCAGGTCCTGATATGTGGGATTGAGATCCGGCTCGTAGTAGCAGGCGTGCCGTACGCCTGTTTTCAGATTGTCGGGCACCGTCAGGGCCGGGACACCTCCGAATGCCTCGTACATCCGCACGTGCGCGGCCGTCCAATCGGGCAGGCGCTGCGTCCACGTGGCCTCGGCATAGATGTAGTTGCTCGCTCCTAGGGTCCCGACGAAGATCTGCGCCTGCCGCACCTCGCCGGTCTCGCCGTCGACGACGGGCATGGTCTGACCGGCGTAGTCGACAAACACCTTCTCTCCCGCCTTGTAGGCCTGCCGTAAAACGGGATCGAGCCGCGCACGCCAGCGCTTGTAGTACTCACAAAACTGAGTGTACTGATACCCCTCGGGATGGACCTGCTTGTACTCCAGCCACAGCAGGTGCAGGGTCACACCCGGTCGCTTGCGCTCGGCATGCACCGTCGCCCAGTCCGGCATCGGCCGCTCACCAGCCCGAGAGCGCTCGGCGCCGAACAGCCGCTCGAGAAGCTCCGCTTCGTCCGCCTCATCCGGCAGCGGCCACGTCAGCCCGGCCCGCTTCAGCCGGCCCATGTAGTCGGCCACGGTGCTGCGCGGCAGGCCCAAGCTGTCGGCCACCTGCCGCACACTCAGCCCCTCCGCCTGCAACCGCAGCAGGTCTACGATCTTGCGCATGGACAACCTCCGAGCGGGCATCAGCATCACTCCGGGGAAAAGTCCCTGAAGTGAGACCGAATCCGCCTCAGTTATCCAGCGCCCACTCCCTCAGCGAAGGTGTCCGACATCTCCGAAACAGGTGTCCGAATGTCCGAAATGGGTGTCCGGATGGCTCCGAAACAGGTGTCCGGATAAAACCGAAATGGGTGTCCGGATGATTCCGAAACAGGTGTCCGAATGGGTCCGAAATCCGCAGCAGAGTTCACGCAAACGGTTAGTGATTGCGCATGAGGACGCAGGCGTGGCCGAACTGGATCGCCTTAACTGGCAGGAATCGGTAGCGTTAGTCGCCGCTCATCATGCCGGGCTGTTCAGTCTGAAGGAGGATTTCCTTGAACCACAGGGGCGACCGTTCCGCCAGTTAAGGCGCGAGACCCCAGGTGGTCTTGTTGTAGCGGACCACGTCGATGCGAAAGGCCGACTCGACGGGTATCGGAATCTCCACCGTTCGGCTGGCTGTCCGGAGTTACCGAAGGCTAAACCGAAGGCATTGCAGCCGTGCGGCTTTACCCGTCGATTGGCCCTATCGTGCCTCGTAGACGCTGACCATGGTGACACGGCACGGCACTATGGCGGTGAGGTCGAGACGCCGGGCATCGAGACCCGATGGGATGAGCGCGCGGCGGCACTGCAGCGGTACGTCGACGGGTTACCGAAGGGAAAGAAACCACGAGAACAGCAGCGGAATGAAGCGCGCCGACGGGTGTTTGAAGCCTGCCGGGATGCCGCGATTGAGCCAGCGATCCGTGCCTGCGATGCTCCGGTGGGGAGCGGCAAGACGACGGCAGTAATGGCCCACCTCCTGCGCGTGGCGACCGAAGGAAAACCTCAGTTGCGCCACATCGTTGTCGTCCTGCCGTACACGAACATCATCACACAGTCTGTGGACGTGTACCGCAAGGCATTGGTGCTGGAGGGTGAGCGCCCGGAAGACGTGGTCGCCGAGCATCACCACCGGGCCGACTTCGAGGACTTGGAGCTGCGACAACTCGCAACGCTGTGGAAGGCGCCAATCATTGTCACGACTGCGGTGCAATTCTTCGAAACCCTGGGCAGCCATCATCCAGCCCGGTTGCGAAAGCTGCACGAGTTGCCAGGATCGGCCGTCTTCGTGGACGAGATGCACGCGGCTATGCCCTCGCACCTCTGGCCACAGGTGTGGCGATGGCTGGAGACGTGGACAGACGACTGGGGTGGGCACCTTGTACTCGCTAGCGGCTCGCTGCCGCGGTTTTGGGAGCTTCCCGAGTACCGGGAGCTGATCCGAACGGGATCCGAGAAGCGAATGCCGCCCGTGCCGGATCTCGTAGGCAACAGACAGCTCAGGGACGAGCTCCGACGAGCGGAAGGTCGGCGCGTCCGCGTGGAGCGCAGGATTACCAAAGCGGGCCAGAATGAAGCCGATCAGGATGAACTGGAGCCGGCTCTTGACCTGGACGGACTTCTGAAGTTCGTGTCGGAGAAGCCTGGTCCGCGGTTACTCGTCGTCAACACCGTGCAGACGGCCGCGGTAGTTGCACGAGCGATGCGCCTAGCCGGCCACGACGTGCTACATCTTTCGACTGCTCTTGCGCCCGCTCATCGGGACTTGGTTGTGAAGCGGATGAAGCTTCGCCTGCAGGAAGGGAAGATCGATGACTGGGTCCTTGTGGCAACCAGTTGTGTAGAAGCCGGGATGGACTTGTCGTTCCGTACCGGCTTCCGGGAATCGGCGTCCACCGCCAGCCTGATTCAGGTCGGCGGTCGAGTCAACCGGGGTGGCGAGTACGCGGAGGAGGTGGAGGTCTGGGACCTTCGACTCCGCGACGCCCGCTTCCGACGAAATCCTGCCTTCGAGGTGCCTCGGCGAGCACTCCACCGCATCAGTAGGAGCCAACTCAACGATCCCGAGCTGGGAACAACCTGGCTCGCGACGGAAGCCATGCGGAAGGAATGGACGGCTGGCGCTGAGGACCAAGCGCGCAAACTGATCGAGGATGAGAACCGCATGGAGTACCGACCATATGCCCACGGCCACTGCCGACGGGGAGTCGCGCACCTCTGCCGCGTTATCCCGCAGCAGACGGCGACAGTCATTGTAGATGCAGGCCTGGCACAGGCAGTGCGGAACAGAAAGAAAATCTCACCGACGGAATTGTTGACCTACAGTGTCCAGATGTGGCCTGGGCGGATCATCGACCTCGGGCTTGATAAGCTTCACACCGACCGCTACGATCGGGGCCTGGGGCTATACGGCCTGGGCGATTTGGAGTACCAGGCCGACTTTCTCGGTTACATGGCTGGCGTCCTGCGGCAGGAACACTTGCTGAGCCAGAAGGACACGAGCGCATGGGTAGTGTGAGTGCTTCCGAGTACGCCTGGTCAACTATCGCGTGCCTTCCGGCAAGATGATCGTTCATGATGCCTGAGTCTCAGGGAAGGCCCACGGGCCAGCTCCCAGACCGCGATCCGGCGCTTGCCGAGATCGTCCGCCGCCTCGTGGACGCATACGACCCGGAGCGCGTCTACCTATTCGGCTCCAAAGCCCGCGGCGACGCCGACGCGGACAGCGACTACGATCTCATGGTGATCGTGCCCGACGACGCTACACCGGACCGGCGGGGCACCCGGCTGGCCCACGAAGCGCTGTGGGGGATCGGGACAGCGGCGGATGTCATCGTGTGGACCAGCACCGCGTTCGATCGCCGCACACGCGTACCCGCCTCTCTCCCAGCGACCGTCTTGCGCGAAGGGAAGCTGCTCCATGCCGCTTGATCCCGAGTTCGTTGCCGAGACCCGCGCATGGCTGATCAAGGCGGCGAACGACCTGCGCGCCGCGGAGCTCATCAGCAACGTCGAACCGCCACTTGCGGGAGACGCCCTGTTCCATTGCCAGCAGGCTGCCGAGAAGGCGCTCAAAGGCTTCCTCACGTGGCACGGACGCATCTTTCGGAAGACGCACAACATTGCCGATCTGGGGCGCCAGGTGCTTGAGATCGCGCCGGACCTCGAGCAGGTGATCCGCGAGAGCGGAGGCCTTACCGACTACGCCTGGAAGTTCCGCTACCCGGGAGAGCCCGCCGAGCCGGCTCCGGATGAGCCGCGCGCGGCGCTGGCACTGGCACGGCGTCTCAACGACGCGATTCTCGCGGAGTTGCCTGGAGAAGTCCGTCCGTGACCCCTGTGGGTGGGGCGGAAGCAGGCTTCACCGAGGACGACCTCCTCCCCATCTCCGCCCTCCAACACCTGCTCTTCTGCGAGCGGCAGTGCGCCCTGATCCACATCGAGGGCCTCTGGGCCGAGAACCGCCTGACCGTCGAGGGGCGTCATATGCACGACAAGGCGCACGACGGCCGGCCCGAGACCCGGTCGGGCGTTCGCGTCACGCGGGGCCTGGCGCTTCGATCGACCCGGTTGGGCCTCGTGGGCAAGGCAGACATAGTCGAGTTCCGCGCGGCTGGCGACAGCCAGATTGTGTTCCCCGTCGAGTACAAACGCGGCCGTCCCAAGCGCCACGAGGCAGACAAGGTGCAACTGTGTGCCCAAGCGCTGTGCCTCGAAGACATGCTGCACACCGAGGTTCCGGCTGGGGCCCTGTACTACGGCCGCACGCGGAAGCGCCATGACGTGACCTTTGACGCTCCGCTCAGACGCCTGACCGAGGGAACGGCCGCGCGCCTGCACGAACTCATCACGTCGCGCCGCACGCCGCGGGCGCGACGCGAGCCCAAATGCGACCGCTGCTCCCTGCTCCACATATGCCTCCCCGATGCTATGGGGCGCGCCCGCGGCTCGGCGGCCCGTTACCTCGCCCGCGCCGTCGGCGTCACGCTCGATGAGGCAAAAGGCGCGACACCGTGAAGCAGCACCTGAATACCCTGTTCGTGACGACGCAAGGCGCGTACGTCTCGAAGTACGGGGAGGCACTCCAGGTAAAACTCGGGGAGGAGACCCGCCTTCAGCTGCCGCTCCACACGCTCGGCGGGATCGTGTGTTTCGGTCTCGTCAACATCAGCCCGTGGCTAATGCACGCGTGCGCCGAACGGGGTATCGCCATCTCGTTCCTGAGCGAGCAGGGGAAGTTCCTTGCCCGCGTGCTCGGTTTCACACCCGGCAACGTCCTGCTGCGTCGCGAGCAGTACCGCCGCGCCGACGACGAGTCTCGGAGCGCCGTCATTGCGCGGAATCTCGTTACTGCGAAGGTCGCGAACGCACGGACCGTGCTGCTCCGGAGCGTTCGAGACTATCCAGAGGGCCAAGGTCGGGCGGCTGTGCAGGCGGCGGCGGCGCGTCTGGCCCACACCATCCAACAGGTCCAGGCGGCGGACCGGCTCGACCTGATTCGCGGGATCGAGGGGGAGAGCGCCAGCATCTATTTCGCCGTGTTCGGCCACCTGATCACTGGGCAGCCCGACGGCTTTGCGTTTACCGGGCGCAACCGCCGGCCGCCGCTGGATCCGGTCAACGCGCTGCTCTCGTTCCTGTACGCCATGCTCGGGCACGATGCGCGAGCCGCCTGTGAGGCGGCCGGGCTGGACAGCCAGGTCGGTTTCCTCCACCGCGACCGTCCAGGCCGACCCGGACTCGCGCTCGATCTCATCGAGGAGTTCCGACCGTTCCTGGCGGATCGGCTCGCCCTCACGCTCATCAACCGCCAGCAGGTCCACGCGAAGGGCTTCCGCAAGACGGAATCCGGTGGAGTCGAGATGTCCGAGGACACGCGAAAGACGG
Source organism: Gemmatimonadota bacterium (assembly GCA_036679645.1). Lineage (GTDB taxonomy): Bacteria > Gemmatimonadota > Gemmatimonadetes > Gemmatimonadales > GWC2-71-9 > JADFNB01. Next base: position 39,988 of record JAZDCY010000016.1, on the reverse strand, counting down.
TTCTGATCGCGTATCAGAAGCGCAAGCAGGATGAGATCACACACCCCTTCCTGGGCGAGCAAACCACGGTAGGGTTGTTGATCCACCTGCAGGCGCGGCTCCTGGCGCGGCTACTCCGCGGCGATCTCGATGCCTATCCGGCGTTCGTGTGGAAGTAACCGGAGGACGCCATTGTGTTTGTCTTGGTGACGTACGACGTAGCGACGACAACCCGGGAGGGCCGCAAACGCCTCAGGCACGTCGCGAAGACCTGCGTCGGCTTTGGCCAACGGGTGCAGAACTCGGTATTCGAGTGCCAGCTCGACCCGACACAGTGGGCGCAGTTCAAACTGCGTCTGCTCGATCTCTATCGACCTGAGGAAGACAGCCTGCGGTTCTACTTCCTGGGAAGGAATTGGCGTCATCGGGTGGAGCATCACGGCGCGAAGCCGAGCGTCGATCTGGAGGGACCGCTGATTATTTGATAGCCGCGAACCTCTAGCTGGTGCATCTTTCGCCTGGGGTTCGCGACCACGGCTAACGCGCTCTTTGACAACTGCTTGACCGTTTGCACTCGCGCCGATAGTAGCCCAACCTTGCTCACCCGGAGCCGGTTCGCGCGACCGGCTTTTGAAGCCATTCAACTACAAAGAGTTAGCAGTAGTCAGTCGCCCGCTCGCGCGCGGGCGTGGATTGAAACGCGAGGACATCGACGACGCGCGCCATGTCCGAGTCGCCCGCTCGCGCGCGGGCGTGGATTGAAACGTCGTTAGTGCGTTGCTCAGAATGTCGAGGTCGCCCGCTCGCGCGCGGGCGTGGATTGAAACATCAGCGTGTAGACACACGCGAAGACCCAGGTCGCCCGCTCGCGCGCGGGCGTGGATTGAAACCGCAGGTTGGGCGGTCATGGCGGTCGCTCAGCGATATCGCCTCTACAACTACGGCGACGCGATGGCTATCGTGTGACATGTTCGAGTTCCAGATCGACGCCACCTGCGGCGCGGCCCGCGCCGGGACGCTCTCGCTCCCGCACGGATCAGTACTGACACCGGCGTTCATGCCGGTCGGGACACAGGCGACCGTACGAACGCTCTCGCCCTTCGATCTCACGGCCGTTGGAACGCAGGTGGTGCTGGCGAACACGTATCACCTGCACGTCCGTCCGGGTGAAGAGACCATCGCCGCGCTGGGCGGGCTACACCGGTTCATGGCGTGGGACGGACCCATCCTCACCGACTCGGGCGGGTTTCAGGTATTTTCACTTGACGGCTCGCGCCGCGTGACCGACGAGGGCGTCGAGTTCCAGTCACACGTCGATGGTGCCAGACGCATGGTCACGCCAGAGCGCGCTGTCGAAATCCAGTGGGCCCTGGGCAGCGACGTCGCCATGGCGCTCGACCACGTCGTCCCCGGAACGGCCACGCGGCCGGAGGCCGAGGAGGCACTCACGCGCACAACGCGATGGCTGAAACGGTGCGCGGCACGGCACGCCGAGTTGGCCAATGCTACGCCCGAGCGGCAGACCCTCTGGCCCATCGTTCAGGGGGCGATCTTCCCCGATCTCCGTGACCGGGCGCTCGAAGCGATCACGGGCATGCGCGCCTGGTCCGGCCTCGCGATCGGCGGGCTCGCGGTGGGAGAGGAGCGTGCGGCGATGTACGCCATTCTCGAAACATTGTGCCCCGCATTGCCCCATGGCATCCCACGTTATCTTATGGGGGTCGGTTTTCCGGAAGACCTGCTCGAAGCGGTGGCCCGTGGCGTAGATCTATTCGATAGCGTTGCACCCACGAGGAACGGGCGCAACGGCTCGGCGTTCACGGCCGATGGCCGTCTCAACGTGCGCAACGCGGCTTTCCGGCGCGATGAGACACCAATCGATGCCGGTTGCGACTGTGAAACATGCACCACGTACAGTCGCGGATACCTGCGACACCTGTTCGTCGCCGATGAGTTGCTGGGACTCCGACTGCTTTCGCTGCACAACGTGCGGTTCTTGATTCGCCTGGGCGAGACATCGCGTGCCCGCGTCCTCGACGGAACGTTCGAGACGTGGCGGCGCGACTGGCTGGCCCGGTACAACACCCGGAGCGACGCGTGAACCTGAGCACCCTGTTTTTGCTGTTCGCCCCGTCCGGCGGGGCCGGCGGCCCTGGGTTCGGCATCTTTCTGTTTCAGATGGCGGCCTTCATCGGCATCATCTATTTCCTGCTGATCCGCCCCCGTTCGCAGCAGGAGAAACGGCACCGGGCCCGCCTTGCGGAGATCTCACGGGGCGACCGCGTCGTCACGAACGGGGGCATCGTGGGTGAGGTCATCAAGGTGAAAGACGACGAGCTCACGATAAAGAGCGGCGAATCGCGGCTCGTGATTCAGCGCGGGCGCGTCGCCGAGGTGCTCACACCGGGAACGGGTGACGAGAAGAAGCGGTCGTGAGCCTGCGTAGCCTCCACCTACTCGGCTCGCCGGTACTGCGCCAGCGCGCGACCGAGGTCACCGAGGTGGACGGCGCGGTTCGGCAACTGGTCACCGACCTGTTCGATACGATGCGCGACGAACAGGGTGTCGGGTTGGCAGCCAATCAGATCGGTGAGACCCGCCGCGTGGCCGTCGTGGACACGGGTGAGGACGGAGCCGTCGTGTTGATCAATCCGGAGATCATCGAGCAAGAGGGACAGGACAAGAGCGAAGAGGGATGTCTCTCCATTCCCGAAATCTACGGGGATGTCGTTCGGGCAACACGAATCGTCATTGAGACGACGTCGCTCGAGGGGGAGCGCGTGCGCGTCGAGGCCAACGCTCTCCGCGCCCGCGCCATCCTACATGAGATAGACCATCTCGACGGGATCCTCTTCCTCGACCACCTGAGTCCGCTGAAGCGCAAGATGTTGCAGGCGAAATGGAAGAAGATGCGGAAAGGGAAGACCGGCTACATCAAGGAGGTGAACCCGACGCCGGTCCGGCCCAATTTTGCCGTCCCGTCGCTGCGCGCCCTGTTGGGCGAAGCGTTCGACGTTGTGGCGGTCGTCACGCAACCCGACCGACCGCGCGGCCGTTCGCGTTCGGCGCTCCACGCACCTCCCGTGAAGCTCGTCGCGCAGAGCGAGGGCGTCCCGGTACTTCAGCCCGAGTCGCCCAACACTCCCGAACTGCTCGACGGACTGCGCAAGCTCGCGCCGGATGTTGGCGTCGTCGTCGCGTACGGGCACATCCTCAAGGCGGAAATGCTTGCGGTTCCCAGCCGGGGACTGGTCAATGTCCATGCGTCGTTGCTCCCCGCGCTCCGCGGTGCGGCGCCCATTCGGCACGCGGTCATCGAGGGACTGGAGGAGACGGGCGTCACCATCATGCGGCTCGACGAGGGCATGGATACGGGCCCCATGCTGCTCAAGGTCCCAACGCCCATCGCCACCGATGAGACTGCCGGAGAACTTGAAGAGCGGCTCGCCGAGCTCGGTGCCCTGGCCCTCGTGGAGGCCCTCTCGCTCATGGCTGCAGATGCACTGACCGAAGAGACGCAGGACTCCGCGTTGGCTACATACGCGCCCAAACTCACACAGGAGATGGCACGTATCCGATGGGAAGCACCGGCAGTACGCATAGCACGGTTGATCCGGGGTCTCGATCCCAAGCCCGGGGCCTGGACCACCCTCAACGGACAACGCGTCAAGATGTTCGGCCCGCGGCCCGCGGGCTTCCCGTCACCCGCTTCGCCACTCGGTGAGATCATCGAAACAGATCCCGCCTTCGTCATCTCGACGGGCGACGGAGCGCTCCAGTTGCTCGATGTGCAACCCGAGGGAAAACCGCGCATGGCGGCAGCCGAGTGGCTCCGCGGGAGCGGTCCCGCCCGCGGCGCGCAGTTCGCGTGAACCGTCTCCTCCCCCCACCCCCTTTCCTCCACGCCGTTACCAACGACCGCATCCTCAAACTCCCAGACCTGCTCGACCGTGCCGCGGCACTCGCGACGGGCCCGGATGTCGCCATCCACCTTCGCGGGACCCTTCCCGGGGACCACCTGCTCGAGCTTGCCGACGACCTGCGGCGCATCACCGCCGCCACCGACACCGCGTTCTTCGTCAACGATCGAGCCGATATCGCCCGCCTTGCGGGCGCTGACGGCCTCCACCTTCCGGCGCACGGGCTCCCGCTGCAGGCGGCGAGGCGACTGTCCGCGGACTCGGTCGCAGTCGGCCAATCAACTCATACGCCCGACGAGGCGCGCACCGCCCTTGCCAGGGGTGCGGATTACGTGTTTCTCGGCCCCATCTGGGGGACGCCATCTCACCCACATCGTCCCCCTCTCGGCCTGGACGCGCTGACCGATCTGCCAGCCGATCGCGTGGTCGCGATCGGAGGTGTGACGCCAGAACGGGCGGCGCGGTGCCGGGAGGCGGGCATCCGGGCCATCGCCGCCGTGACGGGGCTCTGGGACACCCCGGATCCCGCTGCGGCGGCGGAGCGGTTCCTGCTATCTTTAGCCACAGATGAGTCGAGATAGTACCGCAGAGGTTGCAGATGCACACAGACCATCGGCAATGACAGACGCGATCACCGTGGAAGTTAACGGTACCTCCCGAAGTGTCTCGCGGGACCTCACGTTGCTCGAGCTACTCGAGCGCTTTGAAGTGGATCCTCGTGCGGTCGTCGTGGAACACAACCGGGAGATCGTGCGGCGCCCGGCGTTTGCTGAAACACGGTTACGCGAAGGGGATTCCGTCGAACTCGTGCATTTCGTTGGAGGTGGGTAACGTGACCGCAACGCTTTCGGAAACAGATTCTCTGGTGGTCGGCGGTCGGACGTTCCGATCCCGGCTGATCGTCGGTACGGGAAAATACGCAGACAACGAGACGATGGTACGCGCGCTCGAGGCATCCGGGGCAGACGTCGTCACCGTCGCCGTTCGGCGTATCGACCTCGACCGCTCGAACGATGAGGGGATCCTCCACCACGTCGATCCCAATACGTACTTCCTGCTGGCGAATACTGCCGGGTGCTACTCCGGCGATGATGCCGTGCGCTACGCCCGGCTCGCTCGTGAGGCGGGATTCAACGAGTTCATCAAGCTCGAGGTCATCGGCGACCAACAGACGCTGCTCCCCGACGTGCAGGAACTGCTCGCGGCAACACGCACCCTCGTCGCCGAAGGCTTTCAGGTCATGGCCTATACGAACGACGACCTGATCACGGCATTGCGTCTCGAGGATACGGGGGCGGCGGCGGTGATGCCTCTCGCCTCACCCATCGGCAGCGGATTGGGTCTCTTGAACCCGTACAGCATCCGCACGATCAAACACCGGCTCTCCGTGCCAATCATCGTCGATGCGGGAGTGGGCACCGCATCGGACGCGTGCGTCACGATGGAGCAGGGTGTAGATGGGATTCTCATGAACACGGCCATTGCCGAGGCGGCAGATCCGGTGCAGATGGCCCGCGCGATGGGTCAGGCGGTCGATGCGGGCCGCCGCGCGTTCCTCGCAGGAAGGATGCCCCGCCGCGAGGTGGCGGTCCCCTCGTCTCCAACTGGAGGAATGCTGGATTAGCGACGGGACTGCAGCGCGGCGCGCCGCCTACGAGATTCTGCGCACCGTCCGGCGCGGGGTGCCGTTCGATGCCGCGCGCGACGACGCCGTCGCTGCCCTTGCAGACCCCGACCGTCGTCTGGCGCACGAGATTGCCGCCGGCGTGCTCCGCGCGCGCACCCAACTCGACGCCGTGCTCGCCCCGCTCGCGACCCGCGGGTGGCAGAGCGTCCACGAGGACCTGCGTGACCTCCTCCGGCTGGGAGCCTACCAGCTTCTCCACCTCACCCGCGTGCCGCCGCACGCGGCCGTCAGCAGTACCGTCGAACTAGCAAAGTCGTTGCGCGGCGCGCAGGGTGGCGGATTCGTCAACGCCGTGCTGAGAGCGGTTGCCCAGGAGAAGCAGACGGCCGGTGACGAACGCACGACATCTGGCATACGCCCCCCAACGGCACACGACGCGCCGTCTCTGGCCCATGAGTATTCGCATCCGGAATGGCTGGTGAACCGCTGGCTCACCCAATTCGGCCCGGAACGCACGCAGGCACTGCTCGTCCATAACAATCGGCGACCGCCCATCGTGCTCCAGCCGGCGCGCTGGTCGGCCGACGAATTGCGCCACGCGCTCGATGCAGCGGATATCCGCTATACGACCCGTGCGGGGCTCCCAGGGTTCTTTCTCGCCGGTGGACGCCTGCAGCAAGTCCCGGGATATCGTGACGGAGCGTTTGTTGTCCAAGACCCCGCCCAGGCTTTGCTCGCGCAGTTCGTGAACCTGCCTGACGACGTTCGGATTTGGGACGCCTGTGCGGCACCCGGCGGGAAGGCGGCGGTCCTCGCGCGCACAGCGGGGGCACGCGTTCTGGCCACCGACCGGTCCCGCGCCCGGCTCGCCCGACTCAGCGAAACCGTGCGCCGGGCGGCACCGTCCGTCCTCGTGGCCGCCGCGGACGCGACCGCCCCGCCCCTAGTACCGGGGTCGATGGACGCGGTCATCCTCGACGCGCCGTGCAGCGCCACGGGAACCTTCGCACGCCATCCCGACGCCCGCTGGCGCCTCGAGCCACAGACCATTACTCGGCTGGCCGCCGAGCAGTCGGCACTGCTCGACGGGGCCGTGGACGTGGTCCGGCCCGGCGGGTATCTGATCTACATGACGTGCTCGCTCGAGCCGGAGGAGAACGGCGACCAGGTGGAGCAGTTCCTGTCGCGGCACCCCGATTTTGCCCGTGCGGGGCCCGACCTCAGTATCTTCCCGCCTGATGACGAGACCGATGGAGCGTTTGGGACCAGGCTCGTGAGACGCGCATGAGGATACGCCGCCGTTTCTCTTCCGGTGGGCGAGTCGCGCGCGCGTGGCAACAGGGGATCGCTCGGGCGCGCACTTGGCTTGCGGGGCTGCACCGCAGCGACTCCGCCCCTGTCCCCGCCCCCACTACCACACAAGATGACGCGACGCCGTACATGCCAGACCGACGCCGCTGGCTGCCCCGATTCGCGGGCCATCGGTTCGCCACGCTGGCCGTGGGCGTGTTTCTGGTAACCGCCATCGGCGGGTACCTCACCGCCGTCTTCTTTCTTTTCCCGGCACCGATCTTCGCTGCCAACCGCAGCGTGCCGCAGGTGATCGGGATGGGACGGGAGGCCGCACGGGAAGCCCTGGGCGCCCTCGGGCTCTCGGTGGCCGAGGTCGATCGCATGACGCACCCCGAGATCGCCAACGGCAACGTCGTCTGGCAGGACCCGCCCGCGGATGTCGTCGTTCCCGAGGGCACCGAGGTGCGCCTCACGGTGAGTGCGGGCCCGCAACGCATTCCCGTGCCCGACATCGCCGGGTACGATGCCGATAACGCCAGGCTGCTGCTGGAGGCGGCGGGACTGGTCGTTGGACGCGTCGAGTCCGCGCAAGCGCCGACCCCGGCAAACGTCGCGGTCAACACACGCCCTCCGGCGGGCACAACGCTGTTGCCCGGCACCGCGGTCACGCTCGTGGTGAGCGTGGGTACCGCGACGATCCGCGTTCCGTCTCTGATTGGGCTCGAGCTCGATTCGGCACGCGTGGCCCTCGAAGAAGCGGGGCTCGCACTCGGGACGAACTACGCCCGCCGCAGTAACGCGGTCGAGCCGGGACAGGTATTCTTCCAGGAACCAGCCGCCGGAACACTGAGTGCTCCAGGTACGCTGGTAAACGTGATCCTGGCCTCTGGGAACCCGCAATGAACGTGTTGATCTCTGCCAGCATCCTCAGCGCCGACCTGGGTCGTCTCACCGATGAGATCACCCGGGTGGCCGAGGGCGGCGCGGACATGATTCACATAGACGTGATGGATGGCCGGTTCGTGCCACCCATCACCTTCGGTGCGAACGTGGTTGCGGTCGCCCGGCGTGCCACCGAACTGCCACTCGATGTGCACCTCATGGTGGATATGCCCGAACGCCACATCGACGACTTTGCCGACGCCGGCGCGACTGTTTTCACGTTCCATGCCGAGGCGACGCGTCACGTACAGCGCCACCTGCAGACGGTCCGCGAGCGAGGCATGCGTGCCGGACTCGCGCTGAACCCATCGACACCGCTCGGTGTTGCCGAAGAAGTGGTGAACGACCTCGACCTGCTGCTGATCATGACCGTCAATCCCGGCTATCCGGGACAGCAGTACCTCCCCGCGTCTACGGCAAAGATTGCGCGCGCGCGCGCGATGCTCGACCGTCACCAGCGTGACGCGCGTCTCGCGGTTGACGGTGGCATTGGGCCTGGCACGATCGGCAATGCCTTTGGGGCGGGGGCAGATACGTTTGCCGCGGGATCTTCCGTGTTCGGTGCGGACGATCCGGCAGCGGCAATGAGTGAACTTCGACGCCGCTGTGCGGTAACGGTGTGAGCATGACTAATCGAGGGCAGTGGGTGGCGGTCGCTGTGATCCTGGGCATGATGGGTTTTGCTCTGCTCGCAGCCGTGGCGCTCTCACCGGACCTGCGCCGGGTCGAGATCGGGAGCGACGCACCGGATTTCGAGGCGGTGAACGTTGTCACCGGTGACACCGTTGGGATCGACGCGTTCAAGGGCGAGGTGGTCCTACTCAATATCTGGGCAACGTGGTGCGCGCCGTGCGAAGCGGAGATGCCTTCCATGCAACGGCTATTCGAAGAACTGGGTCCCGACGGGCTCCGGGTGGTAACCGTGAGCATCGACACGGGAGACCCCGACAAGGTGCGTGGGTGGATCGACGAACGGGAACTGACGTTCACCGTGCTGCACGACCGGACGGGTGATATCGAGCAGCTATATCAAACCACCGGTGTTCCCGAAAGCTTCATCATAGATCGCGACGGGGTCATCGTGAAGAAGATCATTGGGGCCACCGAGTGGGATCACCCGACTCAGGCAGCGTTGTTCCGGCGGTTGCTTGCCGGGGAGTAGCGGCATCGCCGGCCGGATACGTCGCGCCATCGTGACCAACTGGCCCATCAAGATCACGGCATTGGTCTTGTCCGCCGTTCTCTGGGCGGCGGTCGCCGCCGAACAACCCACCACGCAACAGGTACCGGTCGATTTGGTGGTCGAGGTCCCTGAGGGACGAACGCTCAATCAGTCACTGCCCACGATACAGGCGACGTATGCGGGCCCCACGCGTGAACTGCTCAAGTTGTTCTCGACACGGCCCATCATCCGCAAGACGGTACCGGACACCGTGAGCGGGGAGCAGTTCGAGTTCACGTTGCTGCCCGAAGACCTGCTGACCTCGGGCGACATCGACGTGCGTCCACAAGAAGTGCAGCCGCGGGTTATTGTCGTGACACTCGACGACGTATCCCAGCGCACGGTTCGCGTGCGGCCGCGCGTACGAATAATTCCGGATGCCGGGTACACGGTCGTGGGCGGCATAGGGATCGTGCCGAGCACGGTGACGATCCGCGGCCCCGAATCGGCCGTGCGAGCCATCCGTGAGGTGCCTACCCTCCCGCTCGAACTAAGGGGTGTTACCGAACCGGTGCGCCGAGTCGTTAGTCTCGACACCACGCGGTTGGGTATCGCGCGAGTTACCCCGCGCGAGGTCGAGGTGTCGGCGGAGGTCGCTTTCGTGGCGGAGCGCGTACTAATGGGTGTGCCGATCACGGTTCAGAGCGATGGCACGGTGTGGATCGCGGATCCGCCGGCAGTGCTCGTGACCGTACGCGGCCCCAGCGCCCGGCTGGTACGGCTCACGCGTGACTCAGTCTCCGTTGTCGCGACCCCGAGCGGGGCCGCTGCACCGGATACGGTTGTGACCCGCGTCGTCGCGCCCGCCGGGATCACAGCCACCGCGACGCCCGATTCGGTCGTGCTGATCCGTCCCGGTGGCTGACGTACTCCTCGGTATCGAGACGTCGTGCGACGAGACATCCGCCGCCGTGCTCGTGGGCGAAGCCGATCGCCCTGAACTCGCCGGTCTCGTGATCCTCTCCCAGGACGTCCATGAGATCTTCGGCGGGGTCGTACCCGAACTGGCCAGTCGGGCCCACCTCCGCACACTCGATCCCGTCGTGAACCGCGCGCTGGAACAGGCGGGCCTTCCACTTTCCGCCGTTGACGCCATTGCGGTCACGGCCGGTCCGGGGCTCGCCGGTGCCCTGCTGGTCGGTGTGTGTTATGCCAAGGCGTTGGGTGCGGCGCTCGACAGGCCCGTCATTGGCGTGCACCACCTCGAGGGTCACCTTTTCGCGCCGAAGCTCGAGGATTCCACTCTGGAGCCGCCCTTCGTGGCGCTGATCGTCTCCGGCGGACATACCGTCTTGCTGGACGTGCCGGCCTGGGGTCGGTATTGCCTGCTCGGCGAAACGCGCGACGATGCCGCCGGCGAGGCGTTCGACAAGGTCGCGGCACTCCTGGGGCTCGGCTATCCCGGGGGTCCCGCCATCGAGCGGCTCGCCGCCCAGGGCCGGGACCGCTTTGACTTCCCACGTCCCTTACGCGATACCGGGCTGGAGTTCTCCTTCTCCGGACTGAAGACCGCGGTACTCTACGCGGTGCGCGCCAACGAACAGTTGGAAGCCGATCGCGCGGACCTCGCGGCATCGTTCCAGGAAGCGGTAATCGACGTCCTGGCTACGAAGGCACAACGCGCAATCGAGCAGACTGGATACGAGATGCTCGTGTTGGGCGGCGGGGTCGCGTGCAACCGCGCGCTCGTCGACCAACTCAATGCTCGTATGCGCGGCACCCGTATCGCCGTCGCGTGCCAGCGACTGAACATGGATAACGCGGCGATGATCGCGCGCGCCGGCTGGTACCGTTGGCGGCGAGGCGAGGCGATCGATCCGTATCTCGACGCCGACGCGTCGATGCCGTGGCCGGGCCTCGTCGCGACAGAACCGCTCGACCAGCGGCATCCACACGCCACGCCACACAAACAGAAGCACCACACCTGACATGACCGTTTACCCTCTCACGTTCACCGTCTTAGGGCTCGAGATCACCGGCTTCGGCATCATGATGATGGCGAGCTTCCTGGTATCCGGATGGGCGATGCAGCGCGAACTGGCGCGCCGCGGAATGAATCAGGAATACGCCGCGGACATCGTGGTGGCCGCGGTAGTCGGCGGCATCATCGGCGCGAAGCTCTGGTACGTCTTGCTGAATGGCGGAGCCCTCTTATCACGTGGCGGACTCGTCTGGTACGGCGGATTTGCCGGGGGTTTTACCGCGGTGTTGGTGCAGGGCTTATGGAAACGGATTCCGACTCGCTTCACAATGGAGCTGACAGCGCCGGCGCTGGCCCTGGGTCACGCACTCGGACGGGTAGGCTGCTTCCTGGTGCAGGACGACTATGGCATCCCCACGGCGCTCCCCTGGGGCATGCGGTTTCCCGAAGGGACCCCGCCGACAACCGCGCAGGATCTGGCGCGCCTCGGGGTAGACGTCCCCGCCGGTGTCACACCCTTTGAGGTACTCGCCGTTCATCCCACCCAGCTCTATGAGGTGACAGCACTCCTCTTCATGTTCTGGCTGCTCTATCGGAGTCGCAGCCACCAACACGCTGCGGGGTGGCTCTTCGGACTCTACCTCGTCCTCGTGGGCGTCGAACGTTTTCTGGTGGAGTTCATCCGTGCCAAGGACGATCGTCTACTCGGTACCTTCACGGTCGCCCAGCTCACGAGCGTGATCGTGCTTGTGATCGGTGTGTCGCTCCTGACGTGGTGGCGTCGCGCGGAGGGAGCTACTGTTGCCGCCGAGGGAGCGCTGAAGCCGCAAATCGCGGGCTGACCAGAAAAATCCACGCGAGGGCCACGGCGAAGGCGCCCGCCAGGAGAAGCTGCGCAAGCCACGTCTGCACGGTTGGAAACACCCCGAGCGCCGGAAGGGACGGAAGGTTGATGGGCGTCGAGGGCATCCACCCCGCGGCCTGCAGCTCGGCGACACCCTGTCCGGCGAAACTGACTGAAAGGACTGTCAACATGATGCCCGTGATCGCAAAGAACGGGCGCAGCGGGATGTGCATGCCGTACCGCTGAATAGCGACGTACAGCCCCACCAGCAGTACGAGTCCCACCCCGAGCCCGGTGACGATCCCCGCCATTCCCAACGCGTCCTCGGCCGTGCCAAAGAGCGCGCCGTAGAACAACACCGTCTCGAACCCCTCGCGATAAACAGCCAGGAACGACACGCCGGCCAACGCGAGCGCACCCCCGCCCGAAAGGGCGATGCTCATCTGCCGCCTTACGTACTTCTTCCATTTCTCGCTCTCGACCTTGGACACGAGCCACGACGCAACGACGAACAGCACCGCCGAGGCGAGCAGCATGTTGACACCCTCGAGTACCTCGCGGTGCGCAGCAGACAGGCGCCAGATCGACACCAGCGCGGCCGCGGTTAGCACGCTGGCCACGAGGGCCACGACCACGCCACCGGTGATCTCCCGCAACCGTCGGCGCGCTCCCGCCTTTACGACGAACGCCGCGAGTGCCGCTACAATGAGCATGGCCTCGAGCCCCTCGCGGAGAATGATGAGGAGCGACTGACCGAACAGCAGCGCGGGCGAAGACGCCGCGGACAGCACCTCGACCGCGCGCTGGAGCGAGATGTCGATCTGAGCGCGCGCCGCCACAATACGGTCGGCGTTTCCCGCCACTAGAGCGGAACGCAGTTCCGCAAAGGCCCGCTCGACGCCGCGCGCCGCGCCCGCGTTTCTGGCGGCCACCGCGCTCTCGACCTGTTCGAACTGGAGGTATGCCCCGACGGCGCGGCGCACGGCGGCACGCCCGTCACCAGCAAGTGAAAGCGCCACCGCTTCGTCGACACCCAGGGTCACACTCCGCGCAACCCGCTGCGCCGCGAGACCTCGGTCGCCACCCAGCAGATCCGCGCTTGCCGCGGTGCGGGCGAACCCCACGGCTTCCGGCGGCGGCGGCGGAGCGACCGCGGCCACGAGCGCGGCAAGCGAGTCGTCGGTCAGTCCAGCGGTTTGCTGGAAATCGGAAATCCAGAGACGGCAGGAATCACACGCCTCGGCGAACCAGCGCTCCCCGGCCGCGCGATCTTCGTCCGCGTGGCGCAGGCTGGAGGTGTAGAGTGCCACCGCCCACCGTTCCTCGAGCGTGAGCCCCTCCTCGAAGGCCGACATGTCCGTCCCGGCAACTCCGAAGGTCACCTTGCGGTAGAAATCGAGCGGGCTCGACCCACTCAGCGCAGACCGATCGGTCAGGTCCGCTGGGTGAGGATCCAGCTCAGCGGCACGTGGACCGTCGCCCGCACCTCGATCGCCATGACACTTCGTGCAGTTGGCCTCGAAGAGCTGCGCGCCGCGGGCAAGGGAGGGCGGGCTGCGTGGCATGGGATCGAGCGGCACGCCAATGACGATTGCCAGTCGTGTGCGCAGCACCGCAAGCCCCGCCCGCAGGTCCGCGGGCGAGCCCAGCGAAGCCACGATCTCGACCAGGGCCTGTACCTGAGGCACCGCCGCCGAGCGAGCCGGGTCGGGAAGCTCCACGGCCGCCTCCAACGCCTCATCCAGAAAGAGCCGCGCCTCATCCAGCTCGGCCGCCGAGATCACGCGTCCGTCGGCCACGCCAAGCGCGTACTCATCTGCCGCAATCGACACGATTGCCGCGATGCGGCGTGCTAGGCTGGCCGCATCGGATTGCGCCGATGCGCTCGCCGGCAGCCACAATGCCGCGAACAGAACGGCCGCCAATGGCGGCCGGAAACGAGCCTCGATACCCCTGATTCGCATAGCGATTACCAGAGCAATTCTAGAGGGCTCCGACCCGGCTGGCAACGGCTGTCGATCACCGCACCAGCGCCATGGCCGCGGCGATGTCGTCTGTGTGGGTGAGGGAGAGAAGCACGCCCGTGGCTCCCATGGCCTCGAATCGCTGCTGGGCCCGGCCGCTGAGCCGCACGGTGGGCCGGCCATCCCAGTCCCGCACAACCTCGATCTCACGCCACCCAATCCCGCGTGCGTCTTCGGTCCCTTGCAGGGCTTTGTAGACCGCCTCCTTCGCTGCTACGCGTGCCGCCACGTGCCGCGCCGGAACCGCCATCCCGAGACAGTACTCGCGCTCCGCGTCGGTCAGCAGACGCTGAAGCGCCCGGTCACTATGCCGTTCGAGCATACGCTCGATACGCGCCACGGTCACCAGATCGATACCGACCGCAAGAACGGTCATCGTCCGCGTGCCACGAAAAGACGTCGCCGCAGGATCTCGGTTGATAGCTCGACGACCACGACGTACGCACCGTCGCTCACCGGGACCCCATTCCGGTTCGTCAGGTCCCACGACACCCGTCCGTCCTGCGCCGGCACGGTCGCCCGAAAGACCAACTCGCCGGTAAACGTCAGGAGGCTCACCCTCGCCTGGCCCCCGACCGGCGCCCAGGAGAGGAAGACTCGGTCGGAGCGCACCGGATTCTCGGAGACGGACACGACGCTGGCCGGCGCGACCGGTCGGACCTGCGGTAGCGTGCCGAAGAGATGCAGCCCGTCGATGAGCCAGGACATGTTCTCCGCAATGAACCGCACGCGAGCGCGCTGGGCGGGTTCGGGGAGCGACACGCGAACCGGATACCAGTCGCCGCCGGCGCCCTCGATCAGAGCCACCGGAGTCCAGGTCGTCCCCGCGTCGGAGGAGAACTCGACCCGCCCGCGGCGGTCGGGCAGAAAGAGCGAGCCAGCGTGACGTGTCCAGAAAGCGAGATGGGGATCGGTCATGGCAGAGAGATCGAGCACCGGTGACGTCAGCGTGTCCCGTTCACTCAACCATGCGAAGCGTCCCTCGAAGGCGAGGGTGGAGTCCCGCCGCCAACCGGTCCACGCCGTGAGGCTGTCTTCGGCACCCTCACGGTGGATCAGGGACGTGCGCAGTCCAAAGGCAGGCACGCCGATCTCCGATCCGAGCTGCAGATCATTGGTCGGGGCCTGCCAGCGCCACCTGGCGCGTCCCCTATTCAGCGAGTCTGCTCGCGCGCCGACGATTGTTTCGTCAAACGCCACGCGCAGGACAACCGGTAGCGTTGCCGATCTGGGCGGGCCCACGATCCGCAGGCTGGGCCACAGCGTCTCTACTGCTGGTCCACCGACCATCCCACCACCGGGCCCGCGAGCGGCCTCGAGGTCGCCCGCCGCGTCGAGGAGCGCGAGTGCAAAGGGCAGATTATCGGCGAATACGCGAGCGACGGCGGTCGAGTCATCGGGAAACTCGAAGCCGTACGCGGCACCACCCACGCAGCATCCCGAGGTCAACTCTACCGTGAAGGCAATGGTCCCATGCGCGCGGTACGCCCACTCGGTGTATTCGCCGTTCGTGGGATAGAGCTGCCACGACGGACCCGCGTGATAAAACGCGCGCGCCGCTTCGGGAAGCCGATCGATGATCGACGGGGACAGGCCGTTGCCGGCAAGCGCGCGGAAGATCGTCTCGTCCGGTGCCAGCACCCCCGACGCGTGCCCGTAGGGATAAAGCACCAGGTCGGTATAACTGTGATACGAGATTGCGACATCGGGCGGGTGGCGCACGTGAAAACCAATCATCGCCGCCACTTCGGGTTCAGACGCCGGTCCGGTGCCGCGGAACGTCTCCGCACCGGGGACATTGCTCGATCCAATCTCGTCCCGTCCCCAGAAAGCCGGGTAGTTACGGTTGAGATCGACACCCACTGTACCGTCCGCGTTGGGCCGCCGGTTCTTCCGCCAGAGCCGTTCCGTAGTGAATGTCTGGGCATAGCCATCCGGGTTGAGTACGGGGACCACCCAGATGTCGCGGCTATCGAGCAGCGCTTGGCCACCGGGCACGGCGGCGAGGGAATCGGCGAGCCACACGACGAGACGCAGCGCCATCTCGGTCGAGATCCACTCCCGCGCGTGATGCGTGGCAATGAACAGCGCGTTGGGGCGGGAGCCGGCGTCGTCGGGCGTGCCGATCTTGACCGCGACAATAGGGCGGCCTTCGTACGACTGCCCGATCGTGTCGACGAACACGTTCGCACGCGTTGCTGCAAGTGACGTGAGGAGCGAATCGATCCGTGACGGAGTGCGGAAGACTTGTGGTGACTGCGCAGGCACCACCGGCTCGAGACGCAATGCGAACCCGCGGATCCCGAGGTCCGCACGCTGCATCGCCGTGGTCACGACCAAGGCATAATCGATGCCGGACACGGTACGGACGGATGCGACCTCGAATCCGGCTCGCGCCAACTCGGTGAGCGAACCGATCGAGTCGATGCGTACTTCCGTCACCGCGAGTTGTTGCGCGGTGGCCGGACCCGCAATCCCCGCCGTCAACAACGCACTCGCAACCCAGCCGGCGCGCGTCACGACACGAGCTGCCAGAGACTCTCGAGCCATCGCGGCGACGCAACGTATCCACCGAGGATCAGGCCGAGCCACAGCGCGGCGACAAAGACCGGCAGGCCCACGGCAGCGACCGGCCACCAGGAACGGCGCCACTGGGCCACGCGCTCCGCCACTGCCTCCCATTGGGCAAGCTCGATTGTGACCTGATCCTCCAACGCGAGCCACGCCGCTTCCAGCCGCCGCGCCGCCAAGGCGAGCGCGCTCTGCCACGCGTCGAGTTCTTGTCGGTCGCGCACAGTTGCATCGAGCAGCCGTCCCGCGTGCAACTCGATGGCATCGAGCGCCGAGACGAGCGCGGCACCGGCGGCGCCCAATCGGCCGGCCAGCGCCCGTCTCTCCGAGGCATCGAGCGGTAGGTCGCGCCGCGCTCGTCCCGACATGCGCACCGCGACGGCTTCAGCATCCAGACGACCGTCGACGTAGTCGGCAAGTGCGCCGGAGACCGCCCCCACCGCTTCTTCCCAGGTATCGAGCCACACCTGCGGGCTCACGGCTGCGAGCGCAGCTCCGCGCTCTTCCTTCGCGGCGAGTCGGCGTGCCTCTCCCGCCGCATCGATCAGACGGCCCACGATGCGGCGGCGGACGCGGTTTAGCGGAAGCGGACCCGCGGTCCGGCCCGACCCGGTAATCAGCTTCCCGAGTGCGGGCCCGAGTTCAGGAACACGGAGCGGAACGAGGAGCTTCGAACTGGTCATGCATAGATCGCCGCGAGCACCGGCTCCGGATCCGCGAAATCCGGGACGGCGGTATATCCGCCGGCGTCGAGCAATTCGTCGGTAGTGTACGTACCGGTGGCGACCCCGATGGCCCGTGCACCGATCCCCCGACCACAGGTCATGTCGGCGGGCGTGTCACCAATAATGACCACGTCGTTGCCATCGGGCACGTTGCCCATCACCGTCGCCGCGCGCTCCACTGCTACGGCGGGTAGCTCTGCGCGCTCGTGGTGATCGGAGCCGAACGCACCGATGCGAAAGCGTTCGAACAAGATGCCCGCCGCGTTCAGCTTGAGTCGTGCACCGCGAGCGAGGTTCCCGGTGAGCAGGCCAACGACGGTGTCACTCCGGTCCTCGAGCGCGTCGAGCAACCGGTGCACGCCCGGATAGACGCGGGGGGCCGGTCCCTCATCGAGTTCGGTAGCCAGGAGCTCGAGATAGTGCTCGCAGATCTCGGTAATCAGCGACGTCCATTCGTCTTCGGGATGCCGCGCCACCTTCAGCAGCTCGCGCACGATCTGTGGGTCGGTCTTGCCGTCAAACCGTACGCCGTCCAACGGCCCTTCGACCCCGATCTCCTCGAGGAGCGCGGATTGGATGGCCCGACGCCCCGCGCCCCGGGTAGCGATCAGGGTCCCATCCACGTCAAAGAGCACGAGCTTCTTCATGAACCCGTGGCACCACGCTTTTCCGCGCATGCCTTGCACACGGTCACACCGCGGAAAGAGCAGATGAGACAGATGAACGTCTCGCAATCTGCGCACGGATACCCCTCGGAGGCCCGCTCTTCGTTGCCGCAGGCGCGGCAGATCATGGCATCGGTTTCGGAAGTCACCCTCAAGCCCCCAAATCGATTAGCGATCTGAGATCAGCGATTGGCGATTGCCGATTGAAGGCTCGCCACTATCAGTCGTTCTGTAATCTGCACTCTGCACTCTGCACTCTGCAATCGTTACGCTCCCGCGGCCGGCACGAGCACCTTGAGCGCGCCCGGAAGCAGTTCAGCGGTAAACGGCGTCTCCCCCGCCGCCTCGCCGTCGAACTGCACGGGCCGCACCGGGTCCATCTCGACCGTCACGACCTTACCGCGCGCGTAGCGGATGTTCTCCTGGTCTTTGTCCACGCCCCGGAAGAGCGACCACATCACGCCAAGCGTCTTGCGCAATCCGCTGGCACGCAGCATCACGACATCGAAGAGACCATCGTCGAAAGTCGCACGCTGCCGGAAACGGACAAACGGCGGGATGAACTCGCCACAGTTCGCAACCATGACGGTGGCCGCATCACCTTCGATCAGGTTGCCGTCCACGGTGATGCGGTAGTCTACGTTGCGGAGCTCGTCGCGGGACTGCCACGCTCTCGCGAAGTATGCTCCCATTTTCCAGCGCCGCTTGGCACGACTGGTGGTACTCGCCATCAGATGTGCGTCAAACCCCGCCCCGCACGCGACGGCGAAGTAGCGCACACCATCTTCGCGCTGCATGCGGCCCAGATCGATCGCGCGGGTAACGCCTCGTGCCACGATCCGCGCCGCCTTGGCGGGGTGTCGCGGAAGCCGCAGGTTGCCCGCGAGCAGATTGCCGGTGCCTCCGGGGATCAGCCCCACCGCGAGATCGACACCGTGCTCCAACATGCCGCGCACGGCCTGCATGGTTGTACCGTCACCACCGTACACCGCAATCCGCTCCACACCGTCGGCAACGGCGGCCTCCGCGAGTTCGCCCGCGTGACCGGGTCCGGTTGTGCCGGCGACCTCGACATCCCAGCCCTCAGCCGCGAGCACCCGCGTCACGGTGCGCACGACGGCCGGGCTCGTGCGGGCAGCTACCGGATTCGTGATCAGCAGGAGGCGCCGGCTCAATAGCTTCGCTCCCAGAGAACATCGACACCGAGCTGCCGCGCGGTCTGTTGCGTGATGCTGGTGAAACAACTCACGAGCGGCTCGGCACCAAGAGAGAGACGCCACAACCGACTCATCCGGAGTTCGAGGCTCAGACCCACGTTATCGAACGAGAACGCTTGGTTGGGGCAGAAGCGTTGGTTCAGGGTCACGAAAAGCCGATCCCCAATCTGTTGACCGACCACGACCTCCGTTCCAAGCCCGCCGGTGAGATTCGGCCGGATCTCGAAGTAGTCGAGCGGGATACCCAGATCCGAGATGAGCGAGCTTCCGATCTGGCCGGTGATACGCCCGGCAATATTCGCGATGGACTGCTCCACGCCATACTGCCCCAGAGCCCCACCCGCCGCCTGCGCACTCGGCGCCCCAAAGACGAGGTACGAGATGATCTCGGTGCTGGCAAGCGGTGGCTGTACATCGGATGACAGAGTCAGTGCGGGTGCGTTGATCGTACCGCCGACATGCACGAATACCGACACGATGTCGCCACGAACGCTCCGTACCTGGTGACGCGCATCGATGTCCAGCGCCGCGTTGAGATCTGGCGTCCCAAAGTACCGCACCTCACCGCGTGTAACCGCGAACTCCTTCGTAAGGGTGGGCCCGAGCGGCAGGCTGTACGTTCCGCGCGGCGTCTGCAACACGCCGTCAATTCGGTATTGGTCCAGGATCTTGCCGACCGTCACGTCTCCCGCGAGCAAGATCTCCGCCTCCCCCGATCGGAGCCGCACATCCGATCCCATCCGCAGCCGGAGGCTGTCGATGCGAAGGCTGTCGAGAAACCGGTTCTGGAAGGCGGTCCCGAGACCCTGGCGCCTAATGAGCGCGACCGTCGCAGAGTCCAGGAGAGAGTCCTCGAGGCTCACGATCTCCTTCTCGATGATATCGGCGAAGTAAATGACCCCGCGCGTCACCGTGCCGCTGCCCGTGAGGACTGACCCGAACACGGGCCCGGTCAACTCGATCTGCCCCGACGTGGTGAGCGACAGAAAATCGGGAACGTTTATCGCGCGGAACTGCCGGGCGCGAACGCCCAGATGCAGCTCGGGCCGCGTGAGACCGGCCAGCCGGACGAAGCCCATGAGCTGTGCGGTGCCACCGCCGCTCCGTACGGAGAGACTGTCGACGCCGATCGTGTCACCGTAGAGACTCAACGCCCCGTTGATGCGCTCGAGCCGCAGGCCAAGGTTGGGCAACGACGTCGCGCCCGCCTCGATGCGCAGGAATCCCGTCAACTCAGGACCGTCCCACGTCCCCGCAATCCCGAGATCGGCCCAGAAACGACCGCTGGTCCGACGCACGAGCGGATAGACGGCACTCACGAACGCGAGATCGACCCCGGCCGCGTTTGCCCGAACGGTCAACGGTCCTGGAAGTTGGCGGCGACCAGCGTCCCGAATGGCGAGATCTAGCGGCAAGCTTACATCGACCTTGAGGATCTCCCCTCCACCTTCCCAAAGCGTGACGGTGCCACCCAGGCGTCGGTCACGATAGTGCAGTTCGCCTTCCGTTTGCGGCGCGTTGAACTCATCGAACCGAGCGGCCCGCAAGCCGATTGCCGCATCGATGATCGGCGCGCGTGCCGTTCCGCCGAGGTCGAGCCGCCCGTTCAGCTCACCCGACGCGCGATCGGTATCCAACTGCGCCAGCGCCCAGAGGTTGTCGAGCTGCAAGCCTTCCATCGTCGCGCTGAGACTGCCGGGACCGCGCAGTGGAATCACACCACCCAACCCGACACGCCCACCTCCCGACGCGGTCGTGAACAGCATGTTGCTGATCGTGACGGCAGAGTCGTTCACTGTTACCGACCCCGCGTCCCCGAGGAACCAGACATCCTGGACCAGAAGCACGGCCAGGGAATCGAGGCGCACTCCTAGTGTGGAATCACTCCGCGACACCTGCCCGCCAGCGAGGAATGAGCCCTCAGGACCAAGACGTGCGCGAGAGAACCACGAGAATGTATCCGTGGTCCCGTCGATCGTTCCCTCGATACCCGAAAACCCCAGCACACCTACAATGAGCGTGTCGACGCTCACGTCGATCGCGAGCCGCCGATTCCGGATCCCGAGCAGCGCGGACGCATCTATGGTCGGAGCGCGCACGCGGTTCCAGCGCACGCGCTGCGCCTCGCCAACCGCGCTCAGCGCCAGACTGTCCAGCGCCCCGTACACGAGCACTTTTCCGTAGGCCGTGCCCGCGAGCGAGTCACCTGACAGGCGGGCGGGGTTCCGCCCAGCCAAGCGCATCGCCAGTGGCATGATCTCGGCAAGTGAGTCGACCGCGACCTCAAACACGATGCTGTCGGACTGGGGAGCCGCGAGGGAGACGGCGCCGCTCCCGGCGATAGTGCCACCGGGTCCCCAAAAGGCGAGCGTATCGACGACGAGCTGGCTGTCACGCGCCGCTAGCCTGACCCTGGCGCTGTCGATCGCGACGCCACTGAACCGCGACCGGTCCAACGTCACCTCGAGATCGACCACGGGATGCACCAGCGAATCGACCTCGAGATCGCCGGTGGCGCGGCCCCAGGTGCGGGTATTCGGAAACCGGCCACGCAATGCGTGGAGCGTGAAGTTTGAGAAGTTGAGGTCCAGGTTCCGGATACCGAGACGCGGGGACCGCAGCACCACGGTCCCACCCCCGCGGAGCGCTCCGGCCGGACCCGAGAGATCAGCCGCGACCGCCAACGCATCGAGGTACCCGTCAGTCGTGACACGACCCGCGTAGGCACCGGCCAGGGCAGCGGTGGGGTAACTTGGCCGGATGCCGTCCACCTGAAGCGAGTCGAAGCTGAGATCCGAGAAGATCCCCGTGACGTCCCCTTGGCCGTCGAAACGGAGTGAGCCGTGCGCGGCGCTCATAGGTAGGGATCCGTCTACGTGCCACAGGTCGCCCGCGAACTCGGCGTTCTTCCACGGACCGTTGAGGGTTCCCGTGGCCATCACCGTGCCGCGGAGCGCCACAGCGGGTACCAGCACCTTCACGGTGGCCATCGCAATGCTCGCCGTATCGATCCGGAAGTCCTCGAACACGGCTTCATCTCCGGGGACGCCGAGGGCCACGATGCCAGCCCCCGTGATCAGCGTCTCCGCACTGTCCGCGCGGACATCGCTGAACCGCCAATCCAGTTGGATGTCGAGCCGCCCATTGGGGCCGTCGGCGGCGGTGCGTCCGGTGACCCGCCCGACAAATGGAATGGTGTCAATGAACGGGCGGATGTAATCGAGGTCGAGCGCCTGCGTCATTACGTTGACCGCGTCCGCCCGCCACGCGTTGCCCGGTCCCACCGTGAAGCCCAGCCTTCCGGCAAGCCTGCCCCCGTCGGCCGTCACCAGGTCGAGATCGTCGCCCTCGAAGCGCAACACACCCTCTCGATCCACTGCCACGCGGGCTGTGCCGGTGCCGGCGACACCGGCGGGCAGAACGGGTACCAGGCCGCGTATGTCCGCTCCGACGAACCGTTCGGGCTCGAACGCGAGGTCGAAAGTCAGCTTGCCTGAGGTGCGCAGGAATCCGCGCAGTGGGCTCAGCGTATTCGGCAACCTGAACGTGTCGAGATCGAGTGCCAGTGAGTCCCCGTGGATATCGATGCGCCCACCTGCATCGATGATATCCAGTGCCGGGTCCGAGATACGGGCGCGCAGACGAGTTAGTTCGATGTGGACGCCGGACTCACGCGGAAACGGTGAGGCGAGGCGCACGTACGCGGCGGCCAGATCGGGAATCTCGATCTCGCGCACGCGATCGCCCTGGCGGATGGAGACGTAGCCATCCACGATCACGACATCGCGAAACGCGACAAGCGGATTCGGGCCACCGCCGCCGGTAGACTCGACCAGCTCTTCGACGTTCCAGCGCCTGCCCTCTGGCCGTATCAGCGTCACCTGTGGACGGGTGAGGACGACCTGGCCCAACACGATGCGACGGGACAGGAAATCCCCTAGACGGTAGTGCACCTCCAGCTGATCCACCTCGAGGATCGGCACTCCATTCTCGTCGGCGACCTGGATACCTCGAAGTTCGAGCCCTCCGAAGAGCGATCCGTCGTAGGATTCGATGGTCACCGTTCCGCGGACCGCGTCGTTGGCGATTCCGAGCGCCGTGCGCACCAGGACGTCACGCCCCGCATTCGTGCCCAAGGCCGCGCCGGCCAATCCCATTGCGGTGCCTGCGAGCGCCACGAGCGCCAGTCCGATCCACCGGAACGCCTTGCGCATCAGAAAGCCTGCCCGACGGAGAAGTGCAGTTGCAACCGATCGAACAGTCCGCGGCCGCGCACCGGCCGCTGGACCCCCTTGGATACGAGCTCCCTGGTGATCTCACCGTTCTCGTCGCTAGTGACGACCAGATCGAACAACTCTCCGAGTTGGGGATCGTACGGGTTGTAGGCGATGTCGAGCCGCACCGGTCCCAGTGGGCTCGCGACGCGGAACCCCAACCCGGGCGTGACTCGCGGGCTCACCAGCGAGTCGCCGCGCACAAAGACTTGCCCGACATCGACGAACAGTGCCCCGGTTAGCCGCCCCCCGAAACCCGGGAGCGGGCCACGGAGTTCGACATTCGCGAAGTAGAGCTGATTTCCCCCCGTCGGTGAGGTCGTGCGGAAGCGTCGGCCTGGGATCGTGTCCCGGACCCCGTTGGCGTCCTGGATGAAAACGGAGTCGCCCGGCGAGTCCTCAATCACGCGCACGACTGGTCCCAACTCGTTCTGTCCGAAACCGCGCACGCTGTTCGGCCCGCCGCCGTAGAACCGTTCATCGGGTGGCACGAACTCGACGCTCTGCCCCTGCAGGCCCAGCGCCGGCGAGAAGATGGCGCTCAACTGCGGTGGGAAGATGGCACCGACGCGAACGCGCCACGCGAGTACACCCCGGCGCCCAATGCGGTGGTACGAGGCGATCTGTCCGACCGCGCGCGTGTACTGCGCCAACTCGTTCGATCCAATGGCCGAGGATGCCCATCGCACTTCAGCCGAGATGCGGTTGCCTCGCGTAGGGTCGAGGGGCGAGTTCGCCCGTTCACGCACGAGCGCGACACCGAGGGTCGATTCGAAGGCGTCTTTCTGGAAGCGCGCGGCGTCCTCGCTACGGCAGACGTTCAAGAACGCGCAGAAGGTGGCGTCACCCGCTTCGGTTCGACCGTACTGCGCCGAATAGGAGAACGTGACCGGCACCCTCCAGGGCGTCGCCCACGCCACCGCCATCTCACCGCCCACGACCCTGCGCAGATAGGCCGACAGCTCGCTCCGTCTTTCCGCAAAGATCGACAGCACGCCGCTCAGGGGACGCATAAAGAGCCGCGGCTCACGGATGCTCGCCGTGACGTTGTAGTTGATCGCCAGACGATCTTCGTCCTGCTCGTCCACGAGCCCGAAGCACACGCTGTTCTGGAAGCCCCATGAAAACGGATCGCCCGATCCGATCTTTGAAACCCGTCCCGTGATATCGAACGTCCGGCCCCCACCCATGAAATTGCCGGCCGTCCATCCGAGAAGCCCGCGGAAACAGTCGATGGACCCGAAACCCACGCCGGCGCGAATTCGGTGCAGATCGCCCTGGGTCACCGCGACGCGCACGGTGACGAGGGAGTCGTTAGGACCATCGGGGAGGGAATCCTCGAGCATCACGCTGACGTAGTTGAAGATGCGCGAGTTGTAGAGGTTGCGCTGCGCGGCGTAGAGATCTTCCAACCGATAGAGGTTCCCCGCCCGCAGCGGGATCATGCGCCGCACTACCCCATCACCAATCTGTTCGGCTCCAATGACGTTCACCTTTGCGATCCGTGCCCGGGAACCCGGCTCGACATCGAAGGCTACGTCCGCCTGCCGCGCCTCGCGATCCATGTCGAAGCTGCGGAAGACCTCCGCGAACGGATACCCGCGGTTCCGCAGCCACACGCTCAGCGAGTCAGCCGATGCCTGCAGCAGCAGGCGGTTGAACGGATCGCCGGCGGCCAGGGGGAGGTCGCGGAGATCTTTCCCACCGAGAATGCGCTCGACTCCCGACACCTCGAGCGTTCGGATGCGGACCGGCTCGCCTTCGTAGATCAGGAACCGCACGGAGACGTTCCCGTTGGACCGGTGGACGACCGTGTCGATCTGCGCCTCGAGATAGCCGTGCTGGTTGTAGAGCAAGCGGAGTCTGAGCACGTCGCGCCGGAACTCGCGCTCGTCAAAGAACCGTTGACCCCCCACCCCGATCCAGCGGACCACAGGAGAGGTCTGCCAGAAACCGGTCGACTTGGTAGTTGCGATCGAAATCGAAAGGAGATAGTCGTCGATGGCGTGATTGCCCTCGAAGGTCAAACCGCGCACGACGGGGCGGCCCAAACCGGGGTCGTCCTGTGCTGCCAGCGGCGCCACGACCGCTCCAACCAGCGCGGCCGCGAAGGCCGCGCACACCGTCGAACGGATAACTTCCTCCATACTTGAGAAACGAAACGCGGCTCCGGGGCCGCGAGTCAAATTGACGAGATTCTATAACTCCTTTAAGTTCAGCGGGTTAGGACATCTTGTCAACTTTTGCCCAGGAGTACCGTTGCGCCTCCCCGTTGGGACGGTGGCGGCTCTCGCCATCTTAGCCTCGATCCCACCTCCCTGTCACGCCCAGCGGGGCGTCACCGGCCGGGTGAACCGCCTCTTCGACACACCGCCCTTCGACCGCGCCACGTGGGGCGTCATCCTGATGGACACCACCGGCCGTGTGATGTTCGAGCACAACGCGGACCGCTTGTTCGTTCCCGCGTCCAACACAAAGCTCGTCGTCTCCGCCGCCGCAAGCGCGTTGCTCCCCGAGGGATACCACGTCAGGACCAGCCTCTACGCGACCGGGCCCCTCCACGAGGGCACGCTGCGAGGCGACCTCATCATCTACGGGCGGGGCGATCCCACGTTCTCGGCCCGGTGCTACGGCCCCGACACACTCGCACTCGGTGCGTGCGAGTGGACGTGGTCACGGATGAACGCCCTGGCCGACAGCCTAGTTGCGCGCGGGGTCAGAGAGATTGAGGGCGCGATCGTAGCCGATGGGAGCTACTTCGACGCCGAGTTCGTTCACCCTTCGTGGGAACACTACGACCTAAACTGGTGGTACGCGTCACCCGTGTCAGCCCTGGGGTTCAACGACAACACGATCGGCGTGCACTGGGGCCCCGGACCGACGGTCGGGGCACCGGCGCTGGTCAGTTTCGAGCCCGACCTCGGAAACTTCCTCTTTGAAAACCGGACACGCACGGCGCCGTCGGGGACGCGCACGTCGATCGATTTCTTCCGCAAACCCGGAACGCTGGAGATCTGGGCGGAGGGTTTGGTTGCCGAAGGCCATCGGGGTCGTACCGAGCATTTCGCGCTGCCCGACCCGAACCTCTTCTTTGCACAGGCGTTCCGCGCCGCCCTTGCAGCGCGGCACATTGGCGTTGGTGGCCCGACTCTCAGCACTACCGACAGCCTCCGCTACAGAGATGCACGCGAAGCGGCGGCCCTCGTATCGTTCAGCTCGCGCCCGCGCGACGATCTCATATTTCCCATACTCAACTCGAGTCAGAACTGGTTTGCAGAGATGCTCCTGAAGGTCTTGGGTCGGGAGATCGGGGGTGAGGGATCGTGGGAAGCGGGGCTGGACGTGGAGGGCCGGTTTCTCATCGAATCGGTGGGAATCGACTCGACCGCCTTCAGTCTGACCGACGGCTCGGGCCTCTCTGCCAGCAACCTGATGTCACCGCGCGCCCTTGCTCAACTGCTGCTCTATATGTGGAAGCATCCGTCGAATGGTGGGTTCCTGCGCGCCCTCCCGCGATCGGGTGCGGTGGGTTCTCTGCGTGACCGTTTTGCCGGAACAGCGCTCGAGGGACGCATAGTGGCGAAGTCCGGCTCTATCCGACACGTGAACAGTTTGTCCGGCTACATCGAACATCCGCGCCGCGGGCCGCTGATTTTCTCAGTGGTGGTGAACGACCACGCAACCAACGGCAATGCGGCGATGCGGCAGATCGATTCGGTCGTGGTGACGTTGGGACGGTAGGCGGCGGGCCCGTCTGCGGCGCACGCCGTGCGCCCCTACGGATACGTCCGCCTACCGTCCGACCACCGATAACATTCGCCCGATCGTCGTGAATTTGATTCGCGGCCGGCCTTCCGCCTTACCGTTCGCCGTTTCCGCCTCGTCGATGCGTAACCAGTCGTCGTAGGTGATCGCCTTCGGCTGACGCTCGAAGATCATGGCTGCGGCAGCGGCTGGGTCGCGATCGGCTGGTGCCAGCATGGCTCCCGCCGCCGCGTCGGCGAGCATCGTCCCGACCGTTTCCGCCGCGTCGGGCTTGTTGGTGCCGATCACGCCACTCGGCCCGCGCTTGATCCATCCGCTCACGTAGACGCCGCGAACCGGTTCACCCGTGTCGGAAAGCACGCGACCGGCCTGGTTCGGCACCGTGCCCCATTTCTCGTTGAACGGAAGGTCGGGAATCGCGACGCCGCGGTAGCCAACCGATCGGAAGACGAGTTGCACCGGCAATTCTTCGTGCACGTCCGTTGACACCGCGCGGAGACGATCGCCATCCTGTTCGAGCCGATTGCGCACCAATCGCATACGCGCGACTTCGCCGCGGTCGTTGCCGACAAGCTCCACCGGCGAGAGGAGGAACCGCAGATGAAGCGTCCTCGCTTTCCCACTGGGCGCGCGTTGGGCAAGTGTATCGAGGATCTCGAGCTTCTTCCGCAGCGCGCGATCGTCTGAGCGTTCAACAGTTGCTCGCGACAACGGGTCGAGTGCAATCTCCTCCGGCACGAGCCGCACATCGGCACCTTCCAGCTCACCCAGTTCGCGCACCTCGGGATTGGTAAATGCCGCTTGCGCGGGCCCGCGCCGCCCGATCATGTAGACCTCGCGAATCCCGCTCGCGGCGATCGCACGTTGCGCCCGTTCGGTGATGTCCGTGGTGCCGAGCTCGGCATCCGTGCGGCAGAGCATGCGCGCAACATCCACCGCCACGTTCCCTACACCGATGACGGCGACGCGCTCGACCGACAGATCGAATTCCCTATCCTGAAACTCCGGATGGCCGTTATACCACGCGACGAACTCGGTCGCGGGATGGCTGCGGGCAAGATCCTCACCCGGGATACCCAGCCGACGATCGGTCTGCGCACCCGTGGCATAACAGACCATGTCGTAGTGTCTCGCGAGATCGGCGAGCAACACGTCGGTCCCGACATCTACGTTGCCGAAGAAGCGAAACCCATCCTTTCGTGCCGTGCGATCGAACTGCTTGGTGACGTTCTTGATCTTCTCGTGATCCGGCGCCACACCGAAACGCACCAGCCCGAACGGCGCCGGCAGCCGCTCGATCATGTCGACGGTGATGTCGATGTCGGTCTTCTTGAGAAGGTGGTCAGCGGTGAAAAAGGCCGCGGGACCTGAGCCGATGACGGCGACGCGCAGCGGCGATGGTGGTGTCATGGGACGGATGATAGGGCGGGAAGGCGGGATGGCGGAAGGGCACAGGTGTAGGGGCGCACGGCGTGCGGCCCTACCGCCTTCCCGCCATCCCGCCTTCCCGCCATCTTGCAACAGTGAAGATCTACACCAAGACCGGAGACACCGGCGAAACCTCCCTCCTCGGCGCCGGCCGCGTGCGCAAGAGCGATCCCCGCGTTGCGGCCTACGGCGACGTGGATGAGCTAAACTCCGCGCTCGGTTTTGCGATGGCGTGCGACCCGACCGACATCGAGGCGGCTCTGCTCACGAGTGTGCAGCGGGATCTGTTCGCGATAGGGGGCCAGCTCGCTTCGCCCGAGCCGGAGAAGGTCTCGAAGGTCCTCGAGAAAGCGAATATCGACGCCGATCGCGTGGCAACGTTGGAGACCGCCATCGATCGGGCGGATGAGGAACTCGAAGGGCTAACCGCGTTCGTGCTGCCGGGTGGGACGCAAAAGGCCGCCGCCTTCCACGTGGCACGCACCGTGTGCCGCCGCGCGGAGCGCAGCGTCGTGGCGCTACAGGCGACACAGTCGGTGCTGCCGATCATCGTCGTGTATCTGAATAGACTGTCGGACCTGTTGTTTACGCTTGCGCGGCTGGCGAATAGCCGGGCTGGGATAGTGGATCGGACATGGTAGGACCAGACGATCGGCGATTGCCAATTTGCGATTGGCGATTGGCGATTGAGGTTCCGCAATTGGCAAATCGCAGATCGCAGATCGCCAATCGTACATCGCAAATCGTCTGCGTATGACCACGCACAGGTTCTACCAACTCGACGTCTTCACACAGACACCGCTCCAGGGCAACCCGCTCGCGGTATTCCCCGACGCGGAGGACATTGAAGACGAGACCATGCAGGCCATCGCGCGGGAGATGAACCTCTCGGAGACGACGTTCGTGACGCCGTCGGACGAGGCCAACGCGCGCGTCAGGTTTTTCACGCCCACAGCCGAGATCCCGCTCGCGGGCCATCCGACCATTGGGACGTGGTGGCTGCTGGCCGAACTGGGCCGGGTCAAAGGGGCCCGGCCGGATGGCACGTCTACCGTGACCCAGGAAACCGACGCCGGCGTGCTGGATGTCGATCTCACGTTCACCGGCGGCGACGTGACACGCGTAGTGATGACGCAGGCCGCCCCGCAGTTCCTGACGGCGGTAGACGATCGCGCAGCCCTCGGCCGGGCGCTGGGTGGTGGAGACGATCTCGTTGCCGACGCACCGGCTCCGGAGGTCGTATCTACTGCGCTGCCCCAACTGATCGTCCCCATCGCCAGTCGCGAGGCTCTCTCCGCCCTCCCCAGCGGCGGTGCCGGCGGCGCCCTCATTGACCTGCTGCGACAGTACGGGACCGACTGCGCCATGCTCTACGTGCTCGACGGAGGCGCCAGCCGCACGACGGCCTACTGCCGCATGTTCGCCCCAGGGCTCGGCGTGCCCGAAGACCCCGCCACGGGCAGCGCCGCAGGAGCATTGGGCGCCCATCTCGTCCACCGGCAGCTCGTGCGGCCACACGAAGGCGCGGCCAGCATCACCATCCACCAGGGTGCCGAGATCGGGCGGTCTTCCGAGATCCACGTCGAGGTGCGTGGCACCGGCGACGATCTCGTCGTGCGAGTGGGCGGATCCGCGGTCAGGGTCATCGAGGGCGAGGTGACACTCTGACCCCCACAGCCGTCCCCGTCCAGCTAGGGGAGCACTCCTACGAGATTCTGATCGGCGACGGGCTCCTCGCGACGCTCGCGGATACGCTAGCCTCTCGCTGCCCGGCTGACCGCTACGCTATCATCGCCGATTCCACTGTCGCCGAGAAACTCGGTGGGCGGGTGCAGGTCGCCGTGGGCCGCGCCCGCCCGTGCGAGCTGTTCACGTTTCCCGCCGGAGAGTGGAACAAGACGGCCGGACAGTGGCAGGAGTTAGGCGAGTCCCTCCTTGCAGCAGGCTACGGCCGCGACGCGGCAATTATTGCCCTCGGCGGTGGCGTGACCGGTGATATCGCAGGCTTTGTGGCCGCGACGTTCATGCGGGGCATACCCTACGTGCAGGTGCCGACCACACTTCTCGCGATGATCGATTCGTCCATCGGTGGCAAGACCGGCGTGGACACACCTCACGGCAAGAACCTGATCGGCGCGTTCCATCAGCCAAAAGTGGTAGTCGCCGATCTGGACACGCTGGAGACGCTGCCGCCGACTCATCTCTGCGCCGGGATGGCGGAGGCGCTCAAGCACGGAGCCATTGCGGACGCGTCGTACTTCGATTGGCTCGTGAGCCAGCGGGACGGCATCCTGAACAGGGACCGCGCCGTCCTGCACGACGTCGTGCGCCGGTCGGTCGAGATCAAGGCCGACGTCGTGGCGCAGGACGTCCGTGAGTCGGGACGGCGCACGATCCTGAACTTTGGCCATACGGTGGGCCATGCCATCGAAGCGGTGGCGCAATACGAGGTACTGCACGGCGAGGCAGTGGCGGCGGGGATGGCGGTAGAAGCCCGCCTGGGTGCGCGACTGGGGATTACGAATAGCGACAGCATCGATAGCCTGGTCGCCGCGCTAGAGGCATTTCGCCTGCCGGATGACGCCTCCGACTACGCCGCCGACGCGTTGCTCAAGGCCATGCAGACCGACAAGAAAAGACGTGACGGGGCTGTCCGGTTTGCATTGATCAAAGCGATAGGAGCCGTGGCCCGATCAGATACCGAAAACTGGACGTTCGAGGCGTCTGAAACCGATATCATGGAGGCGCTGCGGGGCTGATTTTCAAGCGACTACTTCACAACGACTTCCGCAGTTCTCCCACATTTCAACAACCGGTAACCTGTTACTCGCCAAGGTCTTACACACATTGTGTGGATTGTCCATTTTCCACACACTTCGTGGATAGTGGAAGAAATCCGGAACGCCTTATTATATAACATTTTGTGATGTGGAAAACTCAATTTTCTTGACGGCTTTTCGGGAGTTCCCTATATTCGCGAGCGTTGAGAGTCGGTCAATTTGGCGGGCTGGGATCGATCAGGGCTCGCTTCTCCACAGCCATGTACCACCAGCGACAGGGGCGCTATGGCCGAGTTGCGTACCACCAAATCGAAAGCATTCTTCCGGGTGCACTCGTCGGGGGCTTTCGATCAGTACCTCCAGGACATCCAGAAACTTCCCCTCATCAAGGATCCCGGGGAGGAACGGGCACTCGCCCGCCGCGCGCAGAAAGGTGATCGCACGGCCGCTGAGCGGCTCGTGACCGCCAACCTGCGCTTCGTGATCTCGTATGTGAAGAAGTATCAGGGACACGGGCTGGATCTCTCGGAGTTGGTAGCGATCGGGAACGAGGGACTGCTGAAAGCGGTCAAGAAGTTCGATCCCGATCAGGGCGTGAAGTTCATCTCGTACGCCGTGTGGTGGGTACGGCAAGCGGTGCTCAAGGCGCTTGCGGAGCAGACCCGGAGCGTGCGCATCCCGCTGAACCAGAACAGCCATCTGATTCGCATGTCGCGCACCGAGACCTATCTGTCGCAGGAGCTTGGCCGGGAACCTACCGACAAGGAGATCGCCAGGGCGCTCGAGGACACCGAAGAGAACGTGCGCAGCGCTCGACGCATGACGGCGGCCGAGATTTCTCTCGACGCGCCTATCGATCGTACCGACAAAGATGCCGCGACGGTCGGCGAGCGTTTCGCTGGTCAGCAGGGACGTGAGATCGAGGACCTGACCGACACCAAGCTGATGCGCGAGTTCATGGACCGCATCTTCGAGAAGTACCTAACCCCACGTGAGCGCAAGATCCTCTATCTGTACTACGGACTGGAGGAAGGCGCCGAGGGCATGACCCTCGAGCGCATCGGCTCCCTCATGGGCGTCACACGTGAGCGGATCCGCCAGATCCGTGAGCGCGCCTTCGAGAAGCTCCGCCAGAGCCCGGATGGGCAGGCCCTGATGGGATTCTGGGAAGCCGCTTAAGCGTTCGTCACCCTAGCAGCAACCGGCGGGGGCGGCCGACCAATCGGCCGCCCTTTTTTTGCGCCCCCCAGGCGCGCCTCTCCACACATCGTACCGAGCCGCATATTTCAGCCCATGCCAGGCCCCGACGCTCGCTTCGCCCGACCCTCTCCCCCGCCCCCGCCCCCATGACCATCATCCGTCAGGCGCTAGACGCGATCGGCCAGATCGTCGGCCCTCGCTGGCTCAGGACCTCACGCGCGGAGCGGGACACATACGCGAGCGACGGCCTGCCTACGCTGCATGCGCGGCCGGGTGCCGTGGTCCTCCCGGCCACCCGGGACGAAGTCGCCCGCGTCATGCGCGTCTTGGCACACTTCCGCCTGCCTTTTGTGGCACGTGGCGCCGGTACGGGTCTCTCGGGTGGAGCCCTGGCCAATCCGGACGCGGTGTTACTGACACTCACACGACTCACCCGGATCCTGACGATCGACCCACAGAATCGACGCGCCGTAGTCGAGCCCGGCGTCGTGAACGCGCGACTGTCGCGCGCCACCGCGCGCTACGGTCTGCACTACGCTCCCGATCCCTCGAGCCAGACCGCCTGCACCATCGGTGGCAACGTCGCGGAAAACGCGGGTGGTCCGCACTGCCTGAAGTACGGGGTCACGACGAACCACATTCTGGCGCTCGAGGTCGTGTTGCCAGACGGCGAAGTGACCCGGTTGGGATCGGCGACGGGTGAGCCGTGGGGACCGGATCTCACGGGGCTCTTCGTTGGAAGCGAGGGGATGTTCGGAATCGCCACCGAGATCACGGTGCGTCTCGTCCCCATCCCGACGGCGATCCGCACGCTGCTGGCCGATTTCTCATCTGTGCGGGCGGCCGGTGAAGCCGTGTCCGCCATCATCCGCGCGGGACTCGTGCCCGCGGCAATGGAGATGATGGACAGGAACTGTGTGCGCGCGGTCGAGGCGTCCATCTACGCCGCCGGATACCCGACCGACGCGGCTGCCGTGCTGCTGGTCGAACTGGACGGGCGCGCGGACAAGCCGGTGCAGGAGAGCGCGGAACTCGTGGCGGCATTGCTGCGCGAGCATGGAGCGCGCGAGGTACGGGTAGCAGACCAGGAGGCAGAGCGCGCGCGGCTCTGGCAAGGGCGCAAGAAAGCGTTCGGCGCGCTCGGTCGCTTAAGCCCCGACCTCGTCGTGCAAGACGCGGTCGTCCCGCGGACGGCGCTCCCGGACATCCTCGACGAGATCGCCGCAATCGCCAAACGATATCGACTCACCGTCAGCAACGTGTTCCACGCCGGCGACGGCAACCTGCATCCGAACATCACGTTCGACCGGCGCGATCTCGAGCAACGCGCGCGCGTCGAGCGGGCATCGGCGGAGATCATGGATGCGTGTGTGCGCGCCGGCGGGACCATCACGGGCGAACACGGGATCGGCCGCGACAAGCTGCGCTACATGACGACCATCTTCGATCCGGTAACGCTCGGCGCCATGCGCGGTGTGCGGCGCGCTTTCGATCCCGACGAGCGCGCCAACCCGGGCAAGGTCATTCCGGTACACGCCTGCCGCGAGTGGGCGGCGGCCGGGAGCGTGGCGTGAGCGGCCACCCGGTGACCGCCGCGCGGCTGCGGACCCTGCTCGGCACCGATGCCGTCGTCGAGGCGTCGCCGTCCGGCCCGCCCGTCGCGGCACCCCGGAGTGCGGAGGAGTGTGCGCTCCTGCTGCGCACTGCCACGGAACAGAAATGGCGCGTTCGGGTGGAGGGAGCCGGCAGCTGGATTGTGCCGGACGCACCCGTGGATCTCGTGATGACGACCCGCGAACTCGCGCACGTGCACAACGTGAACGCCGCGGACCTGGTGGCGACAGTCGACGCGGGCATCGGCTGGGATGAACTCCGCGGCGCGCTCGCAGACCACGGTGTATGGCTAGCACTGGACGCCCCAGGGACGGGTCGCACGCTGGGATCCATCGTGGCGGCCGCGACGGTCGGGCCGCTACGTGCCGGATTCGGCACCCCGCGGGATCACATCCTCGGCATGACGCTCGTAACCGGTGACGGGCGCATCCTTCGCCTGGGCGGGAAGGTCGTCAAGAACGTCGCCGGTTACGATCTGGCCAAGTTAGCCGCCGGCAGCTTCGGTGCCTTTGGTGTGATCACGTCATTGCACCTGCGTCTGCGCAGCGTTCCGCGCGCCGACGCGACGCTGATGGCACATGGCAATCGGGACAGGCTGCTCGAGAGCGCCCGCGCTATCACGGACGTCGGCCTCTCTCCGGCAGGCCTGGAGCTGCTCTCCCCCACAGCCGGTGGTGCGGATGACTGGATCCTCGGCATCCGGTGCCTCGGCACCGACGCGGAGGTCGCGGCGGAGCGGGAAGCGGTGCTCCACGCAGGCAGCTTGTCGCTCGTCGAGATACCGGCCAGCGAGGCGTCCGCATTCTGGCGCACTGCCCTCGGACGCTGCACGACCCACACCGTCACCGTCCGGATCGGCGCCCTGCCCGACGCGCTGGATACGGCACTCGACCTCGTCGCCCATCACCTCGATGAGGCGATCCGCGACTGGATCTCCGTAACCGTCCCGGCGGGCGTGTTGCGATGGAGCGGTGACGCGGACGTACGTGACCTCACGCTGCTGCGACGGAAACTCGCCGAGCAGGAGATGCCCCTCACGCTGGAGCGCGCGCCCTGGCACGTGCGACAACCCCTGGGACACTTCGGCGCGTATCGGGAGGGTGTCGCTCGTCTCGTGAACACACTGCGCCGTTCTTTCGATCCGGCAGGCGTCCTCGCCGTTCCGCTAGGGGACGCGTGACCACCGGGTTCGATGGCCTGGCTCCATGCGTGCACTGCGGGTTCTGTCTTCAGGCGTGCCCGACGTTTCTGGAGACTGGCGACGAGGCGGAGGGACCGCGCGGCCGCATTCTTCTCATGCAAGGGCTCGCACGCGGTGAGATCGCGCCGACCGAACGAAGCGCAACGCGGCATCTCGATACCTGTCTCGGGTGCCGCGCGTGTGAGCCGGTCTGTCCGTCGGGTGTCGAGTACGGACCGGCCCTCGAAGAAGCGCGGTTTCTGATCGCGCAGCGAGGCGAAGTCCCGGTCCTGACGCGATTACTGTTGACCTTGCTGACCGATCCTCTCTGGAGTCGGGCGACACTCTTCGCCGCGCGCCGTCTTCGTCCGGTCGCGCGGTTCATCGCCGGCGCGGGTCGGGTCGGGTTTGCGATGGGGATGTTGGCGGCGACGAAGGAGTTGCAGGCGGAAGGGCGAGGGGGCGTAGGGGCGCACGCCGTGCGCCGGGCGCACGCGGTGCGCCCCTACGTCCTTTTTCTCGGATGTGTCCAACGCGGGCTCTTTGCCCACGTGCACGCGGCGACACGTCGCACGCTTCATGCGAACGACGTGACGTGTATCGATGTGCCCGGTCAGGGATGTTGCGGCGCTCTCCATGCTCACGCGGGGCTGCGTGAGGACGCGGTCCATCTCGCCATGGCCAACGTGCGCGCCTTTGCGGCCGAGCGCGACGCCACGATCGTCGTCAACGCCGCAGGCTGCGGCGCGATGCTCCGGTCATACGGCGAGTTGCTCCACGACACGCCCATGCGGGACGAGGCGCACGCCTTTGCCGCGCGGGTGCGCGACGTGTCGGAAGTGCTAACCGTGACCGGCCCGCGACAGGGCGCGCCGCTCGATCTACGGGTTGCTTACGATCCACCCTGCCACCTGGCCCACGCACAGCGCGTGATGGACCCACCGCGAGCCGTGCTGGAGGCCATTCCCGAACTGCAATTGGTCGAGCACGAAGATCAGGAGTTGTGTTGCGGGAGCGCGGGGCTCTATGCCATGCTCGAGCCAGATACGTCGCGAGCGGTTCTGGACCGGAAACTCCGCGCGCTCGCCGACGTGCAGCCAGACGTGGTCGCCACCGGCAACCCGGGTTGCATCATGCATATCGGTGCCGGACTGCGCGCCGCACGAACCCCAATTCCCGTGGTACACCCCGTGGAACTGCTCGATCGCTCGTACGCGGTAGCGGGTTACTATCAACATGATGGATAGCACAGAAACTCCTCCATTCGTCATTGGGCCGGATGACCTGTCGGCCACCGAGCACGGCGCCGTGCTCGAGCGGGCACTGGTCGCACCCGCGGACGTTGTAAGCCTAGAGGTGACCGGAGCGGGTGCGGTGCAATGCCTCCAGGGTCTGCTCACGAGCGATATCGAGACGCCGGGCGAGGGCAGCTTCACGTATGGGGCGACGCTCACGGCGAAGGGCATGATCCTGTGCGACATGTGGGTCGAACGCCTAGGCGGGCGGGTCGTGCTCTCCGTCCCACGGACCGGGAAGGACGCACTCGTCGGGGTGCTGTCGCAGTTCCTCCCGCCTCGCCTGGCTAAGTTCACCGATCGGAGTGAAGACATCAGCGTGCTGCGGGTCACGGGACCGCACGCGCGGGAGGTCGCCGCGGCGGCGGGCGTCGCCGTTCCGGAACCAGGGTGCGTCGCCGCAGCCATCGCCGGCCCCGCCGCCGTACACGTTGCCTGTCCCAGTGAGATCGCACCGTTCGCGTTGCAGGTCACGGTGCAACGCAGCGACGTGGAGCACGTCTCCACGCTGCTTGCCGAGGCCGGCGCGCACAGGGGCTCCGCGCAGGCGTTGGAGTTGGCGCGGATCTTGGTGGGTTGGCCGCGCCTGGGGGCGGAAACGGACGCGAAGACGCTTCCCCAGGAAGTGCGTTTCGACGAGAACGGCGGGGTCTCGTACACCAAGGGCTGTTACACCGGCCAGGAGACGGTAGCGCGGGTGCATTTCCGGGGGCATCCCAACCGGTATCTCGCAGGCCTGCTCTGGCACGCGACGCCCGACCCGACCGACCCGTCTGTACTCCAGAACGATCACAAGCGTGGCCGCGTGACCAGCATGGTGTGGACGCCGCAGATGGACCGCTGGATGGGGTTGGCCGTCGTGCGCCGCGAGATCGAAGAGGACGAACTCGTCGATGCGGCAGGAGCGGCGGCGGAAATCGTACCTCTCCCGTTCGATCCGCTCGCGTGAGGCGCTGGCGCGGGATCGGCCCCGGCCTCATCGTGACGGCCGCGTTCATCGGGCCGGGAACGGTGACCACCGCCACGCTGGCGGGGGCGCAGTTCGGTACTGCATTGCTCTGGACGCTGGCCTTCGCCACGGTGGCGACCATCGTCCTGCAGGAGATGAGCGCGCGACTGGGACTCGTGACGCGTGGTGGCCTCGGCCGCGCGCTCCGGGAGTTGCCGGGACCGCCCTGGTTGGGCACGGCCGCCGGCTTCCTCGCCGTGGGCGCCGTGGTCGTGGGCGCGATGGCGTACCAGGCCGGTAACCTCACCGGAGCCGGTCTGGGTCTGGCGGGCGCCACCGGGTTGGGCGCGAAGCCCTGGGCGGCGATCATCGCCTTGATCGCCGCCGGACTGTTGTGGCTGGGCCACTATCGGCTCGTCGAGCGATTCCTCATGGCGTGCGTTGCGGTCATGGGCATCGTGTTTCTGGTCACCGCTCTCCTCGTGCTCCCGCGGGTCACGCATCTCTTCTCAGGCTTCTTCGTTCCCCGGCTGCCTGCCGGGGCGGGCACGCTCACGGCGTTGGGCCTCATCGGGACGACGATCGTGCCGTACAATCTCTTTCTTCACGCCGCCGTCGCCGCCGAGCGGTGGCCGGGCCGCAAGGATCTGCCCGGCGCGCGGCTCGATCTCGTCCTGGCAATCGGATTTGGCGGCATCATTTCCGGTGCGATCGTGGTCACGGCGGCCGCCACGCTTGGCGGGCAGCAGGTCTCGTCCGCCGGTGACATGGCGGTGCAGCTCGAGCCGTTGCTCGGCGCCTGGGCGGGAAAGGCGTTTGCCATCGGCTTCGCTGCGGCGGGCATCTCATCGGCGATCACGGCACCGCTCGCGGCGGCCTATGCCACGCTCGATGTGCTCGGGCGCGGGCGCGATGTGCGCAGTGGCACCGCACGAGCCGTGTTCGGAACGACCATGTTTCTCGGAGCCATCGTGGCGCTGCTCGGCACGAAACCGGTTGCGTTGATTCTCCTGGCGCAGGTGGCGAACGGGTTCGTGCTCCCGATCATCGCGGCGGCGCTGTTGATCGCGATGAATGATTCGCGACGTTTGGGCGACAATGTCAACGGCCTGGGCGTGCGCGCGATTGCCGGAGTCTTCTAGGAATCCTGCAAGCCGCAATCACGCCGTGCGCATCCGCGAATAGGATCCGCGAGTAAACTCGCGGCTCGGCTCTGCCCGTAAACGGGCAATGCTCCACGACACTTCAGCGGCGAGAGATAAGGATGATTTACCATACACATGCGGTATGACATGAGAGAACGGTCGTGACGAACCGCCGCGAGTTTCTCGCCGCGGTCGCCGCCGGCATTGGCGTCATGCCCGTTCGAGGCATGCCGACCGTTACCGCACGGCCGACCGTCTTCCATCGTCATCCCGACGGCCAGACGACATTGGTGCGGTTTCGTGTGTCCGAGGTCGGCGTGCCTGCCGGAAGGCTGCGGCTCTTCGACCGCGCCAATCGTCTCGTCGGCACGGCCGGTTTGCTCCGCCGTGGTGACGAGCTGGTCGGTGACCTGTGGCTCCCGCTCGCGGGCGAGACGCGCGTGCGTAGCGAGTTGGAGATGCCGGGGACACGCCGCCCCATCCGCACACGTCACACGTTGTCCCCGCAACCGCGATGGACCGTCTACTGGTTCAGCTCCGTCGATCCGTTGCGGCTGAGCGCCCTGCTCATCCAGGCGGGTGTTCGGGCAAACCCCGTCGCTCGCGCGGTCGATGCCAGCGACCACATCGAGCTGCTCCGCACCGCCCTGCCGGCGACTCGTGTGGCGCGCGCGTTCGGCATCCCGGTAAGTCGCGTGGCCCTGTCCGACAACGCGCAGCCGGGATCTCCGCTCGCGGCGGCTCTGGCCGGATCGGGTGTGGACCGTGTGCTGTCTCCCCGCGACGTGGCAGCCGCATCGGCGGTGGGGATCGACAACGGGACGGGTGCGCTGACGGCCGGCATCGAGGCGTGGCTCGCGCGCCTTGACGCGGGCGACACCGCCGTCACCGTCATCGTGGGAGACGACATCGAGGTAGCTGTGCGCGCGCTCGCGACGGTCGAGCAGTGGAACCAGCGATATGCGTATCCTCATATCGAGATCGGCGAGCCAACCGGGCCGGTCGCGACGGTTGCCTCGGTTCCGACATCCGTGACGGCTAGCGCCGCTGTCGCCAGCGTCTCTGTGCTCCGGAGCGACATCGATGACCGCCTCCGGGAACGCGCACACCGCGCTCGGGAGCGGTTTGCGCCGCTCGCCAGCCTGATCGCGCCCGCCGATCCGACGCTCGAGGGGATCGCGCGGCGCTTTGCGTTTCCCGTGAGCGGGACGCTCGTGTTCAACGCGTCACCGTTCGGCCGCAGTGATGTCGTCTCGATGCCCGGCGGGGAGCACCGCCTGATCACGGACGTTCCCGGCCTCGGGTACGCATTCATTCCCGACGCCGGATCTTCGACTCCGCGCGCCGAGCAGATAGCACACCGCGGAGATCCACTCGTGGGTGCGGTCTTTCGGCTCGCGCTCGATCG
>JAZDCY010000015.1:0-122503 GCA_036679645.1 Gemmatimonadota bacterium | reverse complement strand
GCTCAACGCCTTTTGAATTGCCGCAGCGACGTGCGAGGGGACCGTATCGCGCACGGCCGTCACCGGTGGCGCCTTCTCCGTGATCACCTTTGCCACGATCGCCTGCGCCGTACTACCCTGATACGGCGGATCGCCCGCCAACATCTCGTACAGCATTGCACCTAGCGAATAGATGTCGCTGCGCGCGTCCAGCTCCCGATCGCCCATTGCCTGCTCGGGACTCATGTAGTGCGGCGTACCAATCGAGAGCCCCGTCTCCGTCAGTCTATTCCCGCTCGCCTCACTGACCGCCAGCGCGATGCCGAAGTCCGCAATCAACGCCTGCCCATCGTGCAGCAGGATGTTCTCCGGCTTGATGTCCCGGTGAATCACGTTCTGCCGGTGCGCGTAGTCGAGCGCCGAGGCTACGTTCCGCGTGATCTCGATCGCATCGTCCACGCCCAGTTGTTTTTCCCGTTTGAGCTTGTCGCGCAGCGTGTCCCCCTCCACGTACGGCATCACGTAGTAGAGGAACGTGTCGATCTGACCGGAGTCGTGGAGTGGGAGAATATGCGGATGCTGGAGATTGGCGGTGACCTTGATCTCTTGCAGGAATCGCTCGGCGCCGATCACGGCGGCGAGTTCGGGACGCAGGACCTTGAGCGCGACCTTGCGGTCGTGTTTGACGTCGTGCGCCAGGTAGACGGTGGCCATGCCGCCCTCACCGATTTCCCGCTCGATTTTGTATCGGTCGGCAATGGCGGCTTTGACGCGGCCCGTTATCTCGTTCATTGGCATCTGCCTTTGCGCGGTGTTCCGGGGCTGAGGACGCGGCGTTGGCCCCCGCGCCCCGTTCCGGGGCTGAAGCCCCGGCTCGGCGCGGCCCTGCGGGCCGCGGTGGGCCCTGAAGGGCTCTCCGCCCACGCGTCCTTCAGGACGCGCCGCACAGCGCCGAGCCCGCGCTTCAGCGCGGGAACAACGCCGGTTCCGCTCGAGCATTCCCTCCGCGCGCGGGTCACCACCCCACCTTACTCTTCAGCACCTCGAAGAAATTCTCCACCACGATGAGCTGCAAATCATCTGCCTGTTCGCCGCCGACGCGCAGCATGACGAACCGCTCGCCGTCCGGTGTGACGTCGTACATCTGGTGAAAGACATCCGCCACATACGAGCTAGCGGAGAACAGCACGCGCTGCTGGCCGGTCGGAGGTGCCCTCTCGGGAGAAACCTCGACCGCGACCATGTCGTTGTTGGCGTTCCGATAAAACAGCTCCCGGCCGTCACGGGACCACAGTGGCTCCGACCCGCCCTCGGACGATACGAGCCACTTTCCGCTCGTCACATCCGGAAACGGTCGCACGTAGACCTCGGACTGGCCGGTTTCATCCGAGGCGTACGCCAACCAGCGTCCGTCCGGCGATACGCTGGGAGTCGTCTCCTGGAACTCGGTCACCGCAAGGGGCACCGGAGTGGTATCACCGCTGGTGCGACGCGCAAAGAGATCGCTGTCCGGCCCCCCACCTTCGCGGTAAACGAGCCAGGCACCGTCGCGCGTCAGACGCGATTCCTGGGCGACACGTGGTCGATCCAGCAGCAGTTCCGTCTGTGCGGTGCCATCGGCCCGACGAACGTAGAGGTCGAGTTGTCCACGGCGGTCGGAGCTGAAGACGATGTCGCGGCCGTCAGGTGTCCACACGGGGCGGATATTGTTGGATTCGAAGGTCAGCTTTGATACCGTGCCCCGGCTGAGCTGCCGCACCCAGATGCTCGACTCGCCATCTCCGAGGATCGCAACGGCCAGCTGTGTCCCCGTAGGTGACAGCGCGAGCGCACCCGCCGAGCTGGTCCAGGAAGGCGCCACCGCCTCGGCACCACCGTCACGGTCGACCCAGACGGGTTCCCCACCAACGCCCCCGCCGCCGCCACTGGTGTACACGAGGGTCCCATCGTCTGCGATGGCGAGGTCTGGTTGGCTGAGAACGCGAAGTCCCACGTTACTCACGAGCGCCGTCGGTTCACTGGTCAGCTCCATGGCATCCTGATCGAATGGTGCGGCCAGGAGCGTCCCGTCCGCCGTGACGTACACCAGGTGGCCGGACCGGGCGTACACCGCGTACACTCCACGTACGAGGATCCGGTGGGTGCCGGTGGACGTCTCCGCGACCGCGATATCCGACTCCCGGGCCGTGCTCCCGCGTCCAACTCGGAAGAGGACACCCTTGCCGTTTGGCAACGCGACGGGAAACATGTGATTTATTTCACCGTTTGCCGAGTCGATACGCGTAAACCACTCCGGCGTACCTGCCGATGCCAAGACCCGCACGAGCGGGTTGGGGCCGGCTGCTTCGGCGTACACGAAACCATCGGGACTCCACGTGGCCCCGCCGCCGCCGACAAGGGTGTCGGCGAGTGTGATCGGCGGGCCACCACGCAGCGACACCGCCTTCAGCGCTCCACCCGCAAAGAACCCGACCCGGCTTCCATCGGGAGAGACAAACGGTGCGAACGCGCCATTCGTCCCTGCGAGCGGCGTCGCTTCCAAATCGTCGCGCTCCCGCACCCATAGCTGCGTCTGTTGTCCCGAACCGGAGCTATAGACCAATCGCGATCCGTCTGGCGTGATCGCGATGCGCGCGAAGAACCCACCGATGCGCTGATCTGCGGGCAGGAGCACACTGTAGCGCGACACGGGTTGCGGTGGCCGAGGCCGCCACGTTGCCCAAGCGGCAAGCCCGGTCATCAGGACGAGGGCCGTGGCGAGCGCGATCGCGCGCCAGTCACGCCGGCGCGCGGGCACTGCCGCACCCGCTTCCACAGTTGGGGTGAGCGGCACGGCGCCCGGTGTCACGAGCGCCTCCGCAAAGGCCGCCGCCGAAGGGAACCGATCCGCCGGCAACTTGCTCAACGCCTTTTGAATCGCGGCCGCTACATGTGAGGGGACTGTATCGCGTATCGCCGTGACCGGCGGCGCCTTCTCCGTGATCACCTTCGCCACGATCGCCTGCGCCGTACTCCCCTGATACGGTGGATCGCCCGCCAACATCTCATACAGCATGGCGCCGAGGCTGTAGATGTCACTGCGCGCATCCAGCTCGCGATCGCCCATTGCCTGCTCGGGACTCATGTAGTGCGGCGTGCCAAGCGATAGCCCCGTCTCCGTCAGCCGATTGCCGCTAGCCTCACTCACCGCCAGCGCAATGCCGAAGTCCGCAATCAACGCCTGCCCATCGTGCAACAGGATGTTCTCGGGCTTGATGTCGCGGTGGATCACGTTCTGCCGATGCGCGTAGTCGAGCGCCGAGGCGACGTTCCGCGTGATCTCGATCGCGTCGTCTATGCCCAGTTGCTTCTCGCGATCGAGCTTGTCGCGCAGCGTGTCCCCTTCCACGTAGGGCATCACGTAGTAGAGGAACGTGTCGATCTGGCCGGAGTCGTGGAGCGGGAGAATGTGGGGATGCTGGAGATTGGCAGTGACCTTGATCTCCTGTAGGAAGCGTTCGGCGCCGATCACGGCGGCCAGTTCGGGACGCAGGACCTTGAGCGCGACCTTGCGATCGTGCTTCACATCGTGCGCCAGGTAGACGGTTGCCATACCGCCCTCACCGATTTCCCGCTCGATGCGATAGCGATCGGCAATGGCGGCTTTGACGCGGCCCGTTATCTCGTTCATTGGCATCTGCCTTTGCGCGGTGTTCCGGGGCTGAC
This sequence comes from Gemmatimonadota bacterium, assembly GCA_036679645.1. Taxonomy (GTDB): domain Bacteria; phylum Gemmatimonadota; class Gemmatimonadetes; order Gemmatimonadales; family GWC2-71-9; genus JADFNB01. The sequence continues at coordinate 118,819 of JAZDCY010000015.1, read as the reverse complement.
GCGCCGCCATTCGCCTCCGTGCGCGGTTCCGGGGCTGAAGCCCCGGCTCGGCGCGGCCCTGCGGGCCGCGGTGGGCCCTGAAGGGCTCTCCGCCCTCGCGTCCTTCAGGACGCGCCGCGCAGCGCCGAGCCCGTGCTTTAGCGCGGGAACGCCGGTGATCTCGTTCATCTAGTCTCGACCCGCTTGTCGCTCACGAAGGAACGCCGCGAGCCGCTCACCCCAATTGACGATCACTCGCAGCTCGACCGCCGACTCCGGACCCGGATCGATCATCAGGAAACGCCGGCCATCGGGACTCACGTCATAACTCTGATCGCCGGCGGGGTCGTTGAACGTCACGCCACGAAACAACTCCGTGGGAGTACCCGCAGCGAATGTCGAATCCGCGCTGACGGAGACGACCATCAAACGATCTCCATTTCGGAAGAACAGATCGCGTCCATTCGGCGCCCAAACGGGCTCCGTCCCCCCACCTACGGACACCGCCCACTTCCGATCGAGCGATGGGTACGGCTGCACGTACACCTCGTAATGACCCGTCTCGCTCGACTGGTAGGCAATCCACCGACCGTCGGGAGAGAACCGGCCGCCACGCTGATCGCCCGCCCCGCCAACGGTCGCGCGCCGGTTCCCGTCGAGATCGACCACGAACATATCATCGACAGCCGGTACGCCGCCCGTGCCGTAGAAAAGCAGTTCGGACCCGTCGGGTGACCAGTCGGTGGCCCAGGCTTCGAACGGTGCAGCATGCACTCGCTCGGATTGGCCGCTCCCGTCAGCGGGTTGCCATCCCAACGACGGGAAAGGAGTCGCTTCATAGGAGTACGTCACCCGCGTGCCGTCCCGGGTCCAAACAGGTTCTGTGTGGAACAGACCGGGGGCCAGCAGGCGGACGCGGGTACCGCTGGCCAGGTCGATCACCCAGATGTCCTCCTCATCCAGCGTACCGTCAATGCCTCCGACGGCCACCCGGTCGCCGCCGGGCGACAGCCGCGGCCAGCGCAAGTCACCTCGAATTCCCTCAATGGGAGTGCGCCCGCCCGCGCGGTCGACCCACATCAGCCGACGATCAGCGACCTCCAGGACCTCGATGTATGCCGCCGTGCCGCCTCCTACCGCCGGAGCACGTCGCCAACTGTCTGGGTACCGTGGTGCGATAGCGTCGTCGATTGGCACGGGCGTTCCGCGGACGCGAGCGGCATGCGGATCGAAGGCCACCGCATGTACGCGGCCGGCTGCACGAAATACCAGCACGCCAGGCTTCACATACTCGGCCGGGCCTTCCAACGCCAGAGAGAGCCGCTCGTGCGATGCCGCGTCGGCCGCCTGCGTCGCCAGTCCGAACCCCGAGTCGGTCACGACGCTGAACAAGAGACGTCCACCCGGGAGCGCACGAGGATAGAGGTGCCCGCGCTCCCCGCCAGCTGTATCCAGAAATGTCACCTGCTCCGCGTCGCCCCCGCCTTCCTTGAGCGCCCAGATTCCCGATCCCATCTGACCCACGAGGATGCGCCCGTCCGCGGCCCAGAGCGGTTGATCCCCCCATACCGGTAACGTGCCGATGATCTGCGGCCGACCTCCCGCGATCGGAACGACAGCAACCTGGCTGCCCCCGACCCAGAACCCGATGCGGGCGCCGTCTCCCGAAAAGAACGGGCGCCTCGCACCCTCGGTACCATCGATGATGCGTGAGCCGAACGCATCGAGCGACTGCACGCGGAGTCGCTGTCCGGCGGTATCTCGCACCACGTAGACCAGTATCCGCCCATCGGGAGAAACGGCCGGTGGTTCCGTCACGAACCGTTCACCCGCCGGTAACGCTACCGTGAAGCTCGCGCTGATCGGCTCGGCACCGGCGGCTGAGTCCGATCGGCGCTGCACCCCCAGCACTAGCGCTCCAATCATCACGATTACAAGCGCCACTGACCGTGGATCGGTCACCCACGCACGCCATCCCGGGCGACCCGCCGCCGCCGGGACGCCAGCCAACGTCTCGCCATGCGGCAACGGAGGGCCACCGATCCGCCGGCAGCTTGGCCAACGCACGGTAGATGGTGAGCGCGACGTGGCGCGGGACCGTGTCGCGCGCCATGGTGACCATGGCCGGTTTCTCGGTGATGACCTTGGCGACGATCGCTTGCGCTGTCGGTCCCGTGAACGGCGGCTCGCCAGCGAGCATCTCGTACAACATCGCGCCGAGCGAGTAGATGTCGGACCGCGCATCGATCTCACGGTCACCCATCGACTGCTCGGGACTCATGTAGTGCGGTGTGCCGAGCGAGAGCCCCGTCTCGGTCAGGCGATGACCGCCGGCCGTGGAGACGGCGAGCGCAATGCCAAAATCAGCCACGACCGGCCGCCCATCGTGCAACAGAATGTTCTCGGGCTTGATGTCGCGGTGAATCACGTCGTGCCGATGCGCGTAGTCGAGCGCTGACGCCACGCCACGCGCAATTTCGACCGCGTCATCGACTGCCAAATGCTTTTCGCGATCCAGCGTGTCACGCAGCGACTCGCCCTCGATGTACGGCATCACGTAGTAGAGGAACGAGTCCGCTTCACCGGAGTCATACAGTGCAAGGATGTTGGGATGCTGCAGGTTGGCGGTGACCTTGATCTCCTGCAAGAATCGGTCGGCACCGATCACGGCGGCCAGCTCGGGACGCAACACCTTGAGTGCGACGTGGCGGTCGTGTTTGACGTCCTGCGCCAGGTAGACGGTTGCCATGCCGCCCGCACCGACCTCACGCTCGATCTTGTAGCGGTCGGCAATCGCGGTGGAAAGACGCTGGGTTAACTCGCTCATGTCACGAGAACGTTCAGTGAACTGCAGAATGCAGATTGCACCGTCAACACACCCACCTATCGTCGCCCCCCAGCCTGTAGCCGCGCTACCCGCTCGCGCACGTCAATCACGAGCTGCTCGAACTGTGGATCTGCATCCTGCCACAGATGGAGGAACGCCGCGTATTCCTCAACGGCTTTCTCTCGTTCTCCCTGCTGCTCGAAGATCTCGGCCCGCCGGATGTGCGAGGGTGCGATGTACGGGAATTCCTCCAACGAGATGTCACCGATCGACGCATACCAACGGAGTGCCTCGGTCGCACGACCGGCCTCGGCCAATAGTCCCGCTCGGCTGTAGCGATGATACGGTTGGGTCGCGAAGCCGATGGCGCCCCCGGAACCGTACGGGACTTCCACGATCGTTTGCTCGAGCAGCGCGAGCGCACGGGCGGCATCACCCGCATGGCGCGCCACTTCTGCCTGGATGATCAGGCTGAAATCGCCGGCCAGCCGACCTTGAAACGAGTCCGACCCGATCCGTTCGAGCCGTTCCGCAATCTGCAACGCGGCAACGCGGTCTCCGCGTCGAACACTCAACAGCCCACGGACGTATTGCACCCCGGGCAGCGAACCTACGCCCCTCAATGCGGCCCACAGGCTGTCGAGCACTCGTTCCGACGTGCTCAACAGCGGAAAGAGCGAAAGCCACGCAGCGTACACGAGCTGCGAGTCCGACGCCAGAGTCCGAATCTCCGCCAGCGCGTCGAGTGCCCGCTCCCACTGGCCTCGACCGAGGTACAGGTTGGCCAGATCTCGTGCGCTGCGGATCCGCAACGCCTGCGGCTTGGTAGAAGCTGCGTTGAGTCGGGCGAGCGCCAAGCCTCCCTTGGGATTCCTCAAGTAGGACGCCACTTCGCGTATCGGAGTCTCGCTAAGCGCAGAATCAGCGAAACGCGCCAGCAACTGCGACCGAAGCTCCTCATCGCCGAGGGAGAAGGCACCCATGATGCGCATGTTGGTCCCCACGCCCGCGCTGGGAAATAGCTCGAGAAAACGACCAACCAGTGAGTCCAGCTCCTCGCGAGCGCCTTCCTTGGCCGCTACCTCTGCGAGGTGGAAGAGCGAGCTGACGTGTTCCGGCTCGTATCGGAGAACCTGTTCGAAAGGGTCTCGGGAATCGAGAATCGAGCCCCCGTGAAGTGGGGCGAAATGGCGTCTCGTTTCGCCCAGCATGTACCACGCTTCGACGTCATCGGGATATGTGCTCACAGATGCCAAGTAGAGACCCTCAGCTGCCGTCGCATTCCCTCTCAAGAAGGCCTGCAACGCGTCAACCAGTCGTGCATCCCGCTCGCTGAGCCGGTTGCGGTAACGCTGGGCGCTTTGGACCGCCGACGTCGCCAGGTCGGCCCGCCCCGCCCAGGCGGCCGCGACGCTCATGCGGTAATACGCGAGCGCGAACGTACTGTCCAACGCAACGGCGCGTTGGAAGCCCTCCACGCCGCGGTTGTCTCGCCCCTGCCGGAAGTCGATCTCGCCCTCGAGATACGCCTTGAGCGCATCCAAGGACGCTGTCGTCACCGAAGCCAATCGTGTCAGGCGCCCACCGGGCCCAAGCCGTTGGCCGGTGATGAGCTGCGCCGCGAGCTCGTCGATCAGCTCCGAGATGCTCGCGGCTGCGCCTTGCGCCGTCCCCTGCGCGACCGCCTCAGTCCCGCGCTCGAGGCTGTAGAGCGCACCGTCGATACGCAACGTTCCACCGACATCCAGGATGTCGCCGAGCACGTAGAGGCCGGCACCGAACTCGCGCGCGATGTCCGCGGCCTCGCGGGGGTCGCTTGGGCGTCCGCCACTACGGGAGACGCGCCCGAGGAGAGCCCTCGGATCCACTGTCCTGAGTGCGCCGGCACCGTTGAGGCTCGTGCTCAGGAGGTTGACCATGCCTTCGCCCAAGTACTGGAACGTGTCCCCGCCCCGCACCGCGAAGGGAAAGACGGCGACTATCGACGAGGACACCTCGGGAACGGGAACGTCCGGTGCGCGATCTCGCAGGACCACTCCGACAACCCCGATCGCGCCGATGGCGAGCACCAGCCCGACAGCGGGCACGAGCACTTTCCGCTGGTCGAAGCGCACACCGACCGCCGAGATGGGCCGCGTATCGGTCGGCGTGATCCCCAGACTCGGAGTGGCCCCGGACTCAAGAGCCGACAGAACGGCGTCGGCGCTTTGCCACCGGTCGGCCGGTTTCTTCTCGAGACAACGCATCACCACGTCGGCCAGCGCCACCGGCACCGCTGCTCGATGGGCCGTGACGGGATCGGGCACGGTCATCACGTGAGCGGAGAGCACTTGCTGCGGCGTTGAGCCGACGAACGGCGGGCGCCCGGTGAGCAACTCGTAGCCCAGCGCGCCCACCGCGTAGATGTCGGCGCGGTGGTCGACATGGGGATCGGCCGCCGCCTGCTCGGGAGCCATGTAGGCCGGTGTCCCGAGGGCCACGCCAGCGGTGGTCAATTCCTGCCTTCCCGTCGCCTCGCTCACGGCCTTTGCGATGCCGAAGTCCGTGACGAGCGCGTGACGTCCGGACAGCATCACGTTGTCAGGCTTGATATCGCGATGAACTACGCCGTGCTCGTGCGCGTACGCGAGGGCATCCACCACTTCTTTGAGAATTCGCACGGCGTCCGCTACGGGCAACTCACCCTCGCGCTCGAGCTTGGCCCGGAGTGACTCGCCCTCGACGTAGGGCATCACGTAGAACAGGAAGCCGTCGGCCTCGCCGGAGTCGTAGAGCGGCAGCACATGCGGATGCTGAAGGTTTGCCGCGATGCGCACTTCACGCAGGAACCGTTCTGACCCAAGTGACGCCGCCAGGTCCGGTCGCAACACCTTGACAGCGACCTTGCGGTCGTGCTTCACGTCGTGCGCCAAATACACGGTCGCCATGCCGCCCTGACCGAGTTCGCGCTCGATCTTGTAGCGGTCGGCTATCGCGGTGGAAAGACGCTCCGTGATCTCGCTCATGTTTGCTCTTGCGCGCGGGAACGATGGGCGATGGACGATCGTCTCATCGCTCTTCCCCTCCACTGCGCCTTCTGACTTCTTCCGTCCAGTTCTGAATCAGCACCATCTCGGACAGGCGCCCCTGATGAACCATCGCAAAACGCTGCCCGTCGGGCGACACGTCGTAGTTCGCGTGCGGGCTCGCCGGCTCGTATTCCGTGATATCAAAAAGCATCGTACGGGAAAGGACGCGAAACTCCGGCGTGGTCTCGACCGTGGCCGACACGAGCATCGGTCCCCGGTCATCGAAGCCGCGGTAGAAGAGCTCGCGGCCGTCGCGCGACCACACCGGCTCCGCCCCACCGTTCTGAGAAACGAGCACTTTTGCTCCCGAGCCAGCGAACCGTCGGACATACACCTCCGGCTGACCAGACTCGTCCGATGAATAGGCCAACCACCGGCCGGCAGGAGACAGGGTCGGTGACTCCTCGTTGAACCGCGTAGCGATCAACGGCTCCTCGATCCGTTCACCAGTGAGCGAGAGGACGCCGAAGTCTCCACTACCAGTCGGCCCGATGGGAAGGGTGATGACCTGCGCGCCGTCAGGGGTGAAAATCCCCGCTGTCGAGACCATCGTCCCCACATACACCGACTCAGCCACACCACTGCCGTCCGCATTCTGTTGGAAGATCCCGAGAATGCCGTTGCGCGAAGTCGCGTAAGCAACTTTCCGCCCGTCCGGCGTCCACACCGGATCGTGGCCGTCGTTATCGAACGTGAGACGGCTCAGTGTTCGCTGACCGAGGTTCAACAGCCACACGTCGCGGGTCCCCTGTTGGGTGAAGTCCACCGCGATGTGCGTCGCGTCGGGCGCGAAGCGAGGGCTGTGGAAGCGGCGCTGAATGTCAGTCACTACCTCCGATCGGCCCGACCGATCTACCAGAACGAGATCGAACGGGAACTCTGGCACGTATACCAGCGAACCGCGCTCGGATACATAGAACTGCGCCGGACCACCCACCGTTACGCGAACGCCCTGAGCGAGCGTGACCGGTGAACCCATGAACCTGAGATCGTCTGTGTCAAATGGGGCGGCGAGCAGCCCTCCATCCGGCTGTGCCCACACGAGGTAGCCATCGTAGTAGGCGAGTCCGTTGACCAGAGCTTCGATGAGCGTGGTCCGCTTGCCCGTGTCCACGTTGATCGCTACACCGCGTCCGCTGACGCCTCCTTGCGTCGAAGCTATGCCGAGCATGATCCGTCGGCTTCTTATCACGCCGCTCAAGAAGAGCCCGGTCTCCTCATTGGCCGTGTCGGGAGTCGCTACGGTCGTGAGTGACCCGTCTCCGTCAAGCCGCTGAATCGATCCGTTGCTCGTCGTAAGCAGCAACGTCTCATTGTCGAGCCACGCTGCCGACTGATACAGGAAGGTCGGCGCATTCGGGATCGAAACCGGCGCGCCGCCGGACAGAGCGACCTTTTTCAGGACGGTTCCCGCATAGAAGCCTATCCAGCGCCCATCGGGCGAGAAGAACGGAGCAAGTGCACCCTCGGTGCTGGGAATAGGGGAGGCCGTGAGAGCGTCCAACGGGCGTATATAGAGCTGCAGCCCGCTGCGGCCGAAGCCCGAGTAAACGAGGGTCGCACCATCGGGCGAGAGCGCAACAGTGCTAGCGGGCGCACCGACGAGTCGGTGAGTGCTGTCCGTGTCGATGACGAAGCGGGCTACATGGGGCACGTCCCGCTCGACGCGCTTCGTGGCGCGGCCGGCAATGACCCCGACAACCACGGCAACGGCGGCGATCGCGTACGGCAGCCAGCCATCTACGCGCTTGGGCGACGTGGAAGCCGGCGCACCGGTCGCCGTCGCCGAGTAGCTCAGCGTGAATTTGGGATCCTTGAGCGCAACGGCGAAGTCCGCGGCGGTCCCAAACCGATCGGCTGGGATCTTCGCCAGTGCTTTCTCCACCGCCATACCGACATGAACCGGAACCGACTGCCGCAGCTCACCGAGAGGCTTGGGAGCCTCGGTCACGACCTTTGAGATCACCGCCTGAATCGTTCCGCCGGTGTGCGGCGGTTCGCCCGCGAGTGACTCGTACAACACAGCGCCGAGCGAGTAGATGTCGCTGCGTGCATCGATGTCGCGGTCGCCGGTAGCCTGCTCCGGGCTCATGTAATGCGGCGTGCCCAGGGACAGGCCGGTCTCGGTAATCCGCGTGCCGCCTGCATGGGTCAGGGCCAGCGCGATGCCGAAGTCAGCGACGAGTGCCTGACCCTCTTGCAGCATGATGTTGGCGGGCTTGATGTCCCGGTGTACCACGCCCTGTCGATGGGCGTAGTCGAGCGCGCTCGCCACCTCGCTCGCGATGCGCACCGCCTCCTCGACCCCGATCTGCTTCTCGCGTTTCAGCTTGTCGTCCAGCGACTCGCCTTGGACGTACGGCATCACGTAATAGAGGAATTGCTCGGCCTCACCCGAGTCGTAGAGAGCGAGGATGTGAGGGTGTTGCAGGTTGGCCGTGACCTTGATCTCGTTCAAGAAACGCTCGGCCCCGATCACGGCCGCCAGCTCGGGTCTCAGCACCTTGAGCGCGACCTTGCGATCGTGCTTCAGGTCCTGGGCGAGGTACACGGTAGCCATGCCACCCTGACCTAGCTCGTCCCCGATCCGGTATCGGTCGGCGAGGGTGTCGGCAAGCACTTGTGGGGGTGCGGTCATCGGCACGTAAGATGTAGCGAGAACGGGGTTTGCGCGAGTCCCTACAAGGCCGTTCCCGTTTCAGATCCTGCCCGCCGAATCCTAGCTGGGCAAGATCTCGAAGTGCGACCCCCGCGAGGGACGGTACGTGCGAAACCCCTTCCGGTCCGTCGTGAACACGGCGCTGATCTTCAACGCATCGGCGACGGCGACGAGCGACGCATCGGCGTAGTCCATGGGCAGATCGGCGTACCGGTTCATCAGGTACGCGGCGTACTCATGGAGGGGTCGTTCGAGGCCCAGAATGGGAATCTCGGCGGCAAGCAGGAACTCGAGCGCGAGCGCTGAGGTGGCACGACTACGACCGATGAGGTGACACGCCTCCGTCACGACCGCGTCGGTGGTGACGCATTTATCAGCCATGTCACGCCATGCATCCGCACACTGGACGTGCCACTGGTCGGCGGCATCCAGGAACGCCACAATCGGCCCGGTATCGAGGAGTACCGTTCGTCGTGACATGGCGGTCCGGCTACTCGCGCCAGTTGTGCTGCCGTAGCCGCTGCGTCAGCGCGTCCTGCTCGGCACCGGCGCGATCCGATCGTACCGATCCGGCAAAGGGCGCAATGCGCTCCCACACAGCGGCAGGGCGCGTTCCCCCAAGTGGCTGCCCTAGATAGGCGTGGACCGCCTCACGCACGAGCAGCGATTTGGGCACACCTCGCTGGCGTGCCTGCCGAGCCAGCGCACGGGCCAATGCCTTGGGTAGCCGGAAAGTGACTTGTTCTTCCATGCACTGCATTGTAATGCATTGCATGGCAGGCGCAAGATCCCACCGCCTACGAGCCTAGCCATAAACCGCCTCATTACCCATCTTGCTGACACACCTCAACCTCAGGCGTGTACAACTCTCGATCGATGAAGATCTGCACCACCTGCGGTAAAGAATGGCCGGACGAGTTCCGGCTCTGCCCCGCCGACGGCTCCAGCCTTCGCGCTGATCAGGCCGCCGGTGACCTCGTCGACACGGTCCTCGCTCACCGCTACCACATCTCCAAGAAGCTCGGCCAAGGCGGCATGGGCGCCGTCTACCTGGGCGAGCACGTGAAGATGGGCCAACTCGCCGCCATCAAGGTCATTAACAGGTCGCTCGCGACCGATCCGGCCGCAATCGCGCGCTTCACGCGCGAGGCTCGGAACGCCGCCCGGATCCGGCACCCGAACGTCTGCATGATCCACGATTTCGGTGAGACGGAAGACGGTCTCATCTACATGGTGATGGAATACATCGAGGGTGAGTCGCTGGCCGATCTGCTGCACAACGAGGGGGCGCTCTCGCTCCCACGCGCCGCCGACATCATGAGCCAATGTTGCGACGCCCTCCAGGCGGCGCATGATCTGGACATCGTGCACCGCGACATCAAGCCTGAAAACATCATGATCGCGAAGGGCCGGGATGGCTCGGACGTGGTCAAGGTCGTCGATTTCGGGATCGCCAAGGCCGTGGCGGGTAGCGAGAGCGGGCAGACGGTGACACAAACCGGATTCATCGTCGGGACGCCCGACTACATGAGCCCTGACCAGGTCTCGGGCGTGGTGCTGGACGGCCGCAGTGACATCTACTCGCTCGCGGTCGTGTTCTTCCGCATGGTGACCGGGACGCTTCCCTTCCAGGCCGAAACGCCACAGGACGCCCTCCTCGCGCGACTCGCATCAAAACCGATGAGCCTGCAGGACGCCCTTCCCGCGGCGGGGTTTTCCCCCGAACTACAACGGGTACTCGACCGCGCGCTCGAGCAGCGACGCGAGCAGCGCTACAGCACGGCGATCGAGTTCGGGACCGCGGTGCTCCAGGCAGTGCGCGGGGGACCGGCGGAGATACCGACCACGGTCTCCGCGGCGGAAACACGTCCGCTGCAGACACCCGAACCGCTGCGGCGTCCTGCAACCGGGGGTGCGTCGCCTCCCATCCCCGGGACCGTCGCTACGCCCGAGACGCCGCAGCCGTCGCCTTCGCCCGTAGCAGCCAAGAAGAAGGGTCCGCGTCTGGCGCTGGCGGCAGTGGGCGCCGTCGTGCTCGTGGGTGGCGCCGCGGTCGTCTGGCAGGTGACCTCCGGTGGATCCACCGCGGACCCTGTCCCGGATTCAACGGTGGTGGCCGAAGGCGACAGCACGAAGGACGATTCTGAAGCCAAGGACGAGGAAACGCTTGGTACGATCAACATCAGCGGGTTTCCGAATGGCGGCACGATCCTGTTCGAAGGTGAAGAACTCGAGGCGCCGTTCCAGTTGCCGGAGGGTCGCCACGAGATCGAGCTACGCGCGCCAGGCTTCGAGAACAAGACGCTGGAGATCGAGGTCATCGCCGGCGAACGCATGACCGTGATGTACGCGGCACGCCCGGTCCAGACAGCACGCGCACGCACGCGCCCCGCACCACCACCGCCGGCCGCGCGGCGTGCCACCGGGCGGACAATTCGGGTCGGTCAAACGGTCAACGGGACGATCAGCGATTCTGATCGTCTCTACGAGGACCGCCACGTGCAGTCGTGGTCGTTGCAAGCGACCGCGGGACAGCGTGTGGACATCACGCTGCGCTCGACGGACTTCGACGCGTTTCTGTACCTCACGGGCCCGGGGCTCACGGAGCCGCTCGAGAACGACGACGGCGCCGGGAGCCTCAACTCGCGCATCAGCACGACGCTCCAGGCGGGGACGTACACGATCCTTGCAAGCACATTGGCCCAGGGCGCCACCGGCGCATACACCCTCGGCGTGACCGCCCCGGTTTCGCTGGCCTCACTGCCGACCGGCGGCCGCCTGCTCACGATGGGCCAGACGGTAACCGGTTCGCTCACCGGGAACGACCCGACCTACGAGGGACGGCACGTGCAGGCGTGGGAACTGCGCGCGGCCGCGGGAACGCGCGTAGACATCACCCTCCGCTCCGAGGACTACGACGCCTACCTCTACCTCCTCGGCCCCGGATTATCGGAACCGGCAACAGACGACGACGGAGGCGGCGGGAGGAACGCACGCATCCGCACGACGCTCCAGGGCGGCGCCTACCGGGTAATCGCCAGCCAGTACACGGCGGGCGCAACGGGTGCGTATTCGCTATCGGTAGCACGACCGGGAACCGAGACCTTCCCTACCAATGGCCGCACGATCGCCGTGGGGCAGACCAGAACTGGTACCCTCACGGGTAACGACCAATCGTTCAGCGGGCGGCAGGTACAGGCGTGGGCCCTGCGCGTGGCACCCGGCACGCGGGTCGAGATCACACTCGGGTCCGACGCAATCGACCCGTACATGTACCTCGCCGGTCCCGGGATCGACGATGCTCTGAGTAACGACGATGGGGGCGACGGTAATGGCTCGCGCATCGCGACGACGCTCTCGCAGGGCGGCACGTATTACGTGCTGGCCGGCGCCTACAGCAGCGGGACGAGTGGACCCTACACGCTCACCGTCGCAACACCGGCCGGTCTGGAACAGCTCCGGGCGACCGGACGCGTGCTCACGTCGGGCACGAGTGCCAGCGGGACGCTCAGCGCGACCGATCCCATCTTCGAGGGACGGCACGTGCAGATCTGGCAGCTGCGCGTACAGTCGAGCGTGCGGATCACCGTGTCCATGCGCTCGAGCGAGTTCGACACGTATCTGTTCCTATCCGGTCCGGGTCTGGCGGAGCCGCTTACCGACGATGACGGGGGAGAAGGCACCAACTCGCAGATCACCGCGACCCTGCGGGCGGGGACGTACCTCGTGGGCGCCGCCGGTTTCGGAGAGTCGTCGGTCGGTACGTATAGGATTGGCGTGGGCGTGACGCGACAGTGACGACTTGAGATTGGAGATTGGGTGGGGCGGGGCAAATCTGCAATCACCAATCTCCAATCAGTAATCTCAAATCGCGTGGAGCTTTCCACGCACCAGCGCACCGTCCTCGACGCGGTCTGCCACACGCTGCTGCCATCGATTGTCCGTAGCGACGATCCACATCAACTCTACGCCACCGGCGCACTCGAGGCAGGAACACTCCAGCGCGTCGAGCGGCTAATTGCGGAGTTGCCCGACCCGCAGGACCGCATGCGCCTGCGCGCCCTGCTCACCGTGCTCGACTCGCGCCTGGCCAGCATGGTCCTGGGAGACGGGTTCCACCGCTTCACTGCGCGCACGGCCGTCGACCGGGAACACGTGCTCCGGGGATGGGCGCATTCACGTCTCGAATTGAAGCGTGCGGGGTTTCAGGCACTCAAGCGGCTCGTGCATTTCGCCTACGCCTGCTGGCCCACCGAAGGCGGCTCTCACCCGGTTTGGAATGCGGTCGGGTATCCGGGCCCGCTGCCGCAGCCGCCTGACACGATTCATCCGCTGGCTACGCTCTCGATCGAGAAGGACACGACGCTCAGCTGCGACGTGGTAGTCGTGGGCTCGGGCGCCGGGGGCGGCGTCGTGGCCGGTCTGCTCGCCGAGGCTGGGCGTGACGTCATAGTGCTCGAGAAAGGTGGGGCGCCCAGCTCGCGCGACATGACGCAGATCGAAGGCGACATGTTCCGCTCGCTCTTTCTGGATGGCGGAACCCTCATGACGCAGAGCGGGTCGCTACCGATTCTCGCAGGCAGCTGCCTGGGTGGCGGTACGGTCATCAACTGGACTACGTCGTTCCCGCTCCCCGACCCGATCCGCGAGGAGTGGGCCGAGCGATCCGGTCTGCCGTTCTTCACGAGCGAACGATTCACCGAGTCGACCAATCGCGTGCTGCAACGCCTCAACGTGGGGACGGAGTGGACCACGCCCGGACAGCGTGACGTGCTGCTCGAGCGCGGGTGCAAGGAACTCGGTTGGCATGTCGCACCCATTCCGCGCAACGTGACCGACTGCCGCGAGGGACTCGAGTGCGGCTACTGTGGCTACGGCTGTCGTCACGGGGCCAAGAACTCCACGGTGCGTACGTATCTGTCGTCTGCCGCGGACGCGGGCGCTCGGCTGATCGTCCGCTGTGAAGCCGAACGCGTCATCGTCAAGGCGGGTCACGCGACCGGTGTGGCGGCAACGGTCCGTGGATCCGACGGAAGAGCACACCGGTTGACGGTGCGTGCACCCATCGTGGTATCTGCGTGCGGGGCGATCTACACGCCCGCTCTGCTCAAACGATCCGGCCTAACCAATCACAATATCGGCCGCAACCTGCATCTGCACCCTGCCTCCGGGGTCGCGGGCTGGTTCCCCGATTCCGTCGAACCGTGGAGCGGCTCACTCCAGACCCGCTACTCCGAGCAATTCGCGTATCGCGACGGACCGTACGGATTCCGTTTCGAGACCGGACCCATCCACTTCGGTCTGCCGGCGAGTGCATTCGGGTGGGAAGGTGCAGAGCAGTGGCGTAATGACATCTCGCGCCTCCGCAACATGAGCATCTGCGGCATTCTGCCGCGGGATCGTGATGCGGGACGCGTCGCCGTGAACCGGGCGGGCCGCCCACGGGTGCATTACGAACTGTCGCGGTACGATCAGCAGAATCTGCGGGAAGGCATCAAGGCCGCGGCACAGGTGATGGCCGCGGCGGGTGCGGAGGAGCTGTACACGTTACAGACGCCGCCCACGCGCACGCGTACCGATCAGCCCAACTGGCTCGAGAAGTTCATGGATGCCGCAGACCGCACCGGTTATTGGAACTTCCGCATGTCGTGCATCTCGTTCCATCAGATGGCATCGGCTGCCATGGGAAGCGATCCGCGGGCGTCGGTGATCGGGGAGACGGGGGAGACGCACGATGTGAAGGGACTCTACGTAGCCGATGGAAGCGCGTTCGTGACCTCGAGTGGGGTGAACCCGATGATTACGATCATGGCCATCGCCGATCACATAGCCAGAACGATTGCAGATTGCAGATTCTAGATTGCAGATTTCAGATTGTGCGGGGCGGGGCAAATCTGCAATCACTAATCTCCAATCAGTAATCTCACATCGTTTCTACCGCCTCACAGCAGTCCATCTTCTCAATTGTTGCCTGACGCCCGCCGCTTTCCCTTCCCTCTCGAGCGCCGCCCAGAGGTGAGCGATCGTCTCGGCGTCTACCAGCCCGCGCGGCGATCCCACCGCTGCTGTCGAGAGCCCTTGCGCCTCACGAAAAGCCTCGACCCCTGCGACGAGCTCCTCGTCGTACAGGAACGCCTCCCGGGACGGCCGGTCGCCCAACGCCGCCACGCGACCCAACGCGGCGAGCATGGTGCGCAACTGCAGCACGTCACGACCGCCGAATTGCTCGAGTCGGCGAAATCCCAGCGTCTGCGAGATCGTGTTCCATTGCCGGCGCAGTTCGGCGACGGGCGTCGGGTGCTCGCACACGTTGATGTTCACGGTGATCTGATCGGGCCGACGGGAGCGGCCTTCGCGCGGATCCGCCACCACGACCGCGGCCGACTGCGACCGGCCTTTGCGCGCGTCGCCACCAATGGCCTGCCCCGCCGCGATGGCCGCAATGAGCCGATCGCCCAGGTGGCGGCCGCTGCCCTCTGTCGACTCGAAGGATCGGCCGACCGCCTCTAGCACATCGCCTCCCGTGAGCAGGTTCCCCTGCGTCACGTAGTTGGGTCCCGAACGACCTCCGGTATACGCGTTGGTCGAATCGCCTGTGTGCTGGGCACTCGAGCCATCGAGCTTGATCACGCCCACCTGGCGCCACGCAGCACGCTCGTCGCGTGAGGTCGCCTCGCGCAGCGCATCTGGTGCCGCCATGCCGTTGGCCATCATCTCCAGCAGCTCGGGCCCGTAGTCGACGCGCGTATAGGCTTGCGTCGCCACCGCCCCGACACCCGCCCGCACCCAGGGCACACCATTGCCAACGCAGGCGACGCGCGTCGTCACGGCCACGCCGGACTCACCGGTCGCGGGATCGATGGCGGCGATGCTGAACGTGTGGAAGACGAGACTATCGCCCCAGGATGCTGGCTCCTGGGCGTCAAGCCGCTCCGCGCGAGGTGAGAGAGTCGTTAATAGGATCAGGGGGAAAAGAAACGATCGGGACATTGGGCGTGCCTCTACTGGTTGACAGCAAATTGCAGATTGCAGATTGCAGAATAGTGATTGCAGATTGATCGACAGATCTTCAATCTGAAACCTGCAATCAGTAATCTGCAATTCCTCGCCTAATCTCGTGCTAACCTGTTCATGGTCTCCAGATCTCCGTCTCGGGAAACGTAAGCGAAAACCCGTACCATCTCGTAAATACCTGAAGCGGCGCATCCAAGTCCACGCGGTTCCCTTGCGCGTCCCTCAGCACCCCACGGGACAACACATGTCCCGTGGTGAGATGCAGGTCATCGCCTTCCCAGCTCGCCGAGGACGCCGGCGAATAGGCCACCATGAGTGAACGAGCTCCGGGCGCAAAGTAGACCAGCACGCGCCGACCGGCAAACGTGTCGATTAGGACGTCACCCGCCACCTGGACGTCTTCGAGCGAGTAGTACTTTGCGTGGCTTTGGTCTTCCGTCCACACACCGACGCCGACATCCATGGTTGGGCGACGGGCATCTTCATTGCCCATGGTGCGACGAAAGCCGCGACCGAGGCCGCGTACGCGATCGAACAGCGTGCGGCGCCCACCCTCCCGGATGGGACGATCTGATATCGCGATCTCGATGTCGGGATAGTCCGCGAGACCCGCCTCCGCGGTCGTCTGCCACACGGGGCCTATGGATCCCAGCGTCCGCCCCTTCAGGGGTCCCAACACCGCCTCACCGGTGACTCGAAGTGGTGCACCTGGCCATCGATGACAGGAGTCAAACTGACTCCAGTGTTGCAGACCACTCAGAACGATACCATCCACGGTTCCCCGTTCATCTCACCCTGAATCACGTGATGGTACGCCGCCTGATCCATCACGAGCGCGACGCGGTTTCCGCCGCGTTCCACGATGAGAATGCGTGTGTCGTTGCCGATCGTGCCGTCATCGATCGCCTGTCGGAGCGGAGTGGTCTCCGTAACGTGGAAGGGAATCCAGAATGTCGTGTCGCGGATCATGACGCGCGAGGAATCGAACGATTCCCATCGGGCGCCCTGGAGAGCGTGCGCGACGGAGAGCGGCGTGAGCGCCGAGAACATCACTGCAGAGAGAACTACTCGATGCATCACGCGTACCCCTCCTGGCAGACAGAGAATTGCAGATTGCAGAATAGTTGATTGCAGATTGATCTGTGCAGATCTGCAATCTGAAATCTGAAATCAGTAATCTGCAATTACTTGCCTTGCCCTGTACTCACCCGTTTATGGTCTCCAGATCTCTGTATCCGGAAACGTCAGGGAGAATCCGTACCATCTCGTAAACACCTGAAGCGGCGCCTCGATCTCCACCGCATTGCCGACGGCGTCGTACATCACACCGTTACGCAGCACGTGACCGGTGCTCAGGTGCAGGTCGTCGCCTTCCCAACGCACGGACGATGCGGGGCTGTAGATAGCACGCAGGGCACGGACGCGGGGCGCGTAGTACACGAGCACCCGGCGCCCGTTGAATGTATCAATAATGGCATTGTCGGCCTCGGCGAGTGTCTCCATGGGATAGTACTTTGCGACCTCGTTGTCCGTCGCCCACAGGCCGATCCCAATGTCCATTGTCTCACGCCGCATATCCTGCCGGTCGATCGTGCCGAGGAACATGCGGCTCAGTCCTCGCCTGCGGCCGTTGGGATCCAGCGCCCGTCCTCGGCGGCGGGTGGGTCGCTCGGAGAGCGCGACCTCGATGCCGGGATACGCATCTAGCGCCGCCTCTACCCTGGTCTGCCAGAGATTGTGGGGCGGGCCGAGCGTCTCGCCCTTGAGATCACCCGTCATGGCGTCACCGGTGAGATGATTCCAGAGAGTCTCGCTTTCCTCATCCCACAGGACGGACAGGCCATCGTACAGGCCGCGCGATTCGAAGTGGTGCACTTCTCCGTTGACGATGGGAGTCAAACTGACCCCGGTATTGCAGACCACTCAGAACGATACCATCCACGGCTCACCGTTCATTTCGCCCTGCACAACGTGGTGGTATGCGGTCTGCGCCATCGAGAGCGCCAGCCGGCCGCCGTTCCACTCGAGGATCACGACGTAGTCGTCGTCCTGCAGCGTTCCGTCATCGTGCGCCTGCCGCAGCGGGATCGTCTCGGTGACGTGGAAGGGGACGAACATCGTGGAGTCGCTGAACCACAGGCGCGTGGTGTCGAGATCGGCCCAGCGATCTGCTTCTTGCCCCGTTAGAGCCACTGGAACGAGCCACGACACCAGCGCAAATAGGATTACTCGACCAGTCACGATAATGAACCTCCTGATTGCAGATTGCAGATTGCAGAATAGTGATTGCAGATTGATCGACAGATCTGAAATCTGAAATCTGCAATCAGTAATCTGCATTTACTCACCTTGCCTCGTGTCCCCTATTCTTCTGCCTCCCAGATCTCCGTCCCGGGAAACGTAAGCGCCCACCCGTACCATCGCGTAAACTGCTGCAGCGGCCGCTCCACCGCGACACGCCGTCCGTCCGCATCCAGAAAGTAACCTCCGCTCATCGCGTAGCCGTTGTCCAACAGGAGAACTTCGTCCTCCCACCGTGCGGAGGTGGCATCGACGTATGCGGCCTGCAGCGAACGCGAGCGCGGATCGAAGTATACGACGACCTGCCGCCCGTCGAACGTATCGATCAGGGCATCGCCCGCCGCATTGATGGCCGCCATGGTGTAGAACTGTGCGGTGGAATCGCCGGTCCAGATCCCGAGGCCGATTTCCATGGTGGGGAGGCGTTCGTCTTCCCGTGCCATCGTGGCACGGAGGCCGCGGCCGAGCACGGGAATGCGGCCCAGCAACGGCGCCCAGCGGTTCTCACGCACGAGCGGTCGGTCGGATATGGCGATCTCGATGTCCGGATACGTCTCGAGTGCCACCTCGACCGTGGTGTGCAGCAGATTCGACGGTGTACCCAATCGCTTGCCCGCGAGTGGCCCGTACAGTCCTCTACCAGTAATGTGATGCCAAAACGTACCGGTCTCGTCGTCGCGCAGGATAGAGATGCCATCGTAGAGGCCGCGCCACTCGAGATGCAGTTCCTGACCATCGACGACAGGAGTCAGACCGACCCCGGTATTGCAGACGGGTCAGAACGAGACGAGCCACGGCTCGCCGTTGCGTTTGCCCTGCGCGGCGTGATGGTAGAGGAGTTGCGCCATGACGAACGCCAAGTGCCAGCCGTTCCGTTCGAGAATGGCGACCTGTGTCTCGGGCCGCAGAGTACCCTCGGCCAACGCCTCGCGCAGCGCCACGGTCCCGGTAACGCGGAATGGCTGGTAGACCGTGAAGTCCCGGATCATCGCCCGGCTCAGATCGAAGCTCTGATAGCGGGTCGATTCCTGCGCCGGCAGCGAAGTTGCGCTCAGCAGTGCCGCACCAGCGGTGAGCAACGGCAGCGTTCTCAAGGTGCCTTCCAGGTGCTCGGTTGTCGTGACTCGGGTGCCACGTGTCTCAACACTAATACGCCACATGACGTTCCCACGTTGAGTCGGACCCAAGATGGCCTACCGGACGTGCTTGCGCGAGTCCCCATCCCGGAAGGTACCCCGGGGTAGCGAACGCACGCGGACGCGCGCACCTTGCGGTGTCTCTCAAGCCTGCGATGACCAGCACTATGACCAGACGTTTCCTGCTCGCGTGTGTCGGGGCTGCCATCTCGTGGTTGGCTATGCCTCTGAACGCACAGACCATCGTGCTGCATCCCGCACGCGTGTTCGATGGCACCTCGGCGGATCTCCATGACGACTGGGTAGTCGTGGTCGAGGACGACCGGATCAGTGCGGCGGGGCCCGTGGGGTCGGTGCGTATTCCGAGCGGTGCAACAGAGATCCGGCTGGACGGCCTCACGCTCATGCCCGGTCTCATCGAGGGCCACTCACACCTGTTGCTCCATCCGTACAACGAGACGCCATGGAACGATCAGGTGTTGTACGAGGGTGAGGCGCTGCGCGTGGCGCGCGCTACGGCGGCGGCCCGCGCCACGCTCATGGCGGGCATCACGACCGAAAGGGATCTGGGCACCGAAGGGGCGGGCTACGCCGACGTGGGTCTCAAGCGGGCGATCGCACGCGGCATCATTCCGGGCCCGCGCCTGCTCGTCGTGACCCGCGCAATCGTCGCCACCGGCAGCTACGGACCAAGAGGCGCGCCCGAGTGGTCGCTTCCCCTTGGCGCCGAGCCCGCGGACGGACATGACGATCTGATTCGGGTGGTACGCGACCAAATTGGGCGCGGGGCGGACTGGATCAAGGTGTACGCGGACTATCGCTGGGGCCCCAATGGCGAGGCACGCCCCACGTTCACGCAGGAAGAACTCGCGCTGATCGTGGAGATCGCTACCAGCTCCGGGCGTTCCGTCGTGGCGCACGCCGCATCCGCCGAGGGAATGCGTCGTGCGACGCTTGCGGGTGTGAGAACGATCGAGCACGGCGACGGCGGCACGGACGAAGTGTTCCAGTTGATGGCCTCGCGCGGGGTGGCGCTCTGCCCCACGGTCGCGGCGGGACACGCGATCATGCAGTATGGCGGCTGGCGGCCGGAACGCGATCCCGAGCCGGCGCGCATTACCGCTAAGCGCGAGAGTTTTCAGCGGGCGATGGCCGCGGGCGTGACAATCTGTTTTGGCGGCGACGTGGGTGTGTTTCCGCACGGCGACAATGTGAGGGAGTTGGAACTGATGGTCGACTACGGGATGACGGCCGCGGATGCGGCGATGGCGGCGACATCCGGCAACGCACGGATTTTCGGATTGGACGATCGCGGATCGATTCGAGAAGGGATGTTCGCGGATCTCATCGCGGTCGAGGGTGATCCGACGATGGATATCTCCGCGTTGCGTGACGTACAGTTCGTGATGAAAGGCGGGCGCGTCATCCGAGACGACTAGCAATGTGAGATCGGGGATTGGCGAGCGATATGCGTACTCAGTCTCTAGTCACGGAATCCGTAGTCTGGAAGTCGCTAGTCGCTGTTCCTCGTCGCCTCCGTTCTCTCTTGGAAGTCAGCGATCGAGAATCACGCGAAATGACAGTCGCCACTGCGTGCGCGAACCGGTTGGAGCAAAGGCTAGATTGGTCACCTCCCTCCCTCGCTCCGACAAGCGCGCGGCGATTGCGACGAGCGCGAGCGTGGTACGCCTAATGCGGTAGCCCGCGCCGACCGTTGCGGCGACCGATGTTGCTCGAAGCGCATACAGTGCCAACTCCTGAGCGACAAGAGTCCGGTAGACAGGCCCCATTGCGGAAGCATCCGGGATCACCGCAACAGGCATGTACCCGGACGCCGCGACGCCGACACTCACGGTAGTCGACCGGAACCGGCGTGAAACCTCTACCCTACCCCCCGGGGCCCAAGAACGGATCTCGCTACGAACGTCGGCAATAAAGTCACTCCGAATGCGTCGCTCGCGAATGACAACGAAGGCTGCGGTCACACGCCAGGGCAACTTTCGTGGGACGTACCGCAGCTCGAGAGATCCTTGGGTCACATCCTCGTCGGCGTGGAAGAACACTGCTTCGTTGAGGTCCGCTCGGGTTGCGTCGCCCGTAAGCCCCGTATGCCGCACCCACGCCGTCACTAACAGGCGTCTCCTCAACCCTGTGCCTTGTGCCGCCAGCCCGTAGGTCGATCCTCGTGCGCGCCAGCGGTCCGTTGGTGGGGCCTCATCGCGTACGCTCAGGTGCTCATCGGTGCGCCGTTCGCGTTGAGCAAACATGACCCACTGCACCCCGAGGAGTCTGCCTTCGAGGCCGCCGCCGAGTGCGAGGGCATCGCGGTCGATCCTCCGAAACAACACTCCGGGCGGTACCACGCGACGGGGATCCGGTTCGCTATAGCCATCCAAGAGGTAAACTGTACCACCGTCCGGCTGGGCAGCGAGGAGCACTGTCTCGTTCCCGCCAATCCACCGCACGTGTCCAGCTAGTCGAACGTGAAGGACGGGCAGACGTAGGCCGACACCCGCAGCCACCCCAGGTCTCGATGCGCGACCAAGGCGTGGGAACCGCACTTCACTCGTCCGGTTATCCCAGACATCCGCGCCAGCGGACAGTCCGACGCTCAGCCATCTTTGCTCCCAAGCGATAGCACCTTCGAGTCGAGCGACCAAACGCCGCATGGCGGGGAGCGTCGTATCCGTCACGACCAGCGGGTCGCTCACGTAGGGAGCAACTAGCGCGGCGTACGGGGCGGACCCGATGTCCCGACTCTCCGCGACGATTCTGCCCGCCGCGGCTCCCCGGCCCACGCGCCGCCAGGCGATCCCGGAGAGGCGCGTCAGGGCAACGTCGTCCGGGTCCTGGGGTCGTCGGTACTCTCCAACCTCACGCCCGAAACCGATCCCCAGTTCCGCGTGCGCTTCCGATGTGTTGTGAACGAGACCGGCGGGGTTTCCAGCGGTCCAAAAGAGCCCAATGCGCGGCGTCGTGCCGGCGACCATGTCGGTGAACGGAGGGGCATGCGGGAGCTGCCGCTCGAGATCCGCAACCGGCATCAGCGGACTCCACCCGGTCATCCACGCCGGGCCTCCTCCTCCGACGTGTCGCGTGGGCAGCAGCGAAACCTGGGCCGCCGCGTGACCGGTCCAGAGCACAAGCGCGACGACGACCGCGCCTCTGATCACGGGCGTGGCTCGCTCAGCCCGAAAACTGCCCCGAGCGGCATCATCACCTCGAGACCGAATTGCAGACGGGGAAAGACGCGCGCGGAGAGCGGACCCGTAATGCGCCCTTGCCGGTCCAGCAGGTTGAACGCGTAGAAGCCGAGTCGGCCTCCGAAAGGAAGCGACTTGCTCACCTGAAGGGAGAGGAACCAATCAGCGGGAGTCGACTGGCGCGCAGTCGTAACGCCGGAACGCGCGACTTGGAGATCCGCAAACTCCGGGTTGCCCCGCTCGGCTCGAGGTACCGGAACGAGGTCCCCCGTCCGGGTGACGTAGCCCGCAAAGCTCAACGGGTCCACACCCGCAATATCCTCGGTTACCTCCTTCGCGATATGCTCAACAACAGCCGTCACCACGAAGCCGAGGTCTGGGCGGTGGTAGACGAGCCGGTACGTGATGAGCGCGCGTTCGCTGGTTCGGTTGATACCTTCCCAGAACGGTGCTCTCGGCTGGCTCCCGGCGATCTGAAAGTCTGAAAAGGCTGCTCCGAAATCGAGTCCCTCATCCCGGAACTCCGTTTGCACCCACGTTGCCTGCACGTGCAGGCGGATGTGGAGCAGTCTGATCTCCGGAATGGCGAGCGTAGCCTCGAGCCCCCGGCTGTCGAGCGTCAGGACGTTGTCCGGCCGGCCGAGGAGAATCGGAACAGTGTCCGCTCGAGTGAGCGGCTCGATCAGCGACGGTGGTTTGCCTGTTCCCGACGTTGAATCGGCAAGATCGTACAGATCTCTAACGAGGAAACCAGGAACCGACCGGAAGCCCACCCCGCCAGACGTACGGTCATTGAACGCCAGGACGGAGAGAGCCAGGCCACGGGATCCGGTGCCCATCTCCAGTCCTGCCTCCTGCTTGCGCGCGACTGCGAACCCCAGTCCGAAGTTCGTAGGATCCCTGATAAACGTCGTCAGGACGGCGAGACGTTCGGCGGGATCGTTGGCAAACCAGTTCACGTTCACGACGTCGTAGTACTGCCGGGCAGGATAGAGGCTACCAACCGCCGGCGTTTTGGCCGTCCGACCGAAGCCGCCACGAAGCCGAATCCAGGGCCACGGACTGAGCTGGAGGTTGACGC
This sequence comes from Gemmatimonadota bacterium, assembly GCA_036679645.1. Taxonomy (GTDB): domain Bacteria; phylum Gemmatimonadota; class Gemmatimonadetes; order Gemmatimonadales; family GWC2-71-9; genus JADFNB01. The sequence goes on along the minus strand of JAZDCY010000015.1, from coordinate 95,551 downwards.
GAGGCTGGAGCACTGCGTGCCGAACGTCGGAAAACCAGTGGGTACCGGAATGGAGAAGGTCCAGACGCAACCCCACCTGTGTCTCGAGCGTCATCCCCAGCACGGAAAGCAACAGTCGGTCATCAGCGTAGAGCGTGCTCGTCGCCACCGGTGGGATGACATCGAAGCGGCGAGGGCGGTCAAATCCTTGGACGCCGTTGAAGGTCACCTGCGGCGGTCTCTCAATGTCGAACATCAACCCGGCGCCGGCGTTCCACTCCCGTCGCAGTTCCCCTCCGGTCACGAAACGGTGATCCACCCCGAGCACATGCGCGTGGAAGTCTCCCTCCAATCGGCCGTAGAGGAACCACGCATCACCCTCGATCCGCAACTGAGACAGGTACTGCCCCTCGACGAACCGTCCGACGGATGTCCCTTCAGTCACCCTGTCGGTGAACGGCAGCGCGCCACGTAGTCGCAACGCCTGAACCCTCGATCGTTGCTGTGTATAGCTCGCCGAGAGCGTCGCGGTGGCGCTGTTACCACCCCGTAGGGCGACCCGGAGCCGCTCGGAGAGCCGTAACCCGAGGTCGCGTCCAAACGAGGCGCGCCCCGGGAACACGGCCGGGCGTTCCGGATTATCCGCTACCAAGCTCACCAAGTCGAGGCGCGTGTCGAGTGCAAGCGGCGCAGACTCTACCGGCCCGTCAGACCGCCCGATGCGCAGGCGGTGCGCCACCCGTGCCGCGACACGCGTCGCGGCGTCGGCCGTGAGACCGGGCTGGAGCCGGGTACGCGCCACATCCAGGCTCGTCGTCAGCCGCTGCGCGACACCAACCGCACTGCCGTAGATCGCGTTCCCTTCGATCGTCCTGGGATCGACTCGCCCGCCCGTCGCCGGCTCCACCGAAGCAGCGCGCGTGTCGACGACGATCACGCCCTGGCTGAGATCGCCGTATCGCGCGGATGGAACGCCGCGAATGACCTCGACACGCTCAATGGTCGAGGCCGGAATCAGCCGTAGATCGACGCCTCCGGTCCCGCCTGTTGGGAGAAACGACCCTAACTCGCCACGGGGCCCGGTAGTCTGGAGATTGGCATTGTTCGAGAGCGGCACCCCGTCGAGAACGATTAGTGTCCCGAACGCTGCTAGCTCCGCCGCGGATGGTCCACCGGCCACGAGCGAAGCGGGCGTGCTGGTGGGCACGCTGCGGAGCGGGATCTGCTGAACGGTGGCAAGTCCGGGAGGTTGAAGCGGGACCCCGGGCACAAGTTCGAGAATGCCCTGAAGGCTCGTTGCGGTTTGATGCTCGATCGCATCCCGGTTAATTACGGTGGCAGTGCCGAGTTCTCCGCGTGCCCTTCCCGTCGGGTCGGCGGTGACGACGATCTGGGGCATGTTAAGCCAGTTCCGTGCCAGGGTCACCTTTACCGTGACCAAGCCACCGGCAGGGAGAGTGACGCCAATGCGCGCAGGTGCGTAGCCGAGCCGCCGCACGAGCAGGACGTGAGGACCGGCTGGAACACGCATGAGGTGAAAGCGCCCGGCGGTGTCGGTTGTCACGCGGAGATCCGTCCCTTCCACTGTGACAATCGCCCCCGGCACAGGCATCCCGTCGGCGAGCGTGACGCGTCCAGCGATGCGACCCGTTTCCGGTCGCTCCTGACCCCTGGCAGTCGTCCAGAACAGGGCTAGGCAGGCGAGAAGCAGTCCGCCCCGGGAAAAAACCTGAGGAACGCTACCGAACGACACCGGGTGAGATCAATCGCGACGAGATAAAGTCGGCGGCGCTGGATTTCGTTCGCTGGAGCAAGACTCGCCCGTCGAACAGGCCGATTGTCCTGCGCTGAATACTCGCGATCTCCCCGGGATCGAAAAGCACAGCGCGCTGGCGGTCGAACACCTCGTTGATGAACCGATCGCACAACGGCGTCTGCATTCCCTCGGTAGCCTCGAGAGCGGGCGTCATGGAGGACGCGAACACGTCCAGGATCTTCGCGCGTGGGATTCTCGGAATGCGATTGTTGTAGCTGCCCGGGCGCATCCACGGAACGGTGTTCAGGTCCACCGCATCCGCCACGAAATGAATCCCGCCACCGACACCAAAAAACATCATGCCACGCCCCAAGGTTTGGAACTCCAACACGATCGTCCTCGCATTTGGCACGGACGGATTGTCAACGTCAGCCGACCCCACCGACTCGAACGCTGCAGTCGTGAGGTTCGGCAACCGGCGATCCACGACACTGTGATCAATCGCGTCACTGGCCACGACGGCGGCCAAGCCAGGCCCCAGCGGGTAGCTGGTCCCGTTCCCCGGCAGGCGGATGAGCATGGGCGCCCACAGACCGTCAGGGTCATCCTGCCACTGGACCGTGAGGGAACAGGGAAAGAACCCCTTCTGTGTCTGCCCAAAATCACGAAACCAGAACGGGCCCATGCCGATGAGCTTGCCATCCAGGTAGATCGTCGTGTCCGTGTTGTTATAGAGTTCGATGTATGTCGCGAAGTTGTAGCCCTGGTCCCCTATTCGCGGCATCGCCGGGAACAACTCACTGATCACGAGCGACCCGCGCCGGCCTGCGGACGTCGTGATTGTGAACTCGGTGCTCGGGGCCGACACAGACCCGCTCCCACCGCCCGCAAACCCCGTAACGTCCGCGTCACTCGAATCCAGTAGCGCGCGCTCGGCCGCGGACAGGAGGCGTAGAACGGATACGTCGTAGCGCCCCACCAGCAATCCCGAGAACTCCGTAGCCCCCGCCGAGTCCGTAGTGCCCTGCACGGTGCTCGCTGCTGTGCCCACCCGACTCACGGTGACCGCCGCCTCCGGCAGTACCCCGTCCGGTAACCCCAACGTCGCGGCCAACGCCGCGTCTCCCGGCGCCAAGTGCGTGCGGATCGTCAGGGTTGCCCTTTGTAGAGTGCCCGCGGTGGAGTCAACCGCTGCCGAGTCACCGTCACCCGGGCTCGCAGCGGTGGGCAGAGGTTTGAGGAGGGTAATCTCGTGCTCGCAGGCGGTCAGCAGCGCGCTCACCAGAAGCATGACCGAAGCTTTGTGACGCAGGCGGCACGTTGCATCAATCACGTGTGACAATCTTCCTGCGCGACACATGGACCGACCTCCACGATGCCCTCAACCTAAAACATACACAGATTCCGCCGTCCCGACCAGCCCAAGAGCGCGCATAGAGCCGAGCGTGCGTAGTCTGTGGGTGCCGCTACACGAGAGCGAACACGCACCGTCAGCAACAACCTTGCAGAAGTGCAATGTTCTCGATGTTGCACGTTTGCAAGGTGGGGCGTTGTACGGGAAGCGGGTGCAGTGACATCTTTTGCACACGATGAATATTCGCAAGCCCGTTCGGGAACGTGTGGTAGGGGCACTCGGCTACGCTGCACTCGCGGCAGCGTCAATCCTGATCGTCGTGCTCGCCCGGCAGAACGCGCAATGGCAACAGGAAGTGAGACGTCTCCGAATCGAGAACAGGATTCCACATGCCGGTCATGTCGTTCCGGCATTCCGATCCCTGACGCTCGCCGGTGACTCCGTGACTGTGGGGGACGTCGCACCGGGCGAACGTCAGTTACTCCTAATCTTCAACACCGAGTGCCCCTACTGTCTCAAGACCCTTCCCTACTGGGAGGAAATCGTTCACCGTGCCCGACAAGAGCCCAATTCATCCCTCTCGGTGTATGGGATCTCACTTGATTCTGCCGATGCCACACGACGCTACGTGTCCGCTCACCAGATCGGGGTTCCAGTGCTGCAGTTCCCAGACGCAAGGACAGCAGGGATCTACAGAGCGATAGGCGTCCCGATGACGATCGTCGTCGGGCAGGACGGAGAAGTCTTGTATGGCAGGGCCGGTGAACTTACCGAGCCACACACTGTCGATTCAGTTCTGGCAGTACTCGCCGGCGGCTGAAACGGTGTGAGTCGTACTCGTGTTCCCATTTTCCCTATCTCGGAGGTAAAGCATGCTTCGTCATCGGATCGGTTGGGCGCTACGGGTAGCGGTCGCGATCGGAGTGCTCGTCAGTCTCGGGCTCGGCACCGGCCAGGCCGCGGTAACCTCCTCGAGCGCAAGCGCCAGTTGCGTGAATTGCAGTCCTCCAGGTGAGTTCACATTCGACTGTGTGAGCTGTTGCGGCGGCCCCGCGTTCTGCACCACTACGATCCCCCCACGCTGCCTCTGCTAGTTCGATCTCCGCTGACGGGGTCGGTTGGATTGCGCTCTCCGGCCAACCCCGTCTGTCCCAGCAGATTATCATCGATTGTGCGTCGGCCGGCCATCAGGCGGTTGGTCTCGATAATATCGACCGTAAGCGAGCCGTATCTTCATGATCCCCTGATGGAGTTGGCGGGATCGGAGACGTATCCGCCCACTCGTAGAGCCAGTTCAAGAACCCATTCCCATCCTGCCAACGCGGAAACGCTCCTCCAAGAGCGGCGGAGCAAGCGCCGCGCGCGTGCATCGATCGTTCTCGGTTCGACTGGAGCAGGGGAGCCGTGGGCGCGGCCACCCGCAAGCAAGGCCATTTGGGCCAGCGTGCGCCAGTCACGAGCCGTGAAACACCCAACCCGTGAGAACAGCCTGCTGTACGTAGATAGACTGCGGCTCGTGTCGGGCACCCCGTCCACCGCCCAACGAAACTGTCTGGACAACGGGTCAAGCAGGTCGTCGCGTCGGACGCGGCGTGACACGTAGCCAGCCAAGGTTTCGGCTGATGGGGCCTCCCGAGCACGCACTGCGGCAAGTACATGGGCCCGGCTTGGGTGACGCCACGGAGGTTCAATGCTCAATGCGACGCATCCTCGCACGCAGGGCACGACGTCAACAACAAAATCGACAAGCTCAGATCGCTCTCTAGCCAGGAGACACGGGACGCACCAAGGCCACAGCAGACGCGCCCTGATTAGACTACAGATTGAGGCGAGTTCGGTGCCTTTGTCCTGCGTTGCATCCGCACAAATGATCGTGCCGAGCGGCGGAGCTTGATCCCGAACGGGTATGAACTCCCCGTATGGTGGCGTCAGGAGACGCTCTCGTCGCCAAGGGGGCGCTCCTCCACTCGCCGTGCTAAACGCACTTGAGCCCGCGTACACCATCGCTGCACATTCGACCTAGGATACGCAATAATCTGCCCCCCCCCCCCCCCGGAATGCGCAAGAGGCGGGTGTCACGATCGAGGGGGAGCTGGAGTTGATGGTGGAGTACGGCATGTCGGCCGCGGGTGCTGTCGTGGCGGCGACGTCGGGCAACGCAATGATCTTCGGGCTCGACGACCGCGGTCGAGTCGTGGAGGGGTTTCTGGCAGACCTGATTGCGGTCGAGGGTGATCCGACGATGGATATCTCCGCGCTGCGAAGAGTTCGGTTCGTAATGAAGGGGGGGAGAGTAATTACGCGTTCAGCTCCCTGAGCGGAACCGCTCCACCGGAGCCAGACGCAAGCCGGCAATCCGGGCGAACTCACGCCGGTTGAGCGTGCCAACCGCGTCTCCCCGCGCCAGGGCCGTCGCACCGATCAGCATGTCGTGCGGTCCAATTACCATCCCCTCCCGCGCCAGGTCAGCCCAGAGTTGAGCGTGCCGGCGCGCCTCCGCCATCCCGAACGCCAATACAGGGATCGTCTCGAGCAGCGCGTCCACAAACGCCGAGCGCCGCGCCCGGATACCGGGATCGGTCGCGCGGTGGCATCCATGGAGCAGTTCTGAGGCGGTGATTGCGGCCATACCGATCGTCTCCGCCCCAAGTGAACGCAGGAAGTCCTCGAAACGCACCGTTCCCCGCTCGGCGGCGACCAGCAGCGAGGTGTCAACGACTATTCCCATGAGCCGGGAGCCGGCAAGGCGTCACGGGCGGCGGCAACATCGTCGGCCAACGCATCGGCCTCCTTCGGCGTGAGACGCGGAAGCTCGGGCCATCGCTCAGTCAGTGCGGCGGCGGTTAGCTGGCGCGGAGTCGCAGCCGGCCCGGCGTTCAAATAGGCGGTCACGGCCTCGCGCACGACGTGCGACTTGGCCACGCCGCGCTCCCGGGCCCAGCGCGTCAGCGCCCGCGCCAGCTCACGGGGGAGACGCAAGGTAACGTGAGATGTCTTCATGTGTTACAATGTAGTCTTTTGTAATACAGATGCAAGCATAGAGAGGATCACTATGTTGCACCTTGGCGCATCCACCTATTCCACGTAATGGAGGATACCGCATGGCCGGGCAGCAGTCGTTCGACGTGTCCACAGGCGCCGATCTCCAGGAGGTCGATAACGCGCTCAACCAGGCGCGCCAGGAGGTGCGGCAGCGCTACGACTTCAAGGGCAGCAAGTGCATTGTCGAGTTCGACCGGGTCAAGGCGGTGATCACTCTCGAGGCCGACGACGAGTTCCGCATGAACGCCCTGTGGGACGTGATCCAGAACAAGATGATCCGGCGCAAGGTGCCGCTCCAGAACGTGACGGCCGGCGAGGACGAGCCCGCGTCGGGCGGCCGAGTGCGTCGACACGTGACCCTGACACAAGGGCTGCCGACGGATACGGCCCGGGCAATCGTGAAGGACATCAAGGCACAAGGACTCAAGAAGACGCAGGCGGCAATTCAGGGCGACGAGGTGCGGGTGACGAGCCCGTCGCGCGATACGCTCCAGGAGGTCATCGAGTTTCTCAAGACACAGGAATACGGCGTTGAGCTGAACTTCGGTAACTACCGTGGCTGACGGACGCGAGGCTTCTTCTCAGGGAAGCGCAAACACGAACGCCGTTGGCGCGCCCGCGTGTTCGTCCACCCAGAACGACGACGGTATTCCCGACATCACCGCGACGTACTGCTTGCCGCCGATCGCGTAGGTTGCAATCCCGCCGCCGATCGGTCCGCCCGTGTAGAAGCGATACAGCTCGTCGCCCGTGGCCGCGTCGAGCACCAGGAAGTCACCGTTGAGCTCTCCGGTCATGACGAGCCCGCCGGCTGTCGTCGTGACCGCTGCTACCATCGGCCGATCGGAGCGATATCGCCAGCGCACCGACCCGTCCGACGCATCGACCGCTGTGACCCATCCCTGTGAAGCATCGTCGAACTGAAACTCGCCGCCTAGGTAGTTCTCGCCTTCGATGTACCGCACGGTGTCCGCGAGCGTGAACGTACCGCACCAGTCCACGGCTGGTGTGTAGAGCATGTTTGTCTCGGGATTGTAGGCGGGACCATTCCACTCCACACCACCGAGAATGCCCGGGCAAGCGTGCGTGCCCGCGGTGGTCACCGGCGCTTCGGCGTTGTCGATGGTCGTGACCGGTGTCTCGAACAGCCGCTCGTGGGTCTCGCGATCGAGCACGCGCAGAATACCGTCCTTGCCCACAGTGGCCATCAGGTCGCGCGCGACGCCATTGACTTCCGCACGATAGAGCGGGCCCACATGGGTGAGATCCCAATCGTGGTCGTCGGCGGGAACGAGCTGGTCGTACCACGCGAGTCGGCCGGTGCGCACGTCGAGCGCGACCATGGCGTTGGTGTAGAGGTTGTCACCGCCACGCAATGCGGCCGGGAAGTCCGGTGCGGGGTTCGTGACCGCCACGTGGACCAGCCCGCGGTCGCGATCGAGCGTGAACGGCGTCCATACGGCACCGCCTCCGACCGGAATGTCGGGAGGGTAGTCCCAGGTCTCCGAGCCCGGCTCGCCGGGAGCGGGCACTGTGTTGAAGCGCCAGACCGGCATGCCGTCATGCAGTCGGAACGCGCCGACCCACCCCCGCACCGCGTTCTCACTACCGGCCGGGCCAATGACGATCAGGTCCTCATAGATCAGCGGGGCCATCGTGAAGGTCTCGCCGAGATCCGCGGAAGCCACGTGCCGCGCCCAGAGCAACCCACTGGTCGCCGCATCGAGCGCGAAGAGGTACCCGTCTGACGTGGCACGCACCACGCGACCGTCCTTGACGGCGACGCCGCGGTTGTTCAACCAGACATCCCGATCCTGTGCCTCCCACTGGTGTCGCCATTTCGGACGGCAGGTCGTCGCGTCGAGCGCGACCGTGACATGAGGCGTGGTCAGGTACATCACGCCGCGATCGATAATGGGGTTCGTCTGGAAGTTGGCGATGTCACCCATCTGATACGCGCACACCAGCTTCAGCTCGCCGACGTTGTCGCGATTGATCTGCGTGAGCGAGACGAAGCGGCGCCCGGTGTAGTCGTGTGTCTGATAGAGCCAGTCTCGCGTATTGTCTCCCGCCGCATTCAGGTCCTGCTGCGATGGCCCGTCGGCCGTCGGCACGAGTCCGTTGGGTCCTTCCAGGAATGCCGGTGCCCGTGTCACGGTGCGGGTCGTCATTCCCAGGTGATCCGCAAGGCGCACCGCCGAAAGAACCTCGGATGTGGTCGGGAGTTCCGGGCCCCCTGTCGGCACGCCGTTCTGCTGGAGCACGTACGCCAACACATCGATGTGCTGCTGATCCGTGAGTCGTTCCGTCTGTCCGGGCGGCATCGTCGTCCGCACAATGTAGAAGAGATCGTCGAGCGTACGATTGGGCCGCGCCCACGCGCGCTGGAACAAATCGCCCGTCAACGCCGGCGCCGCGGCCCCGGCCAAGTCTCCACCGTGACACACGCTGCACTCCGCCCGATAGATGCCCTCCCCGCGCGCCGCCTGCTCCGCGGAAAAGAGACCACCCGGATCCTGAGCGCTGAGCGGCGCGGCAAACAAACCCAGTGTGAGAGTTGCTGCGAGCCAACGATGATGCCGATACGCCGGAGTGATGAGTCTCATGAAGCTCCTTTCCCTACATCGAAGCGCTCCACCGGAGCCAGGCGCAAGCCGGCAATCCGGGAAAACTCGCGCCGGTTGAGCGTGCCAACCGCATCTCCGCGCGCCAGGGCCGTGGCACCGATCAGCATGTCATGCGGTCCGATCGCCCTGCCATCACGTGCCAGGTCAGCCCAAAGGTGCGCGTGCCGGCGCGCCTCCGCCAATCCGAACGGTAGAACAGGAATCGTCTCGAGCAGTGCGTCCACGAACGCCGAGCGTCGCGCCCGGACACCGGAATCTGTTGCGCGATGGCATCCGTGCAGCAGTTCCGAGGCGGTAATCGCGGCCATGCCGATCGTCTCCGTCCCGAGGGAACGCAGGAAGTCCTCGAAGCGTACGGTGCCCCGCTCCGCCGCGATGAGCAGCGAGGTGTCGACGATCACTCCCACTGGTCGGGGGGAGGTAAGGCATCACGCGCCTCGGCAAGATCGTTGCGGAACGCCGTGGCCTCCTCCGGCGTGAGACGCGGTAGGCCCCGCCACTGCTCGGCGAGATCGGCGGCGGTGACCGTGCGCGAGACGGCGGTGGGCCCCGTGCGCAGGTACGCGGCGACGGCCTCTCGTACCACCTGCGATTTGGCCATCCCGCGCTGCTTGGCCCACCGAGCCAGCGTCCGGGCCAAGGCACCGGGAAGACGCAAGGTGACGTGGGAATCCTTCATGTGTTACAATGTACTACTATGTGTTATCTTGCGCTAGGATCGTGGTACTGACGCGGATTGACTCTGCCGCGGATTGACTCTTGAGAACGCGGATTGCTCCTTGTCGTGCCAGCCCAATTGTATCTCGATCCGATCCGCGCTCGTATCAATCATCCGCGGCAGCCGCTCATCTCATCTCCCCGTCTCCATGTCCCTGATGATCTCCCGCCACCCCTGAATCCACACCAGGCTCGTCTGCTGCTCTTCGCTGCCCTGCAGGATCATCAGAAGCTCTTCGGTTACGGGATGGATGTCGTAGTTCGTCAAGGTGAAGTTGAAATCGAAAAACCCCTCCGCGACGACCGAGCGTGACGTCACCGAGATCTCCGGGTCCAGGGTCAAAGACGCGGCCGTGATCTGTGGGCCGGTGCTGTAGTAGAGCGTGCGACCGTCCGGGCTCCAGCGCGGGGACGATCCGCCCTCTATCGACACCTGGAACAGCCCGCCCTCACCCGAAAGCGCCTGGATGTAGACTTCGGCATCGCCGGACCGATCCGACGTGTAGGCAAACCACCGACCGTCGGGAGTTACTTGTGGCTGGCGATCCCAAAACGGGCTCTCGACCAGCCACCGTACCGTCGTATCGCGCAGCGTGAGCAGCCCAATGTCTAGCAAGCTCCCCTCACCACGGTTCTCGATGAAGATGAGAGCATCGCCTTCGGGGAGCCACGACATAGGGAAGGCATTTCCTTCCCCGTCGTACAGCAGTTCGGCGTTGCCGCTGGCATCGGCGCGTTTCCAAAAGATCCCATCCATGCCGCCACGCGTGCTCCGAAACGCAATGCTGGTGCCGTCGGGCGTCCAGCGGGGCGCAGTGTTTTCGCCTTCCACTGTCAGTCGTAGGAGCGTGCCCTGATTGCGGTCGAAGACCCAAAGGTCCGAGGCATCGTTGACATCTGCGAGCCGTATCGCAATGCGCCTCCCATCGGGAGAAATGGCGACGTCCTCAAAGTTGCCGCCCTGTGGTAACGGCACTGTTTCCTGCGTACCGCCGGAGATCAGTACGAGGTCCTCTTCACCTCCACCGCCGGCGCCCGGGTAGTACACCAAGCTCCCCTCGGCAGAGACACCGTACTCCCCGTTCCCGTCTCCCCGTACTAGTACCCCATCGAGAATCGCCACGGCCTGACCGGTTGTGCGCCGTGCGCCGGGATCGAACGGCTGGGCCAGCAGCGACCCGTCGGCACCCGTGTAGACCAGGTGCCCCGGCCGGGCGAACGCCGCTGCCGTGCCGACCACGCCGATCGAGTCGATGCGACCGGACGCGATGTCGACCACCGCAATGAACATGTTCTCGAGACTTCCTCCCGGCCGCACGCTGAACAACGCCCCCTCGCCACCCGGGAGCATGTCGGGATTGGTGTGCTGGTCCTCACCTGATGTCGTGAGCTTCCGTGGCTCGCCGCCAGAGCCGGGAACCACGTAGAGGTCGCGATCCGCATCGGAGGAGTAGACGATGAGATCGTTGTCGCCCCAACTCCCCCCTCCCCGCGTGCGCCCGCCGATATCCGCGATCGTCACCGGCGGCCCGCCCGCCATCGACACCTTGCGCAGTCGATTATCAACGCGGAATCCAACCCAACGACCATCGGGTGAGAAGAAGGGCCCGGTTGCGCCTTCTGTTCCGGGAATGGGCTCCGCGTCCAACCGTCCGGCCTCACGCCGGAAGAGCGGGCCCCGATCACCGCCCATGAACCCCACGAACACGAGGACGTTGCCGTCCGGCGAGAGCGCCATCGCCGGGGCGCAACACCGGCCGAATGAAGCAACGCTGTCCGGAGCGGGCACGAGGAACTGCGTGAGGCGCGGCGCGGGCTCCGGCGCCGTCGTGCGCCCGAAGAACGCGGCGATTGCGGCAATCAGCGCGACGCCGGCGATTGCGGGGGCAACAGGGATGGTCCGCCCCGCAGGTGCAGCCTCCCCCGCCTCGGCCGCGACCGTGAGTGGGATCGCACCTGGCCGAGTGAGCGCGTCGGCAAACTCGGCAGCGCTCGGGAAACGATCCGCCGGCAGCTTGCTCAACGCCTTGTGCACGGCCGCCGCGACGTGCGGCGGCGTCGTGTCCCGTGTTGCGGTCACCGGCGGCGCCTTCTCCGTAATGACCTTGGCCACGATCGCCTGCGCCGTGCTGCCCTGATACGGCGGGTCGCCGGTCAGCATCTCGTACGTCATGGCACCCAGGCTGTAGACGTCGGAGCGTGCGTCCAGCTCGCGATCGCCCATTGCCTGCTCGGGACTCATGTAGTGCGGCGTGCCAATACTGAGTCCCGTCTCCGTCAGGCGATTCCCGCTGGCCTCACTGATGGCGAGCGCAATGCCAAAATCCGCGACCAGCGCCTGCCCGTCGTGGATGAGGATGTTCTCTGGCTTGATGTCGCGATGGATCACGCCCTGGCGGTGCGCGTAGTCGAGCGCCGATGCAACGGAACGTGCAACATCAACCGCATCGTCAATACCGAGCTGCTTCTCCTTGTCGATCTTGTCGCGCAGCGATTCGCCCTCGATGTACGGCATGACGTAATAGAGGAACGAATCGGCCTCGCCCGAGTCATGCAGCGGCAGGATGTGCGGGTGCTGCAGGTTGGCGGTGACCTTGATCTCCTGCAGGAAACGCTCGGCGCCAATGACCGCCGCCAACTCCGGACGCAAGACTTTCAGCGCGACCTTGCGGTCGTGCTTGAGATCATGCGCAAGATAGACGGTCGCCATGCCGCCCTGGCCGAGGTGAGACTCGATCTTGTAGCGATCGGCGATGGCGTTGGTCAGGCGCTCGGTGATTCCGCTCATGTCAGCTCTCGAGTGCAAGAACGATTGGCGATTACCAATCGGCGATCGGCGATTGGCGGCAATCGCAAATCACAGATCGCCAATCGTCCATCGCAAATCGACCTGCCGTATCGAATGCGCGCATGTGTATCCATCAGCCCCCCAACACCTCGAATCCCTCGCGCCGGGCAGCCGCAGCCAACCGGAGGTCGAGGGTGACCAATGGCAACGTGCGGGGTTCAAAGTCCGCCAACACCACCGCCGCCGCCAGTTGTAGAGCGTCGCCGGTCCGGAGCGGGTGGAGCCGCAGCAGGCGGGAGGCCTGGTCGCGGACGCGTTCGATGGGAGGGATCTCCGTCCATCGCCGCGCCGCCTCCCGCAGCAGCGCCGCCGCCGCGGTGACACCGGCCTCCGTGAGTCGCCCCTCCCGTTCCAGACGCGCCAGTGCCGACCAGCACTCCACGGACGTCAGCCACCACACGGCTGCCGCGGGATCGTCCCCCATCAGCTCAACCATGGCCTTCGTCTGCGGTTCGTCCACTAAGAGGGGCAGTATCGCCGACGTGTCCCAGAACCTCATCGCCCATCGCTCCGGTCCTCGAGCAGCAGGTCCACCGCGCTGGGACCGGGGGTCAGGCACGGTCGCGGGAGGTCGAGCCACTCGGTATCGGGCGAGACTTCGGGTAGCCTGACCAGCCCTTCCTGCGCGAGGCCGAGGATCCGAGCGGGGACCCCGGTCCCGAGCCGTACCGGTACGAGCTCGGCCACCGGGACCCCGCGATCGGTGATGACCACCGGCTCGCCGTTTTGGACCTGTTTGATGAGCGCGCTCAGCCGGTTCTTGGCGCTCGAAATTGACTCGGATTTCATAAGGCTATAATAGCCCGATCAATATGGACAATCAAGACTACTGAATGGGCTGTTCGGCAGCTAAGTCGTTGACGGCATGAGCTTTCGCGTCTCAAGGCCCATCCCCAATCACCGATCTTGAATCTGCCATCACCTCCCCAACCGTTCCCGCAGCTCCTCAAACCAATTCACGACAACCGTGATCCCTCCCACAGCATCGCCCGCTACGTTCTTGATCATGACGAAGCGGTCGCCGTCGGGATGGATGTCGTACTGCGGATAAAGGAAGAATCTCTCGTAGCGACCTTGTAGCACAGTTTCTTCACCGAGCACCGCAAATGATGGCTGGGTTTGGACCCTAGCCGCGACCAGTTCCGCTGGTCCGCGCCAGTAGTAGATGGTGCGGCCGTCCGGTGCCCAGATGGGCTCGCTCCCGCCTCCCTGCGACACCTGCCATCGTCCCGCAGGCTCCGGGAACGCCCGGACGTAGACTTCATTAGCGTCGGTCTCGTTGGAGACGTAGGCCACCCAGCGCCCATCAGGGGAAACAGCTCCCGCGTACTCATTCCACTCCTCGGCGAGATATGGCGTGCCCGTGGAATCCCCCGATTGAAGCACGCTAAGATCGAGTCCCCCCGGGCTGCGCGTGCGATAGAGGATGGTCCCGTCATCGGCCCACGACTGCGCAAAATTTGCGTACTCGGCCTGGAGCACCAGCTCAGGTGGGCCGCTCCCGTCTGCCACCTTGCGAAAGATGTCGTGGTCCAACGTGCCCTCGAGGCGGGAGCCGAACATGACGTAGCGACCGTCGGGCGACCACACAGGGTAGAGGTTGTTTCCCTGGAAGGTGAGTCGCGACAGGGTCCCGCGAGCCATCTCGAAGACGTATACGTCGGTTGCATCACCCTGCATGGTCAGCGCGATACGCCCGCCATCGGGCGAGAAGCGCGGTGAGGCGTACCGTTCCGGCTCGAGCGCCAGCGGCTCCTCGCGCCCCGCCATGTCCACCGTCACCAACTCCCGGCCCTGACCTCCCTGCCCCGTCAGGTAAACCGCCGTCCCGTTCTGCGCGACCTCGAACTGGACGGGCCCGCCACCGAAGACCCGTACGTTGTCCAACACGGGCGTCGGCGAACCGGTGACGACCCGACGTTCCACATCGAAGGGCACCACGAAAACACCGCCGCTCGCGTGACCGTAGAGCACGTGTCCGGTGGACAGGTACACCGGGCGTACACCCTCGGATACGAGCGTGTCGATCGCGCCGGTTTCGAGATCGACGAGACCGATCTGCGATCCCTCGAGACCGGCAAAGATCGTGACCAGGGCGGCCCCGCCGCCGGGAAGCATGTGCGGCGACCGCAGGTCGAGCGTCGTATCAGCCACCGGAACCGGTACAGGAATCCCGCCAGCGCCAGGCACCGTGTACAGTGGCTCGGAGCCACTCGCATCGATGATGGTGTCGTTCTGCCCCCAGTGGGGGCGCGAAGGATTGACCCGCGCAATCGTCAGCGGCGGTCCGCCGGCCACCGCAATCTTCTTGAGTTCGTTGTCCAGCTCAAATCCAATCCACTCGCCGTCGGGTGAAAAGAAAGGGTTCGACACGCCTTCCGTGCCTGGAAGCGGTACGATTGCCAGATCCCCCACTCGCCGAAGGAACAGCTGCGTCCCCCCACCTTCAGCGGTACCCACATACACGATCCGGCTCCCATCGGGAGAGATCGCTATGAGTTGCCCCCCCGTCTGGGCGACGCCCATTGCTTCGGGCAGAACGATCTCGGAGCGGAACGCCGGGTTCGATGGCGGCGCCGGTTCGGGAGCCGTCATTCGTCCTACGAGCAAGGCGATGGCAGCGATGAGCGCGGCCGCGGCAATCGCACCGACGGCGGGAACTGTACGCTTCCGCAACGCTTCCGGTCCTGCCTCGGCGGCGACCGTGAGCGGTATCGCGCCCGGCCGCGTGAGTGCGTCCGCGAACGCGGCAGCGCTCGCGAAGCGATCCGCCGGCAGCTTGCTCAACGCCTTGTGCACGGCCGCCGCGATATGTGGTGGGGTCGTGTCTCGTGCCGCCGTCACCGGCGGCGCCTTCTCCGTAATGACCTTGGCAACGATTGCCTGCGCCGTGCTCCCCTGATACGGCGGATCGCCGGTCAGCATTTCGTACATCATGGCACCGAGACTGTACACGTCGGAGCGTGCGTCCAGCTCGCGATCGCCCATTGCCTGCTCGGGGCTCATGTAGTGCGGCGTGCCAATACTGAGCCCCGTTTCGGTCAGGCGATTGCCGCTGGCCTCACTGATGGCGAGCGCAATACCAAAATCCGCAACGAGCGCCTGCCCATCGTGAATGAGGATGTTCTCCGGCTTGATGTCGCGATGGATCACGCCCTGGCGGTGCGCGTAGTCGAGCGCGGACGCAACGGAGCGCGCAACATCGACCGCGTCGTCAATGCCGAGTTGTTTCTCCTTGTCGATCTTGTCGCGCAGCGATTCGCCCTCGATGTACGGCATGACGTAATAGAGGAACGAATCGGCCTCGCCCGAGTCGTGCAGCGGCAGGATGTGGGGATGCTGCAGATTGGCCGTGACCTTGATCTCCTGCAAGAAACGCTCGGCGCCGATGACCGCAGCCAACTCGGGGCGCAAGACCTTGAGCGCCACCTTGCGGTCGTGTTTCAGGTCGTGAGCGAGATAGACGGTCGCCATCCCGCCCTGACCGAGGTGCGACTCGATCTTGTAACGGTCAGCTATCGCTGACGAGAGACGCTCTGTTATGTCGCTCATATCATGAGTCCATTCAGCGAATTGCAGATTGCAGATTGCAGAATAGTGATTGCAGATCTATCGATAAACCTGACATCTGAAATCTGCAATCAGTAATCTGCAATCACTCACTGTGCCGCCATCCGCTGGCGCAATTCCTTAAACCAGTTGAGCACCACCAGGTAGCGCTCGACGGGCTGACCCGCGGCGGTGGCCGGCGTTGGAGTGCCCGCGCCTTCGTTCTCAACGATTAGAAACCGCTCGCCGTCGGGGTGTAGATCCCACCCCTGGAAGATGACGTCGTGTACGAGGACCAATTCCGGTTGTCGCACCGTGACCTGCGGCGTGCGATCGATCCGCGCGGCCATCAACGAATCGAGGCCGGGGCCATAGTGCCAGAAGTAGAGCGTGCCGCCGTCCGGTGACCATCGCGGATGAAAGCCGCCGCCAAACGACACGCGCCATTTCCCTTCCGGCGTCGGAAAGTCGCGCAGCCAGATCTCTGGTATCTCGGTCTCGCTCGACACGAACGCCGCCAGCTCCCCGTCCGGCGACAGCGCCAAATCCCTCTCCTGCCACGGCGCCTGGAGATAGGGCTGGACCGTACTGGTGTCCGCGAGCGCGAAGGTGAAGAGGTCCCGGTTTCCCGCCTCATTGGTGCCGAACACGATGCGGTCATCTGCCAGCCATGCCTCTGGCCACTGATCCCGGGGGCGGCTCAGTATCCGTTGTTGGCTACTACTGTTGTCCGCCGGCTTGATGAACAGGTCCTCCCCCAGGGTGGAATCACTATCGGGTTGTTCGACGTCAAACAGGATGCGCGTGCCGTCCGGTGACCACATCGGGTCCTCATTGTCGCCGTCGAAGGTGATCTGCGTGCTCGTGCCGGTGACGAGGTCGAACGTGTAGATGTCGGTGTTGTTGTTGCGCTCGGCGTTGACCAGTTCATACACGATGGTGCGGCCGTCTGGGGAATACCGGGGCCAGAGGCGCCGAGCCGACGGAAGCCGCAGCGTATCCGCGCCTCCGGAGCGGTCCATGACCAGGAGACGCGTCGCCCTTCCCCCGCCGCCCCCACTCGCCTGGCCCTCCAGATACACGATCGTGCCGCCACGTGACACGCTGAACCCGCGCTGACTGCCGGCGGAGGCGACACGATCCAGCACGCGCACGGCCGGGCCCGTGATACGGTGGCTGCCCAGGTCGAACGGCACGGCGAACAGGCCGCCGGTGCCGGGGACGTACAACAGGTGGCCTGACGCTACGTAGGTGGCATTGCGTCCGTCCTCGAGCAACTGGATCATCGAGTCGGCCTGCATGTCATAGAGCGCAACACCACCGCCTCGAGCGTTGCCGAGAATGCCCGAACCGTCGGGCAAAAGATGAATGGGACCCCGGCCGAACAGGGCGTTGTCGAGGCGTCGCGGGGTACCGCCGCCGGCCGAGAGCACGTGTGTGCCCTGGGGGCCAGTTAGTACGATGGTCGCCTCCGCACCCCAGTGCGGCAAGAAGGGATTGATCGTGCCGCGGTCGAGCAGGGTGAGCACCCCGCCTCCCGATACCGCCACCTTCACGATCGTCCTCTGTGCATTGTTCCGAAACACGATCCACTGGCCGTCGGGCGAGAAGGCCGGCGTTGAACCGTTCTCTGTTCCGGGGAGTAGCTGGAAATCCGCCTCGCCAATGCGACGCACGTAGATCCCGGACTCACTGCCCACGACACCTGCCACCGCGAGCATCGAACCGTCCGGGGAGACCACCACGTCGCCGAGACCGCTGCGCTTCACAATGTCGCCGAGGTCGAGATCGAGCCGGGCAACCGTAGCCGGCGGGCCCGGCCGCCAGATGGCCCAAGAGGCGAGAGCTGTCATCACGACGAGCGCGGCGGCCAACACCAACTTCTGCCAGTCGCGGCGGCGTGGTGGCGCCGCGGCCGCGGTGCCGGTCCGTGTGTGACTCGGCGTGACGTAACCGGGCGTGACCAGCGCCTCGGCAAAACTGGCCGCGGAGGTAAACCGGTCCGCCGGATCGGCCACGTGCGGAGGCGCCGTGCGCCGTTGCAAGCTGAGCGGACGTGGGTCCTCCGTGATCACACGCGCCACGATCGCCTGCGCGGTGGAGCCCGTGTATGGCGGCTCGCCGGTCAGCATCTCATACAACACGGCACCGAGCGAGTAGACGTCGCTCCGCGCATCCAACTCGCGATCGCCCATCGCCTGTTCCGGACTCATGTAGTGCGGCGTGCCAAGCGACAGACCGGTCTCCGTGATGCGCGTCCCGCCCGCCTGGCTCACGGCAAGCGCGATCCCGAAATCGGCCACCAGCGCCTGGCCGTCGTGCAGCAGGATGTTTTCCGGCTTGATATCCCGGTGGATCACGTTCTGCCGGTGCGCGTAATCGAGCGCCGAGGCAATGCCCTGCGTGATCGCAATCGCGTCGTCCACGCCGAGTTGCTTCTCGCGGTCCAGTTTGTCCCGCAGCGTGTCCCCCTCCACGTACGGCATGACGTAATAGAGAAAGGAATCCGCTTCCCCCGAATCGTGCAGCGGCAGGATGTGGGGATGCTGCAGGTTGGCCGTGACCTTGATCTCCTGGAGGAAACGCTCGGCGCCGATCACGGCGGCCAGTTCTGGACGCAGCACTTTCAGCGCGACCTTGCGATCGTGCTTCAGGTCGTGGGCTAGATAGACTGTCGCCATCCCGCCCTGGCCGAGGTGAGACTCGATCTTGTACCTGTCGGCGATGGCGTTAGTCAGGCGCTCCGTAATTCCGCTCATGTCAGCTCTCGAGTGCAAGAACGATTGGCGATTGCCAATTTGCGATCGGCGATTTGCGATTGACGCAGATCGCAAATCGTTTCACCGCCCCACCCTCCCTTTCAACTCCTCGAACCAATTCTCCACCACAATCAACGGCGCCGCGAGCTGCGACGGGCCAGCGAGACTGCGTGCCATGATGAACCGCCCATCCGGGCCCACGTCCCAGGGAGTGTAGAACTGCGAGCCCACCAGCCAGCCCTCGCTCGACAGACGGAAAAGCCTTCGCGGCGTGCCCACCTCGATACCGCCAGTCGGGCTCACGGCAACGGCCATCATGTCGTACTCGGCACTGATATAGAACAGCTCCGTTCCATCACGGCTCCAGAGGGGCGCGGTACCGCCGCCATCCGAGATCTGCTGCTTTCCCGAAT
Organism: Gemmatimonadota bacterium; assembly: GCA_036679645.1. GTDB lineage: Bacteria > Gemmatimonadota > Gemmatimonadetes > Gemmatimonadales > GWC2-71-9 > JADFNB01. The sequence goes on along the minus strand of JAZDCY010000015.1, from coordinate 76,507 downwards.
CCACGTCGGGGAACGGGCGAATAAACACCTCGACCTGTCCGGTTTCGTCGGACTGATAGGCTAGTAATCGTCCGTCCGGCGAAAGCGCAATTGCCATCTCATCGTATGGCGTGGCCAGCAGCGGTCTTGGCACGGAGTCGACGCCGACTTGCATGACGAAGATGTCTCTGCCGCCAGCCGCTGCCGAGGTGGCGCCGGATCGAAGGAGCAGCCAGCGGCCATCCGGCGATGGGAGCCCTTCGTCGAATGCGCCCTCTACCAACAGCGAGTCCGTCCCGGTGCCGTCCGCCCGGCGCCGGTAGAGCCCGGACACGTTGCGACTGGAGCCGTACATGATGGACACACCGTCCGGCATCCAGCGGGGACGGAAGTCGGCCCCCGCGTCATACGACACCCTAGACAGCGGACCCGCCGGCAGTGCTTTGAGCCAGATGTCGTCTCCCGACGCGGTGCCGAGGCCGATTGCCAACCTCGTCCCATCGGGAGAGAGAGCCCATCCCTGATTTCCCGCGAAATTGGTCAGATGAAACTTCTCAGCGGTGTCGATCACCGTGACCTCGCCCGCCCGGTCGACCCACACCAGCTGGAATTCCCGAGACGCCACCGCGGCTCCTCGCCGCATGACCAACGTGCCGCTCGCACCGACCCTCACGAGCACGTCGGTCCCAATCACCGCTATGCTGTCGAGCACCGGTACCGCGGCGCCGCGCGTGCGCAACGAGCCGAGGTCGAACGGCACCGCGAACATCGCCCCATCCGCGACATAGACGAGGTGTCCGGTGGGCACGTATTGCGCGTACAACGCGGGCACCACCATGTGGGATGTCTCCGACCGGAGGTCGAGCGCCCAGACGTCCTGCGTGGCGCATGGAGTGGGGCAGGCCTGGAACAGCACACCGCGCCCGCCGGGAAGCGCGGTAACCTGGTTTACCGTGAGGCTGTCCGACGACCAGACGACCGTGGGCGTGCCCCCGCGGTCCGACACGCGAGCGAGCTCGCTCAACCCACTGGCCGCAAAGATGATGGTGCCGTCCTCGAGCCATGCGATGGTTGGTCGCTGCGCAACCCGGCCATCCACGAGAGTGATCGACGGGCCTCCCGCAACCGGGACCTTCCAGAGCGAGCCGCCGCCGTTGTAGGCGATCCACTCGCCATCGGGCGAGATCGTAAAAAAAGCGACGCCAAGCGTTCCGGGCAGCGGTGTCGCCGCGTAGGCATTCCGCGCCTTGACCCACAGCTGGTTGCCGCCGGTGACATCCGTTCCGCCCCCGACGTACACGACGTACGAGCCGTCCGGTGATGGAATGGCGACCGCGCCCGGATCCGGCGCTTGGGACGGCGGCAGCGCCAGGGCATAACGAACCACCGGCGCGGACGCCGACGGGCGGAACCAGCCCCAGGCGGCGAGCGCGAGCGCGAGCACGGTGGTGACGGCGAATACGGGCAGGATGGCGGGATGGCGGGACGGCGGGAAGGAGGACCGCCTCGGGCCGGCACCGGCCGTAGCAAGCGTGGCGGCAAAGGCAGGATCACCCAGCGCCTCAGCAAACGCATTGGCATTCTCGAACCGGTCCGCGGGGAGCTTCTCCAGCGACTTGGCCACGGCCGCCGCTACATTTGGCGGCACCGCCTTACGCACGTTCGTGACCGGGGCTGCTTCCTCGGTCACGATCTTCATGATGATCTGCTGCGCCGATGAGCCCACGTGCGGCGGGCTGCCAGTCAGCATCTCATACAGCACACTGCCCAGCGAGTAGATGTCCGACCGATTGGTTAGATCCTTCTCTGCCGTCGCCTGCTCGGGACTCATGTAGTGCGGCGTGCCGAGCGAGAGTCCGGTCTCCGTCATGCGTCCGCCCGCCGCAGCGCTCACCGCCAGCGCTATCCCGAAGTCCGCCACCATCGGCCGGCCATCGTGCAGCAGGATGTTCTCGGGCTTGATGTCACGATGGATCACGCCCGCCCGGTGCGCGTAGTCCAGCGCGTCCGCCACATCCGTGGTGAACTTCACCGCCTCCTCAACACCGAACTGTGTTTCGCGATCGAGCTTGTCGCGAAGCGTTTCGCCCTCGATGTACGGCATCACGTAGTAGAGGAACTCCGTCCCGCCATCCCGCCCTCCTGCCGTCCCGCTGTCGAAGAGGGGCAGAATATTGGGATGCTGCAGACTCGCGGTCGTCTTGATCTCCTGCACAAAACGCTCGGCGCCCAACACGGCGGCGAGTTCCGGTCGCAGAACCTTGAGCGCGACCTTGCGGTCGTGCTTCAGGTCGTGCGCAAGATAGACGGTCGCCATGCCGCCCTGGCCGAGGCGAGATTCGATCTTGTACCGATCAGCAATGGCTGACGAAAGGCGCTTGGTTATCTCGCTCATGTCACTAGACCCTTCAGCGAATTGCAGATTGCAGATCTATCGACAGACCTACAATCTGAAATCTGCAATCAGTAATCTGCAATTACTTGCCTCCTGCTCGTAGCCCGTAACGAAAAAGCACCGTCGCGGTCCCGTTCTCTACCGTCCCACTCTCTCCCGCAGCTCCTCGATCCAGTTCTCGACAAACACGATCCGTTCCTCCACGCCGATCATCGGCCCAACGACGCGCCCGCTCACCGAGCGAATCATGACGAACTGCTGATCGTCCGGGGTGACGTCGTAGGCGGCTATCGCGATGTGCCGCAGCGTCGTGGCCGGGCGCCGGAAGAGCACGCGTCGCTCACGCACGGCGAACGTCGGCTCGGTCGTAACGCTCGCGGCCACGAGTTCGTTATCGGGCGTGATGAAGAACAGTTCCCTGCCGCTGCGTGACCACACGGGCTCGCTGCCGCCACCCGCGGAGACCTGCCACCGGCCGTCAGCGACATTCGGGAACGGACGCACCCACACGTCATGCGACCCGCCCACATCGGATCGGTACGCGAGCCAGCGGCCATCGGGCGAGAGCGCGGGGAAACGCTCCTCGGCCGTCGTGGCGACGAGCGGCATCACCACGGTGTCACCTGCGCGCATCGCCAGTATGTCGCCGCGCCCCGCCTCGGTGGCGTCGGTGCGGTAGATCCTCCACTGCCCGTCGGGCGACACGAATCCCGTTGATATCGAGCGGGCGTCGAAGGCGAGGCGCTCCTGCTCGCCGATACCGTCCGCACGTTTCGCGAAGAGTTCGAATCTGCCGGTACTTTCGCTCAGCGACCGAAATACCACGGTCTGACCGTCGGACAGCCAGGTCGGCCGGTAGCTAATGGGTCCGTCGACCGTGAGCCTGTAGCGCGGGCCGCGTGGCAGCTGCGCGATCCACACCTCCGCACCTTCCCTCGTGAGCAATCCGGCGGCGAGCTGTGTCCCGTCGGGGGAGACCGACGCACTCTCGAAATTCGCGCGCCAGGATGGGTCGAGCGCCTCCGTTGACCCATCGCGCCGCACCCAGATGAGTTCCGATGTCTCCTCCGCACCTACCCTGTCCACGTACACCAGCGCCCCGTCGCCAGTGAGCGCGAACTCCCGGAACCCGCCGCCGTCCGTCCCACTGCCAAGCGTGACCTCCGGCCCGATGAGTTCGAGCCGGTCCTGATCAAACGGCGCAGCCATGAGCACGCCATCTGCGCGAGCGAACACCAGATAGCCCGGAGGGACGTAGCGTGCGTATACGCCACGCGCCAGCACGCGGTGCGTCCCCGTGCGCAGGTCGAGCGCGGCAACCTCGTACAGGGACTCCATCGTGTTCGGAGTGTGCGCGACCCTGATGATGAGGCCGCGTCCGTTGGGCAACACATCGGTCGGCGTGTGGCCCTTTTCGTCCGTGGTGCTGTCACTGGTCGAGACCGGGGTCCACGACCCTCCACTCTGCGGAATGCGCACGACGCCACTGAGGTAGCCTGCATAGATCGACCCGTCCATCCCCCATGTCGCGCCCGCGGACAAGAGACTGCTGTTGGCGTAGAGCCCGGAGTCTGCGATGGTCACCGGAAGGCCACCATCGAGCGACACCACCTTGAGCGCCGGGGGCTCGACCGTGAAGAACCCTACGCGCATCCCATCGGGCGAAAAGAATGGCGCGTGTGCTCCCCCGGTTCCCGGAAGCGGAACGGCCTCGAGGCGATCGCGCATCCGGAGCCAGAGCTGGCGTTGCCCGCCGCCTCCAACGAACACTATGCGAGAGCCATCGTTCGAGATCGCAACCCGTGAGCCGAACGTCGGCGACGGCAGCCGAACGCTGTCGGACAGGCCGATGGTGGTTCGCAATACCTGCCCCGGCACGGCCTTCGGTCGTGTCGCAATGGCCCGCCAAGCCACGACGGCCAGCAGCGCTGCCACCACCGTCATCGCAATCGTCAGCCGGTTTCCCGCTCTCGTCGGTGAGGTCGCAAAGGACGACGACGACGCCGCGCTCGCATAGTTCGGGTCGCGCAATGCCTCGGCGAACTTGGCGGCGCTCTCGAAGCGATCCGCCGGCAGCTTCTCAAGCGCTGTCGCGGTGGCCTCGGCCACATTGGGGGGCACCGACTTCCGGAGCCTCGTGACCGGCTGCGCTTCCTCGGTCACGATTTTCATGATGATCGCCTGGGCCGAGTTGCCCATATGGGGCGGCTCGCCGGTGAGCATCTCATACAGCACACTGCCGAGCGAGTAAACGTCGGAGCGGGCGGTGATCTCCTTCTCGGCGGTCGCCTGCTCGGGACTCATGTAGTGCGGCGTGCCGAGCGAGAGTCCGGTCTCCGTCATGCGCCCGCCCGCCGCCGCGCTCAGGGCCAGCGCGATGCCAAAGTCAGCCACCATGGGCCGGCCGTCGTGCAGCAGGATGTTCTCGGGCTTGATGTCACGATGGACCACGCCCGCCCGGTGTGCGTAATCGAGCGCGTCGGCAATGTCGGTTGTGACCTTGACGGCTTCCTCGACCCCGAGCTGCGTCTCGCGGTCGAGCTTGTCGCGCAACGTCTCGCCGTCGATGAACGGCATCACGTAGTAGAGGAACCCATCCTCCTCGCCCGAGTCGAACAGCGGCAGGATGTGCGGGTGCTGTAGGTTGGCGGTCGTCTTGATCTCCTGCACGAAACGCTCGGCGCCGAGCACGGCGGCGAGTTCGGGGCGCAGCACTTTGACGGCGACCTTGCGTTTGTGCTTGAGGTCTTCCGCCAGATAGACCGTGGCCATACCACCCGCGCCGAGCTCGCGCTCGATGGTGTAGCGGTCGGCGAGGGCGGCAACGAGGCGGTCGGGAATGTTACCCACCGATCACAGCAAGTCCCACGGAGCGGGCGGCGGTTGCGAGCGCCTTGTCGTGCGTGGCCATGGTCAACTCCGCGGTGCGCGCGTCGCGCCAGGCAATGGCGGTTGCAAGGTGAATTGCATCGAGCGTGCCGAGCGGCGTGGGAAACGGCTCGGAGGCACGACGCAGAATTGTACGGGCCACGTCAACCACCTCGACGGACTCGAGCAGCTGGTACACGGCGGCGCGCCGTTCCGCCACTTCGTCCGGCGCGAGCGATCCCATTTGCTGCAGGCGATCGAGCGTGCGCAGGCATTCGACCTCGGTGAGGGCGCTGGCGACCGCCGCGTCGAAACCCTCCCACCCGGTCATGCGGTCCGGCTCGCCGAGGACGAGGCGCAATGCCACCGAGGCATCGAGATAGGCGATCACCGCGGAGACTGCCGTTCCTCGAGCAGCGCTGCCAAGCTATCCACGGGGCGGCCGAGTGGCGGTGGGAGGGGAACCTCATGGAGCGGACGGAGGGGCTCCCGGACGGACAACGCGCCGCCGTCACGACGGTATGGCACCAATCGGGCGATGGGAGTATCGCGGTCGCAGACGGTGAGCGCATGACCCTTACGGACCGCACGAAGATACGCGCTCAACCCGGCCTTGAGCTCCGCGACCTTGACGGACTTTTCGCGTTTTTCCTTCATGGTCATAATATGGTCATATATGGTCACATTGGCAATGCTGCGTCGTGAGCGACGCCGCGCCAGCCAACGTCGTCGAGGACGAGTCGCGTAAGGCCCAGCAGAAGCTTCAGCTTCCGAATCAACGCCGAGTTCGCGCTCGATCGTGTAGCAGTCCGCGAGGGCGGAGGTGAGGCGGTCAGGCGTGTCGCTCACCGACGCACCTTCGCTAGCAGCTCCGGAAACCAGTTCTCCACGTAGACCACGGTGCTCGCGCCTCGGGGCTGATCTCGGATCATCATAAAATGCTGGTCGTCGGGTGCCACGTCGTATTGCTGGCGGTTACGTGCCGAGCGGTACCCCGCCAACGAGAAGAGCGGCCGGGGGGAGCCCAAGGTGAGCGTCTGGCTTGGCGCGACGTCGACGACCATGAACCGGTCACCGCTCGTGTAGAACAGTTCCCGGCCGCTGTGCGCCCAGCGCGGCTCGGCCCCGCCGTCGCGCGAAATGAGCCGGGTCGACGTGATGTCCGGGAACGGAGCGATGTAGACTTCGGGTTGCCCCGTCACTTGCCCGGTGTAGGCGATCCAGCGCCCATCCGGCGACAGCGCGATCTGGTAGGTCTCGCCCCGATCGACCAGCAACGGCACGAGCGCAGTGTCTCCATCGAGGCGCCGGCCAAGTATATTGGACGAGCCATCCGCATCATCCTCCCGCACCACCAGCCACCGTCCATCCCGTGAAAACTCTCCTTCCCACAGGCCGAAGGTGTGATGCAGCAGCAACTCGGCCATCACGCTGCCGTCAACCGGCATCACATAGAGATCGAAGTCGTCCCGCGTTCCCCCGCCCCCTCGGTTGGATGAGAAGACCACCGAGCGGCCATCGGGTGTCCACGCCGGTCTCCAATTGACGGTCCCCTCCTGCGTGAGCTTTTGCCGGGTACCATCGGATCGCCGGATCCAGAGTTGAGTCGTCCCGTCGCGCACGCTCACCGCGAGCGCCTCGCCGTCGGGGGACAGCGCCGGGTACTGGAAATCGCCGCGCCAGGTCGAGTCCAACGGCACCGCGCTGCCGTCACGGGACACCCACATCAACTCCGCCGGCGCGTTCCCTCCGGCCGCGACCGAGTAGATCGCGGTCCCGGACATCGACATCGCGAAGCTGCCCGGCTCGACGTCCTCGAGTACCGGCACCGGCCCTGTGGTTGCCTCCAACCGGTCGAGATCGAATCCCATGGCGTACAGCCCGCCGGCTCGGTCGGTGTAGAGGATATGCCCGGTGGGCGAATACCAGGCCCCGGCGGCGTTCGCCTCCTGCTGCTGTCCGCCCTGAAGTCGAAGACGCGAACGGCAGATTCGATGGCGCAATTGCCAGGGCAGTCCGTATACAGGACCCCCATGCTTCCCGGCAGCGGCGAAATCGTCAGGACGGTACGCCGTCCTGGCGCTGTGTCGGGCTCGACGGGCTGGCTGGTGCCACCCTCGGCGTTGATCCGGGTCAGCCCCTGGTCCCCCGCGTACACGATCGTGCCGTCATCGAGCCAGGCGGCTGCGCCGTAGGTGATGTCCGCATCCTCGACAAGGGTTACGGAACCGCCGCCGTCGGTGGGGACCTTCCTGAACTTGCCATCTGAAGCGTGATAGCCGATCCATCGACCGTCGGGAGAGAAGAACGGTGACAGCGCGCCCTCCGTCCCGGCCATCGGTGTCGCAAAAGATTCGTTTCTGGTCTTGTGCATCAGAAGACGCGCGCCGCCGCTCGAATCGGCGTAGACGATGCTCGATCCGTCCGGAGCGATGGCGACCTGGGTGCCTGTGTACAGGATACCGGGGTCGAGCAGCTGTCGCAGGGAACTCTGCCACAGGACGACGCGCTGCCTGCTGGTCTCAGGCGCCGGCACCGGCCGCAACCAGCCGATCATGGCGACCGCGAGCAGCACCGCAGAGAGGGCCAGCGCGGCGTAGAGCGGGCGGTTCGCCGTGGCGGCACCGGTCGCGGCGACGGCGCCGATGCTTTGCAATGTCCCCGGCGCGGCGAACAGCGGATTGCTCAGCGCCTCGGCGAACGCCTTGGCGCTCTCGAACCGATCGGCGGGCAGCTTCTGCAACGACTGTCCGACGGCGGCCACGACGTTGTTTGGGACGGCCTTCCGCACCTTGGTGACAGGGGCCGCCTCTTCCGTCACGATCTTCATGATGATCTGCTGCGCCGACGCACCCACGTGCGGTGGAGTTCCCGTCAGCATCTCGTACAACACACTGCCGAGCGAGTAGACGTCCGAGCGCGCCGTGATCTCCTTCTCGGCAGTCGCCTGCTCGGGACTCATGTAATGTGGCGTGCCGAGGCTCATGCCGGTCTCGGTCATTCGCCCGCCCGCGGCGGCACTCACCGCTAACGCGATCCCGAAATCCGCCACCATCGGCCGGCTGTCATGCAGCAGGATGTTCTCGGGCTTGATATCACGATGAATCACGCCGTTGCGATGCGCGTAGTCGAGCGCGTTCGCCACTTCCGTCGTGATCTTGACTGCTTCATCGATGCCGAGCTGCGTCTCGCGGTCGAGTTTGTCGCGCAACGTCTCGCCGTCGATGAACGGCATGACGTAAAAAAGAAATCCGTCGACGGTACCGGAGTCGAACAGCGGGAGAATGTGCGGGTGCTGAAGATTGGCGGTGGTGGTGATCTCCTGCACGAACCGCTCGGCACCGAGCACGGCGGCAAGTTCGGGACGTAGCACCTTAACCGCGACCTTGCGTTTGTGCTTGAGATCCTCCGCGAGATACACGGTGGCCATACCACCCGCGCCAAGTTCGCGCTCGATGGTAGCGGTCGGCGAGGGCGGCAAAGAGGCGTTCAGGGATCGTCGTCATCAGTGTGATCCGACGCTGAAGCGCCGGCACGTCGTGAACGACGCTGCGTCCTTCAGGACGAGCCGCGGAGCGCCGAGCGGAGGCTTCAGCTTCCGAATCGGCGCCAAGTTCGCGCTCTGTGGCGTATCGGTCGGCGAGGGCACGCCGTGGTGAGACGTTTGGTGGTACTCACGTGGCGAATCCGAGTTTCGAGGCGACCGCAGCCTGCCGCTCGTCCAGCGTCAGGAATGCGAGCGACGCCGGCTCCCTGGCCACGTACATCGCGGTGGCGAGGTGCCAGCAATCGGCGCCACGAAGGTATCCCGCGGAGAGCACCCGCGCGATCTCCGGCCGCAGGTGACGGTCCGGCATGATCCACGTCAGACGGCCGAGGACCGGCAGGTCCTCCTTCACTCCCTCGCGGACGAGCGCCGACCGCAGCTCCGCCTCGAGGAGGCTCGAGGCGAGCAGTTCCTCGAAGCGACCGAGACGCCGCCGCACCGTCGCGCTGCCACGTTCATCCAGCGCCACCGACACCAGGCACGAGGTATCGACGTAGGCGCGCACAAATCAGTCCCGTTCCTCGAGGAAGCGTTTCAGGGCACCCGGACGCTTGGCCACCGGCTCGAGCAGGTCCTTCAGGTCCTTGCGGTCCCCCTTCGGACGCACGAGGACCCCCTGCGATTCCAGCCGGTCGAGGCGCGCGTCCAGCCCCTCCGCTTCCGGCCCGATCGGTCGCAACTCGGCGGCCGGCTGGCCGTGCACGGTGATGATCACCCGGGCTCCCTCCCGCACCTGGCGGACGAGCGCTGAGAGCTTGGCCTTGGCCTCGTACAGTGAATAGGTATCGGGCATGATGAAATATAATCTGACTAGTCAGATCATACAATCACGAACGCTTGGCGGTGCTGCGCCGACCGGAAGCTTCAGCTTCCGAATCAACGCATAGTTCGCGCTCGATGCGGTAGCGATCTGCCAGGGCGGCGGAGAGACGTACAGCGACTTCGGTCACCGCCCCACCTTGGCGATGAGTTCCTGGAACCAGTTGTCCACCAGAATCAGATTCGCGCGCTCGCCGCCACCTCGTTCCCGAATCATGAGGAAGCGACGGTCATCGGGCGAGACGTCATACTGCCGATGGGAGTCGTCCACGGCGTAGTCCGAACCAGCAAACAGCACCGTCTGGCGCCCGACCGCAAAGGCCGGCTGAGTGGTGATCGCGGCCGCCACCATGTCCCCGGTCGGATTGCGGTAGAACAACTCCCGCCCGCTGTGGGACCACAGGGGCTCGGTGCCGCCGTGCAACGACACCTGCCGCTTCGCCCGCGCCGTCTCCGGGAAGGGACGAACGTAGATCTCGGTGATGCCGGATTCGTCCGATGCGTACGCAAGCCACTGCCCATCGGGCGACAGCGTCGGTGAGCGCTCGTTGAACACGGTCGCTACGAGTGTCACGGGTGTCGTATCTCCGTCCGTGCGCACCGCCATCAGGTTCGCCTCAGGCGTGCTGTTCTCCCGGTACACGAGCCACCGCCCGTCCCGCGACCATGTCCCCTCCCACACGGCCCGTGGGATGACGAGCAGCGTATCCGGCGGGGCGGCAAACAGGCTCCGGGTTCGCGTCTGGCTCGTGTAGAACCCGACCATGCGGCCATCGGGCGAGAAGAACGGCCGCCCACTATCACTGCCATCAAACGTCAACTTGGAAGACGGTCCATCGGGCATGAGGCGAATCCAGATCTGCTGTTCGCCCAGCGTGCTCACGGCGACAGCGACCCGGCTTCCGTCTGGTGAAATCACCGGCGAGTCGTACGCGCTGGAATCGATCACCTGCACCTCACCGCTTCGGCTCACCCAGACCAGGTCGGTCACGGCGGCACTCGCGTCGCCGCCCGAATAGAGCAGCGTCCCGGTGAGCGAGAGTCCCAGGTCGACGTAGCCAAACCCGCGAACGCTGATTCCTTCCGCCAATGCCGTGGCCTCGCCGGTGAGCTGAAGGCTGCTCTCGTCAAACGCCACCGCCATCAGGGTCCCCGTCGCCGTGACGTACACGAGATAACCCGGCGCGGCGTAGCGGGCGTAGACACCCTTGGTTAGGACGTGATGGAGTCCCGTGCGGAGGTCCACTGCCGCGACCTCGTAGTCGGGGACGCCCCCGCGAAAGACGATGAACAACGCACCCTTCCCGTTGGGGAGCATCGCGGGGTAGTTGTGGTTCTGCTCCCCCCGGACAGTGTCGAGTTGGGTCACGCGCTCGACGCGGCCGCCGCCTTGTGAAACGCGGACGAGACCGTTGGGGCTGTCCGAGTAGATGTACCCGTCGGCCCCCCAAGCGCCGCCGTCCCAGTCGATACCCGAGTCCGCCACCGTCACGGGTGGTTCACCGCCGAGTGAGACGGTCTTGAGGCGCATCGGCGCGATGGTGAAGAAGCCCACGCGCCGTCCGTCCGGCGAGAAGAACGGGCTGATGGCCCCTTCGGTGCCCGCCAACTGCCGCGCAGCAAGCTGGTCGCGTTCGCGCACCCAGAGCTGTCCACCCCCTTCGCCCGGCCCCACGTACACGAAGCGCAAACCATCCGGCGAGACCGCGATGCGCGGCCCCCGCCCTGGTTGCACAGCCTGATCTTCGGCGAGCGCGATATTGAACCGACCCAGCGGCGCTTGCGGAGACGAGCGCAACCAGCCCCAGGCTGCGAGCGCGACTGCAAACACCGTCGTGGCGGCGAGCGTCAGCGAAACGGCGGAACGCCGGAACGTCGGTACGGCAGACGTCGTTCCACTCGTCACCGTGCTCGCGGAGGTGAATGCAGGATTGGCAAGCGCCTCGGCCAAGGCCTTCGCGCTCTCCAACCGATCCGCCGGCAGTTTCTCGAGCGACTGTGCCACGGCCGCCGCCACGTGCGGCGGCACTGACTTCCTGAGCTTCGTGACCGGCTGTGCATCTTCGGTCACGATCTTCATGATGATCTGCTGCGCCGTCGCCCCAACGTGCGGCGGATTCCCCGTCAGCATCTCGTACAGCACGCTGCCCAGCGAGTACACGTCTGAACGGGCAGAGATCTCCTTCTCCGCGGTCGCCTGCTCGGGCGACATGTAGTGCGGAGTGCCGAGGCTCAATCCGGTTTCCGTCATGCGCCCACCCGCCGCCGCGCTCACGGCCAGCGCAATGCCGAAGTCGGCAACCATTGGCCGGCCGTCATGCAGCAGGATGTTCTCGGGCTTGATGTCGCGGTGGATCACTCCGTTGCGGTGCGCGTAGTCCAGCGCATCTGCCACATCGGTCGCAATCCTCACCGCTTCATCGATGCCGAGTTGCGTTTCGCGATTGAGTTTGTCGCGCAACGTCTCGCCTTCGACGTACGGCATGACGTAATAAAGGAAAGAGTCCGCTTCGCCCGAATCGAACAGCGGGAGGATGTGGGGGTGTTGCAGATTCGCTGTGGTGGTGATCTCCTGCACGAACCGCTCGGCACCGAGCACCGCGGCGAGTTCGGGCCGCAGCACTTTGACTGCGACCTTGCGTTTGTGTTTCAAATCTTCAGCGAGATAGACCGTCGCCATACCACCGGCGCCGAGTTCACGCTCGATGGTGTAGCGGCCCGCAAGGGCGGCGGCGAGGCGATCGTCAACTTCAGGCATCAACGTTCCCTTCGCGGCAGCCGCCGGCTAAGCATGGCCAAATTCCGCACGATATCCCGTCCATTCTCGCTGCAGGTCGGCGAGCAGCGTGGTCATGTCCGAATCGGTCCGCAGCGCATTCAGATGCGGATCGTCGCGGAATAAAGGATAATTTGGAAGCCCAGCGTCGGCCGAGTCCCGAAGCAGGGCGATCGCCTTGCTGTGCTCGTGTAGTACGGCGTACGCCGCCGCTGCATAGTGCCACGCATGGTGGCTGTGACTTACGGAGGGTCGGTCGTCCGTCGCACGCGCGATTGCCGCCTCGGCATGATCCCTCTCGCCCCGCTTCGCCCACAGAAGTGCCTCGTTTCCGTCAAGCAACGGATCGTCTTTCAGCAACTGCCGCGCGACCCCGAGGGCGGACTCGGCTCCCGCAAGATCGTTCTGATACAGGAGCACCGTCGGCTGAAAGATCTGCGCGAAATGATGCCCTGGATCCGCAGCCAGGGCCCGCGCCTGATATTCCTGCGCGGCGTCGAAGCGGAACTGGAATAGCATGCATTGCGCGATGAACTGTAACACCGTCGCATCGTTCGGCTCGGTCGCCAGCAATTCCTCGAGGCCCTCCTCCGCATTTGTCATGAGGCCAACATGCAAGAGGATCAGACTATGCCATAGTCGCGCGGCAGCAGAGCCCGGTTGCGACCGAAGCGATTCCTCCAAGGCGCGCAACGCCTCTCTGTGGCGGAATCCGTGACGTGGCGTCCACAGGACGCGACCCTGCACCATACGAGCCTCCGCGTTGTCAGGATCCAATTCGAGGGCCCGAGTTAGTGCCTGATCCGTCTTGTCGTGCCAATGGACTCCGTGATCGAACCAACCGTCCATCAAGCAACAAGCGCCGGACAAACGAGCCCACGCCCCTGCGAAGTGGGGATCGAGAGCGGTGGCGCTGTCGAGCATCGTGACCGCTTTGCGCGTCTCTGCGGAACTCAGGCGCGCGAGATGCTCACCGGCACGCAGATACAGATCGTACGCGTCCTGGCTATTGGTCGGACGGACGATCAGCGCTTCACTCCCTTGGTCGATGAGTTTCGGCGTGATGCTCGTCACGATGCGACGGGCAATATCGTCTTGAACCTCAAAGAGATCGTCGAGCGCACGATCGTATCGCTCGGACCATACCTGGTGGCCACCCGATACCTCGATCAACTGCACTGTCACACGGAGACGTCCCCCCAGTCTTCGAACACTGCCCTCCACGATCATGGCGACCCTGAGTCGTGCGCCGATCGTCACAATGTCCTGGTTCGTTCCCTTGAATACGAAGGCCGACATACGGGCGATGACGCGGAGGCCCGGGACCTTGGTCAGCGCGCTGATCAGTTCTTCCGCCATGCCATCGGCGAAGTACTCCTGGTCCGGATCGGGGCTCATGTTGACGAAGGGCAATACCGCGATGGACATCGGGCCGCTATCTACGGGAGACGTGTCGGACGTCAGCGCCGCACAGAATGCACTCACTGATTCATGGCGGTCAATCGGCGCCTTGGCGAGGGCTTTCGTAAGCGCACGGACCACCGCAGCGTTCACCTCTGGTCGCACCGTGTCGATTGGCGGTGCCGCATCCGTCACGTGGCGGGCCATGACTGCCTGATCACTGGAAGCGACAAACGGCGGGTCGCCGGCGAGCATCTCGTACACCACACACGCGAGCGCGTACTGATCGGTGTGCGCATCGACGTTTCGGTCGGCGGCCACCTGCTCCGGACTCATGTAGGCAGGTGTGCCGATCACGAGTCCGATCCCGGTTAACCGGTTGCGATCCGCCCCGGCACTCAGCGCGATGCCGAAATCGGCCAGCATCGGTCGACCATTGTGCAGCAAGATGTTCTCCGGCTTGATGTCCCGGTGGATCACTCCCTGCTGGTGCGCGTAGTACAGCGCGTCGGCCACCTCGGCCGTGATCTTCACCGCTTCGTCGATGCCGAGCTGCGTCTCACGGTCGAGTTTGTCACGCAGCGTCTCCCCCTCGACATACGGCATCACATAGTAGAGAAACTCCGTCCCGCCTTCCCGCCCTCCCGCCTTCCCGCTGTCGTACAGCGGGAGGATGTGCGGGTGCTGCAGCGCCGCAGTGGTGGTGATCTCCTGCACGAACCGCTCAGCGCCGAGCACGGCGGCAAGTTCGGGCCGCAGGACCTTGAGTGCGACCTTGCGTTTGTGTTTCAGATCTTCCGCGAGATAGACCGTCGCCATGCCACCGGCGCCGAGTTCGCGCTCGATGGTGTAGCGGTCGGCGATCGCAACCTGCAGTTTCTCGCTGATTTCGCTCATGTGCCGAGCACCTCGAAGCCTTCTCGCCGCGCGGCGGCGGCCAGCCGGTCATCCAGTGTAACGAGGGGCAACGTTCGGGGTTCAAAGTCCGCCAACACCACGGCCGCCGCGGGATCGTCCCCCATGAGCCCGACCATGGCCTTCGTCTGCGGTTCGTCCACCAAGAGGGGCAGGATCGCCGAAGTGTCCCAGAACTTCATCGTCCTTCCCCGCGGTCCTCGAGCAGCAGATCCACAGCTCTCCTTTGCACGCGCTCGGCGCCCAAGACTGCGGCCGATTCTGGGCGTAAGACTTTGAGGGCGACCTTGCGGCCGTGCTCGAGGCGTTCCGTTATTCCGCTCATATCACGAATCCATTCAGCGAAGTGATGTGGGGTTCGCGCGAGCTTCCCCGCCTACGCTGGCAGCAGACGGAATCCCTCCGCCGCGAAGTCTTCGTCGAGGGCGAGCGCGTCCCGGATCGCCTCAGCTTCCATCACCTCGAAGCTGCTGCAATCCACGAGGCTCACACCGCGCCGGTCCAGGCGCCGCAGGCGCCGCATGGCGCGACGATGCGTCGACTCCGTGATCCACCAAACCCGGAGCAGCGGCATCAGGTAGTCGTCCAGATCATGCACGGCGCCGAGGCCTAGCCGACGCTGGAGTAGCGCGGCGGTCTCCAGCAGTATGTAATTGCTGGTGATGAGCGGGCGGGGGCCCGAGAGCAACTTGGCCCAGGCCTCTGCCATACGACCGTGGCCAGCATCGTCCCGGTCCAGCAACGCATACAGCGCCGACGTATCGACGAAGACGCTCAACTGGAGAACGCGTCGGCCAGGTAGTCGTCGTGATGCGTGGCCACGTCCGAACGGCCGGAAGCGTACTTCCCAATGACGACCTCCGCCTCGCGCACCCGAGCGGCCCGGCCAAGGGAGGTATCGTCGCGCTCCAGCCGCTCCGCCACGCAACGCCGCACGGCCTCGGCGAGCGAGATGCCCAGGCGGTTGGCCCAATGCTTCAGGGCTCGGTGCTGGCTCTCGGTCAGCTGAATCTGAGTTCTAACCATGACATCATGATAATGCCATCATGGTGTCAGAACAAGCCATCGTCGCGGTTCCTCCCCCGATCTCGGCTCGGTGTCGCCCGATCACTGCGCGAGACGCTCTTCGAGATCCGTGAACCAGTGATCCACCCAGACGATCCGCAATGCTTGCCCTCCGACCGCCAACCGCCGTGGACTGAGGAACACGAAGGCGCTCCCGTCCGGAGTGACGTCATATGATTGATGGAAGGCATCCAATGCGAACTCCGACGCGTCGAACAACGTCGTGAGACCGGCGATGGTAAACGTGGACGTCACCTCAACACGGGCAGCAACCACCATCCCGGCGGGATCGATATAGAACAGCTCGCGACCGTTCTGTGCCCACACCGGTTGTGTACCTCCCCCGTTCGAGATCTGCCAGCGTACGTCGTTCGTGTTGGGAAAGGGTCGCACGTACACCTCGCTCCGACCGGATTCGTTCGACGTGTAGGCCAGCCAACGCCCATCGGGCGAGATGGTTGGGTGCAGCTCACTGAATGGGCTCGCGACCAACGGGACTCCTACCGAGTCACCGGTCAGGCGTACGCCCACGAGGTCCCCCGCACCTTCCGTCCCGTTATCCGTGCGCAGAACGATCCACTCGCCGTCAGGAGACCACGCGGCCTCCTGCACCTGTCGATCGATGCGGGCGATCTCCCGGTCGGGACCGCTGCCGTCTACGGGGCGGGCAAAGATTGCGTTGGTGCTGCCATCGTCGCGCACGAAGGCCACGAGACGTCCGTCGGGTGACCACGCGGGCCGTCGGTCCTGGTTGCCGAACGTAAGTCGTGTGAACGGGCCGTCATCGAGTTGTTTTACCCAGATATTGATCCCCGCGCCGGCGCCTACGCCCACCGCCAACTGGCGGCCGTCCGGCGAGAGGTCGAGCGAGTTGAAGGCGCCGGACCATGCGGTGTCGATGGCGGTGACTTCCCCATCGCGGTCCACGCGGATGGCCACGTTGGCCGTCGTGCTACCGGATCCCTGCACGTAGATCAACGAACCCGATTCGGACCACGCGAGTAAGGCAAACCCGTTGAAGGCCCGAACCTCGATGTCCTCGAGCACCGGCACGGCTTCTCCCGTAATCTCGAGGGTTTCGAGATCGAACGGCGCGGCCACGGCTACGCCATCGCGCCGGACGTACATGAGGCGCCCGTTTGGAAGCACCCACGCCTGCGCGACGTCATCGAGCAGCGTCTTTTGTGTTTCCGTGCGCAAATCCAATACGTGGATGCTCATGGTGACACAGCCGGACGAGCAATACTGAAACAGCACGCCCCGCGCGTCGGGCAGAGGAACCGGCATCCCAATCCCACCACCGATAAGTGACGCGTCACGCAGGACCACCCGACTCGAGCCACCGGCAGCGCTCACACGCCACAACTTCTGCAAGGTGTTCCCCACGTACACCAACGAGCCGTCGTCCAGCCACGCCGCCCCACCGAATCCGCCGGTCACCGAGTCGGCGATCGTGACGCTTGCCCCGCCGCTGGTCCGGATCTTCTTCAGGCGGCCGTCGGCGACGAACGCGATCCACTCACCGTCTGGAGAGAACACCGGGTTCTGAGAGCGTTCGGTTCCGGGAACGGGTGTTGCATCCAGCTCGCCACGCCGCTTGATCCACAACCGCCCCTCCTGGCCGTCTTCCCGGAACAGCAGCGTGCCATCCGGGGACAGTGCCAGGGACGGCGTCGACGTGATGAGATCGACCGAGTTGCTCAGCGAGGTGTACTGCCACGTCGTAGGCCGGCGCGACGCGCTGCGTACGCTCAGCCAACCCCACCCGGCGAGGGACGTGCTCGCAAGCGCGACTGCGGCAAGCCCGAGCGTGAGCACAGACCGGCGACTGCGTCGGCGGTCCGTCGGCTCCGCTGCTTCGGCGCGCGCCGCGGTCGCTGCCGCTGCCGCCGTGGCGAACGTGGGATCCCCCAGGGCCTCCGCGAATTGCGCCGCACTCGCGAACCGATCCGCCGGCAGCTTGGCGAGTGCCGTACTCACGGCCGCGTCCACGTGCGGCGGGATCGTGCTCCGCTGCACCGTGAGCGAGCGCGGCTGTTCGGTGAGCACCCGCGCGATGATTGCTTGGGCCGTGGGACCCGCGAAGGGCGGTTCTCCCGTGAGCATTTCGTAGAGCACGCATCCAAGAGCGTAGACGTCACTCTTTGCCGTGATCTCGCGCTCGCCCATCGCCTGCTCGGGACTCATGTAGTGCGGCGTCCCTAGTGACATGCCCGTCTCGGTGAGACGTGTCCCACCTTCACTGCGACTCACCGCCAGCGCGATGCCGAAATCCACCACCTGAGCATGTCCGCCGTGCAACAGGATGTTCTCGGGTTTGATGTCGCGATGGATCACACCACGGCCGTGCGCGTACTCGAGCGCGTCCGCCACTTCGCGTGCAATGCGCACCGCCTCGCCAACGGGAAGTTGCCGCTCGCGGTCCATGCGGTCACGCAGCGTCTCGCCTTCCACATACGGCATGACGTAGAACACGAGCCCGTCGGCTTCGCCCGAATCGTGCAGGCCGAGTATGTGCGGATGCTGCAGGTTGGCAGTGGTCTTGATCTCCTGCAGGAAACGCTCGGCGCCGATGACGGCGGCCAGTTCCGGCCGCAGCACCTTGAGCGCGACCTGCCGGTCGTGTTTTACGTCGTGGGCAAGATAGACGGTCGCCATGCCGCCTTGACCCAAGTGACGTTCGATCTTGTATCGATCGGCGATCGCGGTAGATAGGCGTTCAGTGATCTCGCTCATCAGCCACCGCCCACCATGGCACGCAGCTCCTCGAACCAATTGAGTACCACGACGAGTTCAGTCGACGAGCGTTCGGCCGACCTGATCATCACGAATTCGCCCGTGCGTCGGTTGAGATCATAGTTGGTGCGGTTCCCGTTGGTCGTGAATGGCCCAGCAAACAGCGTCTGTCGGGTCCCGACGGCAAAGGAGTTTTCGTCGCTCCGCACCTGTGCCTCGACGAGTTCGTCGTCGTGTCGATAGAAGATCGATCCGCCAGCGGTCGCCCAGAGCGGTTCCGCCCCACCGTCCGCCGAGATCTGCCAACGACCCGACGGCTCCGGAAACGCGCGCACATACACTTCGTCTTGCCCCGATTCATCGGACACGTACGCCAGCCAGCGGCCGTCGGGCGAGATGGCGGCCGCCCGCTCCTGGAAGTTGGTGACGAGATAGGGGGTGACGTCCGCACCATCCATCTGCACTACCATGAGGTCACGCCCGGTCACCTCACTGACCTCCCGCAGTATCCCCACATGACCGTTCGGGGCGATCTCGATTTCCCATTGCGCCCCGGGACGCGAAACGAAGTGCTCGGCCGCGCCGCTGCCGTCGGCACGCCGCCGGTAGATATCCCGGGCGCTCGAATCACCGCGCGCGCTGCCGAAGTAGATGTACTCGCCATCCGGCGACCACGCAGGATAATCGTTGTTCCCCTCGAACGTCAGGCGCGACATCGTGGCCTGCTCCAGTTCATGGACCCAGATGTCCTGATTGCCGTCGGCGGATATGCGCAAAGCGACTCGGCGCCCGTCCGGTGACGTACGCGGAGCGAAGGCCGCAAAGAGCTTCTCGGCCAACACGTGCTGTCCACCAGTCCGGTCAACACTCACCAGGCTCAACTCCGCGGCCTCTCCCTCGAGGTACACCAAGGTCCCACCAGATGAGACGGCGAACTCTCCCACCCCCGCCGGCTTCACAACCAGTCCTTCGCTCAGAGCCACGGGGTTCCCCGTTACCTCGAGCCGGTCGACATCGAATGGGATGGCCAGGAGTGCTCCCTCTGCGGTGCTGTGCACGATGTGCCCGGTACGGACGTACCGGGCGTAGGTTCCTCCGAACAGCCGCCGGACCTCACCGGTTTCCAGGTCGGCGACCGCGATCTCCGCCCCCTCGAGACTGCCGTACCACACCGTGAAGAGCGCCGCGCGGCTGCCAGGCAGGACATCCGGCCACCGGTGCGACACTTCGCCACGGCCAGCATCGAGCCTGGTCACGGTATCGACTGTCCCCCCCGCGGCCGCAACCGCTAGCAAGCCCGTCGAGAGACTGGGAGAGTAGACGATGCGCCCGTCATCGCCCCAGCTGGCGCCGCGGAGGGTAGGGGCGTTCGCGATGGTGAGCGGCGGCCCTCCGGCCAGGGCAACCTTCTTCAGATCCGGGGACTCATAGAATCCGACCCACGCACCATCGTAGGAGAAGAACGGCGTATGCGCGCCCTCCGTCCCCGGCAAGGGCCGCACGCCGAACTGCGACACCGTGCGCACGTAGAGGCGACGGCTTGGCCCCACGTACACAATGGCACCCCCGTCAGGAGAAATGGCGAGCGTGCCGCCGTTGGTTGTCGCCAGGCCCGTATCCGGCGGCAAGCCAACATTGAATCGGGCGATCGCCGGGGGTGGGGCGGAACGCACAATGCTCCACACGCCGAAGCCCAGCGCGGCAAGAAATAGCACCCAGGGAATCGCGACTGCGGCGGGAGGAAGCCGGAACGAAATCGTGCGAGAAGGAACCGCAGCGAGCGGGGCCGCCGCGGTCGTGGCGATCGAGAGGCCAGGTTTTGCGACCGCCTCGGCAAACTCCGCGGCGGAGTGAAACCGATCCGCGGGCAACTTGCTGAGCGCCTTCTGAATCGCCGCAGCTATATGATCCGGCACCGTATCCCGCACCGCAGTGACGGGCGGCGCCTTCTCCGTAATCACCTTTGCCACGATCGCCTGTGCGGTGCTGCCGGTGTATGGCGGATCACCCGCGAGCATCTCGTACATCATCGCCCCGAGAGAGTAGACATCGCTACGCGCGTCCAGCTCACGGTCGCCCATCGCTTGCTCGGGACTCATGTAGTGTGGCGTCCCAATGCTCAGCCCGGTTTCCGTGAGCCGGTTCCCGCTTGCCGCGCTAACCGCCAGCGCAATGCCAAAGTCCGCCACCAACGCCTGGCCGTCGTGCAGCAGGATGTTTTCGGGCTTGATATCGCGGTGGATGATCTGCTGGCGATGCGCGTAATCGAGTGCAGCGGCAACGCTCCGCGTGAGTTCGACCGAGTCCTCGACACTGAGCTGCTTTTCACGATCGAGCTTGTCGCGCAGCGTGTCGCCTTCCACGAACGGCATCACGTAATAGAGAAACGTGTCGGCTTCACCGGAGTCGTATAGTGCAAGGATGTTAGGGTGCTGCAGATTCGCCGTGACCTTGATCTCCTGCAGGAATCGCTCGGCGCCGATCACGGCCGCGAGTTCTGGGCGCAACACCTTGAGCGCGACCTTGCGGTCGTGTTTGACGTCGTGGGCGAGATAGACCGTGGCCATGCCACCCTGGCCGAGGTGGCGCTCGATCTTGTAGCGATCGGCGATCGCCGACGAAAGGCGCTGCGTTATCTCGTTCATGAGCTTCCGTCCGTACCCGGTATTCCGGGGCTGAAGCCCCGGCTCGGCGCGGCCCACAGGGCCGCGACACGCCCTGAAGGGCGTGTACCTCGACCGTCCTTCAGGACGGTCCGCGCAGCGCCGAGTCCGCGCTTCAGCGTGGGAACCGCCGCGATCACCTTCCCTCCGTCCATCGCCAATCGACTCACCTGCCGATCCCCCTCAACACCTCATGAAAATTCGACACCATGATAAGGTCTCCCGCCACCGCCGCCGCGCCAAGGCTGATCATGACGAACCGCTCACCGTCTGCGGAAACGTCATATAACCGGTGGTCGTCTTGCCCGAGGTAAGGGGTCGCGTCGAAGAGAATGCGGCGGTCGAGTACCTCGAACGAGTTCTGTTGCGCCGAGACCGTTGCCACGACCATGTTACCGACGCCATCGCGGTAGAACAGCTCCCGCCCGGACCGGGCCCACGCCACCTCGCTCCCCCCGTTGGTCGAGACCAGCCACTTGCCGTCGTCCGTATTCGGAAACGGCCGCACGTAGATCTCCTTGCGCCCGGTCTCGTCGGATGCGTAGGCCAGCCACCGGCTATCCCACGAAACCGCCGGTCCGGTTTCTTCCGCAGGAGTCGCCACGAGCGGGACCGGTGTGGTGTCGCCGTCCGTGCGGACAGCGAGGATGTCGCCGCGGCCTTCGCCCCCCTGATCGTCGTCGGTGCGGTACACCAGCCACTGACCGTCTTGCGACCATTCCGCCTCGAAGATCTGTCGCTCGCGATCGACCAGCAGCGTCGCCGAGCCGCCGCCGTCGGCACGCTTCATCCACACGTCGTCCCCCGCGCCATCGCGATTCGAGATGATCGTGAGCCGTGTTCCGTCGGGTGACCACGACGGGCGCCGATTCGACGCCCCCTCGAACGTGACCCTGGCGGCCGGACCGGTCGGGAGCCGCTTGACGTAGACGTCACCGGTCACGGCCGCGGCACCTTCACCCGGAAGGGTCAGCGCCAGACGTCCTCCGTCAGGCGAGAGGCGCATTCCACCGTTCAAGGGCACTCCGGCAAAGGCGAAATCGGGATCGACCTCGCTCGCGCCGCCGTCCCGATCCACCCACACGATCCGGCCAGGAGTGACGGTCGCCTGCCCTCGCACGTAGAGCAGAGTGCCGTCCGCTCCCAGCGTGGCCTCGGCCAACCCCAAGATCGTGCGCACCCCCGCCTCGAGCGGGACCGCCTCCCCGACCGAGAATCCGTCGAGATCGAAGGGGGCGGCCCAGAGGCCTCCGTTGCGGAGCGCGTAAACGAGGTGACCCGTCGGGGCGTATGCACCCCATCCCGCACCGGCGACCAGCGTCTCGAGTTCATGACTCTCGAGGTCGAGCACCATCAGATCGCTTGCGACAAACGATAGCGCGACGGCCGTGATGAGCACGGCCCTCCGGCCGGGGAGCGGGGTGACGTTGGCAAACGCACGCCCGACGTCCTGCAGTGCCAGGAGGCGCTCCTCACCTCCCCCATCACTGCTCACCCGGAACAGTCTCGCCCCGCCTGTGCTCGCGAATACGATCGTGCCGTCATCGAGCCACGCGGGCCGTGGACCACCGGCCGAGTCCGAGAGCGTCACCGGCGCACCACCGCTCCGGGGGATCTTCTTGAGCTGCACGCCGGCGGAGTATGCAATCCACTCACCGTCCGGCGAGAATGTGATCCCCCCGGTCACGCCGACCGCACCGGGGATGGGTGCCGGATCCCGCTGGTCGCGCTCCTTGATCCAGAGCTGTGGCCCGCTCCCGGACGAATCGATGAAGACGATGGCGGAGCCGTCTGGGGCGATCGCGGTGCCGCTGAGCACACTGAACGGAGCCGCCCCGACCGAGCCCAACACGATGCCCTGGCGCATGACGGGAGGTGGCTCGGCGCCTGGCCGGAGCCAGCCGAACAGTGCCGCGGCCACGGCAATCGCGGCAACGGCGGGCCACACGAATCGCCGCACACCGGACCGTCCACCACCCACCACCGGCACCGCTGCGGTCGCCGGCACCGTGAACGCTGGATTGGTCAACGCCTCCGCGAACTGGGCTGCGGTCGCGAAGCGGTCGGCCGGCAACTTGTTCAACGCTTTGTGCACGGTCGCCGCAACGTGGCCAGGCACGGTCGGGCGTTGGAGCGTCACTAGGCGCGGATCTTCCGTGATCACGCGCGCCACGATCGCCTGCGCCGTCGTCCCTGTGTACGGCGGCTCACCCGCCAGCATCTCGTACAGCATGGCGCCCAACGAGTAGACGTCGCTGCGCGCGTCGATCTCGCGGTCGCCCATCGCCTGCTCGGGACTCATGTAGTGCGGCGTGCCGAGGGAGAGACCCGTCTCGGTCAACCGGCTGCCGCCGGCTTCGCTCACGGCGAGCGCAATCCCAAAATCCGCCACGAGCGCCTGCCCGTCGTGGAGCAGAATGTTCTCGGGCTTGATGTCGCGATGAATGACATCGTGCCGGTGCGCGTAATCGAGCGCCGACGCGACTGCCTTCGTGATATCCACCGCTTCGTCAATTGCCAATTGCTTCTCGCGGTCGAGCTTATCACGCAGCGTATCACCTTCCACGAACGGCATCACATAAAAGAGGAAGGTGTCGGCCTCGCCAGAATCGTAGAGCGCGAGGATGTTGGGGTGCTGCAGGTTGGCAGTGACGGTGATCTCTTTCAAGAAACGCTCGGCACCGATCACGGCGGCCAGCTCCGGTCGCAACACCTTGAGCGCGACCTTCCGCTTGTGGCGGATGTCCTCGGCGAGATAGACGGTCGCCATCCCGCCCTGGCCGAGGTGGGACTCGATCTTGTATCGATCGGCGATCGCTGAGGAAAGACGCTCGGTGATTTCGCTCATGCAAGCTCCCGCCTGCAAGAACGATCGGCGATTGCCAACTTGCGATCGGCGATTGGCGATTGACGGCAATCGCAAATCACAGATCGCCAATCGTCCATCGCAAATCGTCTCATTGCCCCATCCGTTCCCGTAGCTCCTCGAACCAGTTGAGCACCACCACGAGCGCAGTGGCGTTTCCCTCGGTCTGCGCAATCACCACGAATTCGCCGGTGCGGCGATCCCGATCGTAGTTGGTGTGAGACGAATTCTGCTGGAAGCTGGTGGTGAACACCGTGCGGCGCGGACCCACGGTAAAAGTGGGTCGGGTCTGCACCGCGGTCGCGAACAGCGTGTCGGCCCGCCGGTAGTAGATCGTCCGACCGTCACTCGACCACAGGGGTTCGGTGCCGCCACCGGAAGACACCTGCCAGCGCCCCTCCGCCTCGGGGAAGGCCCGCACGTAGATCTCGTCCTGACCCGACTCGTTGGAGGTGTAGGCCGCCCATCGCGCGTCCGGCGAGAGTGACGCCGAGCGTTCTGAGAAACTGCTCACGACCCAGGGACGGAGCTCACCCGCCGGGGCCAATGGCAGGGCGTACAGGGCCGGCCCGGTGGACGCGATTTCGCGAACCAGCGCAACCCCACCCGTGGCAGGGACCGCGATTTCGAACTGCTGCCCTGGCCGCTCCAGCACACGCTCCGGCGCCCCACTCCCGTCGGCGGCTCGTCGCCAGATGTCCCGGTCCGGCGACTCCGCATCGGTTGAGTAGTACACGGTGTCGCCCTGCGCCGACCACGTCGGATACAAGGCGCTCCCTTCGAACGTGAGTCGGGACATGGTCGCCAACGTCCGGTCGAAGATCCAGACTTCGTTGGCGCCTTCCGGGGACGCCGTAAACGCAATGCGACCTCCGTCGGGTGAAAACCGCGGGGCGGATCCCTCGGCCAGATCCGGGAGCACCACTCGCCCACTCCCCGCACTGTCCACGAGGGTCAGGTCTCCACCGGCAGTCTGACCGCCCACGTACAGCAGCGTGCCGTTGCGGGCGATGGCGAACTCGCCGTTCCACGACGCGCGTATGAGGATTCCTTCCATCAGGGAGACCGGATTGCCCGTCAACTCCATGCGATCCAAGTCGAATGGCGCCGCGAGCAGCGCACCGCTCGGCGCCGTGTACAGGAGATGGCCGGTGGAGATGTAGTGGGGGCTCGTCCCCGGCACCAGGTAGCGGACGCTGTCCGTTCGCAGGTCGAGCACGGCGATCTCACAGACGTCTGCCGAGCCACGACAGGCCTGAAACAGGAGGCCATCCTGCCCCGGCAGCCACGCCGGCCAGCGGTGGCTGGTCACCCCGTGCGCAACGTCCAGGTGCGTCAACGTGTCTGTCGGGCCGCCGCCATCGGGGACCAGCAGGAGCGGGGAGCCGACATCGGGCGCGAAGACAATGGTGCCGTCCTCGCCCCACGACCCCCCGCGGAACAGGTCGCCGCTCACGGAGGCGATCGCCAACGGCGGCCCACCGGCCGGCGCGACTTTCTTGAGCGAGTTCCCATCCGCATACCCCACCCATTCACCGTCCGGCGAGAAGAACGGCGCGAACCCATTCGCGGACAGCGCGCGGCTCTGGAGCTGATCGAGGTCCCGGACATACAGTCCACCGTCGCTCGCGGCGTACACGAAGTGCGAGCCGTCCGGGGCGATCGCCAGCGATGCCCCATTGCTGACGGTGGCTGGACCGGGGCTGCCGGCCACGCCGATGTCGAACCGCGCGACGGCCGGCGGCGGCGTACCGCGGAACCAGCCCCACGCCGCGAGACCGGCGAGCACGAGCAGGGCGACGGGCATCGCGCCGCGGCGCACGACGCCACCCGGCACCGGACGAGCTGCAGCCGCGGGCGTCTTGCCGGCCGCCTGGTACTCGGTCGTATCCACCATGCCCGGCCGCACCAGCGCTTCGGCGAAGCTCGCCGCACTAGGGAACCGGTCGGCCGGCAGTTTATTGAGTGCCTTGTGTACCGTCGCCGCAACATGCGACGGCACCGTCCGGCGTTGCAGCGTGACCGGACGCGGGTCTTCCGTGATCACGCGCGCCACGATCGCCTGCGCCGTCGTGCCCGTGTACGGCGGCTCACCGGCGAGCATCTCGTACAGCATCGCACCGAGCGAATAGACATCGCTGCGCGCGTCGATCTCGCGATCGCCCATTGCCTGTTCGGGGCTCATGTAGTGCGGCGTGCCGAGTGAGAGACCGGTCTCGGTCAACCGGCTGCCGCCTGCCTGGCTCACCGCGAGCGCAATCCCAAAATCGGCTACTAGTGCCTGCCCATCGTGCAGCAACACGTTCTCGGGCTTGATGTCGCGATGAATAACCTCGTGGCGATGTGCGTAATCGAGCGCGGCGGCTACGCTTCTGGCGATCTCGATCGCTTCTTCGATACCGAGTTGTTTCTCCCGATCCAGCTTGTCGCGCAGCGTGTCGCCTTCGACGAACGGCATCACATAGTAAAGGAACGAATCGGCCTCACCGGAGTCGTAGAGCGCGAGGATGTTGGGATGCTGCAGGTTGGCAGTGACGGTGATCTCCTGAAGGAAGCGCTCGGCGCCGATCACCGCGGCCAGCTCGGGCCGCAGGACCTTGAGCGCGACCTTCCGCTTGTGCCGGATGTCCTCGGCGAGATAGACGGTCGCCATCCCGCCCTGGCCGAGGTGGGATTCGATCTTGTAGCGATCGGCGATCGCCGTCGTAAGGCGCTGCGTTATCTCGTTCATGAGCTTCCGTCCGTACCCGGTGTTCCGGGGCTGAAGCCCCGGCTCGGCGCGGCCCACAGGGCCGCGACACGCCCTGAAGGGCGTGCACCTCGACCGTCCTTCAGGACGGTCCGCGCAGCGCCGAGCCCGCGCTTCAGCGCGGGAACCCGGCTGCAATCAGTAACGCTGCACGCCGAGGTTCGTACCCTGAACGTTGCGCGTTTCACGTCAGTCACCTTCAACTCCCCTCCCACCCCTCGGCACGCCGCTCGAGTTCCTCGAGCCAGTTGAGCACGATGACGGGCCGCAGTCCGGCGTCGCCCAGCCGGATGAACACGAACCCGCTCCCGTCGGGATGGATATCGTACTCCGGCCATCGCACGTTCTCCAGGTAGTCACCGGAGAACAGCGAGTCCCGCTCGAGCACACGGACGGCGTCGGTCACCTGGAGCGTTGCCTGCGTCAGCGTGGGGCCGCGGCGATAATAGAGGCGCGCACCGTCGTTGTCCCAGACGGGTTCGGCTCCGCCCCCGGCGGAGATCTGGTAGTCGGTGGTTCCGTCAGGGAAAGCTCGGGCGTAGACCTCGTTGCGGCCCGAGCGGTCCGACACGTACGCCATCCATCGCCCGTTGGGCGACAACGTGGGCGAAATCTCGTCGAAGGGCGTAACGATGACGGGCCGAGGTGTGCGATCTCCCGCGAGCGCTAGAGAGTAGATGTCGTGGCCCGTAGCGGCCGCCGTCTCCCGGTACAGCAACGTCTCTCCGTCCGGCGTAATGGCGCCTGGGAACCGCAACTCCGTGCCCGCGAGCAGCTCTTCCACTGCGCCGCTGCCGTCGGCCGCCCTCCACCACAAGCCCGCAATGCCGGTGCGTCGCGACGTAAACGCCAGGCGCGACCCATCGGGCGACCAGACCGGATAGAGGTTCTCACTCTCAAACGTGAGACGCGTGGCCGTAGCCCGGTCGAACTCGTAGACCCAGATGTCCCCTTCGTCGCCGTCGCGAAGTTCATACGCCAGGCGCCGCCCATCTGGCGAAAAGCGGGGATCCTTGTAATCGCGCGGTGCTGTGAGGACGGGCGTTTCGCGTCCGCTCCGGTCCACGAACACGACCGTGTTCTCTGCGGAGCCCCCGGCGAGGAACACGGCGGTCCCATTCTGCGCCACCGCGAGATTGGCGGTGCCGCCGGGATTCCGCGCAATCGTCTCGCCGGTCGGAACCCGCTCCGTAGTGGGCTGCGGGTCGCGCGGATCCAGCGGCGCGGTCACGGCCGTGCCGTCCTGGAGCAGGAAGAACAGGCGTCCGTTGCCGAGGTAATACGCGTAACCCGGACCCTCCACGAGGTGTCGGACTTCACCGGTGCGCAGCGATATCGCTGACAGAATGAACAAGCTGCCTCGATCGGGCGGCAAGACCGAGCCGAGGACCCATTCGCCGCCGGGTAACAGGGAGGGCCCATAGAGGAGGCTGACAGTGTCCTCCATGGCGACGCGCTCGAGCGTCCCGCCCTCCGCCGGGACCTTGAACAATCCGCCAATGGCTTCGAGCGCCAGATAGATCGTGTCCGATGGACTCCACCCGGCGCCGGTGATAAGTGCCGAGCGGTCCAGGGTCGCGAGCGTGACGGTCGACCCGGTGCGGAGATCCACTTTTCGCAGACGGTTCCCCTGACGAAAACCGACCCACCGGCCATCCGGCGAGAAGAACGGACTGTCGCCGTTGTCCGTCCCCGCGATCGGCTCCCAGTCCAACCGATCCAACCGCCGCCGATACAGTCGCGTTTCCGGATCGCCGCGGCCCACGTAGACCACCGTGCGACCGTCCGGGGCAATGGCGACCGACGACATGAGGCCATAGGCCCCGATCATCGCCTGCTCCGACAGGTCCAGCGCGAATCTGGTAGGCAGGCGCTCGGTAGTGGGCATTGGGCGGAGCCAGCCGAACAGCGCCACGGCCACCGCCACCACAGCGACGGCGGGCCATGCAAACCGACCCAGCGAGGGTCGTGAAGCCGTGCCTGCCGCCATCGCGGTCGTTGTCGGTACCGTGAACGCCGGGTTGGTCAACGCGTCAGCGAACTGTGCCGCGGTCGCGAAGCGGTCGGCCGGCAGCTTGTTGAGTGCCTTGTGCACCGCCGCCGCCACATGCGACGGCACCGTCCGCCGTTGCAGCGTGACCGGACGCGGGTCTTCCGTGATCACCCGCGCCACGATCGCCTGCGCCGTCGTGCCCGTGTACGGCGGCTCACCGGCGAGCATCTCGTACAGCATGGCGCCCAACGAGTAGACGTCGCTGCGCGCGTCGATCTCGCGATCGCCCATTGCCTGTTCTGGGCTCATGTAGTGCGGCGTGCCGAGTGAGAGACCGGTCTCGGTCAACCGGCTGCCGCCTGCCTGGCTCACCGCGAGTGCAATCCCGAAATCGGCTACTAGGGCCTGCCCATCGTGCAGCAAGACGTTCTCGGGCTTGATGTCGCGGTGAATGACCTCGTGGCGATGCGCGTAGTCGAGCGCGGCCGCTACGCTCCGGGCAATCTCGATCGCGTCTTCGATACCGAGTTGTTTCTCTCGATCCAGCTTGTCGCGCAGCGTGTCGCCTTCCACGAAGGGCATCACGTAATAGAGGAAGGTGTCTGCTTCGCCGGAGTCGTAGAGCGCGAGGATGTTCGGGTGCTGCAGGTTCGCGGTGACCTTGATCTCTTGCAGGAACCGCTCGGCACCGATGACGGCCGCGAGTTCGGGGCGAAGCACCTTGAGCGCGACCTTGCGGTCGTGCTTTACGTCGTGTGCGAGATAGACGGTCGCCATGCCACCCTGGCCGAGGTGGCGTTCGATCTTGTAGCGGTCAGCTATCGCTGAGGAAAGACGCTCGGTGATTTCGCTCATGCAAGCTCCCCCCTGCAAGAACGATCGGCGATTGCCGATTTACGATTGGCGAACGGCAATTGACGCAAATCGCAGATCGCCGATCGCCAATTGTCCATCGCAAATCGCATTCGTACCATACCTTATGGAATCGTGAAAGCAGAGCGTCTCAGTCGGGTATCGACCTTCTAAGATGCAGCCACCGCAGCAGTTGCGCGAGTCCCTTTGCGCAAGACGCTCAGTTGCTCAGACGCTCAGGGGTGCGCAGTCAAAATCACTGAGCACCTGAGCACCTGAGCACCTAGCCTCTGGCGATCACCATCACCGCCGCGATCGCCGAGATCACCATTACGCCAACACGCGTATAGCCTCGGTCGAGCAGACGCGACGTGGTCCGTGAGATCGTGAAGCCGATCAGCAACCCGGGCACCAGCGCCGCTGCGAGAGACAGTTCGCGCAGCCCATACCTGCCGATCAGCACCAGGCCGGCGATGGATATCACAACGCCCACGAGGAAATACGCGGAGAGCGTGCCCCGCATGCGGGGCCCCGACTCGCGCTGGTAGAGCAGCGCCATGGGCGGGCCGCCAACCGAGACCAACGTGGCCATGAAACCCGAGATCAGCCCCGCCACGGAGAGAGACGTGGGGGCAGGATTCACGTGCATCCCGGACGCCGAGAGCACGACGCCTAGCAGGATGACGACCCCGAATCCGGGGGCGAGCCAATCGGGCGGGGCGGTGAGGAGAACCAGCAGCGCCAGACCCACCCCAACGAACCGCCCGACCACCGCCCACTTGAGGTCTCCGAGCCGCACGGCCTCCCAATGGCGCCGGGCCACGAGAAGGGTGAGCACAAACGAGGACGACAGCAGTGGCCCGGGGATCAGCTCGGGCTCGATGAGCAGCAGGAACGGCACGGAGAAGATGCCGAGACCGTAGCCGATCGAGCCCTGCAGCGTGGCGCCGAGCGTGACGACCCCGGTGGCAAGGAGAAACTGGAGAAGAGTCACAGGGGCGCAGTATAACTGGTGATCCCCCTTTGCCGAACAGCCGCGGCGCACTACCTTAGCCACATCTCCCAATCGTTTTCCTGAGGTGTCTCCGTGCGTGCCGCCCGTCTAGCCGTTTCGACGCTCGCCGTAGCCAGTGCCCTCGTTGCCACGCTCCCCCCCCTCCTCGCGGCACAGTCCCCCGACCGAGGCGGCTCGATCCTCTACCTGCTGGAGCCGGAAGGCCGGTTGCTGTTGGGAGAGGAGATGCAGGGCGCGCTGTCCAGCTTCGACTACATATCGATCAGTGACAGCTACGTCGACGCATGGGCGTTCGAGGGACAAGGACGCACACGCGTCACGTTCGACCTGATCTCCGACGAGTTCGACGGCTACCTCTACCTCGTGGGTCCGGGCTTTGCCGAGACGATCTCCGACGACGATGGCGGCGGCGGGTGCAATGCGCGCATTACCGTCACGCTACTCGAGGACGGGGTGTTCCGCATCATCGCGTCGTCCACCGGCAGGAATACGGGCATCTACACCATCCGCGCAACGGAGGGAGAGGGCGAAGGCATGTCCTACCCCTGCGGCGGCATCAACCCCGAAAGGCTGATGGGCCTGCCAACCGATGAGCGCTCCGTCGCGCTCGGCGATACGGCGTCGGGCCGTCTGTCCAGCGCGGACGAACGCATGGAGGGCCGACCCATTCAGGCATGGGCCCTGGAGGGAGTCGAGGGTCAGTCCGTTACGGTGCTGCTGAAGTCCGACGCGTTCGACCCGTACCTCTATATTCTGGGCCCCGGTCTAGGTGAGCCTCTCTCGAACGACGACGGTGCCGGCGACCTCGACTCGAAGATCGACTTCATCTTTCCAGAGACGGCGATGTACACACTCGTGGCCAGTGCGTTGTCACGTGGTGGCACGGGCTCGTTCGAGATCATCGTGGCAGAGAGTCACGAGGTCGAGGATCTCTGGGACCTCGAGACGGACGGACGCCAGCTCATGGTGGGAGAAATGGCCGGCGGATTCCTGTCGGCGACCGACTGGACGTACGACGACCGGCCCGTGCAGGCTTGGGCGCTTGAAGGCGACACGGGCATGCGCGTGCGGATCACGCTCGAGTCAGACGACTTCGATTCCTACCTTTACCTCATTGTCGTCCCCGATGCGCGACGACGATAGCGCCGGTGATCTCGATTCGGAGATCGAAACCACACTGCGCGAGGCGGGAACGTACCACGTGATCGCGTCGGGGTTGGGTGGAGGGGCGTCGGGGGAGTATAGGTTGGTGGTGTCGA
Source organism: Gemmatimonadota bacterium (assembly GCA_036679645.1). Lineage (GTDB taxonomy): Bacteria > Gemmatimonadota > Gemmatimonadetes > Gemmatimonadales > GWC2-71-9 > JADFNB01. Next base: position 44,609 of record JAZDCY010000015.1, on the reverse strand, counting down.
TACGAGAAGACTAGCATCTGAGCGTCTATCTCTTACGCTGCTTTCACTTCGGTCACGAGCTTCTTCACCGAATCCTTCGCATCCCCAAACAGCATCCGCGTCTTCTCCGCGTAAAACAGCTCGTTGTCGATGCCGGCGAAACCGGGTCGCATCGAGCGCTTCATCACGATCGCGATCTGCGCGTGATCGACGTCGAGAATGGGCATCCCGTAGATGGGGCTCGACGCATCGTTCCGCGCCGCCGGGTTCACCACGTCGTTCGCCCCGATGACGAGCACTACGTCGGTCCGGTCGAACTCCGGATTGATCTGGTCCATGTCCAACAGCTGATCGTACGGAACGTTCGCCTCCGCCAGCAGCACGTTCATGTGCCCCGGCATGCGTCCCGCGACCGGATGGATCGCATACTTCACGCTCACGCCGCGTTTCTCGAGCAACTCGGCCAACTCCCGGACCTCGTGCTGTGCCTGGGCGACCGCGAGCCCGTACCCGGGTGCGATCACGACGCGCTGTGCGTACGCCAGCATGGTGGCGACGTCCTCGTGCGTGGCCTGCCGCACGGTCCTGTCGCCCGTGGCACCCGGCAGCGCCACCTCCTGCACGACCGACCCGAACGCGCCGAACAGCACGTTCGCGAGCGAGCGGTTCATCCCCTTACACATGATGTTGGAGAGGATGAGGCCGGAAGCTCCAACCAGCGCTCCCGAGATGATCAGCCCTTCATTGTTGATCACGAACCCGGTCATCGCCGCAGCGATGCCCGAGTAGGCGTTGAGCAATGAGATCACGACCGGCATATCAGCGCCGCCGATCGGCACGACCGACAGAACGCCCAGCATCAACGACGCACCAACCATGACGTAGAACCAGGTCGCGTGCTCAGGTTGCACCACGAGCCAGACCAACAGGCTCACCATGCCGATGAGCAGCAGGCCGTTCAGCGTCTTCTGGAGCGGATACGTCACGGCCCGGCCGGTTACCCATTCGCGCAGCTTCCCAAGCGCGATGAGGCTTCCGGAGAAGGTGACTGCACCGATCAGTACGCTGAGCTGAATGGCAATCCCAACGTTGACTGGGATGCCCGCCCCTGTGGACATGTACTGCGCATACTCCGCGCTGGCCACGACCGCCGACGCGCCGCCGCCAAAACCGTTCAGCAACGCGACCATCTCGGGCATGGCGGTCATACTGACGGTGCGCGCGAACACACCCCCAATCAACGACCCCACGATCATCCCGATGATGATCATCTGCCAGCTCAGGACGTGTTGGAACGCAAGGGTCGCGACGATCGCAAGCAACATGCCGACGGACGCGATCCAGTTGCCGGTGCGCGCCGTGGCCGGCGAGCTGAGGCGCTTGAGGCCAAGAATGAAGAAGACGGCCGCGAGCAGATAGAGCAGCTTGACGAGCGCGGCCATCTATTTCTCCTCCGGACGCTTGCGGAACATGCGCAGCATCCGATCCGTCACCATGAATCCGCCAACGACGTTGATCATCGCGAAGATCACGGCCACCAGGCCGAGAACGGACCCAACCGTCGTGTCGCCGCGCCCCGCGACAATGATCGCCCCGATGATGGATATTCCCGAAATGGCGTTCGATCCGGACATGAGCGGCGTATGCAGCGTGGGCGGGACCTTGGTGATCACCTCGAAGCCCACGAACATCGCCAGTACGAAGATGACGATGAGCGTAACCAACGTCTCGATCATGCCGCCCCTCCCCCGACCGCCTGCTTCACGCGGTCATGAACGATTTCTCCGTCGCGCGTCACGCACGTGCCGCTGATGATCTCGTCGTCGAAATCCAACTTCACGGCACCGTTGTCATTCATGAGCGCCAGGAACGTCGTGAGGTTCCGCGCGTACATCTGACTCGCATGCACCGGCATCGACGCCGGGATGTTGGTCTGGCCGATAATCATCACGTCGTGCTTCACGACATCCTGCCCTTTCTCGGTGCACGCGCAGTTACCGCCCATCTCCGCCGCCAGATCGACGATCACGGACCCGGGTTTCATGTCCTTCACCATCTCCTCGGTAATGAGCAGCGGCGCGGGCCTTCCGGGAATGAGCGCAGTAGTTACGACGATGTCAGCATCGACGATGTGTTCGTGGAGCAGCTTCAACTCCCGTTTGTGCTGTTCCTCGGACATCTCTTTGGCGTATCCCCCTTCACCCTCGGCGGTGAGATCACCGGCGTCGACGGCGAGGAACCTCGCGCCGAGCGACTCGACCTGCTCCTTCGCCGCCGGCCGCACGTCGAACGCCTCGACGACGGCACCCAACCGCCGTGCCGTCGCGATGGCCTGGAGACCCGCTACACCAGCACCCAGAATCAGCGCACGCGCCGGCGCGATCGTCCCCGCGGCCGTAATCAGCATGGGAAAGAACTTCCCGAGTGATGTGGCTGCGAGCAGGACGGCCTTGTATCCAGACACCGTACTCATCGACGAGAGCACATCCATCGATTGGGCGCGCGTGATACGCGGCATTAGGTCGAGGCTGAAGCTCGTCACCTTTCGCGCGGCAAGAGAGCGCACGACATCGTGGTTGGAGAGCGGATAGAACAGCCCGATCGTGACGGCGCCAGCCCTCAACTCGTCGCCAACGGGAGGATCGATACTGAGAATGATGTCGCCGGCCAGGACCTGCGACCGGTCTGTCACTTCACACCCCGCCTCGCGATATGCGTCATCGGGAAAGCTCGCGGCCACACCGGCACCGGTCTCCAGGCGTACCGTGACGCCTTCTTGCGCGGCGAGCTTCTTCGCCGCGTCCGGTGTCAGCGCGACCCGCGTCTCTCCCGCAGCGGTCTCCTTCGGAACGGATACGATCAACGGTCGTTCCCTCTTTCATAGTTGATGAGTGCCCGCAGAGCGGCCGGCGCACGAGCGCCGAACACATCCGCCTGAGGCACTGTGATCACCTGCATGCGTGGTCCCGGCAGTCCGTCGGGCCCCTCCGGACCGTCACTGCCATCGGGACCGTTCGCGCCATCGGCGCCGGCGGAGCAGCGGCGCGCATCCCCCGCGACCTTGCCACCCTCGCCGCCGGCTCCCCCGTCACCCGCGTTTCCTCCCGCCCCGCCCTCGCCACCCGACACACGCCCCTCGACCAGGCCGGCGAGGAACGGTTCGCCTTCGGGGACGATGACGGTGACCCGCCCACCACGTCCCCCGGGGCCACCCGGGGCACCATTGTCACCTGCACCGCCGGCACCACCGGGACCGCCGGGACATCCCGCACGACCATCCGCGCCCGGCTCGCCGTCCTCGCCGTTCCGCCCGCGGCCACCACGACCACCGCGCGAGCCCACAACGAGCCAGTCGGCCGGCGGCACTGCATTCGCGTCGGCGAACAGGTAGAAGGGCGGCGCCGCCTCGACCTGGATGCCCGCCACGATCAGGCGATCGTAGAACGGCGATGACACCACTGCCATCCGCACCGTGACATCCGGCCCCGGCCCACCGGCACCGCCCCGGCGCCCACGCGCTCCTTCGAATCGATAGACGTTATTCGTGCATCCGTAGTTGGGCCTGACGATGACCGACGCCACCACATCCGGCTTCGCGCGCAGCGCGGCCCGTAACGGGAACCCCTCCATCGCGCTGAAGAGGGGATCGTCGATGGCATCCCAGTTGCCGTTCTCGAGGGCAGCGGCATTGGCGCTGTAGCGACTCAGAAAGACGACGTGCAGCTCGGGCGGATCGTCCTCGTCGTATCGCGTCGCAAAGGGAATCGTGCGTCCATCATCGAGCAGCGCCGTGTAACTGGCACGGATCGTTTGTCCCGGACACGCGGTCTCGGGTACGAACATCTGAACCGACGTAATGTGAGAGATGAGACCGGGATCGGGGGCGAAGTCTGGAGGAGGACCCTTGGCGCCGCATCCCGAGGCGAGTGCCGCGACCACGAGCATGACGGCCCAGCGGGACCCAACAATTGCAGATTTCAGATTGCAGATTGCAGATTGCAGAACGGGTGCGCCGGGCCTACGCCGGCTAGCAATGCGCAATCTCGAATCTCCAATCAGTAATCTCAAATCGTCAGGCTCCCCGAACTCCATCTCAGCCTCCTCGGGTATGCATCTCACGATGCGGATTCGCACGCAGGCCCTCGATCTGATACAACGCTGCACGATCGGTCACGGCCGCCCGCTCCTCGGCGCCGCGGTCGGTCCGCGCGCCCCATGTACGCGAGATGACATCCGTGATCTCCGCGTCGGTCGCACCGCCACGCATCAGCTCCTTCAGATCCACGCCGTCGGTGGCGTACAGACAGAGGAACCACGTCCCGTCGGCGGTGAGCCGGCTGCGATCGCACGTGCGACAGAACGGCTGGGTCGTTGATGCGACAATGCCGAACACCGTGCCATCTGGAAGCCTGAACCGGTCGGCTGGTGCCGCAGGGTGGTCCCGGACCTCTTCGACGATCGTACCGTGCGCCGCCGACAACCGCTCGAGCATATCGGCACGCGACACGACGAGATCGGAGGTCCAGCGAGTGGCCCCGCCTACATCCATGTATTCGATGTAACGCACCTCGATGCCACGCGCCGCGCCGAACCCTAGTATGTCGACCATCTCGTCGTCGTTCACCCCACGCACCACAACCATGTTCAACTTCATTGGGCCGAACCCTGCCTCGCGGGCCACCTCGATCCCACGGAGCGCCTGATCGAGCCGATCGGCGCGCACCATGTCGCGATACCGTTCGGGCCGCAGCGTATCCAGACTGACCGTAATGCGGTGAAGACCCGCAGCGCGCAGGTCCGCGGCATACCGCTCCAGCAAGACCGCATTCGTCGTCAGGGCAAGGTCTTTGACGCCGGGAAGCGCGGCGAGCCGGCGCACGAGCGCGGGGAGGTCACTGCGCAGGAGAGGTTCCCCACCGGTCAAGCGGATCTTGCTGACGCCCTGTGCCGTGAATACGCGCGTCAGCCGCTCGATCTCTTCGAACGAGAGAATGGACTGCCGGGGGAGCCAGACGTAGTCATCCTCAGGCATGCAGTAAGCACACCTGAGGTTGCACCGATCGGTGACGGATATCCTGAGGGCGCCATGCGGGCGCCCGTAGGTGTCTCGTGGGGCCATGTCGAGCCACCACAAGCTACCTAGCACCAGCGGGGTCGCGCTAGGGGAGCAGGACGGACGATTCTAGATTACTGATTGGAGATTAGTGATTGGCGATTGCTCTGCCTCTTGAGCCTCCCGCGGTTTGGTGGACACCGAGATAAGAGACGTCCATCATTCTGGGGAACACCACTCTCGACAGCAATCTCCAATCTCTAATCTCCAATCTCAACTCGTAGGACCCGATCCACCCGCCGTCGCGCCGCGTTCAGCGGCGACTCGTCTCGCTCGGCGGCTTCATCGAAGATCTCAGCGAGTACCTCGCCTATCTGCTCGCACCGAGCGAACAACGCCGTGTCGTCCGTCGTGCCGTGTGCCATCATCCCAAAGGCCGCCGCCCCACCACCATTGATGATGTAGTCCGGAGCATACAGAATCCCGCGTGCGTGCAGTCGCGCGGCGTCCTCGGCTTCCGCCAGTTGATTGTTGGCCGACCCCGCGACGATGCGGCACGCCAGTAGCGGAATGGTCTCGGCATTGACCGTCGCTCCGATCGCACACGGCGCGTACACGTCGCAGGGGGTCTCGTAAACCTGGGCAGGATCGACGACCGGACCATCCACCTCCTGCGCCAACGCCTCCTCGCGAGCGCTGTCGATGTCAGTCACCAGAACCTTGGCTCCGGCATCGCGCAGCTGTCGGGCCAAAGGCGCGCCGACGTCACCCGCACCCTGGATGAGCACGCTCTTCCCCGTGAGATCGTCCGATCCAAAGACATGTTTGACGGCAGCGCGGATACCAACGAACACACCCAGCGCGGTGTAGGGTCCCGGATCCAGGGCCGTCCACGCTTCCCGATCGATGCCATGCACGAATTTCGCCTCACGCGCGATCGCCACCATGTCTTCGGGTGTCGTGCCCAGATCCTGTCCCGTCTGGAAACTGCCGCGCAGCGAAGCGATCAACCTACCGTACCGCTTGAGCACGGCGGCGCGCTCGCCGTCGGACAGCGGACGCGACAAGGCGATCACGCCTTTGCCCCCGCCGAACTCGATGCCCACACCCGCCCACTTGTAGGTCATGCCCTCGCCCAGACGCATGGCGTCACGGAGACCGTCGTCCGGCGAGTCATACACCTTCATGCGGGTCCCGCCGACGGCCGGCCCGAGCGTCGTGTCATGGAGCGCAATGAAGAACCACGTGCCCGTATCGGCATCGTGCGACGTCACGACCCCCATCCCATCCCAGCCTTCGATCAGTTCGTGTATCACGCTGCCTCTCACGATTTGTGATTACTGATTGGTGATTAGCGATTGGAGATTGGCGTGCGCGGCCAAATCAGTAATCGCCAATAAGTATTCTCACATCACTAATCATCACCCCGACACCCGCAAGGACAAATCGCCCTCAAGTACTCATACGTATAGATCCCCGTATCGTGACCGTCGCTCCACGCGAACTTGATTGCGTACGCCCCAACCAGCTCCACCTTGAGCGGTGCGATCTCCTCGGGAAGAGTCGCGGGATCGAGCAGCGCTCGGCCCGTCATCTCCTCCTTGCATGCTGCGCACTGGCACGCCAGTCGGAGGTCGCGCGCCGGATAGACACCTGTGTGTCCCTCCTGCCACGTAATGGTAATCGCGTCGTCGGTGCGGTGGATGGCGATGGGGACCGGTGGATCGGTCATGAGCCCGGCTGCGCGGCGAGCGACGCGGTGAGGTGTGATGAGACGAATGTCACCGCCATCTCTTCCGCCCAATAGCGACGCGACCATGGATGCCCCGTCACGAACCCCACGTGCCCACCGCGTTCCGTGAAGTGCGCGTCGAGCAGCGCGTTGGCACGGATGGCATCGTGCGGAAGAGCGGTCGCCGGCAGGAACGGATCGTCGGCCGCGTGGATCAGTCGCGTGGGAATCGTGATGTCGGCCAGGAACTGATTGGAACTCGACCGCTGATAGTACTCCTTGGCGGACGCGAACCCGTGGAGTGGAGCCGTTGCGGCATCGTCAAATTCCCAAAATGTGCGCGACGCGAGTGAACGAGGGACGTCCAGCAGCGATCCCAGCTCGTCAACGCGCGCGCGCACCTTGGCCTTGAGCGAACGCAACAGCCGCCCCACGTAAACGCGGGCGAAACCGCGTTCGAGGTAGTCGGCACCCGCCGACAGATCGTACGGCACCGAGATGGCCGCAGCGGCCATAGGGATCACCCCGGAGCCGTCCGCCCCCACCCCCGCCCCGCGACCCTCTTCACCGAGATACTTGAGCAGCACGTTCCCACCCAACGAGACACCTACGGCTCCAATTGGTCTATCGGGGAATCGCTCCCTGAGCACACGCAGCACGTACCGCATGTCCTCGGTCTCCCCAGAGTGGTACAGACGACGTCCGCGATTCAACTCGCCGCTGCACGAGCGGAAGTTCAGCCCCACCGCCGCCACCCCGCGACGTGTCAGCTGCCGGTAGATCTCGAACGCGTATTTTGACCGCGCCGATCCTTCGAGACCATGAAGAACCAGCACCAGGCCTGAAGGCCGCTCAGACGCGATTTCCGCCCAATCGAGATCCACGAAATCGCCGTCGGGCAGATCGAGGCGTTCCCGTGTCAGCGTGACGCCTCGCCGGGTCCGCGTGAGCCGCGCCCCTACCGTCTGCGCGTGCGCGCCCGGTAGCCACCAAGCCGGGACGAACGGCGTGCTCGTTTCCCTTATCTCCGTTGATTCTCGAAGTACAGCAGACCGCCCCCGGCCCCGCCACTCACCACATCCAGATCTCCGTCGCCGTCCAGGTCCACGAACGCCGGCATCGAGTACCCATCCAACTCGAGCGCGAATCCCGAGTCAGCAACGAACCGTGGAACTTGCGGTGTCCCGTCGTTCCTGTAGTAGGCAATCACTCCGGCTTCCCTGCCGAGTATGAGATCCTGGTCGCCATCGCGATCGAGATCGACGAATACCGGGAAACTCCGTCGTCCCACATCGATGTCCAGATAGCGGTCGCTCACGAGCACAAACTGCGGTGCCAATGCGGTTCCTTCGTTGCGATAGAAGTTCAGAGTACCGGACGCCTCCCCAATGAACAGATCCAGATCGCCGTCGGCGTCGATGTCCACCAGCGCGGGCGCTGTATTGCTCCCGCGTGTGAGTTTCACCATCGACGAATCCACCAACGTGAACCGGGCAACGCCGTTGTATCCCTCGTTCCGGTAGTACGCAACGTCGGCCTTCCAGGAACCGAGTACCATGTCGCGGTCGCCATCACCGTCGAGGTCGCCGAACGCCGGCAGCAGGTGGTACGTGCCCGACAGCTCGAGTGTATCGGTGAGCCAGAACGCGGGTGCCGTCGGCGATCCGATATTCTCGAAACGGTAGAGGCGTGCGGTCCGCGGATCATCGGGTTGGATCTTGTTGCCAAGCCACATGTCCTGATCGCCGTCTCCGTCGTCGTCGATGAAGACCGGAACGCTCTCGCTACCGATGTCCACGCCACCGACGTATCGGTCGGACCGCAGGACGAAGTCCCCGTCTGACAACTGCTCGTAGAAGTTCATGTTGTCGGCGGCCGTGCGGTTGGCGTTGTAGGCACCGCCGATCACCCCAACGAGCAAATCCGGATCGCCGTCGCCATCGACGTCGGCAAAGGTGGGCGCGTTGTATCCGCTCGTCGCGAGCGGATTCGACTCAGGGAACGGCACCGGTTCGCCGCGTAGGACGGGCGTCGCACAGTTTGGGCCCGTATTTTCTATGAACAGCAACCCTGGCTCGAAGAAATCACCCCAGAACAGGTCCTGGTCGCCGTCTGCATCGACATCTGCGAACGTCAACGTATTCGCGCCGTGAAGGGATCCGATCTGTGCTATGATCTCGATATCCTCGAACCGGTCAGTGACCAATTCAAATCGCGGAACGCCGGCCTCGTCGGTCGTCACCACCTCGTAGCGGCTCACCGTCCCCACCAGCCGGCCAATGAACAGATCGAGCCTGCCGTCGCAATCGATGTCCGTGACGTTCGGGATGTTCTGGCGATCCGAGAACAACGGTTGTCCCGCCGCATCGCGCAGCGTGTCGGCGGCGAGCGTGAAAGCGGGCGCGCCCGGCCGGCCGTCATTGCGATAGTAGCGGATATGGCTGAACCGCTCCTCGGCGAGCAGATCGTAGTCGCCGTCCCCGTCCATATCGACAAAACGATACCACTCGCCCACCGCGATATTGCCAAACCGGTCCGAGCGCCACAGATACTCGGGGCGTGTCCCGGTCCCCACGTTTTCGAAGAACATGATCTCGCCCGACCGTTCCTGGAGAAACAGGTCGAAGTCGCCGTCCTGATCGATGTCGACGAACTGCGGCCGCGGCACGTTCAGACCGCCGATGAACGGATTGCTGTAGGCCACGCCATCGGGACGTTCGACGGGAAATGGTGCGAGTCGCCGCACGAACGAAGGTATTCCTCGCGCGGCGGTCGGGCTGTCGGGCATTCGACCGGTCTGGGTTGCGCAACTCGTCGCCGTCAGGAAGACAGCGGCGAGGCGCACCACCGAAACGGCAGCCGACAACAGGCTGCGAGATGGATGCCGCATCTGTCGCGTCAGCAGCTACGGGACCAGTTCTCTCTTCTTCAGAATGAAGAGCCCTTCCTGCCCGCTCGTCACCACGACTACGCCGCTCGCAAAGAACGGATAATTACTCCACGAGCCGCCGAAACCGGCGCTGTTGTCGCCATAGGGTACCGTGTCGAAGTAGCCAACCTCGACGGGATTCTCGACATCGCTGATGTCGAGTACCCGCAACCCGCTCACGTAATTCGACTGGTACATCAGGTTGCCCCGGATGTACAAGTTGTGATCGGTCGAGCGCTGCGTGCCGAAGTGCTCCTTGAGCAAGACCGGATCGTCGAGATCGGTGACGTCCCAGATGAGCGTGCGCGTGAACTCAACCTTCCCCTGCAACTCATCCAACTCATCGTTCATGAAGAAGTAACGCTGATCTTCGGTGAGCCACCCCTGGTGCGTGTACCCGACGTTCGGGTACGAGGCGCTGGACAGGGCGACGGGGTGTTCCTTGTCGGTGACATCCGCGATGGAGAGCGCCGTCTCGTTTGCGCCAAAGCAGATCTCGCTACCGGCGTGATCGGCATCGGGCCCGGAATAGGTGACGCACTGCGCGTCATGGGTGTATCCCGTGCTGCGCCGACCCGTCTCCGGATCCGCAAAGCACCCCGCAAACGTGGGCCGGGTGGGTTCCTGGATGTTGATCATGTGGAGTCCCCCGCCACATGTCTCACCACCCGAACGGCTGCCTACCGCATAGGCAAACCCGCTCTCCTCATTGATGACGATATTGTGCGCGCTCGCGATCCCGTCGTAGTGCGCGTCCTCATCGAACGTCACCGGCGCGCCCACCACGTTGCGCAGCCGCGTGAGGTCGAACACCTGCATCCCGTGCTGACCGGCGCCATCGGCGACGATGAACGCGTGATTCTGGTAGACCTTGATGTCCCGCCACGTCGAGCCGGGTGAGCCTTCGGTGCGAGGCAGGTCACCGACGAAGACGGGATTCGCGGCGTCGGTCACGTCGACGAATGCCGCACCGTCGAGCCGGCCGACGAGAGCGTACTCGTGACCCGTCTCGGTATCGGTCCAGCCCCACACGTCGTTCACACGAACGCCCCTGCTGCCGCCGATTGCGGAGACCGGGAGGAACGCGACCATATCGACCTGCCCGCAATCGAACTGCGCGGCCACACCACCGGCACACTGCACCTCTCCGCCGACGATGGGATCGAGCCCGGTACTCTCGCTGAACACCTTGGCGGCCCGCTTCCAATGACCTGGGCCCTCGCGCTCGTAGATGATTGCGGTTCCCTCGCCGTAGTCGTCGCCCCGAACACCCACGACCGCGACATCCTCTCCCAGCGCGATGGATCCCCCGAAGAAGTCCCGCGCTGACAGGTCGCTACCGATCTTGATGCTGGCGGTGAGTTCACCCGCCTCGGGATCGTGCATAAAAGCGTAGACCCGTCCCTCGAAGCGCGAGGCGCCGGGCGCGCCCACCCACAACTCCATACCGGCGTGCGCCATCGTGGAGCCGAACCGGTGTTGCCCGCCGCCGTCGAACGCCGCGAGCTGCCCGACTTCGGTCCATTCCGCCTGGTCGTCGTCGTAGCGGAAGGAGTGCACGACGCCCGCGAACTGATTGGCAAAGGGCGCGCTCACCATTGCGCGGCCACCTTCGGTCAGCACGACGGTCCCGAACTGGTGGTTGTTCTCGACACCGGTACCCGCGAGCGTGGCGGTCTGCGTCCACTGGTCGCTGTCGTCATCGTACCGGAACACGTACGCCGCGCCCTTACGGCTGTCGTGGCGCGGCGCCCCAACGACCAACCAGCCATCCGACGCCGAGAGGGAGATGCCGAAGAAATCGCCGGCGCTCAGGCTATCACCCGTGAGCTTCGAGTGCTCCGCCCACGACGATCCGGAACGCCGAAAGACGTACACCGCGCCCGCAGCCTGGTTGTTCGCCACCGACGCCACGAACGCCCAATCACCGTCGATTGCCACCGCGCGGCCAAGCGCATCGCCCTCAACCCCGTCGCCTGCCGCGAGCCGGGCCACCTCGGCCCACCGGCCGGCGTCGTCTCGGTTCAGGATGTACGCCGCACCGATCGATTGATTGGCCGTCGTCGCGCCCGCCACCATGGTGTTGCCGTCCACCGCAACCGCCCGGCCGAACCGATCGCCGGCGGTCGCATCGGACGCGGTGAGCTGAGCGACCTCGACCCACTGGTCTCCCTGCTTGCGATAGACGAAGATGACACCGGGACGACCCGCGTTGAGCGCCTCGGTAGCAATCACGTCGCGGCCCGCAACGGCCACCGCACGCCCATATCCCGCCATCGCCCGAGGCGCATCGGCGTAGGTCTGTGCCGCGGCCGATTTCGCAACGAGTAGCGCGGCTGCCGCCGCGAGCAAAGCCGTCCGAACCTGTCTCATACCGTCCTCTGTCCAAAGTGTGGCTGGCTGCCCGGAATGGGCGCAGAATCTAAAGAAAGACCTCGCAAGATACACTGCTTGCGCGCCAAACGATCCCCCTCCAGCAGAGCACAACGAGGTGGGTCGCCGGCGCTGGCGGGAGCTTCTTAGAACGCTATGGGCCGAGCGACGTCCGGAATCCCTCGCGGGCCACGACGTGCGTGCCCCTAGTTCGGGGGCGTCACTGTCACCGCCGGGATCCCAGCGTCGCGGACAAGACCGTTCCACTCCGCAAGCCGATGAAGCGCATCGCGAAACGTCTCCTGAGACAGAGCCCACTCGGCGGAGAGATCGTCCAACCGCTCACGGGCGCCCGCAGAGATTCGAGGGTCCGGACCCGAGACCGCTCCGGCCAGATAAATCAAGTTGGCGTTGAGCCGGTTGGGGAAGTTGATCACGTCTTGGAAAGTCTTCTGGTCCGGCTGCACCAGCGCCTCCTCGAGGTCGGTGAGCTGCCCCATGAGGGCCTCACCGCGCGTCCGGATGCTGTCCTCGTCTTCCCCGTCCTCTAGCCGCGTGAGGAAGTCCTTCACCTGTGTGCGGATATCGCGGACCTGTGTCACCATCTCGTGGATGGCCGTAACCTGTTCCTGAATTGAGCGGAGGAACACTGCCTGCGCATCGTAGTCCGACTGCGCGTGGTGCATCCGCGGGTCCGGCACCACATCGACCGGCTGCGACAGCGTATCCGATCCCGCGATCAGGCGCACGGTGTACGTACCCGGCGGGACGCGCCGTCCGTTCAGGCTGCCGAAAACGAAGAGTCCCTGTACCCTGGGCATGGACTCGTAGGCCAGGTTCCACACCAGACGATTCTGCCCGGGCTTCGGATCGATCCGGCCGGGGCCGCTCGGTCCCGGCGGGCCGCCTGGTCCCGCGGTCCCTTGCCCGGGGGCGGCGGCAGTTGTGTCCCCCTCGCGCCGTTCGTACGTCCTGACGGTCTCGCCATCGGAATCGAGTATGTCGATCCGCACCGAGTCGGGCACGTCCCGCATGGTGTAGTAGATGACCGCACCGTTGGGTGGATTGCGTCCCGCGTTGCTCGGATTGCCACTCCCCCCACCCATCAGATGCGTCTGCCGGGGCCGGAACAGGTGTTTCTCCTGCGAGACCACATCGTCGCTAAGCTGCTGCAGCGGTGTCAGGTCATCGAGTATCCAGAACGCCCGGCCCTGAGTCGCGGCCACGAGATCGTCGTCCTGGATGCGCAGATCGGTGATCGGCGTGACCGGCAGGTTGAGCTGTAGCGACTGCCAGTGCGCACCCGCATCGAACGAGACGTACACGCCGGTCTCGGTACCGGCATACAGCAGACCGGGCCGCACGGGGTCCTCGCGCACCACACGGACCCAGGCCTCTGCTGCAATCCCCCGCACGATGCGGCGCCAGTTCCGCCCGTAATCGTCGGTGCGGTAAATATGGGGCGTGAAGTCGTTGTACTTGTAGTTGGTCACGGCGAGATAGGCCGTCGCGGTGTCGTGCGGCGACACCTCGATAGCGTTGACCATTGCCGTCCCGATCCCGTCCGGGGTGACGTCGGTCCAGGTCGTTCCCGCGTCCCGCGTCACGTGCACCAGCCCGTCGTCGGTACCCACCCAGATCGTACGCGCGTCGTGTGGTGACTCGGCGACGTACATGATCGTGTTGTAGACCTCTCCGCCGGCCCCCTCTTTCGTGATAGGCACGCCGCCGGGTCCCTGCTTATCCTCTTCGTCCCGCGTGAGGTCGGGTGAGATCTCCTGCCACGTCATCCCGCGATCCCGCGTTCGCAACAGCACGTTCCCCGCATGGTACACCACGTTCGGGTCATGCGTGGACATCACGATCGGCGCGTTCCAGTTGAAGCGGTACCGCATGTCTTTGGGCTCCATCCCCAGCCCCAGGAACGGGTACGCCATGATCGACCGGGTGGTGTTGGTGGTCGCATCCCATTCGGCTATCTGCCCCTGGTAGCATCCGCCATAGACGAGTGTAGGGTCATCTCGATCGAACGCCAGGTACGCACTCTCGCACCCGGCCACCGCGTGCCAGTCCTTCCAGTCGATCGACGCGTCCGTCGTTCGGCTCGCGATTGCCACGGAGCTGTTGTCCTGCTGTCCGCCGTACACCCAGTAGGGGAACCGGTTGTCGGTGTTGACCCGATAGAACTGCGCGGTCGGTTGGTTCCGTTGTGAGGACCAGGAGCGACCGGCATTGAACGAGATGTTCGCCCCACCATCGTTGGCGTTGATCATGACCTGGTTATTCGTAGGGTTGATCCAGAGATCGTGATTGTCGCCGTGCGGGGTGGACACGTTGCGAAAACTTCGGCCGCCGTCGACCGAGCGCATCATGGGCGCGTTGAGGACGTAGACCGTCTCTTCGTCCTGGGGATCGGCGAAGACCTCGATGTAATACCACGCGCGCGCCTGGAGCACCCGATCCGAGTTGAGCCGTCGCCACGTCTTTCCCGCATCGTCCGACCGGTACAGACCGCCGCGCTCCGCCTCGATCATGGCCCAGACGCGGTTTGGGTTGGCCGGTGACACATCGACAGACGTCTTGCCCATCACCTCCGGCAATCCTTCGGTGAGTCGCTCCCACGTATCGCCACCGTCGGTCGACTTCCAGATCCCGCTGCCCGGACCGCCGCTGCGCACCTCCCAGGGCCGGCGCAGGTGATCCCAAAACGCCGCGTAGAGAATGCGCGGATTGGTGACGTCCATGCTGAGATCACTCGCGCCCGCGGTTTCGGCGACGTACAGCACCTTTTCCCAGGTGTCTCCCCCGTCGGCCGATCGGTAGATGCCGCGATCTTCCGTCGCACCGTATGGCGCCCCCTGTGCCGCCACGTAGACTAGATCCGGATTCGTCGGGTGGATACGAATACGCGAGATGGCTCGCGTGCGCTCGAGGCCCACGTGTGTCCACGTCTTGCCCGCATCGGTCGAGCGGTAGACACCGTCCCCGTGTGATGTAGTGACCCCTCGCACGGCATGCTCGCCCATCCCGACGTAGACGACGTTGGGATCGGACGGCGCGACGGCAATGGCACCGACCGAGCTGGTGTGGAGAAACCCATCGGACACATTGCTCCACGTCTCGCCCGCGTCGTCCGTCTTCCACACGCCGCCACCCACCCCACCGAAGTAGTAGGTGTTGGGATCCGACGCGACGCCCGTCACCGCCACCGACCGTCCACCACGAAACGGGCCGATGTTGCGCCACTGCAGGGCCTGGTACAGTGTCGTGTCGATGAGAGGATCGATGTGCTGGGCTGAGGCGGGAGTGGAAACGAAGACGAGTAGTACGAGGGGAAGGAGACGTCGCATTGGGACCTCGGAATTGGCGGAATTAGGCGGCAGGAATGTACCGTCTGGACGCGGAGACGCATAGACGCGGAGATGCGGCGACCTAAACCTCCCTACACGTTCTCCCGCAGCCACTGCGCAAGCGCCATCACCGTGTGCTCAAACGCGGGTAGATATGCCTCGCCGAGGTGATCCCGGTCGTCGGGCATGTCGAGCTGAACGTCTGTCAGAACCTTCCCGTGCTCGAGCATGAACTCGCGTGCGAGCGATGCCGCGAGTGTGGCAGAGGCCGTGTCGATGCGTGGTTGGCGGAGCCATTCTTGAAGACGCAGCACGAAGGCAAAGACAGTAGCCCAGGGATGCCACGGGGGTGTGTCCGCAAGGTCGAGCAATGTGGACCACCGTGTCTGATTGGCGTAGTACCTGACTGGCCGGTCCGCGCGGGACTCGATCAGCCGGGCATCGGCCAACGCCTCACAGGCGAGGCGCACGGAGTATTTCGCGTAGTGGAGCGCCTCGGAAATCTCCTTCACGTCGGTCCACACTTCCCGGCGTCCGATGAGATAGGTGAGCGTATCGGTGCGGACATCGATGCCGAACGCCGTCCGCAGTCGCAGCATGAGAGAGCCCGGTTCGCCCATCCTCAATGAGGCAGGCGCCACCTTACCGGGCCGGCTCGAACCGCTGGGAGCTTGTCCCGCCAGTTTTCGCCACCTGGGGTCTTTACCGGAGCTTTCGATCCGAGCAGCGAAGTCGGCAACGCGCACATCAGCGTCAGCCGGGTAGAGACGCATGACGCGCTTCAGCCGCTGAACGCTGAGGAGACGCGATCCCAACTTCGCGAACCCCGCGAGAAAGTCGCGCAAGCGCGGCTCGTCGTCCGCGAGCCAGAGGGAGAACAAAACGAGCGCTTCCGGATCCACGATCGCCGATGGCGAGCGGGGCGCCGCAGCCTGGCCGCCCAGCGCCTGCCACTGGATCCAGGCCGCGGCGGCCGCAGCGTCGCCGAGCGCTCGCGCAATGCTAGCGAAGCGCGTCTTGGACATAGGCCACCACCTTGCCGACGACTTCATGGAACTGAGCGGAGGAATCCTGCTCGCGGACCCACTCGGCAGCCCGCTCGAGCTCCTCGTCGGTCGGCTCGAGGGCGACGAGGTCGCGGACGTGCACGTTGTCGGGCCCCGTCTGGTCGGCCGATGCGTAAAGCTTGAAACAAACGAGGTCGCGCCGCCCAACGATACCGACCCGCAACGCTCCGTATGACCGCCATTCGATTCGGTCCGCGAGGCCCGGGGGCAAGCCGAATCGCCACTGGTCGGCGACCGTCGTATTCATCCAGTGCTGCAGCAGGCCCTGGTCGCGGGCCACCGCGGCTATCGCCCGCTGCAGCGCGCCCGGCAGCGGGTCCGGCGGGCTGATGGAACCGGTAGAGTCGGCCCGCGCGAGCACGTCAACGTCAATGGTCGGGCGGTCCACGATCCCCAGGAGGTTCATCGCGGCACCGCCCAGCACGACGATGGCGCAGGGTTCGTTCGCGTGAGCAAGTCGCTCGCCTACGGCGGATAGAGCCGACACGATTGCGGCTGGTCCGGTGAGCTTCATAGAGGTTATGTCAGAACAAAGCTATATTACATAGTCTTATAGACTATATACTATAGTCTTTCTCGCCGGTCAAGTCGCCCAGAAGTCTGACATTCACCCGGACTCGCCAGCGCGTGACGATCTTCCCGCGGCGCGGTGACCCCGGATCGAGCAGGACAACGCCTGAGCTCATTCGTGTACGGCAGGCGTCAACGAGTTCCGCGGCATCGAGACCGACCACTTCAATGAGGTAGCCCAGACGCTTGTAGACCGAGCGATTGCCGACCAGCGCGGCGTACTCGAGAAGCGTAGCTTCGGACCGGTGCTCCCCGGAGAAATACTCCGACAGCATCTCTGCCACATGACGTAGTCCCCCGCCGAGACGCGGGTCATCCAGAACGTCAACGATAGTCCTGGAGGGATCGGCTACCAGTACCGGGACGTTGCCGCGCCACACCTTTTTCGTGCCGAAGATACGATGGAGTTCGACGACCTTGACGCGGTATGAGATCTCCTGGATCGTCGGCCTGCGATTCCGGGTCCACTTCGCGGTGAAGACAACCACAACACGAAACAGCTGATCGGTCAGTCCCCAGTGTTCCGCGGCGCTCCACCCACCGATGTAGCACGGTTCGAACGCACGAGAAGCAACGACCCACGGATCAACGCGCCAATCGGAGGGCTCCGACGCGTCCAACGGAACCGTGGTGTACAGCCCGCGCCGTACTCTAGTGAGCCACCCGCGCGACGCGAGATAGGCGAGGAAACGACCCGCGCGTACTGCGTTCAGCGCGAGCACGGGTGCCGCGTCGCTCACCCCGAAGGGGTGCCGCAGTTCTCGGTGCAGTCGGGTCAGTTTGACCCGGTTCGTAGCCGACAGCCCACCTCGGTGAGATACTGAACTTGTGTTTGCTTCCATGGGATGGAAGATAACGCAAGGTCATTATGTCACAACCGTCGGGCCGAAGTGTGTGATCCAGGCACTAAGAGTCAGGTGGGCAGTTTTCGCTCTCGCGCTCCCCACCGTCGCGGTGAAGCATCCCCATCGAGAGGTTGCTCCGGGGCAAGCTCCGAAGCGGCCGGGAGGCTCGCGGTAACGGTCACGGTCTCCAGAACCTCAATCTCACCGTCAGCTCCAACGCCGAGATCCTTGAGCTTTCGCGCCACCGGCAAGAAACGCTTCTCGAGGGAGCCCACTGTCTTGTTGTACGCCTCGACCGCCTTCTCGAGACCTGCGCGGATGTCGGCGAGATGCTCTGCCAGCAACCTTACGCGGTCATAGAGGCATCGACCGAGGTCGCGTAGTTGCTCCGTGTTCGCGGCGAGCCGCTCCTGCTGCCAGCCGTAGGCCACCGCCTTCAGCAGCGTGATGAGCGTGGTCGGGCTGGCGGGCATGACACTCTTCCCGATCGCGTACTCGATCAACGAAGGATCGCGCGCGCATGCAGCGCTGAAGATGCTCTCGCCGGGCAGGAACATCACCACGAAGTTCGGGGTCTCCGCGAACTGCGTCGCGTACTCTTTGCTGGCCAGCGTGTCAACATGGGCTCGCACCTGCACGACGTGGCGATCGAGCGCCTCGTCCCGGACCGCGTCATCCACCGCCTCCATCGCCTGGAGGTATGCGTCGAGCGGCACCTTGGAGTCCACCACCACGAGCTTCTGCTGAGGCAGGTGCACAAGGAGATCGGGACGAAGGCGTCCATCTTCCGTCGCGATGGTCTGCTGCTCGGTGAAGTCGCAGTGCTCCTGCATGCCGGCGAGCTCGACAACGCGGCGAAGCTGCATCTCGCCCCACCGACCACGCGAAGTAGGCTGTCGCAGGGCCCGTACAAGGACCTTCGTCTCTCCCGCCAGTTCCCGGCTGTGCTCGGAGACCTGCTTCAGCGACTCCTCGATCTGGGCCGCGCTCGCCGCGCGATCCACGTCGAGCTTCTGAAGCGTCTCTCCCACTGCGTCGAGCCCGTCGCGAACGGGCGCCACCAGTTCGTCAATCGACTTCCGCCGCGCATCGAGGTCGGCTTTCGCGAGCTGATTGAATTCGCCGAGCTTCGTCTGCGCCAAATCCAGAAACGCATGGTTGTTCGCCTGCAAGGCTTGATGACACGCCACGTCGAACGATTCACGAAGTTGCTGCTGCGCGTTCTCGAGCACCGCGAGCTTCTCGGTCGTCGCACGCCGCTCGGCCGCAAGCTCCGCGTCCAGCCGTTCCCGTTCCCCGTTCGCCAAGAGCAACTGATCTCGAAGACCGGCTGATTCGGTACCGTGGTTCCGCGCGGCCTCGGCGGCCTCGCCCCGAACTCGCTGGAGCTCGCGGTCACGATCGTCTAAGCGAGACTGCACCGGGGCTACCTGCGCCCGCCCCAAGAACCATCCGATCACGCCGCCACTGAGCAGGGCGCCAAGCAAGCTGACTACTACAGTTACCGTTTCCATGGCCAACTCCGTGGTGCCGTATGTCGAAGGACCGCTCACGCTGCGCCGGCAAGTTTGCCGGCCAACTACCACGTACCAATTTAACGCATGGCCGAGACGTGTCAAGGAACTTGCCGGCAAGTTTGCCGGCGAGTATGTTGTCCCCTACTGATAGAACAGCTGTAACCCAAATAGTGAGGATCTATAAGTGGCTGTGGTGACAGGTTTTGCCGGATTCCTACCCCAGACGGGCCAAACAGGAAAGGTGGCCGAGCAGGCCGGATTCAGGTTTGGAGACAAAGGAACGCACACCAGCCGCACGATGATGCTGGCCGAGCTGGATGCCCTGCTGGCCTCGACGCCAGCTGAGGCCAAACGGGCGGATTACACCCGTGCCATAGTCGACGAGAACCTGCTGGGGAAGACTACCGGAGCCACTCGTAAGCTGACCAATCAGCGGCTTGGGGAGCTATACGGCCTGGATCCAAACATCCCCATCTTCCGAGTACTTCGGCGTCTCTGGTCGCTCGACAGTGAGGGCCGGCCTCTGCTCGCGCTCCTGGCGGCCCTGGCTCGGGATCCACTGCTGGCCGGGACGGCTCAAGCCATCGTTCCCCTGGGGGCCGGCGAGGAGTTCTCGCGCCTCCGGATGCGAGACGCCCTGCGGGAGTCCGTTCGCGATCGGCTAAACGACTCGATCCTCGACAAGGTCGTGCGCAACGCCGCAAGTTCTTGGACTCAGGCCGGTCATCTTGAGGGCCGCACGTTCAAGGTCCGCCGACTGGTCACTCCGAGTCCCGGTGCATTGGCATTCGCACTCTATCTGGCACATCGGGTGGGTTTTCGAGGCACCGCCCTCTTCACATCAGGGTGGGTGCAGGTGTTGGACCTAGACTTCCGTAGGGCCCGAGATTTGGCTAACGACGCTAAGCGTCTGGGGCTGCTGGACATCCGGGAGTTGTCAAACGTCCTGGAGATCGGGTTCGAGCCATTAGACCCGTGGTCTGAGGGATTCTGAGCATGGGACGCATCGAAGACGTCGCGGAACGGTTCGGCCGGCACATCGCCACTCCGTGGCAACGGACGGTGGCCGGCGCCCAGCGGGTCGTTATGGTCGTCTACGACAAGGAACTCGAGCGCACGCTTCGAGCCCGGAAGCAGTTGTTCGAATTGGAGACGCAGAAGGGCTTGCACGAGTGGTTCGAGGTCGACTTGACGGGCTTCTTCGCGCGGTGGATGGCGGACGATGAGTACCGCGACGCGTACTTCGAGACACCCGATGACCTGGATCTGAAGCTGGAGGCGGAGTTCGCGGAAGCAGTGGCTGAACACCTCAGCGAGACGCTCACCAACCCCGACGCGACGGAAAACTCCGTCGTGGCCGTCTTCGGCGTTGGATCGCTTTTCGGATTGACTCGCTTCTCGAAGGTGCTGCGCCTCGTTGAGCGCGACATCAAGGGACGCCTAGTCGTCTTCTTTCCGGGCCAGTACGAGCACAACAACTATCGACTGCTTGACGCCCGCGACGGTTGGAACTACATGGCGGTGCCCATCACCGCGCACGGTTCGGGAGAAGCCCGATGAAGATCAAAGACACACTTCAGCGAGATCCGTCCACCCATCCACTGGTCAATCAGGGACAGGCCCGCATCGCGGACCGAACCACGGAGCGTGAGATCAAGGAGTTGCAGGGCGAACTGGCCACGTTCGTCTGCGAGGGTGAGTACGCGGAGGGGATCCAGCGGATTCTCCAGTCGTTCCTCACGAATCTCAATCACACGAGCCAAAAGGCGGCGTGGGTAAGCGGGTTCTTCGGGAGCGGCAAGTCCCATCTGCTCAAGATGCTGTGTCACCTGTGGGTCGATACGAGTTTCGAGGATGGGTCCACCGCGCGGAGTCTCGTCCCGCACGTTCCAGCCGACATCATCGCTCTCCTCCGTGAACTGGACACCGCCGGAAAGCGAGCCGGGTCACTCCTGGCGGCGGCAGGCTCACTCCTGAGCGGTAGCACCGACAATGTCAGACAAACGGTGCTGAGCGTGCTTCTTCGCGGCGCGGGACTCCCCGAGCAGTACGCCCAGGCCAAGTTCTGCCTGTGGCTCCACGACGAGGGCTATCTCAACCAGGTCCGAAAGACGGTGGAGGCAGCCGGCAAGGTGTGGGAAGTGGAGCTGAACAACCTCTACGTCAGCGGCCTCCTCGCCCGGGCGGTGCTGTCCTGTGACCCCAACTTCGGCACGAACGAGGCGGAGGCCCGTAAGACAATCCGGGCGCAGTTCGACCAGCCGAAGACCGACATATCCACGAGCGAGTTCCTGAACATGGCCAAGCGGGTCATGCAGCTCCGTGGAAACGATGGGCGCTTGCCCTGCACCATTCTAGTCCTCGACGAAGTGCAGCAGTACATCGGAGACTCGGTGGATCGCTCTGCGCTCGTGACCGAGGTGACGGAGGCACTGTCGAAACAACTCGACAACCACCTCATCGTCGTGGGCGCCGGACAGAGCGCGCTTTCCGACATGCGCCTGCTTCACAAGATGCTGGATCGCTTTACGATTCGCGTCACGCTCTCCGACACAGATGTGGAAGTCGTCACGCGAAAGGTGTTGCTGCAGAAAAAAGCCAGCACCGTTGCCGACGTGCGAAAAGTGCTCGAGGACCATGCCGGCGAGGTTTCCCGGCAACTGCAGGGCACGAAAATCGGTGAGACCGGCGACGATCGTGGCACTATCGTCGAGGACTATCCGCTTCTTCCCGTGCGGCGGCGTTTTTGGGAACACTGCTTCCGCACTGTTGACCTCGCGGGCACCAGCAGCCAGCTCCGCTCGCAGCTCCGGATCATTCACGACGCGGTCGCCAAGGTGGCCGATGAGCCTTTGGGAGCCGTGGTGCCCGCCGACGAACTCTACGATGCGCTGGCACCTGAGATGGTAAACACCGGCGTCCTACTTCGCGAAATCAACGAGCGGATCATCAGCGTGAAGGACGGCACGCCCGACGGAGAGCTGGCGTACCGAATCTGCAGTCTCGTCTTCCTCATCGGACAGTTGCCACGACAGACGGGCGCCGACATCGGTGTCCGCGCCATCAAGGAACACCTGGCGGACCTCCTGGTGGAAGATCTGCGAGCCGACAACGGGAAGCTGCGCGACGACGTGGAGACGACGCTCGAGCGGCTGGCCAAGAAGGGCGTATTGATGCAGCTCGGCGAGGAGTACCGCCTCCAGACCCGCGAGGGCGAGGCGCTGGACAAGGCCTTTCGAAACCTGCAGGCGAAGCTCGCCAACGACGACGTGACGGTGCAGGCCGAGCGGGATCGACTCCTGTATGCGGAGGCGGGCCGGATCATCGGCGCCGTCAAGTTGCTCCACGGCCAAGCAAAGGATCCCCGGCAACTGATCATCCACCGGGACCAGACACCACCGGCCCTGCCGAGCGACGGGATTCCTGTCTGGATTCGGGACGGATGGTCGGCGCCCGAGAAGGAAATGGTGGAGGCCGCCCGAAAGGCTGGTTCGGACGATCCCATCATCTACGTATTCGTTCCGAGGCAGGCAGCCGAAGACCTGAAGGCGGCGATTGTCGAGACCGAAGCCGCAGAAGACACCCTGAACCAACGTGGGCATCCGACGACCGCTGAGGGGCAGCTGGCCCGTCAGAGCCTGGAGGGACGCAAGGCCATGGCACAGAGGCGGCGGGATGACCTCGTCAAGCAGGTGGTCGGCAACGCCAAGGTCTTCCAGGGTGGTGGATCTGAGGTCCTCCAACTCGAGCTGGCCGACAAGATTCGGGAAGCGGCCGAGGCATCCTTGGCGAGACTCTACCCGCGGTTTGGCGACGCGGACGCCAGTTCGAGTGCGTGGAGGTCGGCCATCAAGCGCGCACGGGACGGCGCGGATCAGCCGTTCCAGCCGATTGGTCATACGGGAAGCACCGAGGATCATCCTGTTTCCCGTGAAGTGATACGAACGATCGGCAGTGGTGCAACGGGAACAGCCGTTCGAAAGGAATTACGGGCAGCGCCTTTCGGATGGCCGCAGGATGCGATCGATGCGGCCCTGTTGGCTCTCCACCGATCGCAGCATCTCACGGCGACACTCAACGGTGTTGCGGTTCCACTCGGTCAGCTCGACCGTTCGGCCAACTCGGTGTCAGCTGCAAGACCGGTGAGGAATCCAGCCGCGCGCCCGAGTTTCTCGAGAAACTCCTGCAGCTCGCCCGCGCGGCCGGGGGTGAGCCGCCGTTACCCAAGCCGCCTTCGGTCACGCCCATCGAGGACCTGAAGGGCATGGCTGGCAACCAGCAACTCGCTGCCATCAAGGACCGTGCGGCCCAGATCGAGAAGTGGATTTCCGATTGGAAGGAAACCAGCGCGCTCGCTGAGAGCCGACTGCCGTTATGGCGATCGGTCGAACGCCTGGCGCACTTCGCGGCCGACCTGCCGGAAGCCGCCGATGCCTCGAGAGAAGTCGAGGCGGTACGCACCGGCCGGATGCTCCTCGATCCTGGCGATCCGGCCAACGCGATCCGCGCATCACTTGCCGGCACGCTCCGGTCCGCGCTCAACGCCGCCAACGAGGCTTGGGCCTCGGCACACGAAGCGGGGGCGCGACAGCTCGACGAGAGCGAGACCTGGAAGAAACTGGAACCGGCAGTGCGCCAAGAGATACTCGACCAGGTGCGTTTCAAGGCTCCTCCGGAGGAGGACCTGTCATCTGACGACGCCCTGATCGAGTGCCTCGATCGTCAACCACTCTCGGCTCGACGGGCCGAGGCCGCGGCCGTGCCGAACCGGGTGCAGCAAGCCCTGGTCGAGGCGGCCCGAAAACTGGAGCCGGAGATCCAGACGGTTCACATCGACCGATCAACCATTAGGTCAGAGGACGAACTGAATGAATGGCTGGAAGGCCAGGCTGCGAACATCCGGAAAGCCCTGAAGAAGGGGCCGGTACTGTTGAGTTGAAGAGGACGACGAAATGGGCGCGCTGAACACCGCTCTTCGGAACCTGTTGGGCCGTACGGTTCTCACCGCCCGCCGGGTCGGCGAAGAGGATGCAGACAAGGCGTTGAAGAGTCTCGCGGTGCACCACCACGAGCCATGGGGCAGCATGTCCGCCGAGGACCGTGCACTGCGCAATCGGCTGCGCGCCCACGGTCGGCAACTTGGGGACAAGAGAAACATGCGCAGCGGCACCCAGGCAATCGGACGTCTCGCTCACGAGGTCGCGTACGAACACTGGCACCGCATGCTCTTCGCACGGTTCCTGGCGGAGAACGGCCTCCTGATCGAGCCTGAGCACGGCGTGCCGGTGTCGCTGGACGACTGCCGAGAGCTGGCGCGTGAGGGAAACACCGACTGGTTGACTCTTGCCAGCAACTACGCTGTCCGGATGCTGCCGCAGATCTTCCGTGCCGATGACCCAGTATTGGAGGTCGTGCTCTCGCCCGAAACGCGACAGGAACTGGAGCGGCTGCTCGAATCCATGCCAACCGAGGTGTTCCTTGCCGACGACAGCCTCGGCTGGACCTACCAATACTGGCAGGCGGACAAGAAAGATGAGGTGAACGCCTCGGGGGTGAAGATCGGCGCGGACGAGTTGCCGGCCGTCACCCAGCTCTTCACCGAGCACTACATGGTGCTCTTCCTCTACCACAACACCATCGGCGCCTGGCACGCGGGCAAGGTGCTCGCAGAGAACCCGAGCCTCGCCGAGACCGCTGAGAGCGAAGAGGAGCTGCGCCAAGCAGTCCGGCTCCGCTCTCAAGGTGGCTACGACTTCGATTACTTGCGCTTCGTGCGCGAACCCCAGGAAGGCGACGAAGAGGACACGCCCACCGGCTCCTGGTGTCCCGCCGCCGGCACCTATGAGGGCTGGCCGAAGACCGCGAAGGAGTTGAAGGTTCTCGACCCCTGCTGTGGCAGCGGCCACTTCCTCGTCGAGGGCTTCGAACTGCTAGTGCGGCTGCGGACGCATGAGGAGGGAATGAATCTCGAAGACGCCATCCGCCGCGTCCTGACCGACAACCTTCACGGTCTGGAGCTCGACCTACGCTGCACGCAGATCGCGGCCTTCAACCTCGCAATGGCAGCCTGGAAGTTGGCTGGCAAGCCAATCGAGCTGCCGCCGCTCCACATCGCTTGCTCTGGTCTGGCGGTGGGCTCGAGCAAAAAGGAATGGACGAAGCTCGCCGGTGAGAACGAACGCCTCCGCGCGGGTATGGCCCAGCTCCACGACCTCTTCGAGCAGGCGCCGGAGCTGGGGTCGCTGATTGATCCAAAGGCGCTCAAGGGCGACTTGCTGATTGCGGACTTCGCTGAGCTGCAGCCGCTGCTGGCGCAGACCCTGGCGCGAGAGTCGGAGGACGTCGAAGACACAGAGCGTACGGTGGCGGCGCAGGGCATGGCGCGGGCGGCGGAGCTGTTGTCGGGCGAGTACACGCTGGTGATTACGAATGTGCCGTATCTCGGCCGTGGCCAGCAGAGCGATCTGCTCAAGGACTTCGCCGACGAGCACTACAAGGAGGCTAAGGCAGATCTCGCCACGCTCTTTGTCGAGCGGATGTTGCGGTGGCTCGGTGGCACTGGCACCGCGGCCGCGGTCACCCCGCAGAACTGGCTCTTCCTGACCAGTTACAGGAAGCTGCGAGAGAAGCTGCTCAAGCGGCGGACGTGGAATCTTGTGGCGCGACTAGGGTCAGGCGCTTTCGAGACTATAGGTGGAGAAGTCGTCAATGTCGCCTTAGTTGCAATCTCGGGCTCGAAGCCAAGGGAAGTCGCCGAGATGGCTGGTGTTGATGCGATGCATGGATCAACACCTGCGCACAAGGCCACTCTCCTCAGAGGCCAACCAGTTGCCGGCCCGGAAACGGGACAGTCGGATGGGACAGTGCAAGTGCTATCCCAAGCACAGCAATTGGGTAATCCAGATGCAGTTGTACTCACCTCAACGCTAACCCGCGGTGAACTGCTCGGTGAGTACGCGACGGTCACTGAAGGACTCTCGACAGGCGACAGCGACCGATATGTTCGTGGGTTTTGGGAAATCCGATTGGTTGGCACGCCGTGGGTTTGGTTCCAAGGGCCCCCACCATATACAACACGCCATCGAGGGCGTGAGTCAGTTCTTCTTTGGGAAGATGGAAATGGCGAACTTGCTCATTCTGACCGCGCGCGGATTCAGGGTCACTCCGCGTGGGGGCAAGACGGGGTAATAGTTGGCCAGATGAGCCAGCTGAAGTGCAGTATCTATACTGGTGAGATTCACGACAAGATAACGGGGGCGATAGTCCCATTGAACCCAACCAACTTGCCCGCGATATGGGCGTTCTGTGAGGCTGACAACTACAACAGCGCAATTCGGCAGATCAACACCAAGCTCAATGTCGCAACAGCCACTCTGGTGAAAGTCCCTTTCGACCTTGCTCACTGGCAAGGGGTCGCAGGCGAGAAGTACCCCAACGGCCTCCCCGAACCCCAGTCCGACGACCCCACCCAATGGCTCTTCCACAGCCACCCGGCCAAGGCAGAGCCGGCTACACTGCTCCAAGTCGCCGTTGGTCGCCTGTTGGGCTACCGGTGGCCACCGGAGCTGGACCCAGAGATGCGCCTGGCGAAGGAGGCCCGCGACTGGGTGGCGCGCTGCGATGAACTGAAGGAGTACGCCGACGAAGACGGCATCGTGTGCCTCTCCGCCGCGCGCGGTGAACGCTCGGCCGCCGATCGTGTCCGGGAACTCCTCTCTGCCGCCTTCGGGCCCGACTGGTCCGCCGCCAAGGAACGAGAACTCCTCGCCGTCGCCGGCGACGGTAATAGACCCGCGGACTCCCTCGACACTTGGCTGCGCGACAAGTTCTTCGAGGAGCACTGCAAGCTCTTCCAACACCGTCCCTTCGTGTGGCACATCTGGGATGGCAACGGGAAAGGCTTCCACTGCCTGGTGAACACCCACAAGCTCACCGGCCCCGACGGCGAAGGCCACCGCACGCTGCAAGCAATTACCTACACGTATCTGGGCGACTGGATCGACCGGCAGAGGGCAGAGCAGCAGAAGGGGACGGAGGGCTCTGACGCACGTCTCGCCGCGGCGCTGGACCTCAAGGAACAGCTCGAGAAGATCCTGGCCGGCGAGCCACCCTACGACATCTTCGTTCGCTGGAAGCCGCTTCACGAACAACCGATGGGTTGGGAGCCGGACATCAACGACGGCGTTCGCATCAATATCCGACCTTTCATGAGCGGCACGTTGCGGAAAGGCGGCAAGAAAGGCGCGGGGATCTTGCGGTGGAAGCCAAACATCAAATGGAAGAAGGACAGGGGTAAGGAACCGCAGAGCCTACGGCCCAAGGAAGACTTCCCGTGGTTCTGGGATTGGGATGAGAAGACGGAGAACTTCAAAGGCGGCCCGGAGTTCGACGGGAATCGTTGGAACGACATGCACTACACCTCCGCGGTCAAAGAGGCTGCGCGTAAGCGACATGCCGAGTTGAACCGATGAACGTGATGACGCGTACGACCGCGGCCCATGAGACACTCATCGAAGCATTGAGGGCGTCGTTCAAGACGACACTCGCTTCGCCGGATGGCGTAGCGGAACCGGTGGTCCTCTTGTGGACGGACGCGGACGGGCAGTGGCTGGAACTCGCCCGCCGGCTCCGCGACGAGATGGCCGAGTTCTTCACCTACGGTCTATACGATCCGGAACAGCGGACGGGCCCGGCGATCTGGCTCCGCTGCATCGTCGATCGGACACTCACCGACGCTCCGCCGCCTGGCAGCATCCCCGTGCTCTATCTCCCCAAGGTGAGCCGACAGGAGCTGCGGGCCGGTGGCGATTGCCCGCCCCAATTGCAGCCGCTGGTCGAGCTGCAGTACCGGGGCGCAGTCTGGCATCAGAGAAACGGCCGGGATTGGACGGTGGAGGCGTTCCTGATGTCCGACGACGGGCTCAGCCTTGACATGGCCCGTGACACACGCACCCGGGAGGCAGCGCTTCGCAACCTGGCACTGCTGGCGGATACGCCGCTGGAAGCGCTCCACGGTATTCGCCTCACCGCCGACGACTTCGATAAGCTGGCCGTGCCGGATGTGCACCGCGATTTGCTCCTGTGGATGCACGACCCGGACACGTTCCGCGCTGGGCACTCCGAATCGGAGTGGGGCGCGTTCCGTAACCTGATCTCGTCGGACTTCGGAATCGACCCGGAGGACGACGGGCACATGGAGGCTGCGCAGCACCTCCTGGAAGGCGAGGGGACGTGGAAGAGCGTGTGGCTCAGGTTTGCGGAGGCGCCGTTGCGTTACCGGGGCGTCAGCCGGCTCCTGCGGGAACCCACGGCCGGCCAGGGCAACCTGCTCATCGACGCCGCGAAGCAACCGCTGCTCAACGAGGAAGCCGAAGAGCGATTGAAGGCTTCGCTGGAAGAGATCGACACGCTGCCGCATCGGGAGGCCTGTGAGCGGGTGCTGCGCCTCGAGGGAGAACACGGTGAGCGGCGCGGTTGGGTGTGGGCGGAGTTGGCTGAGAGTCCCTATGCTCGCGCACTGGAACATCTCGCCTCGCTCGCACAGTCTGCCAAGACCACGCTGGGTGGTGACACGGTCGAGCGAGTCGCCGCGGCCTACGCGACAGACGGCTGGCGATGCGACCAGGCCGCTCTCCGGGCGGTCGCCAGCGCTCCGGGGCCGGCGGAAGGCGCCGTGATCAATTGTGTCGTGCGCGCGATCTACGAGCCTTGGCTCGACGCCTCGGCTCGGCACTTCCAACAGCTCGTCGCACAAAGTGGCTCAGACCTGCGCGATGACGCGATAGGGGAAAGCCCTCACCCCGACACCTGCACGGTGTTCGCGGACGGACTGCGGTTCGACGTGGGCGCGCTAGTGCAGGCGAAGCTCGAGGCAATGGCTTTCCAGGTGCGTCTCACGCATCGGATCGTGCCCATTCCCACGGTGACCGCCACGGCGAAGCCGCTCGCCACTTTCGTTCACGATGGATTGAAGGGAGTCGGAACGCCGGCGGACTTCTCGCCGGTCTTCACTGACACCGGTCAATCGGCCACGTCCAAGAAGCTCCGCGACGAGATGCAGCAACGCGGCGTGGAGGTGATGGACGGCGACGAGGTCCGCATGCCCACCGATGCCGACACCCACGGGTGGACGGAGACGGGGCGGCTCGACGAGATGGGCCACAAACTCGGAGCCGGCCTCGCGCTGCACGTCGATCGTGAGGTAGAGCGCATCGCCAACCGCGTGGTCCAGCTCATCGAGGCTGGGTGGAGCCGAGTGCGCGTGGTCACCGATCACGGCTGGCTCCTGCTACCGGGCGGCCTGCCGAAGATCGATCTGCCCAAGTACCTCGTCGAGAGCCGCTGGGCTCGTTGCGCCACGATCAAGGAAGGCGCCACACCGGACGTGACGACCTACGGTTGGTACTGGAATCCTCACGCCCGCATCGCCTGCCCGCCAGGTATCGGCGTCTACAGCAATAAGGAATACGCCCATGGCGGCGTGAGTCCACAGGAGTGCATCGTACCCGTGCTGGACGTTGAGCGCGGCACGGTGGCCGTGGCAGCGCGGATCGAGAAAGTGGAGTGGCGGCGCCTGCGATGCGTGATCACCGTGACGTCTGCCGGTACCGAGTCAGCGGTGGACATCAGGCGGAACTGGAAGAAAGCCGAGACCTCGGTAGTCGCGAACCCGAAACCCGTCGACGACGATGGAGAAATAAGATTTCCGGTGAGCGACGAACATGAGGGACAGGCTGTGACGGTCGTAGTCTTGGATCAGGCCGGTAACGTACTCGACCGAGCCAGCACCACGGTGGGAGAAGGATGACGACCCTGACGATCGATCAGCTGGACGAGCTGGCTGCAAAGGCGTTCGACGGATACCTGGTTCGAAAGGACCTCGTCCGCAAGTACTCCAGGCAGTATCCGGTCCCGACCTACGTCGTGGAGTTCTTGCTCGGCCGCTACTGCGCCAGCATCGACGAGAAGGAGATTGCCGAAGGGCTGGAGATCGTCGAGCAGCAGCTCAAGGACCGCACCGTTCGGACTGGAGAGGAGGAGTTATTCAAGGCGCGGGCCCGGGAGCGCGGCTCCATCCGCCTCATCGACATCATCAAGGCCAAGCTCGACGCCAAGAATGACTGTCATGTCGCCGAGCTGCCGAGTCTCACCCTTCGGGACGTTCGGATCGACGACCAGCTCGTGCGGGATAATGAGCGCATGCTCACCGGCGGCTTCTATGCCGAGGTTACGCTCTCATATGACGGCATCATCGCGCAGCAGACGGGCGGCCGACCGTTCGCCATCGACTCGCTTCGGCCCATTCAGATGTCCAAGCCGGATGTGCTCGACATTCTCAACAAGGGCCGCAGCACGTTCACGACACAAGAGTGGTCCGAACTCTTGCTTCGCTCCATCGGCCTCGAGCCTGGCGGCCTGGATGAACGAGCAAGGCGCGTTGCCCTGCTCCGCATGGTCCCCTTTGTTGAGCGCAACTACAATTTCGTGGAGCTGGGGCCCCGCGGGACGGGCAAGAGTCACCTCTTTCAACAGATCTCGCCGTATGCCCATCTCCTTTCCGGCGGCACGGCTACCGTAGCGAAAATGTTCGTCAACAACGCTACAGGCCAGCGTGGCCTCGTGTGCCAGTACGACGTCGTAGCCTTCGACGAGGTATCGGGCATCTCCTTCGACCAGAAGGACGGCGTCAGCATCATGAAGGGATACATGGCGTCTGGCCAGTTCAGTCGCGGCAAGGAGAATATCCGAGCCGACGGCTGCATGGTCATGCTGGGCAACTTCGATGTGGACGTCGAACAGCAGCAGAGGATCGGTCACCTCTTGAGCCCACTCCCCAAGGAGATGCGTGACGACACGGCGTTCATGGATCGCTTGCACTCGTTCGCTCCCGGATGGGACTTCCCGAAGCTGACTCCGAGCGATCACTTCACCGATCACTTCGGCCTGGTCAGTGACTTTCTCAGTGAGTGCTGGAATCGCCTTCGAACTGGCAACCGCGTCTCGGTCATGCAGGAGCGCGTGCACTTGGGCGGCGCGCTCAGCGGCCGCGACATCGAAGCTGTCAACAAGACGGTCAGTGGTCTGACCAAGCTGCTCTTTCCCGATCCTGAAATGCCGGTTTCCGATGAGGACCTGGAATGGATCGTCCGCTTAGCCCTCGAGTCCCGGCGACGAGTGAAGGAGCAGCAGAAACGGTGTTTCAAGGCAGAGTTCCGCAACACCCATTTCAGTTACATCATGGCTCCCGACGGGCCGGAACTGTTCGTAGCCACGCCAGAATTGCACAGCGACGAGGCTATCGACGCGGACCCGCTGCCGCCCGGACAGGTCTGGGCAGTGAGCCCCGGGTCACCTGAGACCGGGGCGGGCCTATATCGCATAGAGGTCACGAGTGGGCCCGGCGGTGGGGTGAAGATCCTCAACCAACCGACGCCACCGCCCTTCCGCGAGAGCGTCAAGGTCGGAGAGCAGAATCTGTACGCCCGGGCGAAAGAGCTGGTGGGTGACCGGAATCCCCGCGAGCACGAGTTCTCCCTCCAGATGCGGCCCATGGATGCGGACAAGTCGGGCCAGGGGCTGGGGCTGCCGATCCTGGTGGCCTTCGCCGGTTCCCTTCTCGAGCGGAATACTCGGGGGGCGACGATCATCGTCGGTCAGCTCAACCTTGGCGGCTCCGTAGAGATGTTGCCGCACGCGGTAGCGATTGCCGAGCTCGCGGTGGACAAGCAGGCTCAAACGCTCCTGATGCCTGTGAGTGCGCGACGCCAGCTGAATGACTTGGACGACGATATTTGGACGCGGGTCAAGATCGAGTTCTACAAGGATGCGCCGGACGCAGTGTTCAAGGCGTTGGAGGAGTGACCTAGACTGAGCCACAGAATTGCTCTGGCGTACAGCGGTAGACTGCGCTCCTCGATCCCCTCCCGCACCCCCGGCAACGTCTGACGGCGGTCAGGCCGGTCGCGACGGCGCGCATAGGTGGCGCCCTCACATGGTTCAGGCTCTATAGCGGTGGCTAGCGTAGACCCAGGAGCGGCCGCTGCACCACCTTGGGAATTCCGGCGGTGCACCCGATGTTTGGTGGAAGGGCAACGACTCGCGTCCGCGGGGTACAAGAACGTACTTGATGAATGCGTAGGAATGCGCTTGACTGGCACGGATGCCGGCTGAACATTGATCGAGATGCCGTTGACATACCGCGAGGACAAGACGACGCAAGCAGCGGCTCGCCTCCTGCAGCTAGCGGGCAGCCGGATGAGCCACATGAAGCTCATCAAGCTCCTTTACCTTGCCGACCGCGAGGCGCTCATCCGCTGGGGCCGCCCGATCACCTTCGACTGGTACTTCTCCCTCCCGCACGGACCCGTGTTGAGTTTTACGCTTGACAAGATCAACGAGGAACCAGACCCGAGCGGGCCGTCCTACTGGCACCAGATCATCTCGGAGCGCATGGGCCACGAAATCAGTCTGGCGACCGACGAAGTCCCCAACGATCAATTGTCGCCTGCCGAAGAAGATCTACTTCGTGAGATATTCGAGAAATTCGGTCACATGTCCCAGTGGGACCTTCGGGATTACTCGCACCAGCTTCCTGAGTGGCGGGACCCAGAGGGATCGCACTTGCCGATTGAGATTCGCGACATCCTGTTTGGCGAGGGGATGTCCACAGAGGACGTGAAGGAGATCGAAGAGGCACTGCACGCAGAGGCATCGGCTGACGATCTGCTTGCCTGATCGAGCGAATCAGGCAGGGACCTCTCAACTCGCCATTCACAGTTAACGCCATCTGCGACTACTGCTCCACGCGGTTCTGAGGGCGACGCCGGAGCGGCCGCATACTACTTCCCGCCTCCGCCCGCCGCCCTCTCGTCCGTCACCGACCGATCCTGATACTCCGGCCGATCCACAACATGCGGTGGCCGTTCCCGCAGCAGGCGGAGCGCCTCTTCGATTGCCCGCTCCAATTGCGGGTCCACACCGCGCGCGAGTTGGGCGGGATCCTCGATGACGAGGATGTCGGGATCCACACCAATGCCCTCGGCAAACCATGTCCCGCTGGGATCGAACAGGCGCGCCGGCGGCACGGAGATGCCACCTCCGTCCACGAGCGCATGGCGCGACACCGGTCCGATCAGCGCACCGGTCGTGCGTGTTCCCACGACGGGACCGGCGTGCTGGTTCTGAAAGATCCAGGGGAACGCATCACCGCCGGAGACGCTCCACCCGTTGATCAGCATGACCTTGGGGCCAGGGTTCGCCATGGCGGGATACTGGATATCGTCCCCGCTACGCGGCGCCAGATAGGCGACGACGGGCCGCGTGAGCAATTCCAGGAAGCGGTCGGCAAGTTGGCCGCCGCTGTTGAAGCGCTCATCTATGATGAAGCCTTCCCGGTCCATCTGAGCGTAGTACTGGCGGATCAGCTCGGTCTGTCCCTGCCCACCGGTGTTGGGCATGTAGACATAGGCCAAGCGGCCGTCACTGGCCTCCTCGACGCGACGCCTGTTCGCCTGTATCCACTCCAGATGCCGCAGGCGAGTCTCGCTGCGCAGGGTCTCGACGAGCACCTGTCGCGCACCATCGGTCGTCGGACGGTCGTTCACGGTGAGAGCCACCGTGCGGCCGGCCAACCCATCGAACGCCGTCCACGGATCGTTCGCGGTGTCGAGCGGGATGCCATTGACCGCGAGGATGTAGTCTCCCTCATCGACGTCCACACCCGGTTCGTCAAACGGCGAGCGGACCTCGTCATCCCACGGCGCCCCACGAACGATGCGCGCAATCCGGTAAGCTCCCCGCTCGAGCGCCCAATCAACGCCGAGCAGCCCGACGCCGCGCCGCGGTGCGGATTCCGTGTCCCCGCCAAACACGTACGTGTGCGACGCCGACAGTTCGGCCGCGACGTCACCGAGCACACCCGTCACATCCCATCGAGTGACGGCGTCCTCGATGAGCGCGCCGTATTGCTGTCGCACGCCGTTCCAGTCTACACCGTGCATGTTCGGATCGTAGAAAAAATCGCGATATGCCCGCCACGTGTCCTGGAACATCTGCCGCCACTCGGCGAGCGGCTCGACGGTCGCCTCCAGCTCGTCCGTGCGGAGGGGTGTCTCCATCTTCTGGTCCGGGCCGATATCGACGATTGCATACTGCCGGTCGTTCCTGACCAGCAACTTCTCGCCGTCCGCCGACACGGTGAAGCCATCGGCGTCGCGCATTACGGTCTTCTCTTCCCGCTCGCCGAGATCGTAGTACACGATTGCACTCTGTCGATCGCTCGCGCCCGCACGGGGAAGGCGCCTGTACAGCACTTTGCCCGATACAGCCGCCAGGTCGGTGTAGTTCCCGGCGGCGGGCGGCAGCACGATCAAGCGTCGCTCAAACTCCTGCAGATCGATGCGCAACCGGTCGTCACCTGCATCCTCGTCCTCTCCCTCCTCGTCTTCTTCCTCTACCGCTACTTCTTCGTCATCGCTGCGCGGCTTCAGCGGCGACTCCACATCATTGCGCAACGCCACAGCAACGATGCGCGTCGAGTTGGGATAGACCCACGTCCCGTCCAGGTCGCCGAAGACGGGCTGGAGGTTGCGGTTGGTCAGATAGTAGAGGTAGTCGCCGTCCGGGTCGAAGACGGGTGACCGATCGCTGTAGAAACCGGATGTCACCTGGTGAACGTCATCGCGCTCGACATCGTACAGAAAAATCGCGTTCTGGCCGTGTGGCAGCATCTTGCTGTAGGCGAACCACCGGCTATCGGCAGACCAGTGAACGTCGAACCCCTCTAGCGCTCCGTGAATCCACTGTGCGCGCATGCGGTCAACATTGGTGATGCGGTCGGCGTCCACATCGTAGATGCGGATCTGCTGCATATAGTCGATGAACGCGATCTTCTTGCTGTCGGGTGACCACTGCGGCCGATACCGATAGCCAACACCCAGACGTGTAACCTGGCGTTCGGTCCCCGATCCGTGCGCCGGTCGCAGCATGAGTTCGTACTCGCCGGACCGATCGCTCCAATACGCGACGTACCGCGCATCGGGCGACCAGGTCGGGTAACGCTCGGCGACGCCGGAACTCCGGGTGAGGTTGCGCACTACGCCGTGTTCCGCGGGGACGGTGAAGATCTCGCCGCGCGCCTCGAAGACCGCCCGCTGGCCACTCGGTGAGACCGCTGCACCTCGAATGAGTCCCGCCACGTTCTCGGTCCGGGGTCGCAGCGTCGCTCGATCGGTGACGACGGCAATCTGAACCTCGACGTACTGCTCGGTGCCGAGGTCCATCACGAACAGCCGGCCGCCGGCCTGAAACACGATGTCCGACGGACCGATCGCCGGAAACGTGACGTCGAAGTCGGCGAAGTGCGTGATCTGCCGGAACGAGCCGTCATCGAGACCATGCGCCCAGATATTCGGCCGCTGGGCCGAACCACGGTCGGAGAGAAAGTAGAGCGTCCTTCCGTGCCACATGGGCTGGCCGTCGACGGCGATGTCGTCGGTAAGGTTCCGTGCGTCGTAACTGGACAGATCGAAGAGCCAGATATCGGACGCCCATCCACCGCGGTACCGCTTCCACGTGCGGAAATCCCGGCTCTTGGGCATATAGGCAATGCTCCGCCCGTCGGGCGACAGCGCTCCGAACTCGCCGTACGGAACCGGCAACCGTTCGGGTAGACCGCCCGACGGTGACACGGCGAAGAACTGACTGAAGCGTTGCCTGCCCGCCTCCCGCCCAGACGCGAACAGCAGACGGCTGCCGTCGGGATACCAATCGATCAGCCGATCGGTCATCGGGTGGTGTGTAACGCGTACCGGAGCACCACCCGCGGCAGGGATGACGTACACGTCGGTATTGCCGTCGTAGTTGGCGCTGTAGGCGATCTGCGTCCCGTCCGGTGAGAAGCGTGGAAACGACTCCTGGCCGCGTGGTGAACTCAGCCGGTTCGCCGTTCCACCCTCCTTGGCCACGACCCAAATGTCGCCCGCGTAAACGAACGCGATCTGCGACGCCGAGATGTCGGGAAACCGGAACATCCGGGCATCGACTTGGGCGGCGAGGGAAGCAGTGGCGGAAACGAGAAAACTCGTGAGGAGGACGGAGACGGCTCGCATGACAACCTCTGGCGAAGGGGCAGCTCGGTTTTGTGGCCTGGAGTTTAGGCGTACGGACAAGAGGACGCCATAGACGCACAGTTGCACAGACGCTCAGCGAATACGCCCAGGTAGTTCCTGAGCGTCTGAGCAACTGAGCGTCTATCCGTCTACTTCAGTCAACACCCCTCGAAAGACATCCATATCGACATTCCCACCGCTCACCACCACACCCACCCGTCTCCCCTGAAGGGAATCCTTTTCTTTCAGTACCGCCGCGAGCGGTGCCGCACCTGCACCTTCCACCACGTTGTGCGTATCCGTGTAGTACGCCCGCATGGCCGCGCGGATCTCTGCTTCCGAGACGGTGACGATGCGATCGGCGCCTGCGAGAATGACGTCCAGGGCATCCGGATCGGGCACGCGGCACGCGACCCCGTCGGCTATCGTCTCGCCCGACGGGGTCGACACCGGCTTGCCCGCGTCAAAGGAGAGCTTGTAGCACGGCTGCGTTTCCGCCACCACGCCAACGATACGAGTGCCCAGCCCGAGGACGTCGCGCGCTGCGATGACAGAGCAGATGCCTGAGCCCTGCCCTATGGGTACGTAGAACGCGTCGATCTCGACTACGGCGCGGAAGAACTCCAGCGCATAGGAGGCAATCCCCCGCACCAACTCTAGATCGAACGAGGGGAAGAGATGTAAACCGCGCTCGTCCGCGAGGCCCTGGGTGTACTCGAGCGCTTCCTGAAAATCCGCTCCGTGGATTACTAGCTCGGCCCCAAACGCCCGCATGGCGGCATTCTTCTCAACGCTGTTGCCGTGCGGTACGACGACCGCGCTGGCCAACCCGTGCCGCGCGGCCGCGAACGCCACGCTCTGGCCGTGGTTGCCACGGGTCGCTGCAATGACACCGCGAACGTCCGGGTGGGATGCGCGCAGTGCAGCGGTGTACACGAGCCCGCCACGAATCTTGAACGATCCCGTGGGTGTGTGGTTTTCGTGCTTGACCCACAGCTCGGTTCCAGCGCGCTCGCAGAGAAGCGGCCACGCGTACTGCGGCGTCGGCGGCATCACCTCGTACACCGTCTCCGCAGCCGCCGTCAGTTCGCCGAGATCGAAAGTCGCCTTCGTCATTCTGCCCCTTTCCCGTCAATCGCCAATCTGCCATCGCCAATCGCCAATCGCCAATCGCTGTCGCCAAACGCACGTGCTACCTTCTCCCCAATGGCCTTCCTCGAGACGCGTCGCCAGCGGGCCGCGGCGCTCATCCTCGTCCTGGGCGTCGGTCTCGCAATGGCGCTGTCGCCCTATGCGAGTGGTTTGATCGGCGCCGCAGTATTGTACGTCCTGTTCGCGCCCATCAACCGTCTGCTTCTGCGCCACACGAGCCCGATGATAGCGGCCACGAGCGTCACCGTGCTCGCCGTGTTGCTGGTCATCTTTCCGGGTATCTCGGTCGCGACTCTCCTGGTCGACCGGGCTCAGGACATGGCCCGCGACGTCATAAGAAGTCCCCTGCTCGATCGACTCGGCGCTCTCGA
Organism: Gemmatimonadota bacterium; assembly: GCA_036679645.1. Taxonomy (GTDB): domain Bacteria; phylum Gemmatimonadota; class Gemmatimonadetes; order Gemmatimonadales; family GWC2-71-9; genus JADFNB01. The sequence goes on along the minus strand of JAZDCY010000015.1, from coordinate 6,563 downwards.
GGTGGCTGGGTTCGAGGTAGGACCCCGGTTGGCGACGGTGGGCGAGCAGCTCATTACGTGGCTGGGCGGAAGCGCCATCAGCATAATCGGCACCGCGACGCGTCTGGCACTCAACCTGACCATCGCCTTCTTCGGGCTCTACTTCCTGTGCGCCGCACCCGACCGGAGTTGGGACCTGTTCCGCCCCTACGTACCGTTCTCCAAAGAAAACACCGACAAGTTGCGCCAGCGGTTTCGGGACGTATCCAACTCCACGTTGATCGGGGTCTTCCTCATCGCGCTGGTCCAGGGCGTCATGATTGGCGGCTCGTTCTGGGTGCTCGAACTCAGCGATCCGCTGTTTTGGGGCGTGGTCACCGGGATCGTTTCGATCCTGCCTGTGATCGGCTCGGTCTTGATCTGGGGTCCCGCCTGCATCGCCCTGGCGATCGATGCCAGGTGGGGCCACGCGATCTTTCTCGGGATCTGGGGCGCCGTCATTGTGGCAAGCGCGGACAACATCATCCGACCGCTCGTCTACAGACGCTGGGCCCACGTCCACCCCATGGTGACCCTCGTTGGCGCCTTTGCGGGCATTCGCTATTTCGGCCTACTCGGCATCCTGATCGGGCCGCTGGCGCTCAGCTATTTCTTTGCGCTGATCCGCATGTACCGGGAAGAGTTCATCGACCCGCACCACTCGGAACTATTCACGACACCCACGGTTACCTAACAAAAGGGCGTCCGTGACGTTCTTCCCTCACAAGCTTGGCATGTCCTACATTTCGGGGATCACGCGTATGAAGCTAGCCGTTCGGACGCTTCCGCTCGTACTGGGCGTCACCATGTTGGCGGGGCCGTTGGTGCGACGCGCGGACGCACAGTACTTCGGCCGGAACAAGGTCCAGTACGAGAGCTTTGATTTCCAGGTCCTCCGGACCGAGCATTTCGACGTCTACCACTATTCAGAGGAACGCGACGCCGCCGTGCTCGCAGGCCGCATGGCCGAGCGGTGGTACTCACGACTGTCCCGCCTGCTGAACCACGAGCTGGGCAGCCGCCAGCCGCTCATCATGTACGCGAACCATCCCCATTTCGAGCAAACCAACGCGCTCCAGGGCGAGTTGGGCGAGTCGACGGGTGGGGTGACCGAAGTCATCAAGCGTCGTATTGTGCTTCCCTTTGGGATTGGCCTCAAGGAAACCGATCACGTACTGGGCCATGAGTTGGTCCACGCCTTTCAGTTCGATATCACGGGAGCGGGGCGATCGGTGCAGACCGGTGGGATTCCCGGCGCGCTGTTCCTACCGCTCTGGTTCATCGAGGGAATGGCCGAGTACCTCTCTGTCGGTCCGATCGATCCTAATACGGCCATGTGGATGCGCGACGCGGCCAGGAACGACAAGCTCCCAACGATCGTTGAGATGAACGACTCGTACCGCTGGTTCCCGTACCGGTACGGCCAGGCGCTCTGGTCCTACCTGTCGGGCCGGTACGGTGATGAGGTCGTCGGCCGGTTGCTCAAGACATCCGCCCGCAATCTCGATGGGGCCATGACCAGGCTCCTCGGCGCAACGACCGATGAGCTGTCTGTGGCGTGGCATCAGGCAATCCACGAGCAATACGACCCGCTGGTCGAGCTTACCGCTCAGCCATCCGACTACGGCGCGCCAATCTTCGCCGACGGTCCAACGGGGGCTACCAACGTAGCACCATCCATCAGCCCGGATGGGACCCGTCTGGCATTCATCTCGGCGCGCGATCTCTTCTCGATCGACGTGTTCATAGGCGACCTCGGGACCGGCACCGTGACAGCCAAGCTCACGCACACCGCCGTGGACCCGCATTTCGAGAGCCTCCAGTTCATCAATTCGGCGGGGGCGTGGTCACCCGACGGTTCCCAGTTCGCACTCGCCGGCATCAGCCGGGGCAACCCGATTCTGACGTTGATCGACGTCGAGTCGGGAGACGTGATCCGTGACATCCACCTCAACGAACTGGGCGAGATCTACAACCCGGCGTGGTCTCCCAACGGACGCTACCTCGTCTTTTCCGCCATTCGGGGCGGGCTGACTGATCTGTTCCTGTACGACCTCGAAGAGGGTGTCCTTCGCAGGGTGACGAATGACCCGTATGCTGATCTCCACCCGTCGTGGTCACCGGACGGCCGTCGCATTGTTTTTGCGACTGAGCGATTCACCACCGACGTGGACAATCTCGACTACGGCGACCTCAAGCTGGGCATCATCGATCCGTTCTCCGGCGCCATCCAGCAGGTCACCTGTTTCGAGACCGGCAAGCACACGAACCCGCAGTTCACCGCCGACGGCCAGGGCCTCACGTTCCTCGCCGACCGCAACGGGGTTACCAATCTCTACAGCGTGAATCTCGGGACCGGCGATCTCCGCCAGATCACCAATCTCTATACGGGGATCACCGGCATTACTCCTCTCAGCCCCGCCGTTACCGCATCGGCTGCGGGCGACCGCGTGGTGATCTCGGTCTACGAAGACGGCGGGTACCGTCTGTACAGCATTGACGACCCGGAGGTACTGGCGGGGATAGACGTGCTCCCCGACTACGCGGCACTCACGCCCGGCGTGTTGCCCCCGGCCGAACGGATCACCGACGATCTCACCAACGTGCTCGCGGACATGCGCACGGGCCTGCCCGACTCGCTCGAGTTCGAGACGCGGCCGTACAGCCCCGGACTCTCGTTGGACTTTATCTCGCAGCCTTCGCTCCTCTTCGGCTCCAACCAGTTCGGCACGTTCATCGGTGGCGGGGCGGCGCTCTACTGGAGTGATGTTCTCGGCAACCGGAACCTCACGACTCGGCATCGTCGGGTACACAAACAGGAGTCGGCGCCTGAACTGGGGCATTTTTGTCTCGCAGATACCGATCCTCACCGGATTCGCCTCCGGCCGTACCGACGTCTTCGATGGCCAGCCGGTGTTCGTGAGCGAGACTCTCAAGTTCCGGCAGACACAACGGGAAGTGAGCGGGATACTGTCATATCCGTTCAGTCGCGTGCGGCGGGTCGAGTTCTCGACATCCCTTAGCAGAGTCAGTTTCGATCAGGAAGTGCGGTCGCGGGGGTTCACCTCCGCCGGCACTACGGTGTTCGATTCGACGATCTCCATCGACGACCCCAGGTTCCGGTCACTGTCCTTCGTGACCTCGAGCGCAGCCCTGGTCTATGACAACGCCCTGCTCGGCGCGACGTCGCCGATCCTGGGCCAGCGCTACCGTCTGGAGCTGTCGCCGGTGGTGGGATCGGTCGATTACCTCACCGTCCTGGCTGATTATCGCCGTTACATCGTGCCGACCCGCCCATTTACGCTCGCCGCGCGAATCTCCCACTTCGGGCGATACGGGGGCGACGCCGAGGACGCACGTGTTCGCCCGCTCTTCCTCGGGTTCCCCGGGTTCATCCGCGGCTACGACGACAACTCCTTCGACCTCAGCGATTGTCCCGAGGCCAACGACCCGAACTCCGCCGACCCGTGCCCGCTCTTCAGCCGCCTGGTCGGGAGCAAGCTGGCAATGGCCAACGTGGAGTTCCGCTTCCCGTTGCTCGGTGCCCTCGGCGTCGGCAGCGGCTACTACGGGTTCCTGCCAATCGAGTTCGCTCTCTTCGCCGATGCCGGCCTCGCGTGGTGCGGGAATTCTGACTCGGCGAACTGTACCTCGACCCTCCAGCAAACGCCCGGCGATAAGCGAGCCTTCTTCCTCGGCGGCGATCGACGCCCCGTCTACAGCACCGGAGCAGCTATCCGCATCAATCTCCTTGGGTTCGCGATCATCGAGACCGACTACACCTATGCCTTCCAGCGGAAACGGTGGGTGTGGCAGTTTGGGTTTACGCCGGGGTTCTAGACGCGCAGACGCTTGGATGCTCAGATGCACAGACGCTCAGTGGTGTACGACTTGAAACCACTGAGCGTCTGAGCGTCTGAGCGCCTATCAGTACTCCTAGTGAATCGTCGCCCCTACCGTGAACAACAGACTCCCAACCGTATCATCCTCGAAGAACTGCACCATGTAATCCACGTTCGGTGTGATGTAGAAATTGCGGCCGATACGAAGATCGAACCCGGTCCCGAAGACGGAGCCGATACCATCGCGCTCGACGCCCTGGCGTTCGTAGCCGGCGGCACCGAAGCCCGTCTTGAGAAACCACCCACCCCGAATGCTCGGGTAAAAGATCCCACTCACCATGAGATTGCCGCGACTCTGATCATCGAAATCGCTGCGGCCCCACCCGATCAATTCGACGCCGACCAGGACTTGGGGATTGACGGTCCCGCCCATGCGCACGTAGAGAGAGGCTCCACGTCCGTCGTTCCCGAACGACAGGTCAGTGTCGGACCAACCCCCACCCGCACCAGCACTGGCCCAGAACCCGTTGTGCTTGTGCACTTCGCGAATGCCCGGCCGCTGTCGTTGGGCATCTGCGGTATTCGCGAGAGACCCGACGAGCGCGAGCACGATCACCGCAGACAGAATTCTGTGCATGATCACCTCGATGAAAGCTCCGGAAGACCAAAGAGGCAAGTGACATGCCCTTCACGCTTCATGTGCTAAGTCTTTGTCCTCACACGTTTTGTATCATCTGGAAGATCATCGACCCCCGCGAGAGTCGTCCTCTCCCGAGGACAGCGTCCCTGAACGTCCTAGATCTACTGAGCGTCTGAGCGTCTGAGCATCTAGTCGCTACACTCTCGTCTCCAACGCCGGCGCGGCGAGCCTCGTCCTCAGCACTGGATGGGAGCGCCAGATCACTGTGGCCATCGCGAACACGGCAACGAGGTTCCCGATACCGATCGCCAACCAGCCCACCGATCCCAAGATCCACGCGCTGAAGCTCCCCACCACTCCCAGAAAAAGGCCTTCCAGCACGATGAACGCGAGGACGGCGATCATCCACCACCCGGGTGCCTGCTCGACCCGCTCAGCCACCCATACGAACGCGGTGCCAACCACCCAGAACGCGAGCACATGGAGTACGGTGTACGCCCCAACTACCGCCGGACTAACCACAACATCGACCGAGTCCGTCACACCTAGGAAGACTGCCGAGCCGAGCGCGGCCGGCGTCGCGAAAGGGATGGAAGTGGCGAGGTCGACGATGAGGAACCACAACGCAACGGCCAAGGCCCCGATGGACCCAGTCACGATCCCATCGACGAGTGCGGGGTGACGCTCCAGGACTCTGAACCCCAGCGGACCTGTCGCCTCGAGAGCGCCGTGGAGGTACCACATCAGCACCATTCCGCCGACGAGGTTGGCACCCAGCACATGGATCCATGGCAGCGCATTGAGCAGATCGATCCCCTGAATGACTCGTCCGCCGTAGTAGACGGCGTTCAAGACCCCCACACCGAGGGCGGCACCCACGAGGAGGCGAGGCTCGACACCTGTTACGTTGAGCAGCCAGCCCGCCGCCAGCCCGATCACGGCAAAGGCCCCAAAATGGAACACCGTGTAGGTGATGACGAGCGGCGCCGTCGGCCCCACATAGGGTTCCCCAATCCACAGGCTGGCAAGCCGCGCCGGAGTGTCGAATAGAGTGGCGGTCGTGAGATCCACGGCGAGGAACCAGAGTGCAACCACCGCCCCGGCAGCCAGACCGGCGAGGGTTCCACAAACGAGCACGCGCGACACAGGGTGGCGAGGCATCTTTCAGCTCCCATGCGATAAGTCCAGCACTCCCCGGCAACCTTCCCACGCCCTTTGGTCAGAGAACATACGGGCGAGACGTTGTGTTTCCAGAGAGACGATTCACTGATCTCCGTCCGGCAATACACAAACCGGGGAACCGCCACAGGTGCAGTCCCCCGATCTGTTCCCGTCGATTGAAGGGCTTTTACCCTCGCCGCAGCCGCACTCCACCATTCGTCGTGACCGCGCGTATGGTTCGGCCTCCCCGTCCCAAAGTCACGGGGAAATCGACGTCCATGTGGCCGTTCCGGGTACCGGTCTCGAGGCGTGCCGAGTAGTCCTCGGGGACGTGGATGGTGACGCCGCCATTCGTGCTGCGGACATCCATACCGGCACCCTCCCACTCGGAGCCAGACAACCAAATGCTGAGTCCGCCGTTCGTCGTACGTCCGCGGATGTCGCCTGCCAGATCGGTTAGGCGAATCCCGCCGTTGGTCGCGTTGAACTCGACGTCTCCGGCAACGCCCTCTATGGAGATACCGCCGTTCGTCGTGCGCAGGTCGAGATTCGAGCTGCGAGGAACGAAGATCTGATAGCTCACCGACCACGACTCGCGTCGGCGCGTGTTGGGACCCTCGGCCCGGATCGTGCGACCCGACGTTATGACCTCGACCTCTGCGGCGAGATCTCGGGCGTCGGCATCAGAGCGCGCCCGTGCCTGGATCTTGGCCCGCACAAGGATGTCGTTGCGATCCCAGCCCTCGACGGTGATCCCACCGTTCGCACGACCATCCACGACAATGACATCCCGATTGGACAGCGTGACCTCTTGGATCTCGCAATGCCAGCCGCGGTCGCGGTCACCCCATTCGCGACACCATTCGTCATCGTCCTGGGCGGCTAGCCCCGGGGCGATCGCG
>JAZDCY010000014.1:0-322600 GCA_036679645.1 Gemmatimonadota bacterium | reverse complement strand
CCTCGTCGTCATTCCGATCATGAGGCTCCGCGCCGCGTCGAACGGAATCACCGCAGCACCGTACCGCGAGCCGGCAACGACCTCCTCCCATGCCCCCAGATGCAGGCCGGCAGCAGCCTCCGGTCCCGTGTGGCAGCCCGCGCAGTGCGCGTCCAGGACACGCTGCACGTCGGCATATGAAACACGTTCCGCATCGTGGTAAGCACCAGGCGCGTCACGAAACGACGGTGTGGCGAGGGCGACTGCCGGAGCGATCGCAAGCGCCGCGAAAACGAGATGACCGGACCTCATCGACTCTCCTGACCCACTTGTGGTAGTCCCAGCGAACCGTTACCCGGTTTGCGGATCGAGACTGCGCTAACCGCCGACAAATACTACACCCGAGGGCCGGTTCAGAGCCGCGCTCACACGCCTGTGGACCGCGTTCTCGCCGGAGCAACGCGCGTCGCGAGACGAGGCGACAACCCGAAGCCAACTCCGACGAAACAACTCGCAGAAGTGGGACAATGGCAAGAGTAGGTGTGACCGTGAGCGTCTCATTCTCCCGCCGACAGTGGTGCGCCTACGGAATGGCCAAAACGATGTATCTACTAGTGGCGCAACGAGGTAGCCGATGAGTCCCGATAGGAATGTGTGCGGGGTCTGTTTTATGCCAAATGACCTGTCGGGTTTCTTCGATTCTGCCTAGGAGGTCTATCATGAGTTTCCAAAAATTCGCGTGTGGGGCGCTCGTCTTCGTAGTCGCCGCCGCTGTCGCCTGTGACGAGGGGGACCCCGTCGGACCGGGAGTCACGCCCATTGCGGCTTCTGACTGGGTCGGCTTCGTCAACTGGGACGAGAAAACCGTCATCGACGTACGGATGGTAGAGGGACCGGGGGGAGCGCTCTCCTTCTCGCCGAACGATCTGACGTTCGAGGCGGGGAAGCCGTATGTTCTGCGCATTACCAACCCTGCGTCGAACAGCAGCAAGCACTACTGGTCACCCGAGGGTACGAGTTGGTACCAAGCCATCGCTGCGAGAAAGATCGAGACCGGGGAGGCCGAATACAAGGCCCCGTACTTCGACGCTGTCGAGCTGCAGATTGGCGGTACGCTCGAGATCTACTTCGTGCCCGTCCTGGCGGGGACGTATGACATCATCTGTACGATCACCGGGCACAAAGCAGCCGGCATGACCGCCACTGCGACGATCACCGGAGGCGAAGGGTACCAACTCGACCTCGAGGTGGCGGCCGACTTCGACCGGAGTCTGATGACCGATGCCCGTCGATCCGGCTCGCACGCGGTGTGGACAGGCGCGGTCGATTCGGTGGTTTCCATGTTCGAGAGTGGGGCATCGCTGGATAGCCTCGGCTTCTCGCCAAGCGCGTTACAACTCACCCAGGGTCTGGGGTATCGGATTCGCCTGGAGAACCCATCGGGTCACGCGTCGAAGCACTACTACACGGCCGCAGAGTTTTACCGAACGGTCGTGATGAGGAAGGTCGAGGACTCCCACGCCGAAATCAAGGCGCCGTATCTCAACGCCGTTGAGCTGCAGATCGGGGGGGAAGCCACGCTCTTTGTCGTGCCGGCGGAGGCGGGCGCGTATGAAGTTCTGTGTACGATTACCGGACACGCCGCAGCAGGGATGACGGGGACGATCGAGGTCCGGGCACCGCCGGTGTCATCGCCACCGGTCAACGCGTCCGACTGGGTGGGCGCTGTGAACTGGGATGAGCGATCTGTTATTGACGTCCAGATGGTGGAGGGAGCCGGCAACGCCCTTTCGTTCGCTCCCAACAACCTGGTTCTCGAAGCGGGACGGCCGTATGTCCTGCGTATCACGAACGCGGCCTCCAACACCAGCAAGCACTATTGGTCGCCTGAAGGCACCAGCTTCTATCAGGCCATCGCCACGCGAAAGATGCAGACCGCGGATGCGGAGTACAAAGCGCCATACTTCGATGCCGTTGAACTCCTGATCGGCGGCACCGTGGAGATCTACTTCGTCCCGGTGGTGGGGGGGACGTACGATATCATCTGTACGATTACCGGGCACAAAGATCGTGGCATGACGGCAACGGCGACCATTGTTGGAGGTACGGGTTACCAACTCGATCTGGGGGTGTCCACCGGCTTCGACCCGACCCTGATGACAGATGCACGGCGGTCCGGGTCTCATGCGGTGTGGACCACCGCCGTGGACACCGCGGTAGCCATGTTCGAGAGCAATCCCAACCTCGACGTCCTGGGCTTCGTGCCGCCGGACGTGGCGCTCACGGTGGGTGCGGGATACCGCTTCGCAATCTCGAATCCGGCTGGCCACGCGTCCAAGCACTACTACACGGCCGCGGGGTTCTATGAATCGGTGGTGCTGCGGAAAGCGGAGGACTCGCAGGCGGAGATCAAGGCACCGTACTTGAGGGCAATCGAGCTTCTGGTCGGAGGGAGTACGACCCTCTTCCTTGTACCCACCGCGGCGGGAACATATGATGTCCTGTGCACCATCACCGGACACGCTGCCGCTGGAATGACCGGAACCATCGTCGTGAGCCCGTGAACGAAGGGTCGGTGCGAACCCCTGCCACGGCCGACGGATCAGCGGAGGCGCCGCCAGAAGCGGCGCCTCCTTGCTGGCGAGCGTTTATGAAGAAACGTTCACCCGGACTCAAGCCTGCGTTCACCACCCCGGGCTAAGAACAGGTGAGCTTCTCGGAGCGGCCGGTTTCATGAACCCCTTACCGAGGGCCGTCGTCCAGACGTGCGGTTTGTCGTCCTTGGACACGGCGCGATCTTGATCCGATCATGAAAACCAGGTATTCGATCTGTCGCTTCATTCTCGGTGGCATGCTCGCCGCTGCGTCGGTCAGCCTTGCATCCGCGCAGGCGCCTGCGCACGTCAGCTCGGTCGATGCGGGACGGTTGTTCGGCGATGCGTGTTCCCCATGTCACGGGAACCTCGGCGACGGCAATGGACCGGGCGCTCCGCGCCTGGGCAGTCCACAGCCACGTGACTTCACGGCGGGAGTGTTCAAGTTCCGCAGTACGCCTACCGGCTCCCTACCAACCGACGAAGATCTGTTCCGCAGTATCTCGCGCGGGGTCCCGGGCACGTGGATGCCGGCATGGGAGGGATTGCTCACTCCCGCGCAGCGGTGGGCCCTCGTCGCATACATCAAGGAGTTCTCCGAGTATTTCGGCGAGGAAGAGCCCGATCCGCCGGTGGAAATCCCGCCCGCACCCGGCGGGTCGCCGGCACTTGTGGGGGAGGGGCGTTTCGTCTACGCCATGCTCGGTTGCGCGCAGTGCCACGGGACGGTAGGGCGGGGAGACGGTCCCTCGGCCTCGGATCTCGAAGATGATTGGGGCCGGCAGATCAGGCCCTACGACTTCACGCGTGGCAATTACAAGAACGGGTCCGATCCCACCGACATCTATCGCACGCTAGTGACCGGTCTCTCCGGCTCGCCCATGCCGGCCTTCGAGCGTGGCATGGTTGCGTACCCGGGCGGAGCGGACGGGGACGTTGAGACCGCCCGCGACATCTACGATGACGAGGCCATTCTCGCGCTCCAGGCGTACCTAGCCGGGCAACCGACGCAGGCGGCTCTTGACGCGATGCCCGACCCGGACGTCGAACGGCTCGTACACGATCGGCTCTGGGCGCTCGTCTATTATCTGCGTTCCCTGGATCGAGGACGCGGTCTGTTCTACCGCTTGTTCAGGGAAAACCCGGACTTTCAGGAGAAACGGTGATGGGCGCGCGTGGAGTTGCCGCGGTTGCGGTCCTTCTCGTGGTCGGGGTCGGCTGTCCCGGTGAGGGCACCGGCCTGGACCCCTTCGGGAAACCGCTCACCGATGCCGTGCCATTGGGTCCCACGCTGTCCGGGATTCAGGCGAACATCTTCACGCCCATATGCACGCAGTGCCACACGGGATCAGCCGCACCATTGGGGTTGGCGCTCGACGCCGGCGTAGCGCGTCAGAACCTGCTAGGTGTCGGCAGCGAGGAAATCTCGGAACTCCTACGCGTGAACCCGGGCAAGCCAGATTCGAGTTACATCGTCTGGAAAATCGAGGGAAGAGACGGCATCGTCGGACTCCGGATGCCGCGCAACCTGCCTCCACTCCAGGCCGACCAAATCACCGCTATCCGCGAGTGGATCGCGAACGGCGCTGAAGCCAACTAGGGAGGTGCAGTGAAACAGCCCTGGATCCTGCCCGTGGTCGTCGCGCTCTTCTTGTTTGTCCCAAGCGTGTCGGCCGCCAGCCCCGATCGCGAGCCGTACCTCTCGGTGCGCACGGGCCTGCGGTGCTCGCAGTGCCACACGAACCGGACCGGTGGCGGCGGACGCACCGCGTTTGGGTCGGTCTTTGCACAGACGCGCCTGCCCATTGGGCGACGAGGATTTCGCGGCCGCTCGCTCAACGATTGGCTGGCTATAGGGGGCAACCTGCGGCTGCTGGCGAGCGGAACGCCACGCCAGTCGACACCTCGTACCGCACTGGCGATACCCGAAGCGAACGTCCAGATCGAAGCGCGACTCGTGCCCGATGTTCTCTCCGTGTACGTAGACGAAATCGTCGGGCCCAATTCCGCGAGCACACGGGAAGCCTTCGCGATGCTCGAGGCACGTACCTTGGACGCGTATCTCAAGGTGGGGAAGTTTCTTCTCCCCTACGGTCTGCGGCTCGTCGATGATACGGAGTTCATCCGCGGACGCACGGGCTTCAACTATGCCACGCCCGACCAGGGTGTCGAGTTCGGCATCGAGCCCGCTCCGCTCTCGCTGTTCGTCGCGGTCACCAACGGCACGCAGGGCGCGGACGAGAACAACAACGGCAAGCAGGTCACCGGATCCGCCGCGCTGATCTTCCGTCCGGGACGCATTGGTGTTTCCGCGTCGAGGAATGAGGGCCCCGGTAGCCGACGAGACGTGTACGGCGGTTTCGCGGGCTTCAACCTCGGGCGGTTTACCGTATTGGGCGAAGTCGATGTGATCCGGGACACGCCCGAGACGGGCACGGCCACCGAACAGCTCGCAGCATACCTGGAAGGGAACTTCCTACTCGTTCGAGGCGTCAATACGAAGGTGACCTACGGGTTTCTGGATCCAGACTCGGACATCGGCGAGAATGCGCGCACGCGCGCGCGGTTCGGGTTGGAACTATTTCCCATGCCGTTTCTGCAGGTCTCGACGTTCTACACGCTCGATCAGAACATCCCCCAGGCGACAGACGATCTCGATCGGCTGAGCATAGAATTCCACGCCTTTTTCTGACGTAACAACCCGCTGGAAGGCCGGCGTACTGGAACTGATTTCGGAGGAGGAATCTTTGTGAACACCTTGTCTGCTGCACTGACGCGAACCATCGCAGCCGCACTGTTGGTTATGCCGGCGTCATTGTGGTCGCAAACCGGAACGATCAGGGGAACGGTCCGTCTGTCAGGATCCGCACCTGCGCCTCGCGTTATCACGGTCGATAAGAACCCGGAGGTTTGCGGCGAGAGTCTCAACGCCAGGGACGTCATGGTCAGCGGCGGAAACGTCGCATACGCCGTTGCCTCGGTCGAAGGGGTTGCAGGGGATCCCGGGGAGCGTGAGTACACACTCGCCAACGAGGGCTGCATGTTCGATCCGCCGGTGCTCGCGACGACGGCGGGTGGCACGCTCCTCGTAACCAATCAGGACGACGTCCTGCACAACACCCATCTCAACATGGTGCGTGGAACGCGCACTCGGACCGTTGGCAATTGGGCATTGTCCCGCAAGGGTGCTGAAATCACAGCCGATCGGCCACTGCGCCGGGCGGGCAGGATCGAGGTTGAATGCGACGCACACTCGTGGATGCACGCACAGATCGTCATTTTCGACCATCCCTATTTCGCGGTCTCGGGCGCGGATGGTGCCTTCGAGATAAGCGACGTACCGGTGGGAACGCACACCGTGAAAATCTGGCACGAGGTGTTCGGGGAGTTGGAGCAATCTGTCACCGTTGAGGAGGGCACTGCAGCCACTGTCACCTTCACGTTCTCTCCCTAGGTCGCCGGTTGGATCAAACCGGCGATGGCTTGTAGCCGTTGCCGCCCACTACTCGAACCCAATCGTGGGGATGAAGACATGGTGATGACCAAGACGACAGGACTGTTCCTTGCAACATTGTCCGCGGGTCTGGTAGCCTGTGGTGGCGGAGGTGATAACGCCGGCGACAGCGCGGCCTCCGATACCTTGCCCGCGGCGCAGCCGGCGGCGGCCAGCGGCTCGGGCTACTCGGTGGTGGCCGTGTCGAACGCTGGGTCGATTCGCGGGACTATTCGTCTGGCCGGCGCGGCCCCGGCACCTCGAACGGTGACCATCGGAGAAGATGTGGGAACGTGCGGGGCGTCCAAGGTGATTCAGACCGTCCAGACGGGCGCCGGCGACGGCCTCGCGAACGCAGTCGTTTCCATCACCAACATCTCGCAAGGAGCTGCGCTCGAGACGCCTGCCGCCGCAGCCTCATTGGATCAAGACGGGTGCCAGTTTGCACCGCATATCCTGCTCGTATCGGTGGGCTCAACAATAAAGATTCTGAACAGCGACCCAATCACGCACAACGTGCACACGGTCACCTTTGAGAACCGGCCTTTGAATCGCGCGCAGCCCGCCGCGATGCGCGAGATCGAGACGACGTTTGCCTACGCCGACAAGGTAAAGGTGAAGTGCGACATCCATGAGTGGATGAACGCGTGGGTGATCGTCATCGACCATCCGTACCACGCGCTGACCGGAGCGGATGGGGAGTTCGTCATCGAGAACGTGCCGCCGGGCACGTACACGGTCGAGATCTGGCACGAGACGCTCGGCACGACTACGCAGGACGTCACGGTAAGCGCTAATCAGTCAACAGTTGTCAATGCTGAGCTGAGCCCACAAACTTAGGGCGTGTCCAAGCTCATCACACAGCGTGCGGCGCGAGTGAGTGTCCGCGCGTGGGGCGTAGCGCGTATCGCCTTGACCCTCGTTGCGCTGACGCTCGTCGGCCCGGATGTACTCCTGGCGGCGCAAGACGCGCCCGACACGGTTCGCACTTTCTTCGGTCTCAACCCGCGCAACGTCGTCTGGTTCGTTGCACAGATGCACCTGCTGTTCGCCGCGTTCGTGCTCGGCGTTCCCCTATTCGCGGTCATCGTCGAGTTTATTGGATGGCGCACGGGGGACCACCGCTACGATAAACTCGCTCATGAGTTCACGCGTCTGCTGGCCGCGGCCTTTGCCATGACGGCTGCGCTGGGCGGGCTCCTAGCGTTCACGCTCTTCGGTCTGTACCCGCAATTCTCCACGTACTTCGTGCGCATCTTCGCTCCGTCGATGTACGTGTACGCCGGATTCTTCTTCGTGGAAACCGCGCTCCTCTACCTGTATTACAACTCGTGGAGCCGTCTGCAGGGGCGGAAGGGACTCCATATCACGTTGGGTGTCCTGCTCAATGTCTCGGGTACGGCGCTCGTGTTCATCGGGAACGCATGGGCATCGTACATGATGAGTCCCGTAGGCTTCGACGAAAGTGGCACTTTTGTGGGAACGACCATGGAGGCGGTCACCAATCCCCTCTGGATGCCGCTGAACATCCATCGACTGCTCGGGAACATCGTGTTTGGCGGCTTCGTGGTCGGAGCGTATGCGGCGGTGAAGTTCCTCTCGGCGCGCACAACCGAGGAACGCGCGCATTATGATTGGATGGGATACGTCGGGAACTTCATTGGCCTGGCGGCGCTCATTCCTCTCCCATTTGCCGGCTACTACCTGGGCCGAGAGATCTACAGCACGAGCCCCATCATGGGCAACAACATGATGGGCGGCGCGTTTTCCTGGACATTCATCATGCAGGCAATGCTCGTCGGCATGTTGTTCATTCTCGGCAACTATTACTTGTGGTCCGGAATGCGACGGATCCCGGGTGCGGAGCGATATCAGAAGTATATCAAGTACTTCAATGCCATTCTCATAGTCTGTGTCGCAATCTGGCTCACGCCCCGCAACCTCCCGCTGACCGGCGAAGAGCAGCTCGCATTGGGCGGGCAGATTCACCCGATCCTGGGCTATTTTGGCTTGATGGCCGCTAAGAACGCGGTCATCAACTTCATCATCCTGGCGACGTTTGCGAGCTTCCTGCTGTACCGCAGGGCCAACAAGACGAGCCTGGTTCCGGTTTCAACACAGGGTATCGGCGCCAAAGCGACGCTCATGGGAGGAGGGGTGCTGTGCCTGCTCCTGCTCGGATGGTACGCACACGCCCTGTTCACGCTTGACCCGGAAGCCCTTGACCTCGGTCCCGAAAAGGCCGTGTACTTCCGCCTACCCGCTGTGCTCTTGGTCGTGACGATGGCTGCGGTGGTTGCCAGCGTGGTGCTCACGTTGCGCGACCGGGGACACGTGGCTCAGGTACTCTACGTAGCGGTCGTGGCCATCGAATCGGTCGGGGTGCTGGGTGTCTACGGGTTTGTCGTGATGACCCAGGCGAATCCGTTCCTCCGCCAGATCGCGGTCACGCAGTGGCTGATTCTCATGACGGCTCTCCTGCTCGTGACCGCGATCGATATCCCGCTCCTTCGGGGTGCGCAGAGCATCGGGCGGATTCGTTGGGGTGATGTACCCGAGCGAGCGCAGTACGCCCTCATCGCCTTGTGCGTCACGATCGTGCTCACGATGGGGCTCATGGGTTTCGTCCGGTCGGGGCTGCGGGAGAACTGGCACATCTACGGCGTGCTTCAGGATACGTCGCAGTGGGCGTACACGCCCAGCAACGCCGAGATGGCTCGCATGGTCGGCGCCATCACGCTGGTGTTCTTGGCCGCGGTGGCGTTCCTGTTCTGGCTGGCGGGGCTCACGGGCAAGAAGAACGGGCCCGCGCAGGCCGACGCGGCATCTGTCCCGACCGAGGTCACATGACAACGACTCGGGCTTGGGCGAGGAGCGACGCGCGTGGGCAGTAATTGGATCAAGACGCCGCTGTTTACCGTCGCGCTCGTAGGCATGTTCGTATGGGCTGGCGAGATCGTCACACGAGCGTCCGGTGGCGGCGGCGGCGGGGCGGTTGGAGAAGGGGTCAGCGTCGAGATCGGCGAGCAGGTGTTCTGGGGTCCGGGCAAGTGTCACACGTGTCACGCTATCGGCACGATCGGCAGTTCCGTTCGCTGCCCTAACCTGGGACAGTCTGCAGCCGGGTCCGAGATCGCGATCCGCGCCGTCGGGCGAGCGAGCGAGCGTGCCGCGGCACTTGGTCATGACATGACCGCCACCGAATACCTGATCGAATCCATTGCGGATCCCAGCGCGTACGTGGTCGAGGGCTTCAAGGACGAGATGCCGAAGGTGTACGAGCCACCTATAAGCCTCGGTCCTGATGCGATCGCGTCGGTCATCCTGTACTTGCAGTCGGTCGGCGGTGCCCCGGATCCGGGCGCAATCGTTCTACCAGCATCCATACGGCAAGCCAGTCGACGGGCGGGTAGCGCGGCACCGTGGGAGCCCTACATAGTCGGCGACTCACTGAATGGGCGGGCCCTGTTCTTCGACGTCGATGGGCCGGCGCCGTGCGCGAAGTGTCACCGCGTAGGCGATCGCGGCGGAGAAATCGGACCCGAACTCACCACGGTCGCCGGTACGCGGACCGCGCAGTTCATCATCGAGGCTATCCTCCGGCCGAGTGCCGAGATTGCCAGTGGTTACGAAGCCTCGCTCATCCAAACCACTGACGGCCGCATACTCGATGGCATCGTGCGCCGGGAAACTGAAGATTCTCTTTGGCTCGCGACCTCTGACGGTGAGGAGCTCCCAGTCGCGAAGTCCGACATAGCGCGACAACGCGTGCAAGAGCTCTCACTAATGCCAGACAATTTTGCCGAGGTGCTGACAGTGGGAGCGTTGCACGATCTGTTGGCCTTCTTGCTGACGCTGCAGTAGGAGGAGCGGTGACGAATCCGATAGGGCGGAATCCGCGGGTCTTTGTGTGGACCGTCGCCATACTCGCTGCGGTCTATCTTGGCATTCGCTTCTTGATTCCGTGGGTTGCGGTGCTCACGGGCGCGAGCCCCAATCCGGCGCCGGTACCGGCGTTCGCGCTTGCGATCTACATGGCGTGCGCGTTCGTCGGTGCGGCAGTGTACCTGAGCAGCGATGACCAGCGGTGGCACGCATTCATGGGGCCGATCGTGCGCCTGTTCGTCGTGCCTCGCGTAGCGATCCCGCGTATGCAGCTCGCGGTGCTCGCCCTGCTCCCGTTGGCCATGGGGTGGTTCACATGGGGGCGAGTGATGCCCCGGACGACCCCACCGGCGGCGCTGCGCGTGCAGCATCCGACAATGCCGGATCGGTACGCCGAACTCACAAACCCGTTTCGCGCACTGTCAGCAGCCGACCGCGAAGAGGCCGAACGTGAAGGAGTGGTGCTGTTCCAAACGAATTGCCGGCCGTGTCACGGCACCAAGGCTGACGGCGGCGGCCCGCTCGCGCGGGGCCTGCGACTCAGGCCCGTCGACTTCACCGACCCCGGCACTATCGCCACAGTCGTGGAGTCGTATCCGTTCTGGCGCATCGAAGAGGGTGCGCCCGGGCTCCCCGTCATTGCGACCCCGTGGAACTCGGCCATGCCGTCGTGGAAGGACCAACTCACGTCGGACGAGATCTGGCGCATCATTCTCGCCGAGTACCGGATCAGTGGTAGAGAGCCGCGGATACCGGAGGGGGGCGAGCGGTGAAGTTGCTCCACGCAGCCCTCGTCTGGATCGCGATTGCCATTGTTCCCCATGCTGCGTCGGCGCAATGGATTGACTTGTCCGTTCCCGGGCGGCCCGTTGCGGATGCTGCGAGCACGGAAGCGGGTCGGCGTCTTTACGAGGAACGTTGTTGGTTCTGTCATGGTGAAGACGGTGACGGAACTGGTCCGGTGGCCGAATATCTCTGGCCCCGGCCGAGAGACTTCACACTCGCCAGTTTCAAGTTGCGCACGACAGAGAGCGGCGAACTCCCGACTGACGAGGATCTGTTCCGGACCATTTCGCTTGGCATCCCGGGCACGGCGATGCCCGAGTGGCAGTCTGTGCTGAGCGCAGCCGAGCGATGGCAGGTGATTGCGTACATCAAGACATTCGCGGAAGGGCTGTTCGAGGACGAAGAGTTCGACCCATACCAGTTTGTCGTAGCTATAGGGTCACCGCCAGATGGCTCGTCTGCAGAACTGCGGGACGCAGGCGTAACCGTCTTCGAAGATGCCGACTGCTGGGAGTGCCACGGGCAGGTGGGGCGTGGTGACGGCGAGCGCGCGGCCGAACTCACCGACGACTGGGACTTTCCGGTGCTGCCGGCCGACCTGCAGACCGGATGGAAGATCAAGGGGGGCAGCACACCTCGCGAGATGTACCTACGTCTCAGCACGGGGCTCGATGGCACGCCAATGCCGTCATACTCGGAGACGCTAAGCGAGGACGACCGCTGGCGTCTCGCGTACTACGTCTCATCGCTTGCTGCACCGCTTGCTGGCACGCCGGCGACCAATGTGGTGATCACCGCAGTGCGTGTCGACGATTCACTGCCGACCGCGCCCAATGACCCAGCGTGGGCGGACGCCCCCGAGGCGTGGCTCACCCTCTCCGGTCAGGCCACGTTTCCACCACGCTGGCAGGTCCCAGCCGTGTCCGATCTCGCGGTGCAAGTGCTCTATGACGCCTCTGATGTCGCGTTTCGTCTGCGGTGGAACGACCGCTTCATGGACACGATATCGGTCGATTCTGCGCTCACGCATCGCGACGGGTGGGAAGCCGACGATACGTTTCCGCGGTTTTTCCCCGATGGCGCTCGGACACGGGCCACGTACCCTGATGGTATAGAAGTGATGTTCCCGCTGCGCTACGGCGGGGGACCGGCGCTTCCGCATTTCGTATACGGCAGCGCCGGGCAGCCGGTCGACCTCTGGCGCTGGCAGGCGGATCGCGCCGGCGATCCGACAGCGGTCGAACTCCGCGGCCGGGGTGCGGCCCAGCCGCCCGAGCCTCATGACGCCGAGAGCCAGCGCGCGTCCGCGAACGCCACGTGGGCGGACGGCCAGTGGACCGTGGTTATTCGCAGGCCGCTCGCTACAGAGGACGGCGCGCGAGAGGTTCAGTTGGAACCGGGTCGAATTGTCCCGATTGCCTTCCACGTGTGGGAAGGTGCCAATGGCGAGACGGGCCTGAAGATGGCGGTCTCCTCGTGGTATTTCCTCCACCTGCGCGAATCGCCTCCCGGGACGAGTTACCTGGTCGTGTTGCTCGTCGTCCTCGGTGCCGTTGGCGCGGAGTACGGGCTGATCGTATGGCTCCGCCGGCAGCGGGAATCCGGGTTGCTAAACCGTTTCGGTATCACCGCGGATCCCGGCCACGCAGGGCGCCCATCATAGATCTGTCGGGATAGGGCGAGCCGCTCACGAAAGCTTCATACTCAGCCCACGAACGCTTAACCCCCAGTACAGTAGTGATGGACAGTAAGTGAGAGTTCATCACTCCCATATGGACGATCCGTCGCTGCCCGTCGTCTCTGGTGTGCGATGTTTGGCGGGAATGAGATTTGTCCGTTGAGTTGCTTCGGGAGGTGTGTATGAAGTGGCGCGTACGGCGCAGAGCAAAATACGATCATTGTGTTCGGGTATTCTTCCCCAAGACGATCGCCTGGGGGTATGCGTGTATCCTGATCGCTGCGTACGGCATCTCGTGTGATCGCGGCGAAGAGTTCACGACCGAGCCCGGGACAATGTCGGTATCGCTTGCCGCTAGCCCGAGCGGCGGTGTCGCACCGTTGATCATTGGGCTCACGGCGGCGGTAGTCGCTCCACCAGTACCGCCGCTGACGTACCGCTTTGACTGTACGAACGACGGAGAGTTCGAAGTCGAGGTACGCACCGACGTGAATCCGTATTCCGCTGCCGACGCCTGTACGTATGCGGACACCGGGACGTATACGCCTAAGGTCACACTCGAGTATGCGGGTGGGTCGATAAGCGCCACCACAAGCGTCACGGTTACATCCGGTCAGACGGCCTCATCTGATTCGGTCGTCGTGTTGATGGATGATAACTTCTTCCTCTCGGCGGATGTCACTGCCGAGCCCGGCACGCGCATCATCTGGCGTAACACCGGGAGTCGCCCGCACACCGCGACTAGTGATGACGGGCTTTGGGACTCCGGCACCAAGCAGCCGGGAGAAAGTTGGAGCTGGACCGTACCAATCGATGCGCAACCAGATTCAACGCTGCCGTACTACTGCGTGTTCCATGGCGACACGGGTGGAATTGGGATGTCGGGCACTATCCGCGTAGGGACGCACGCGTCATCAACCGATTCCGTTGTCGTCCAGATGCAGGACAACTTCTTCACGGACGCTACGATCACCGTAATGCCGGGGACGAAGATCGTGTGGGACAACACCGGCAACCGGCCGCACACGAGCACGGCGGATGACGGTACGTGGGATTCGGGTACCGTCGATGCGGGTCAGCGGTGGAGTTGGATCGTGCCGGCATCAACCCCACTGGGCACGACGCTGCCGTACTACTGCCAGTTCCACGGTGACGCGGGTGGGCAGGGGATGGCTGGTTTAATTAGGGTCGACTCGGCGCCGCCTCCACCGCCACCGCCCACGAGCGTGGATACGGTGACGATGACCGCCGATCAGTTTATCCCCGAACGAGTCGAGATTCCGGTTGGCGGGATGGTGACGTGGATCTTCTCGGGGATCACGCACAATGTGACATTCGACGGTTCTGCTCCGCCGGGCGGGAACATCCCGGATACTTCCCCGGGATCGGCAATCTCTCGCACGTTCGTTGCGGCCGGCGACTACGACTACGAGTGCACGCTCCACAACGGCCACAAGGGACGGGTGCGTGTCCGATGATAGGATGGCGGAAGGTAGATCTTGACGCGCTTCTGAGTCCCCAGCGCTAGCGAAAAGAGGCTGTCGTCTGTGACTGTCCCCTGGGCCTCCAATCCGTTGGTGCTCCCGCTGAGCATGGCGAACGCGTAGATAGCCGCGCGAAGCGAAGCGCTCTTGCTCATCCCATCAGGAGGGCAGCTTTGTCACGCAACGAAATGTCCCGATACGTCTGGCTCCCGGTGACGACGCCGAGAAGCTTCTGAAACAGCCACTGATCCCGGCTGAGCCGCCGAATGGCGCGGTCCGCGATGAATCTGTACTGGGAAAGATTCAAGAGCAGTTGGGTGAATCGGAAGACATCCGCTATGACTTGGAAGCGGGCCCGCGCATATCGCTGTCCGAGTGCCACGTCAAAACTGCCGACGGCAAAGGACTCTTTGATGAGAGGCAGGGCGGCTTTCACACTCTTCAACGCGAGTGCCATCCCCTCTCCGGTGATCGGGTCCAGAAACCCCGCGCTGTCGCCTATAAGAAGGAGACCCGGTCGGTAGCAGGGCTCGATCGTAAAGCCCAGCGGCCCGACGGCTGCCACAGGGGGTACCAACTCGCTCTTCGTGATGCGCTCCCTGAAACCCTTGACGCCGTGTAGGAAGTCGGCGTACCGAGCAGCGAGATCGCCCTTGAAGAACCGCATGGCTTTTGCTTCGAGCAGGATGGCGACGAGCGTTGTCTCTTCCGCGCAGGGGGCGACATAGATCTCGCCACCGGGACAAAGCAGTACCTCGACATAGGGGCCGGTGCCTTCAACCCCTCGCAAGTGGCCCGTCACGCCGAAGCGCTTGCGCCGAAGGACGGTCTTGGTGAGCCCACAAGCTGCATGGAACACGGAATGGCGCCCATCGGTCCCAATGGTCAGGGGAGCATGAAAAACTTCGCGCTGGTTCGGGGAGTCTACCGCATGTCCGCCGACCCCTTTAACGCCCCCATCTTCTTGTACGACGTCGGTTACGCAGAATCCCTGGCGCACCGAGACGTTCGTGAAGGACGCAGCTCTTTCCAGCAGCAGGTTGTCCAGGTGATAGCGCCGCATGACGAGGCCGAAGGAGATGCCGCCCCCGCCCCCGCCCCCGCTGGGCGGGAAGTCTGCCTGTGCCAGGACACTTTGGCGGTTCCAATACCGCATTCCGCGAACCCTCGTCCCACCACGGGCGAGGATCTCCGGCAAGAGCCCAAGCTCCGCCAGGATTTGCGTGCCCTGTGGCATGATGCCTTCGCCGCAGGGCTTGTCGCGAGGGAACAGCGCCCGGTCCAGGAGCAAGATACGATAGCCCTCGGGTGCAAGAGCGATCGCACTGGACGAGCCGGCGATGCCGGCCCCCACGATTACGATGTCATATCTCGACGCCATCTCCCCGGCCCTCCACGCGCTACGCCTTGGGCTTCGGCTGCGGGCGACTTGCTTCACGGGACTCCGTGCGACGCACGCCAGTATTCGGCAAGTATTGCCCAGCGTCCATGGTCGCGCCAGCGCCCGCCAATTGTCAGGTGGTGGCATGAGAAGCCCTCGCGAGCGAAACCCGAGTCGCCGGAGAAGCCGCACCGACGCCACGTTATCTAGCTGAGCATTCGCTGCTACTCTGTGGAGCTTGAACTCGGCAAAGGCATACGAGAGCAGCAGGCGTAGTTCGCCCCTCATGTCGTGCGATCGGTTGGCTGCATGACGGTTCTGTGCGGCGGATGACCGACTGCGGGCACTACCCCGCTCGGAAGACGGCGGACTCCGCCAACGTGACCCCCGATGCCTCGAGGTCGTGCCGCACTTGTCCGTCAAAGGAGGGATCAACCGCCCGTGTGAGGTCCCACGCAAATGTGACCGCAAACCCCTCGCGCGCGGCGTCCTCGGCCGTCCACTTCACACAGTAGTCCCGTGCCAATCCGCACACGACGACGTCCGTGATCCCGCGGTCTCGGAGATAACCCGCCAGGCCCGTCGAAGTACGGGTCCCACGCGCATCCCAGTTGTTGCGGATGCCGCTGTAGGAATCGACCGCCGGATCCGTTCCCTTGCGGATGATGATCGACGCGCGATCCCATGGGAGGTCGCGATGCAACGCCGCGCCAGCAGTGCCCTGTACACAGTGGTCGGGCCATAAGACCTGGCTGTGGCCGTACAGCTCGAGCGTATCGTACGGATTGCGACCTTCGTGCGCCGAGGCGAACGAAACGTGACCCGCCGGATGCCAATCCTGCGTCGCCGCGACGAGACCGAACCGATCGGAAACCATGAGATCGCGTACGCCCGGGATGATCGCGTCCCCCTCCGCTACCGGAAGCGCTCCCCCTGGCATGAAGTCGGGTTGCATATCCACGACGACCAATGCTGTATCTTCCTGCGACGCCACCGTTCACCTCGTTGTCCGGCATCCGAAAACACGTTAACCACCCGCTCGGTGAGCGGTTCCTCCTCGCCGACTGGTTAGCCTATTCCTGGGACGACGACTGGGCGCGCGAGAACTCCGCTTCGTCAATCGCCAGGAGATCGTCTGCCGTGAGGCCGGCCTCGGCCGCCGTCAGCGAATCGAGCGCGTGCATTGCGGTCCGGCCCGCGGGAATGGGGAATACCGTAGATCCCTGCGCCATGACCCACGCGACGACGACCGCGTGTGGAGAGAGCCCAAGTCGCTGCGCGATAGGCGTGAGCACCTGATGACCGGGCAGCTTCAGGTTGAGCCGCCCGCCACCCACCGGACTGTAGGCGAGAAACCCAATCCCTTCCGTCGCGCAGTGGGCGACCACCCCCTCTGCCACGGCCTCGCGGAAGAACGGGTTCAACCGATTCTGCACGGTGACCACGGGAACCAATGCGCGCGCGGTCTCGATCTCCTCCACCGAGACGTTCGAGAGCCCCACGTGGCGCACTTTCCCCTCCTGCCGCAGTTGGGCAAAGGTGCCGACGCTATCTGCGAACGGGACCTCGGCGTCCGGTGCATGGAACTGATAGAGGTCGATGCAGTCCGTGGCGAGTGCCAAGAGCGAACGGTCGCACGCCTGCCGGATGTGCTCGGGCCTACCGTTTCGTCCCCAGCGGCCATCGGGACGGGTGAGCCCCGCCTTGGTGGCGAGCAGCACCTCGTCGCGGTTGCCACCCCAAGAAGAGAGTGCTTTGGTAAAGAGCCGCTCGTTGTGCCCTATGTCGTCGTCGTCGAGACAGTAAACGTCAGCCGTATCGAGCAACGTGACGCCGGCATCGAGCACCGCGTGGATGACGCGGACGGCGTCCGCTTCATCGGGACGATCCGTAGTCGACAGCGGCATGCCCCCGAAGCCAATGACGCTGACCGCGGGAGCGCCAGGGCCGAGTGTTCGGGTTTCCACCTACTCGCCGTCGGACACGGTGTTGGACCGTTCCGGCCATTTCAGGAACCAGTCCATGATGTAGAGTTGCGTGCGCATGAAGTTGGACGGTTTGGACCCGGTGCCGTGGTACTCCTCGTTGAACCGAAGCAATACGGCCGGTACCCCGCGCACCTTCAACGCGGCGTAGAACTCTTCGGTCTGCGACATGGGCGTTCGCAGGTCCAGCACACCGGTCATCAGCAGTGTCGGGGTTGTCACATTCCCGACGTGCATGAGCGGCGAATGCTCGAGCCAGTTGGTGGGATCATCCCAGTAGTAGCCGCGAAAGCGATTGTATGCCCACTGCACGACATCGGCTGTGCCGGCAAAGCTGATCCAGTTCACGACGGGACAGCGCACCGCCGCCGCGGCAAACCGGTCTGTATGACCGATAGCCCAGCTCGAGAGCACGCCCCCGCCACTGCACCCGGTGACGTACATCCTGTCGATATCGATGTACCCACGATCCACGACGCTGTCGACACCTACCATCAGGTCGTCGTGATCTACGCTCGGATACCCGTTGTCGATGGCGTTACCAAATGCTGTCCCGTAGCCAGTACTTCCCCGCGGGTTCGTGTACAACACGACAAACCCATTGGCGGCATAATTCTGGAACGAGTAGTTGAACCCGACGTTGTACATCCCGTGCGGGCCGCCGTGGATATGCAGGATCAGTGGATATTCCTGCGAGGGATCGAACGACGGCGGCTTGACGATCCATCCCTGCACGCGCGTGTTGTCGGTGGACGTGTACCAGATCTCCTCCACGTCACCCAGGCGCATGTCGCTGAGGATGTCGTCGTTCACGTGTGTGAGCTGCGCGATGCGGCCGCCACGTCGCAAATCGACGGTGACGATGTCGCCGGCCCGGTGGAACGACGTGCGGGTGCCCACCGCGAGGCGCCGGTCGGTCATCGCGTTCAGAGACAGCATGTGCACCCCTTCGGTGACCTGCTCCACGTTCCCGTCGCGTGCCAGGAATACGTTCTGCGACCCCTCGCTACCCGCTGTGAAGTAGATGCCACGACCGTCGGGCGCCCAGAACCGCGAGCCGATGTCCCGATCGAAGTCGCCCGACGCCTTGGTCATGTCCGTACCGTCCAGACCGATGGTGTACAGCTCCGAGGTCGTATAGGTCTGGAGCGTGAACGGATATCCGCTGAACGCCACACGCCGACCGTCAGGTGATACCACCGGTCCGCTCCAGTTGCCGCGCTCTTCGACAATGCGCCGAACGTCTCCCCCAGCGACATCTACCGCGTAGAGATATGTCTCGGCAAAGGGTGCCTCACCGCTGTCCACGACCATGCCGTCGAACACGATCTGGCTTCCATCTGGTGTCCAGTCGTAGCCGGCTCCGAACGAAAGACCGCTGAAGCGCGCCCCGACGTTCCACTCACCGTGCGTGAGAGCGCGTGGCGTGCCGCCATCTGCCGGGACGACGAAGAGATGCGTGAAGCCATCTTCCATGAAGCCCCGCCGGTCCTGCCGATAGTGCGTGCGCGAGATCATGCGCGGCGGCTCGGTCCAACTCGCGCCGCGCGGTGCGGAGGGCATGTCGATGTGCCACGATTCGCTATGCGGTACCAACATGACGAACGAGATGCTCCGACCGTCCGGCGACCACTGGATGCTCCCCGGTGATTCCGTCACGCGCGTAACCTGCGACGTGGCCCCTTCGGCATCCATCCAGCGGACGTAGATCTGTGCTCCCTTGGGTTCACCGGGCGCCACGTACGCGATCCGCGTCCCGTCGGGCGACCACTGTGGGCTCGATCCCTCGGCGAGAAACCGTGTGCGCGAGCCGTCGGCATTCATGATCCACAGCTCGGAGTCCCAACGGTCTTCCATCTGGTCTACGTGACCGCGCGTGAAGATGATCTGGGATCCGTCGGGCGAGAGCTGTGGTCCTCCAACCCGCTCGAGGTCGAGAAAATGCTCGACCGTGAGCAGGGTGTCGGAAGCGGTCTCCTGTGCAGGGGCGACGCCGCCAAACGTGAACGAGATCAGGGCGAAGACGAACGTGATGCGCATGGTTGTGCTCCTGGAGGTGGACAACGGGCTGCCAGCTTAGCTGTGTCAGAGGGGGGTGGCAAGGCACCTAGGCGGATGGCTTCTCAGTTGTCTCAGTCGTCTCAGGTGCTCAGCAACAGCACCGGCGAGTCCCGGAGCCTCTGAGCACCTGAGCACCTGAGCGTCTACGTCCTGCGCCGCGGCCTCGCCGTCCTCCGCTCCGGTTGCGGCCGATCCGGTGGCGTCGGAGGGTTCTCCTCGATCAGCCGCATGACCTCCTGAATGGCGCGTTCCAACTGCGGATCGACGCCACGCGCGAGCTGCGAAGGATCCTCCGGCACTGGAATGTCCGGCGCCACGCCGACGCCCTCGTCGAACCAGTTGCCGCGCACGTCGTACATGCGGAAGGTCGGCACCGTGAGCCTACCGCCGTCAACGAGGGGCGGTGCACCCGAGATCCCGATCAAGCCGCCCCATGTGCGTGTCCCGATCAGCGGACCGAGTCCCGCCTCACGGAAGTAGAAGGGGAAGGCGTCGCCGCCCGATCCGGACCAGCCGTTGGTCAGCATGACCTTGGGACCGAAGTGCGCGACGGGCGGCCACTGCCAGTCCTGGCCGTCGCGAACCGCCCAGTAACTCAATGCGGACCGGTTCAGTAGCTCGATGAACCGGTCGGGAATCTGCCCGCCGCTGTTGAATCGCTCATCAATGACCAGGCCTTCCTTGCGGTACTGTGCCATGAACTGCCGGACCAACTCGTTCTGCGCGTCGAGGCCCGTGCTGCGCACGTAGATATACCCGACGCGCCCGTCGGTCGCCTCTTCGACACGGCGGCGGTTCGCTTCGATCCACTCGAGGTGACGAATGCGCGTCTCGGATCGGAGGGGATCCACTAACACCTGGCGGGCGCCGTCCATCGTCGGACGGTCGTTCACGGTGAGCAGAACGGGCCGACCGACCAATCCCTGGAATGCCGCCCACGGGTCCCGCGACGTATCGAGAGGGTTCCCGTTGACCGCCAATACATAGTCGCCTTCGTGCACGTCGACCCCGGGCTGGCGCAGCGGCGAGCGTGCGTCGACATCCCAGTTCGCACCCTCGATGATGTGCGCGATGCGGTACGCCCCGCTCTCTACCGCCCAATCGACGCCCAACAGGCCAACACCACGGAACTCGGCCGTCTCGGCGTCGCCACCGCCACGATATGTGTGCGACGAGTTCAGCTCGCCGATCAACTCGCCGAGCACGAAGTTCACGTCCCAGCGCGTCACGGCGTCCTCGATTAGACGGCCGTACCGCTCCCGCATGGCGGGCCAATCCACGCCGTGCATATTCTCGTCGTAGAAGAAATCGCGTTGGAAGCGCCATGTGTCGGCAAAGAGCTGACGCCACTCCGCGCGTGGATCGATCGTCGTCTCCATCTCGCGCGTGCGCAGGGGCGTGTCCATCTTCTGGTCCGGCGCCACGCTCACGATCGCGAACTGGTCATTGGCCACGACGAGCATCTTCTTTCCGTCGTTGGAAATCGCGAAGCCGTCGGCGTCATCCATGATCGTCTTCTCTTCGCGCTCCTCCAGATCGAAGAACACGATGGGACTCTCGTCATCACCCGATCCCGTCCGCGGGAGCCGGCGATAGACGACCTTACCCGACACCGCCGCCAGTCCGGCGTAGTTCCCGGGATCCGGTGACAACATGACCGCGCGTTCCTCGAAGCCCTCCAACTCGATCGCGACCGTTTCGTCTTTGCTATCGTCCTCTTCGTCCTCCCCGTCATCTTCCTCTTCGGCCTTTACTTCCTCTTCGTCGTTGCGCGGCTCCAGCGGGGAGTGTACGTCCGAGCGCAACGCTGCGGCTGCGATGTTGGTCGCGTTGGGGTACGTCCAGCTGTTGTCGAAGTCGCCGTATACCGGAGAGAACGTGCGGTTGGTAAAATAGTAGAGGTATTTGCCGTCGGGATCGAACACGGGCTGAAAGTCGTTGTAATACCCCGCCGTGACCTGATGCAGCTCGTTCTCCTCGGTGTCATAAAGGAAGATCGCGGAGTTCGCGGTCTCGACGCCGCGAGCGAAGGTGAGCCAGCGGCTGTCCGACGACCAGTCCATGTCGAATCCCTGGAGCTGGCCATGTGCCATCCAGATGGGGCTCTCGTCGATCTGCCGCATGCGACCCGACTCTACGTCGAGCAGGTTGAGCTGCATGTGCTGGTTCATGAACGCCATCTTCGTACCGTCCGGAGACCACGACGGCTCGTAGCGGTAACCTTCGCCGAGTGACGTCACCGTACGTTCTTCACCCGAACCGTCCGCCGCGCGCACCACCAGCTCGTATTCGCCGGACGCGTCGCTCCAATACGCGATCTGTGACCCGTCTGGCGACCACACCGGATACCGTTCCGCAGTGCCCGTTGTGTGGGTGAGATTGATTACCGGGCCGTGTTCGGCGGGGACGGTGAAGATCTCGCCCCGTGCCTGGAAGATCGCGCGCTGTCCGGTAGGTGAGATGCCACCCGCTTGGATGAGGTTGGCGACGTTCTCCATATGCGGCTTGAGCGTCACCTGGTCTGTCACGACGTCGATCTGTACCTCGCTCAATTGCTCGCCGGCCAGATCCATCAGGTAGAGACGGCCGCCAGCCTGGAAGACGATGTCCGTGGGACCGATCGCCGGAAACGTTACGTCGTAGTCCTCGAACGTCGTGACCTGCCGTGACGCGCCGGTCTGCCGGTCGTACACCCAGATGTTGTGCCGCTCGGCGAGGCCGCGATCGGAGAGGAAGTAGATGAGATTGCCGGCAAACATCGGGTGTGCGTCGTTGGCGTCGTTGTCGGTCATGTTCGTCGCCGACGAATCGCGCAGATTGAACAGAAAGATGTCGGGCGCCCAGCCGCCGCGGTAACGCTTCCACGTGCGGAAGTCGCGCGCCTTTGGCATGTACGCGAGCAGTGATCCGTCGGGAGAGATCGCCCCGAACTCGCCGTAGGGGATGGGCATCTTCTCCGGGAGACCGCCGGTGGCGGCAACCCGATAGAACTGATTGAAGCGCTGGCGACCGCTCTCGCGACTCGAGGCGAACAGCACGCTGGTGCCGTCGGGATTCCAATCGACCAACCGATCACCCATGGGGTGATACGTCACCCGCACGGGCTCGCCGCCCATTGCCGGTACGACGTAGACATCGGTGTTCCCGTCGTAGTTCGCGCTGTAGGCAATTTGCGACCCGTCAGGCGAGAACCGTGGGAACGTCTCCTCACCGCGCGGCGAGCTGAGGCGCTGGGCGGTGCCACCCGTCTTTGGGGCGACCCAGATGTCGCCGGCATAGACAAAGGTGATCTGAGTCTGGGAGACGTCCGGGTATCGGAACATGCGCGCGTCGATCTGAGCTGACGCGGGGACCGCGCTCAGGGCCAACGACGCGACGACAACTACCGACAGGACACGTTTCATCTTGCACTCCGTGGGGATAGGTGTTTTGGGGTCTGAAAGGTACCGAGACGGCTTGAATACGGCTAAGGGGCTTCCATCGCCCTTCACCCCCCACGCTCCACCACATCCCGTCCATATTTCGCCCGCAGCTCGTCGAGCGCCTGGGAAAGGCGCCGGTCGCGATCGGTCTCGAGCGGGTCATCTTCATCGCCGAATAGCTGCAGTTGTTCCTCCGTCTCCGCGGTCGAGAGCTGCGACAGGGCGACGCCGAGCAGTCGAGCGGGTACGGGACGGGCCCGGCGCAGCTTGGCAAAGAGCTGGCGTGCCAATTCGAAGATGGCGCGGTCAGCGCTGATCGGCCGGGGGATCGTCTTGCTCTTTTGCCGGTCGCGGAAATCGTGATCGCGAATGCGCACGCTCACGGTCCGGGCGACGTAGCCGTGCCTGCGCAGGTCGCCCGCGGCGCGATCCGATAGTCGCAAAAGCTCCCGTCGTAACTCGTCGTCGTCGTCGATGTCCCGGCTGAAGGTCTCGTCGCGGCTCAGCGACTTTGCGCGCGCGTGATGCTCGATGTGTGCTGCTGCACGGCCGCGAATCCGGTCGTAGAGCCAGCGGCCGGCGCGGGCTCCGAACCAGCGCTCGAGCACCTGCTGATCGTGCGCGAGCGCGTCTCGCACCGACACGAGGTTGAGCCGCGCGAGCCGCTCCTGGAAGCGCGGGCCCACACCGGGGATGTCGGCCAACTGAAAGGTGCCCAGGAAGGTGGACTCTTCTCCCGGTGGCACGATCAACACGCCGCCGGCGTCTGGCGTACGATGCGGTTTGGCGCGGTTTGCCGCGAGCTTGGCGATCAACCGGTTGGTGCCGCCGCCGATCGAGACGCGGATGTCTGTCTCGTGCAGCACCGTGTCTCGAATGCGGCGCGCGGTCTCGACGAGCGGCTCGTGGTGATACAACCCCTCCGTGCCGGTGAGGTCGAGGTACATCTCGTCTATCGATGCGGGTTCCACGACCGGCGTGAATTGCTGCAACACGTCGACGATGGCACGGCTGCGCTGCGAGCACACCTTGTGCGGGACGCCCACGACGGTCGCGTGTGGGCAGAGGCGCAGCGCCTGTGCCGTCGGCATGGCCGACCGGACGCCGAACGCGCGCGCCTCGTATGATGCTGACGTAACGACCCCTCGGCCCTCGGGTGTGCCGCCGACGAGCAGGCATTTGGCTCGTCCGGCGACCTCGGGATCGGTGAGGCGCGCGACCTGCACGTAGAAGGCGTCGGCATCGACCTGGAGGATGCGATGCTGCATGGAGGGAAGGTACGTTTAGGGCAGGGTCTGGGGCATGGCCTGATCCCTTTCATTTCTCGTTGGGGAGGTGTGATGAGAATCTGGTTTCCCGTGGCCGTCATACTCTTGTGCGGTGTTACGGAGTCGAGTACTGCACAGCAAGCCGCGGCGGCTGCTGAGGTCGTGAGCGCCTTTCACCAGGCGATGGAAGACGGTGACAGTGTTGCTGCGCTCGAGTTGCTCGACCCGGAGGTCGTGATCTTCGAGAGCGGGAGTGTCGAGGTGTCGCGGGACGAATACCAATCGCATCACCTTCGAGCGCCTGTGCAGTAGCGGGTGCGATGTGGGGCGACAACGATTTCCGCAACTCGGTGACTGGTTGCACATCTTCCGTCATGTTCTTCATCACGATCGCCTGCGCCGACGCGCCCGTGCGCTGTGCGTCGCGGCAAAGGACACGGATCGCAAATTCGAAGCCCCATGTCGGGCTGAGGTCCGATCGACACCTCAGGTCCCCACCGCTGTTTTCACCGCACTATGGCGGGCGTGCGGGAGAAGCCAATGCGGGGACATTCGCCACAAGGACGATGACCACCCGAACTACTCGGGTATCGTGCTCGCTCGCCGAGAGCCGAATCAGAAGGGAGCTTCACAGAGAAATCAGACAGATTTCATTGCTGAGCTTCAATAACTGGGCGGTTGCGGAAACCGCAAAGGAGTCACTGCGCACTCCGGGTCTGACTGCCTACTTGGAGGCCCATCTCGCTCATGACAACTGGAACCGGATCAGAGAACGCTCGCGTCATGTGGAGCGTCATCAGTATTGCCATCATGGTCTTGCTCGTGGGGGACACGGTGCCGAGCTTGGGGCAACAGGCCGGCTCCTACCGGCCGCGAACCGTTTCGGACGGTGGGGTAATCGTCGGACAAGTCACCTTTTCAGATCCGGTGCCGGCACCCAGGCGGCTCGAGATCACCCAAGATGGCGAGGTGTGCGATCAGGAGCCGAAATTCGCAGAGGACCTGGTCGTCGGCGAGGACGGGGGTCTGCTGAACGTCGTTGTATGGCTCAGCGACGTTCGGGAAGGCAAGCCATGGGATACGACCTCGCCGCCCGCTCTCGACCAACGGGGTTGCCGCTTCACGCCTCACGTCCTGATCGTGCAGGCGGGTGAGACATTCGAGGTCCGCAACAGTGACGGGATCCTTCACAACGTCCACACCCGCGGGACGGAGAACCGGCCGGTAAACAAGGCGCAGCCAGGGTTCTTGACGTCTGTGCGCGTACGCTTGCCTCTTCCGGAGATCGTCCACGTCCGGTGTGACGCCCATGACTGGATGAGCGGGTGGATCACGGTTGCGGCGCATCCCTACTATGCGATCACGGACGGAAACGGGAACTTCCAACTCGACAACGTGCCACCGGGCAGTTACACGCTCGAGTTGTGGCACGAGCAGCTCGGGAGCCAGACGCAGCAGGTGACGGTTACCACCGGAAGTGACACGCGAGTTCAGGCGCGATTCGCGTCGAACTAACTGGGAGGCTATCTCGTGTTACGTGAGACCGGCATGACGGGGCAACGGGTTCCCAAGCGAGCACGTACCAACATCACGCTGCTGATCGCGGCAGCGGTGTTACTTCTGCCAGCCGGGGCCGCCGCGCAGACCGCGCCTGACGGAGGCCAGGTCGATCAGAGGGACGTCGTGCGGAGGGGGAAACGGCTCTACCGACGCCGGTGCGTCTTCTGTCACGGCACCAACGGCCGCGGTGACGGGTCCGTATCCCGATACGTCTTTCCCCACCCACGTGATTTTACGCGCGGCATCTACAAGATCAGCTCCACGACAACGGGGCAGCTCCCGACCGATGAGGACTTGTTCAACACGGTGACTCGTGGGATGCCGGGGACGACGATGCCGGGCTGGTCCAATTTTTCCGAGCAGGAGCGCTGGGCGCTGGTGGCGTACATCCAGACGTTCTCAGACCGGTTCCGGACGGACGAGCGGGAGGAGCCGATCGCGATCGGCCGGCCGAAGCCCCCGCTTCCAGAGAGTGTCACGGCTGGACGCCGCCTCTTCATCGAAGCAGAGTGCTGGAAGTGTCACGGCATGCTCGGGAAAGGTGACGGGCCATCCGCAGCGACACTCCTAGACGACTGGGATTTCCCGATCGTGCCCGCCGACCTGCGGATGTCGCGGAACTGGCGCGGAGGCAACCGACCGCAGGACGTATACCGTAGCATCGCGGTGGGAATCGGCGGGACGCCCATGCCCAGCTGGGAGGACGCGCTCACGCCCGACCAGATATGGGATCTCACGAACTACCTGCTCTCGATCATCCAGCAGTAACTGGCGGCTGGGCTGGAGAAGCTGGCCAGCCGTGTGAGCCGCCCGACTCTGGGCCAAAGGGGAGATCAGCAATGATGAACTCTTGGAGGACGTGCACCGCGACACTTGGACTCGTGGTCGTCGCTCTTCCTTTCGGGATGGCATCCCGATCCGAGAAATCCGTCCCGAGCTTCGCGCGGCGCTATGGGCTGAGCTGCAGCGCATGCCACACCGTGTTTCCCGCCCTGACGGAATACGGGCGACTTTTCCGCGCTAAGGGGTACCGCCTGCCTGGTGCCGGTTTGGAGCAGGGCGAGCAGCCGCTTCCCCTCGGGTCGCCTGTGGAAACGCCCGAGGGCAGGAGCGGAAGCGGAATCCCGTTTATCGATATGCCAGCGACATCCGTTGCGTCGTTCCAGATACTGGCGGATTTCCGTTACCGGCCCGACCAAGATATCGAGACGGAGTTCACCGGAATCAGCGGAGTTGGGTTGGTGTTTGGCGGAGCCATGGGGGATTATTTCTCGTTCTTCGGCAACGTAGCCCTGGTGGAAGAGGGCCAATTCGAGGGCATTGACCGACTCTTCGTGCAATACAACCGGTCGCTCGCCCTGAACGTCCGGGTCGGCCAGTTCGAGCCACGTGCCATCGCCTTCTCGAACCACCGTCGGTTATTGCGGATCACGCCTTACCTGAACGGCGTTCTCCCAATCATACCGGCGCAGAATTTCTTCGGCTTCTCCCCGAATCAGAAAGGGATCGAAGCCTTTGGTCGCGTTCCCGGCCCAGGTGGCCTCGGAGAATTCGAATATGCCCTCGGGTTGGTCAACGGCGAACCCGGAGGCGCGTTCGAGGCTCTCGAAGGCGCCGAGGGACCCGCGGGCGAGTTGGTCGAGGGACTCGAACAGGCGTACGACGAATCCGGGAGCGATTTCGATCTCAATAATCAGAAGGACTACTACGCGCGCCTGAACTACAGTACGTGGCTGCGAGGCGCAGTTTCGGTGGGGGGATTCTACTACCGAGGTACGTCCGGTTTCCTGGAGGATCCCGACGATCCTGCGTCATTCCTCCCTGCCGGAAACCACTTCAGCCGCCTGGGTGCCGACGTGCGTTGGGACCAGGAGAACGGCTACATCAGCATCCTGGGATCGGTGCAGTTGTTCAACGACAACCTCGACCGGCCGCAGCTCAGCAATCCGTCCGCGATCGTAACGATGGCGGAGGTGCAAGCGTATCTCTACCCTTGGCTCGTACCGGGCGCTCGCTACGAGCGGGTTGACGTGGATGGGTTTCCGCCGGGATTCCCAGCGAACTTCCAGCGCTATTCGGCGGATCTCCTCATGCTCCTCGGCTCCAACATCATGCTGATGATCGGCACGACGTGGTCAGGAGAGTCCGCCCCTGATCTGCCCCTATTCGAGAACTTCTCACGGGTGTCGCTCCACCTGGCGTTCTAATCGTAGTCGGGAAAGGAGACGAACGCCCCTCCAACGGCCCTCCCGACGCTCTCCCGGTTGCTCACAAGCCCAACCCATGCACTCGGGGTGCGTTACCCCGACCCGGAAATGTCCGCGTCATCCACGGTCGTTCACCAACATCCATCTGCCCCGATCGACCCGGCAGGGCGAACGGGAGTTTTGGGTGCGGCCGACGAGCAGGCACTCGGCCCGTCCGGCGACCTCGGGGTCGGTGAGGCGTGCGACCTGCACGTAGAAGGCGTCGGCATCTACCTGGAGGATGCGATGCTGCATGGAGGGAAGGTACGTTTAGGGCGGGGTCTGGGCATGGCTTGGCCCTGCCGTCTCTCGTTCGGGGAGGTGTGATGAGAATCTGGTTTACTGCAGCCATCGTGCTCCTGTGTGGCATTTCGGAGTCGAGTACTGCACAGCAGGCCGTCGCGGCGGCTGAGGTGGTGAGGGCCTTTCATCAGGCGATGGAAGACGGTGACAGCGTCGGCGTGCTCAGGTTGCTCGACCCGGAGGTCTTGATCTTCGAGAGTGGCGGGGTCGAGGCGTCGCGCGATGAGTACCGATCGCATCACCTGCCGGCAGACATCGCCTTTTCGCGGGCGACCGAGCGGGAGGTCGTGGACACCTGGTCTGAGATCGAGGGTGATCTCGCAGTCGTTATGGCGCGGACGCGCACGACCGGGACCTTCCGTGAACGCGAGATCAACCTCCGGGGCGTAGAGACGATGGTGCTTGTACGACGCGACGACGGGTGGAAGATCGTGCATATCCACTGGTCGTCACGACGCGTACGTCCCCAGGGCGACTAGGGGACGACGCACGAGCCAGGGCGGCCCCGGTGAGAAGCTCACCGGGACCGGCAGACGTGTCAGTTGGACCCGCCGAACGTCGCGAGATAGGCAGTGATCGCCTCGATCTGTTCGCGTGTCAGCCCGAAGTTCGGCATCATGGACGTCGCGTTGTCGTATGTGGGGCTCGCAATTTTCTGGCGCACGTGCGGTGCGCCTTTGCGCTGCACCACGCGGTTCAACGATGGACCGACGTTCCCGCCGGCGTTTCCAAGGGCATGGCAGCCGAGGCACGCATTCTGTTCCAGGAGTTGGCGTCCCTCCTCGATGAGACGTTGATCCGAGGACACCGGTCCACCGAACTCCATCCCGGCAATGCCCAACTCGCGGGCTTCCCCGCTGACGGAAACGGCTTGACTCGGATCGGTGTTGGTTGCGTGGAGAAACGCGACCACCGCACGCATCTGCTGCCCGGTGAGGTTCCCGCGGACACGCATGTGGTTGGCGATCGTGATCCACTCACGATCTCCGCGCTCGAGGGGGGAGCGGGCGGTATGGCACCGGCCACACATGGCGCCATACACCTTCGCGCCGCGCGAGATGTCGGCGGCTGTCTCCTGCGCATGTACTGCGGGCGCGGCGAGCGCGAGCGCAAGGCTCACTGCGGAGGCCGCGATGGCAAGTCGTTGGGTAGTCATCATCACGTTCTCCTAGAACCCGAAGGCGATGTGAGCGATGAGCCGATCGTTGTCGATCTCCGGCCCGTCCTCGCGGTTAAGTTCATAGCCCGCCATGAGCGCGATCGAGGGGTTGAACCAGTAGTCGAATCCCAAGCCTAGCTGCCAGGCTCCATCCTCGAGCATCACACCGTCTTGGGTCGCGTCGAGCACTTGTGTCCAGCGCACAACGGGTTCGATGAGGCCCACCCGGTACGCGGCCTGCGCATAGAATCCGTGGCGACGAATCGTCGGGAACCCCGAAGGAAGCTCGATCTCCGTGCGCGTTTGCACGTATTCGCCACGCAGTTCCAAGGAACGGTAACGAAACTCCGCCGCCACATTGTATCCGGTGAAGTCGAGGACGTTGTTCGCATCGTAGTCGCCGTTGATTAGTGATGCGTTGACCTCAAACCACGGCGGAAGCAAGATATCGAGCCGACCGCCGAACATCTTATTGGTATTGTTGTCTTCCGAAGAAGCTGGAAATCCGAGCTCGGGTTCGGCGGGATCGCCGCCCGGTTCAACATCGGGTCCTTGGGTCACATAGGCATTCAATGACAGGTTCCACGGTCCAGGTGTGATCGTACCACGGGCCATGAAGC
This sequence comes from Gemmatimonadota bacterium, assembly GCA_036679645.1. Taxonomy (GTDB): domain Bacteria; phylum Gemmatimonadota; class Gemmatimonadetes; order Gemmatimonadales; family GWC2-71-9; genus JADFNB01. Next base: position 292,696 of record JAZDCY010000014.1, on the reverse strand, counting down.
CAATGTCGGCCAAGATCGGGAGGACCGGGTCTACACCGAAGGCAGCCACGTGGTGCCCGTAGATTGGTGGAGCCGTCGGGAACTTGTTGATCCACGTTGGGTGCAGTCGTTCACCGAACACACCGAACGGAAGCAGGAACTTCCCGGCAACGAGCGTGATGTTGTCGCTGAGCAGGTAGTCCAGTTGGGCGTACTCGAGCCCCGTCTCTGTTACGCCTCCCTCGAGTTCGAACTCGAACTCGGCCTCAAAGAGAATGCGATCCTGGAACTGGAACAGAAATATTGGGTTGAACGCCGACGTGAAGGCGTTCTCATGGTCTCCCTGGACCTGGAGCCCGTAGCCAACGGTTCCGTACCCCGTGATAGTCGTCTGGTTGGTCGGGACGACGCGTGGCTCCTGCGCCCGCAAGGACGTGGCGGTGAGCAGAGCAATGCCGATGGCGGCCCATGTCGTCCGCCGATAGTCAGTGGTCATGACCGTGTCCTCCGGCCTCGTCTTGCTCGTCTTCTTCCGTCGGATCGGGGCTGAAGATGGGAATATCAAACTCCCCGCTCACGTCTCCGCTGGCGAGTGCCATCTCGACGTGTAGTTCGTAAACCCCGTGCTCGCCGAACGTCACTTCAAGCTCATACTCGCCCGCGTCTTCCTCGATGACGCTCGGGGCCACTTCGGTTCCGTCTGGGGCGTGTACCTCCACCGCGATCGGCAGCCCGGTCGCCGGGGCGCCTTTCGTACCGTCGGGCAAGAAGTCGTAGATGTTCAGGTGGATGTGGGCCGTCTCACCCTCGAGCATGGGGCCCGCCGGATCCGTCGCGATCTCCACGAGATACGGTCCGATGGTCTCATGACGGCGCTCGACCTCGACCTCGAATTCGTAGAGCTCACCCATGATGGTATTTCCACGCGGCATTCCCATGACGTGAATGTGATGTTCGCCAGGCTCGAAGAACGTGACACGCGCGTGGTATTCATCGCCGTCGGACTCCAGCGTGACCGTCTGGGATGTTCCTGCGTCGTGATGTCGCACTTCGATCTCGCCGCGCTCGAGCTGGAGATGCATGCCGCTCTCGGCGATATGAAGATGGAACTCCACTTCCTCCAGCGTTTGAATCTCGGCCACGGCCAGTTCTACCTCGACCTCCGTGTTGAGGTCGGCGAGGGCCGTGGGATTGTCAGCGCCGGCGCATGCCTCGAGCGCCAGTATCGTGAGGGCCGCCGCGAGACCCGCGGCGAGTGGATGCGTATTCATGTTCTCTCCTTGGCGGATCGTCGGCTGTCGCGTGACGGTCCGCATGTATGACGTCAGAGGTGGTTTGTGCGATCACGTCTACGGCCGATTCCATGGCAAGGTGCCCGTGGGCGGCCGCCGCCGCGACTGCCCGGCGGTGCAGCGCTTCGCCACCCGTCGGGAGCCCGCCCGGAAAGGCGAGTGCGACGGCGGCGAGTGCCGCGAAGAACCGGATTGACGGGCGATGTGTTCGCATCTCTGACTCTAAAGCTCGGCATGGCTCGTAATGCGGTCGCGAAGAGACCGTGAACATTTCTTCACGCTGTTCTGCGCGGCAGCGTACACGCGGCCTACGCCGAAGCTGCAGCGCCGCGCACCCCCTCCTCGCGCCGACGCCGGACCTGCCAGCGCCGCCAGATGAGGTAAATGGCGGGGATGACCACGAGCGTCAGCAGCGTGGCCGTGACCATCCCACCGATCATCGGCGATGCGATCCGCTTCATGACGTCGGCGCCGGTCCCAGCACTCCACAGGATGGGCATGAGCCCGGCGATGATTGCCGTCACGGTCATAACCACCGGGCGCAACCGCTCGAGAGCCCCCTCGTGTACGGCCTCCGCCACGTCGGCCGCGGTGCGCATCCGATCCTCGAGGCTGCGTCGGTGGAACGCCTCGTCGAGGTAGATGAGCATCACCACGCCCGTTTCCGCGGCCACGCCGGCGAGCGCGATGAACCCGACCCACACGGCGACACTTGTGTTGTATCCCAATAGCCAGAGAAACCAGATGCCCCCGACGAGGGAGAACGGCAGCGCGAGCATCACGATGAGCGATTCCGCCACACCGTTGAAGTTGAGGTACAAGAGCAAGAAGATGATCCCGAGCGTGACCGGGACCACTACACGCAACTTCTCAGACACGCGCTGCATGAACTCGTACTGGCCGCTCCAGGTGAGCGTGTACCCCGCGGGGAGGGACAGGTCACGGGCGACGATCTGTTGCGCTTCCTTGACGTAACTGCCGACGTCCCGCTCGCCGATATCGACGAAGATCGTCGTTACGGGAAACGCGTTCTCCGTCTTCACCGCCATTGGCCCTTGTAGGACCTCCACCCGTGCGACCTGTCCCAGTGGGATCTGAGCGCCGCCCGCTGCGGGAATGACGACGTCGCGGATTTCTTGGACGTCGTCGCGCAGCTCGCGCGGGTATCTTACGTTAACCGCGTAGCGTTCGCGGCCCTCCACGGTGATCGCGGCGTTGATCCCGCCTACGGTCCCCATGATGGCGCGGTGGATGTCGCCCACGTTGAGGCCGTAGCGCGCCGCCTCCTCCCGATCGATTTGGATGTCGACGTAGTAGCCCGATACGCCGCGCTCGGCGAACGCGCTACGGGTGCCCGGCATGCCCTGCATGATGCGCTCCACGCGCTCTCCCAACATCTGCAGGGTGTCGAGATCGGGGCCGAAGATCTTGATCCCGACCGGCGTGCGCACACCGGTCGCGAGCATGTCGATGCGTCCCTTGATGGGCATCGTCCATGCGTTGGTGACACCCGGCATCTGCACGGCTTCGTCCATCTCGGCGATCAGTCGTGCGTACGTCATCCCGGGGCGCCATTCGTCGTTTGGTTTCAGAGTGATCGTTGTCTCGAACATGTCGAGTGGCGCCGGGTCGGTGGCGGTCGTCGCCCGCCCGGCCTTGCCGAGGACACGTTCGACTTCGGGAAACGCCGCGAGCGCCGAGTCTTGATAGCGCATGATCTCGCGCGCCTGAGCAATGGAGACGCCCGGAACGGTCGTGGGCATGAACAGCACAGACCCCTCGAGCAACGGCGGCATGAACTCGCTACCGAGACGCTGCCAGGGCAGGACCGTGACACCCAGCAGGACGGCCGCTCCCGCCAAGACCATCCACGGCCGGCGCATGGCGAAGCCGATGACCGGTCGGTAGAGCCAGCGGAGCGCTCTATTCAGCGGGTTTTGTGACTCGCTCCGGATCTTCCCCCTCACGAGGTAGCCCATTAGAACGGGAACGAGCGTAATGGAGAGCAGTGCCGATCCTGCCATCGCGAAGGTCTTGGTGAACGCGAGGGGTTTGAAGAGCCGGCCTTCCTGTTGTTCTAGCGCGAAGACCGGTAGGAAGCTGAACGTGATGATCAGGAGCGAGAAGAAAAGCGGCGGCCCCACTTGCTTCGCGCTCTCGAGCACGATCTCCCAGCGGGACTCGGTGCCCTGCGCGCGCTCGAGGTGCTTGTGCATGTTCTCGATCATCACGATGGCCCCGTCGACCATGGCTCCGATCGCGATGGCGATGCCACCGAGGCTCATGATGTTCGCACTGACGCCAATGAACCGCATCACGATGAACGAGATCAGAATGCCGAGCGGCAGCGTGATGATGGCGACGAGCGCGGAGCGCGCGTGCAGCAGGAACAGGACCGCGACCGCGGCCACGATGATCGATTCCTCGACCAGCTTTTCCTTCAGCGTATCGATGGCGCGGTGAATCAGGTCCGAGCGGTCGTACGCGGTGCGCAGCCGCACGCCGGCGGGCAGGCCGGCCTCGACCTCCGCAAGCCGGCGCTTGACGGCTTCGATGGTTCGGAGCGCGTCGGCCCCGAAGCGCATGATCACGATGCCGGCCACGACCTCACCCTTCCCGTCGAGATCGGCGGCGCCTCTCCGGGGTGCGGGACCGATCTGCACGGTGGCCACATCGGCAACGCGGATCGGCGTGCCGTTGGGTGTGGCGCCGACCGTGACGTTCTCAATGTCGCCGATACCATCGAGGTATCCCAGCCCTCGGATCATGTACTCCCGTCCACCCATCTCCAGCACGCGCGCGCCGATGTCGATGTTGTGCGCGCCGATCGCCTCCGCTACGCGAGTCACCGGTATCCCGAATGCGCGCAGTCGTTCCGGGATGACCTCGACTTGATACTGCTTCACGAATCCGCCGAAGCTAGCGACTTCCGAGACGCCGGGGACGGCCGTGAGTTGGTAGCGGATATACCAATCCTGCAGCGTCCGCAGTTCGGCGAGATCGAGGCTATCCGATTCCAGCGTGTACTCGAAGACCCAGCCGACGCCCGTGGCGTCGGGGCCCAGCACCGGCTCTACGCCTGCGGGGAGTTGTCGCCGAATGCCGTTCATGTACTCCAGCACGCGCGAACGGGCCCAGTAGATATCGGTGCCGTCTTCGAAGATCACGTAAACGAGGCTGAGACCGAAGAACGAATAGCCGCGCACCACGCTTGCGCCCGGGACCTTGAGCATCTCCGAGGCAATCGGGAAGGTGATCTGGTCCTCAACGATCTGTGGTGCCTGCTCCCGGAAATCCGTCTGCACAATGACCTGCACGTCTGACAGATCGGGGATGGCGTCTAGCGGTGTCGTGCGGATGGCCCACACGCCGCCACCGATCAACGCGGCGGTGGCAAGGAGCACGAGGCCGCGATTGCGCAGCGACCATGCAATGACCGCGTTAATCATGGTTTTGCCCCGAGTCGGCTTGTGCTGGCTCCGGCTCGGCGGCGGCCCCGTGCTGCATGCCTGGCATTGCACCACCCGTCGTGCCCAGACGTGACTCGGCGTCGATGAGGAAGTTCGCGGACGCCACGATCGTTTCGCTCTCGGCCAGTCCTTGCAGGACTTGCACGCGGTCGCCGGCACGGGCGCCCAGGACGACCTCGCGCGGGCCGAGCATGCCATCGGCGTCGCGGACGAACACGAGGTTGCGCTCGCCCGTGATCACGACCGCCTCCAAAGGGACGGTGAGCACGGCTTCGCCGAGGTCCGCGTCAAAGAAGATGGTGGCGAACATACCCGGCTTGAGGCGCAGACCGGGGTTCCGCACCGTCATGCGCACTCGGTTCGTGCGACTGCGCATGTCCACCGTGGGATAGACGAAGCTGACCCGTCCCATGAGATGCTCTCCGGGATACGCGGCGACCTCGATGTGTCCCTGGGCACCGACCCGAACGAACTGGATATCCTGCTCGAAGACTTCTCCTTCCACCCACACGCTCGAGAGATCGGCGATCTGGTAGAGTCGCATGCCGGGCGTGATGCGTTGCCCCTCGAGCACGCTCTTGTCCAGGACGACGCCGTTGACCGGCGAGACGAGTGTGAGGGTCTTGGAGACCTCTCCGGATTGCTCGAGCTGTGCGATCTGGTCTTCCGTGATGTCCCAGTAGACGAGACGTCGTCGGGCGGCGTCGAGTGTAGCCTGCGCATAGCGCCAGGCCTCTTCGGCGGAGGGATCGACTTGGGAAAGCAAGCGGCGCGCCGTGAGCAGCTCCTCTTGCGCGGCAACGAGCGCCGGGCTGTAGAGAGAGAGGAGGGGCTGCCCACGACGCACGCTCTCACCTGTGGTGCTGACGTACAGGGTCTCCACGAATCCATCGATCTTGGGGGTCACGTCGGCGACGCTCGGTTCCGCCGCGATGATCTCGCCGACCGTGCGAATTGTGCGCGTGAGGGTCTCGCGCCGCGGTGTGGTGTAGACGACACCGAGCGCACGTTCCTGCGCAGGTGTGAGGTGCACCGGTTGGCGCAGCGCTGATCCGGTGCTGTCGAACGCGCCTTGGGTGCCACCGGCCTGCATGCGCGCATGCTCCTCGGCGGTCATGCCGGTCATGGGCGACTCTTCGGCGGTCTCGCCGCCACAGGCCAGCGCGATCACCACTCCGAATACGGGTAATCCGGCCGTTACTCTCATTCCTCACCTCCGGGGCTGCTGCCGAGCAGCGCATCGATTCCCGCGCGTGCTCCCTGATATTCTGCCGCGAGGCGCACGACTTCGATTTCGTATCTGTTCACGGTCATCTCGTTCTGGACGAGGGTGGTGTATTCGAGACGCCCCACACGATAGGCGGACAGAGCGGCCTCGACGGCCGCACGCGCCTGGGGCAGGACGGCGGTGGCGTACAGTGTTGTGAGATTGCGCGCCCGCTCCGCCTGGGCGCGCAGTTCGGACAGTCGCGCGTAGGTCTCGTTGTAGAGATCCAGTGCGCGGGCCTCTTCCATTGCCTTCGTTGCCCGCATCTCGCGACGGAGCGGAAGCTGACGGGATCCTGCCCAGAGCGGGATACTGAACCCCACCATGAGGGTCACGAAGTTGTCGAACTGCGGGCGCGCCGCGTAGCCGAGCGTCACCATCAGGTCGGGATAGAGCCGCCGCCGTGCCGCGCGGTACCCGGCCTCCGCCGCGCGCACCCGTTCCGCCGCGGCACGGAGGGCCGGACGTCGGTCGGCAGCGGTGTACATCAGCACTGACACGGCGGGAAGGGTCTCCACGGTAGTAGGAAGCTCGAGCACCCCGACCGGAGTGGTCGCGTCCCGACCCATGAGCGCGTTCAGGCGCGCGGCCATGGCTATGCGATCCTGCTCCACGACCGTGATGTCCTCGGTCATACCGGCGATCGCCACTTGTGCTTGCAGCACATCCTGCTGCAATCCTTCGCCGACCGCGTAGCGGGCCTGTGAGACCTGGAAGAAGTCCCGCAATAGATTGCGCGTCCGGTTCATGATGCTGATGGCGCGATCCATGAAGGCGATGCTGTAGTAGACCGCGCGCAGCCGCGCGATGAGGGCGACCTCGCTCTCGTCGGCTTCGAGGCGACTCGCGGCGGCGAGATGACGCGCGCGGGTCCGCGCGAACCCGAGTGTTCCGGGCCAGGGAATACGCTGCGTGAGCTGCACGATGTTCATCGTCATCGCCTGGTTTGTCCCGAAGTCATCGATCGGCCGGTTCACGAGACCGAACGACAGTTGGGGATCCGACCAGGCGCCCGCCTGTGGGATACGCTCCGCGGCCGCGTCGGCGCGGAGGCGAACCGCGGTGAGCGATGGGTTCGCTTCCCGCGCGGTTGCGGTGACCTCACGCAACGTGAGCGTATCTGCCGGTGCCTGTGCTGCCAGCGACCGCATCTCGATGGGTGCAATCGCGAGCAACGCGACCACACACATCAACCATCTGTGCATGAAGCATCCTCTCCGGTGTTTATGTATCGACTACTCGGTGCCGCCCATCGCTCACGGTGACCGACGGGCGCACAACTGCTACGGAGAGGTCAGATCTTGGGAGGTGGGGGTAGCGGTGGGGTAGGATTGACCGCGAGTCGATAGACCGCTCCCAAGGCGCTCTCGCGAACCGGGGGGTAGGGCGTCACCCCATCTGCTTGCTCCCGTGCGGGAGCCACGTTTACCATGTCGCAGTACATCAACCCGTGACATCCGTCTACTTGAGTGGTAGGAGACCAGGTGTGCTGCGCATGGCGGGCAGGCACGTGCTGCTCGTTGTGCACTCGTTCACAGACGACGGGGCGGCCGTATGGCAGTGCCACAACGCCAATCGTGAGGAGTGAGAGCAATCCGCGGGCAAGCTGCGGGGTATTCATAGTCTTGAGCTACCTAACAGGGCATGAGCAGAGCGTCAATTGGAGATGAAGCCCTTTTCATAATGCGCCGTGGTCTCGGCATGGGTGTTGCTGACTACGGGTTCGGAAACACGAGGCGCACGGTCGTTCCGCGATGGAGGGCGGTGTCCAGCTCTACCGTCCCCCCCATTGCCTCGGTAACGGCCTGCACGGTCGCCAACCCCAGTCCGCTGCCCGGGGTCGCAGATAACCCCTGGGCCCCACGGTAGAAGCGCTCGAAGACACGCGGCCTGTCCGCCGGGTCGATTCCAGGGCCGTGATCCTGGACGTAGATCTCGTGCGACCCGTCATCTCGCCGTACGGCGGCGAGTGTCACGGTCCCGCCTCCGCTCTCGCGTCCGTACTTGATGGCGTTGTCGGCCAGGTTGTCCAGTGCGCGTTCGAGAAGGACCACGTCGGCGCGCAGGGTGATGCCGGCTCCAGCCTCGACGGCGAGGTGCACCCCTGTCCGTTCGGCGGTGGGACCGAACCGCCGGGCTACTCTCCGCAACACCTCGTCAACGGGAATCGTGGCGTGATCTGCGGTGAGGGCCCCACCGTCAGATCGTGCGAGCGTGATGAGATCCTCAGCCAATGTAGAAGCGTCACGGAGGTCTTCGAGGGTTTGTGTCAATACGCGGTGGTACTCGTCGCGCGTTCGGTCCCGTTGCAGGGTGACGTCGATGTCACCCCGCAAGATCGTGAGCGGGGTCTTTATCGCATGGCCGGCGTCCGCTAGGAAGCGGCGCTGACTGTCCAGCGCCGTGTCAATACGTGCGAGCATCGCGTTGAGCACGGACACGAGACTGTTCAGCTCCTCGGTTTCCGCGTGCGCGGTGATGTGATGGCCCGCACGGTTCGCCTCGAGTTCCTCGGCCTGATGAATGATCTCGAGCACCGGGCGGACCGCGTAACCTGCAAGCCACCAGCCGAGCCAGCCGCTAGCCGCCGAGCCGATGACGACGAGCGTGCCGAGCAATGCGAGCACACGCCGGAGCACTCCTTCCGTTTGTGTTGTTGAAACGGCGACCTGCAACAGGTGAAGCCGATGCTGCGGACCGATGAGGCCTAGCGGAAAGAGCACGGCCCGGTACAGACTGCCTTCCCAGTCGATATGGAACAGTGCCGGCTCGCCCGATTGAACGACACGTTCGCGTACCGCGACTGACAGCGGGAGATCCCGACCCTCGAGGTTGCGGGTGCGTACGACCTGCCCTCCATCCAATGTCCAGACTTCGGCGTAGCGCGAGAGAACCGTCTCGTGACCCGGTCCGACAGCCCACAAGACTTCGTCGTGGAAGTGGACACTCGCGTCGGGCGAATCTGCTGCTGCCGCTGCCTCGATTTCCGCAAGTCGGAGCAGCGTGGCATCCAGTCGTTGGAGGAGGATCCGACGGATCGCGAGATAGCCGGCCGCCGAGCCCACCAGGGTGAGCGCCATGATGGCCCCGCTGATGCGGAGCGCAAGCCGCCCACGAAACGAACGAGGGGGGATCATCGCCGCTCCGGATGTGCCAGCTTGAAGCCCACACCCTTGACCGCAACGATCGCCCGTGCTTTCCCGCCTGTCTCCAACTTCTTTCGCAGGTTTGCAATGTGCACATCGATCAGACTCGTACCGGGGTCGAAGTGCATTCCCCACACGCGGTCGAGCAGATCCGTCCGCTTGATCACCTGACCTGGCGTACGCATAAGGGCTTCAAGCAACCGGAACTCGGTAGGGGTTAACTCGACAGATTCGCCGGCGCGGCGCACCTCGTGTTGCATCCGATCTACCTCGATGTCGCCAAACCGTAGGACGTGCGGTTGGACCGGCTGCACTCGTCTACCGACCGCACGAACACGCGCTAACAGTTCGGCAAAATCAAAGGGCTTCGTCAGGTAGTCGTCGGCGCCGACGTCCAGCCCGCGCAGGATGTCTTCGCGTGAGTCCTTGGCCGTCAGCATGAGGATCGGTGTGGAGTGGCCGGCTGCGCGGAGTTCCGCGGTGACCTGGAACCCGTTCTTTCCCGGAAGCATGACGTCCAGTACGATGACGTCGTACGGTCCGACGTGCGCAAGTGATAGCGCCTCCACGCCGTCGGTTGCCACGTCGACCAGATGTCTTTCCTCAAGCAGTCCCTTCTTGATGAACGTGGCGACACGGGGTTCGTCCTCCGCAAGCAGGATCTTCATGGGCCTCCGAGCTCCGATCCGACGCAGGTGCGCTACTCAAAAAGGCATACAGACATTCCTGCCCGGACAGGCAAGTGATCCTGGCAGGCCTTAAGGAATCTTAGGGCGGGCTTAGGCAATCCAGAAGGGCCGGCTCGTACATTGAGAAGTTTACTGCGCCGACCCCGCGACCGTTGAAAGCGGGCTGGAGAGCCGGACGAACGAAGCACCAGGTGACGAGGAGAAAACCGAGCGTGGCTCGCGATACGACCGGTTCAACCGACGCTACTTCCTGCACGCGAGCGGTGCTGCACTCGGCGTCATCGCCGTGCAGATAGGGATGACCGTCCCTGCCCGGGCCGGAGCGATGGTGGCTGCGGCACCTACGGCAGTTCGTCCCACAGGTGTTCTGAAGCTTGGAAGCCGTTCGCTCGTTTCCGGGAGCACCATCCCGGTTACTGGAGAAGGGTTTCCGCACAGTGCAAGCTGGGTGGCGTCATGCTTGGCCCGCGCGCGACGCCTATCTCGTGACGGAGGACGCGATGACAATCACCTCGCTCGCCGGCATCACCCTCCAGCGAGCGGTGACAGTCCCTGCCCGAGTCGGAGCTTTGGTGGCCACGGTCGCCGGCCTGCTACTTGTGGGCCGCCCGCTGGGGGCCCAGTTGCCGACGCCGGTTCGCGCGGGGGAGGAACAGTCCCTATCGCTTGCCGAGGCGACAGAACGCGCGCTCACCAACAATTTCGGGCTCCGGGCGACGCGCGCTGACACGGGCCTCAGCCGCGCTCAACTCATCGGCTCCCGGTTGCGACCGAACCCCGCCCTGGCGGTGGAGTACCAAACCACCGGGGAGCGGAGTGCGGGGGGGCTGGAGGGCGACCTGAGCGTCTCGCTGACCCAGGATCTCCAACTCTGGGGAGTGCGCCGCAATCGGATCCGTGTGGCGAGCCTGGAGGCCGAGCGGATGCGATACAGCGCGCTGGACGCTGCGCGCCGTCTGCAGCGGGAGGTGGTCGCGTCGTACCGAGAACTCCTGTTCCAGTGGCAGCGGCTGGCGCTACTGGATTCCCTCGCGCGGCTGAGCGAACGGATTAGCCGCTCGGCGCAGCTCGCCTTTCAGCAGGGACTAGGGTCCGAACTGGATGCGCGGCTGAGCGATGCCGCGCGGCAGCAGTCGCTGCTGGATCACGATGTGGCGGTCCAGGAATACCACATCACGCTGGTCGAGTTCGCCAGGCTCCTGGGCGATCCGTTGGCCACGACATATCGTCTTACCGATTCGTTGCCCGTCGGCGACCTTCGCTTCCTCACCGTCCGAACCGCGGCTGAAGGAACGCGGTACGACCCCGACGAGGCGGCCGTCGACAGCCTGATCCAGGTGGCCCTGGTCCGGCGTCCCGATGTGCGCGCGGCGGAATACGACCGGGCCGCGCAGCAAGCGTCGCTCGCCGCTGCGCGGGGCGCCGGCAAGCCCCCCGTCACGATCGGCGCGCTCTACAGCAACTCCCGAGACAACTTCACGATCGGAACCCAGGAAGGCCAGGATATGTCCAACGCGTTCGGCCTGGGGCTGATCGTCGGGCTCCCGCTGTTCAACCGCAATCAGGGCGAAGTGGCGCGCGCCGAGTTCGCCGGCGTAGCGGCTGAGCTGCGGCTGGCCAACACCCGGCAGGCCGTTGAGCGCGACGTGCGCGTCGCCGTCCAGCGTGTCGCGCTGGCGGCGACGCAGGTGGAGACCCTGCGGCGGAACATCTTACCGGCGAACGAGAGTGGCCTGCGGATCGTGGCAGCCGCGTTCGGCCGCGGACAGGCCAACATCTTCCAGGTTCTCCAGGTGCAGCGGGCGTACGTCGAGAGCACCACCGGCCTGCTCGAAGCCATGCGACAGTACGGCGCGGCGCTGGCCGAGCTAGAGGCGTCGGTCGGCGGTACGGTCCAGTGAGTCGAACATTGACAATCCAGGAATGAGGTCGATGCGTACACGATTGATCTTCGCTGGCGTGCTGGCGCTGAGCGCCCTCGGCGGATGGGCCTGTAGTCGGACCCAGAGCGAGACCGTTCCCGGCGATCCGGACGAACAGAGCCACGAGGAGGCGACAGAGCCCGGAACCATTACGATCAGCCCCGAGGCCCGGGCCAACATCGGCCTCACGGTCGAGCTTGCGGAAGAACGAGAAATCCAGCGCACGCTGCTGCTCAACGCGACGCTAGAGGTGGATCCCGATAACGAGGCGTTCGTCTCGTCCCGGGTCCAGGGCAAGGTGACCGCGGTTTACGCCAACGTCGGTGACATGGTCGCCCGTGGCCAGCCGCTCGTCGCCCTCCAGAGTCTCCAGATTGCGGAAACGCCACCCACTGTCGAGGTCGACTCACCGTTGGACGGGGTCGTTCTTCAACGATCAGTTACGGTTGGCGAGACCGTGGACCCCACCAGGGTCCTGTTCCACGTCGGCGACCTGTCGCACCTGTTGGCGGCGGCGGAGGTCTACGAGGCTGATCTCGCTGACGTGCGCTCCGGCGAGGTGGCCCGGTTGCGTGTGGTGCCGTATCCCGACCGGGTGTTCACCGGCCGGGTCGTGCGGTTGGCGGACGAGATCGAGCCGGTGCGGCGCACCCTCCGCATCTGGATCAATGTGGCCAATACTCCGGACCGCCAGCTCAAGCCGGGCATGTTCGCGCAACTCAATCTCGTTGTGGCGACGACCGGTCAGGTTGTCACGGTCCCCAACGAGGCGGTGCAGACCGACGGACCCAACCGCTTCGTGTTCGTGCAGAATGGGGAGGACTTCGTGCGCCAGGACGTGGTGGTCGGGGAACGGGACGACCGCTACACCGCCATCACGAGGGGCGTGTTTCCCGGGGACCTCGTAGTCAGGCAGGGCGCGTGGGAGCTCAAGACCGTCGCGCTCCGGCCAGCGGGTGGGGGTGTCGTGGACGAGAGCAAACCCCACACCCACTGAGGCCCGGATGCTGAACAAGTTCATCGCCTGGTCGCTCAAGAACCGCTGGCTGGTGCTGGCGGCGAGCGTGCTGCTCCTGGTGCTCGGCGGCCGGAAGATCGCCGAGCTTCCGATCGACGTGTTCCCCGACATCACGGCGCCCCAGGTGACGATCCTCACCGAGGCGCCGGGGATGTCGCCGCAGGAGGTGGAGGCCCTCGTCACCTTCCCGATCGAGTCGTCGATCAATGGGGCGGCCAACGTCACCTCGGTGCGCTCGTCCAGCGCGATCGGTCTCTCGGTCGTGACGGTGACGTTCTCCTACGGCACCAACATCTACGTGGCCCGCCAGCTGGTGTCCGAGAAGCTCCAGCTGGCGCTGCGACAGCTGCCGGCGGGCGTGGATCCGCCGGTGATGGGCCCTATCTCCTCCCGCATGGGCGAGATCATGATCGTCGCGATGGCGTCCACCACGACGACACCGATGGAGCTGCGGACTCTGGCAGACTGGACGGTCCGGACGCGCCTCCTCTCGGTGCCGGGTGTGTCTCAGGTGATCGTGATGGGAGGCGATCGAAAGCAATACCAGGTGCTGGTCGATCCGGCCAGGCTGCGTGCCTACGATGTCACGTTGCAGCAAGTCTTCGAGGCCGTCCAAGGCTCCAACATCAACGCTCCCGGCGGATTCCTGCAGACGCCCGGCCAGGAGTACCTGATCCGGGGCATCGGGCGCGTGACGTCGCTGGACGACCTGCGGAACACGGCGATCGACGTTCGGGGCGGGACCCCCGTGCTGATCCGACAGGTCGCTGATGTCCGCCTGGGGGCCCAGCTCAAGCGGGGGGATGCCAGCCTCAGCGGGGGTCCGGCGGTGCTGCTCACGATCTCGCGGCAGCCCTCGGCGAATACCCTGGAGCTCACCAGGCGAATCGACGCCACGCTGGACGAGCTGCAGCGGACCGTCCCGCCCGACGTGCATCTCGAGCGCACGGTGTACCGCCAGGCGGGGTTCATCGAGCGGGCCATAGAGAACGTGGCGGGCGCGATCCGCGAGGGCGGCATACTGGTCACGATCATCCTATTCCTCTTCCTGCTCAACTTCCGGACGACGGCCATCAGTCTCACGGCCATCCCGTTCTCCCTGGTCGTGGCGATCCTGGTGCTGAGCTGGTTCGGGCTCAACATCAACACCATGACCCTCGGGGGGCTAGCCATCGCCATCGGCGCCCTGGTCGACGACGCGATCATCGATGTGGAAAATGTGTTCCGGCGCCTGAAGGGAAACCACGCCCACCCGCCGAGCGAGCGCAGGCCGGTGCTCACCGTGGTGTACGAGGCCTCGGCGGAGATCCGGAACTCCATCGTTTTCGCGACCTTGATCATCGCGGTGGTGTTCGCGCCGCTCTTTGCGCTCTCGGGTATCGAGGGGAAGATGTTCGCGCCTTTGGGGGTGGCCTACATCGTTGCCATCATGGCCTCGCTGCTCGTCGCGCTCACCATAACGCCGGTGCTGTGCTACTTCCTGCTGGGGCGTGACCGCTTCCTGGGCAAGCACAGCCACGAGACGTTCACCTACCGGTGGCTCAAGGCGATGTACGCGCCGTTCCTCAGGTTCAGCCTGGGGCGGCCGTTCTGGATGCTGGGAGGTTCGGTGGCGCTGTTCGTCGCCGCCCTGGCCATCCTGCCGAGGTTGGGCAGGGAGTTCCTCCCCCCGTTTATCGAGGGGAGCCTCACTGTCAACGTCCTGCTCGAGCCGGGGACGTCGCTCCGGGAATCCGCGCGGATCGGTCGGATCGTCGAACAGAAACTGCTCGAATATCCCGAAGTCGTTCTCACGGCCAGGAAGACCGGCCGCGCCGAACTGGACGAGCACGCTGAGGGAGTGCAGTACAATGAGATCGAAGTGGAGTTGAAGCGCGGGAAGGGCATGCGCACGCAGGCTGAGGTTGTCGCGGCCGTTCGCCAAGACCTGGGGCAAGTGCCGGGCGTCAGCGTGAACATCGGTCAGCCGCTCTCCCATCGCATCGAGCATATGCTTTCCGGCACCCGTGCCCAGCTCGCCATCAGCCTGTTCGGGCCGGACCTCTCAGTCCTCCGGCAGAAGGCCGAGGAGATTCGCGTAGTGGCGGCCGGCACGCCGGGCGTGGCCGATCTCTTCGTGGAACAGCAGGCCCTCGTGCCCCAGATCCCGATCGTCATCGACCGGGTCGCAGCCGCCCGCTATGGCCTCACGCCGGGGGACATTTCCCAGACGATCCAGATAGCGTTCAACGGCACAGTCGCCTCCCAGATCCTCGATGGCCAAGCGACGTTCGATCTCGTCGTGTGGACCGACAGCGTGTCCCGCAACAATCTTAATGTCATCCGCTCGCTGCTGCTCGACACCCCGTCGGGCACGAAGGTGCCCATCGGTCAGGTCGCCCGGGTCCGTTTGGACTACGGCCCGAACCAGATCAGCCGCGAGGCGGTGATGCGGAAGATTGTGATCCAGTCCAACGTCCAGGGGCGGGATCTGACGGGCTTCGTCAACGATCTGCGGGGGCGCATCGCGCGACAGGTGGAGTTCCCGCAGGGGTACTTCCTGCAGTACGGGGGGCAATTCGAGCAGCAGGCGCGGGCGATGCGCCAGCTGTTGGGCATCGGCGCCGTGTCGGTAGTCGCTATCTTCCTGCTCCTCTTCCTCGTGTTCGGGTCGGTGCGCTCGCCGCTGCTGGTACTCACCAACCTTCCCCTCGCGGTCATCGGCGGGGTCTTCGCCGTCTACCTGACCAACAAAACGCTCTCGGTGGCATCGATCGTGGGCTTCATCACGCTGTTCGGGATCGCCACCCGAAACGGCATCATGATGATGACGCACTACACGCAGTTGCGAGCCGAAGGGAAATCGTGGGAGGACGTGATCTGGCAGGGGTCCATGGAGCGGCTGAATCCCGTGCTGATGACCGCCCTCGTGGCGTCAATCGGGCTGGTGCCGCTCGCGTTGCGGGCCGGGCTTCCGGGGACCGAGCTGCAGTACCCGCTCGCGACCGTGATTCTCGGTGGCATGTTCACGGCCACGCCCCTCACCCTGCTCGTCATTCCTGCGCTGTACAAACAGTTCGTCGCGGGACGGGAGAGGGTGGAAGCGAGGGAAGAAACTATCGTGCCGGTGCCGGGCGACGTGGCCCTGGCGCGCGGTGACTGACCATCTACAGGAGGGAGCCATACCGTGCTACAGATCTTGACGCGGGTTAGCGCTATGATCGGCGTACTCTCGGTCGCGCTAACCGCTACCCTGCGGGCGCAGCACACCCACACCGCCCCCCACGGGGGCGAAGTCATCGAGGTGGCCGAACATCACGTGGAATTCAAGGCGGATTCGACGGGTTCGATCTCCGTGTGGCTGCTCGACGAGCAGCAGCAGGTGCTCCCGGCCCCGTCGGGCGCCAGCATAACTCTCATGGGTGCCGGCGGAAGCCAGGTAACGATACCCCTCCAGGCGGACACGGCGAGCCAGCGCCTGGTCGCCCGGTTCGACCCTCGGACGTTCGCCACGTTCCGGGCTGTGGTGAGTCTGCCAATCACCGGTACCCGGCACAATCTGCGGTTCCGCTACCCATAATGTCACTGAACGGGATCGGGCAGCGGCTATGTCGCTCGAGCGAGCAACCGTCACCCTGTCCGCCGTGACGCTGACGACCGTGCTGTGGCAATCCCGCAACCCGGCGGGCCGGGGCGAAGCTGACACGAAGGGGCGAGTGGGGGACTGCCAAAGGAGGTGCTGTGTATCTCGCACCGTATGATATCCCACGCTTACACTCCGTGCTCAACGCGCCGCCAACGGTGCTGATTGCGGCGGTTCTCTTCCGATCTCGGCGCAGACGAAAGTTCGGGGCAGCTGAAGAGCTGGTCCCGCGCGCTCGTCGCGGGTGGTCACCACAATTGTGCCCGATCCTCTGACGGCGGCGTGATGTGTTGGGGAAGAACAACCGAGGACAGACTGGGCGACGATACGAGAACCAACCGTTCAGTACCAACAGCCGTTCTCGGGCTGTGAGATTGGAATCGCGATCGGTCTTCTCATCCCAATCCCAGCGGAGGATCCTGCGGTACGCACGAGCCTTCGAGGCTACTAACGGCTGAAACGGAGTGTTCCCCATCCCTTTTCCACACGTGCACGACGAGGTCCTGAAATCGGGCGGCACGGTGGCCATCGTGGGGCCAATCATCACACGGAAGAGCGAGACTTCGGTCTGCTGCCTGTTTGGCAGTGCCCGGCCGCCGCGCGCGAAGACGGGGTGCTCAAGGCCCGCAACGCGTGACCTCACTGCTGGTCACAGCCTGCAGATCGCTGGAGAAAGGTTTGGCACTCGCTCGTGTCTCATGCTGGCGCTAGCCGGTATCAACGGCCGCATTGAGCTGGGCTCGGTCGACAACGATTCAGTAGGGGCCTTCGTTAGTCGGGTGCTTATCCCACGTGAGGTCGCCGCCGGAAGCTACCGACTTGTTGCGGTGGTCAGCGACGGTGACGAAGTCGCCTCGGTCGATATGATGATGAGTGCCGCGGCGGTGGTAGCCGATCGGGACGCTGAGGGCGACCATGATATGGCGGGATCATCTTGGCGCTTGCCGTCGGCGGTACGCTCCTCCGGCCGACGCACGATGAGTCTTGATTGCCGTCCGGTGTCCAATACGCCTCCTCCAGGAAGGGACAACAGAATGCGAAAGTTGCGGATCACTACCGGTGCGATGGGATTGTTGCTGACGGGGATGGCAGTGCCGTCTCACGCGGTCGTTCAGGACCCCGACGTCGAGGCCGTCGAACAGGTGCTGACCGCGTTCGCCGCGTTCTCCCAGGCAAAGAATGTCGCCGGCATGGACACGCTGTTTGCCCCGGACGAGTGGGTGCACATCATCGAGGGCGCAGGCGTCAATCACGGCTGGGCCGACTACCGCGATCATCACCTAGTGCCGGAACTCGGTGAGATGGAGAACTTTCGTTATCGCTACTTCGCCATCGAGCCGCAGGTGCGCGGGGCAACGGCGTGGACACCGTTCCGCTACGAGCTGAGTGCAGACACGGAACGCGGACACGCGGAGATCGAGGGGCGCGGGACCGCGGTGCTCGAGAAGCGGGACGGGCGGTGGGTGATCGTGCACCTGCACACTTCTGGTCGGAGAAAACGACCGGAAGGAAGCGGCGGAGCACGGTGACTTAGGCCAATCGTGAATTCCGACTGCAGTTTCGTTACGCGCCGGGACTTCCTGCACGCCGGCGGTGCGGCGCTCGTCGGGCTCGGCGGCTTCGAGCGCCTGATACCAACATACGCGCGCACGGGTCTTCCGAGCATAGCGAGGCGCCGGTCCGGCTCCACCGTAAGGTACGGACTCACCATCGGACGGACGGCGATCGATATCGGCGGGCGTCGTACGTGGGCAGATGCCATCAACAGCACCGTGCCGGGTCCTCTTCTCCGCTTCCATGAGGGGGACACAGCGACGATCCCGGTCACGAACGCGCTGGACGAGGATACGTCCATCCACTGGCACGGGATAATTCTGCCGAACGGGATGGACGGCGTGCCGCAGGTCACGTTCCCCGGCATCCCGGCAGGGGAAACGTTCGTATACGAGTATCCGCTGCGACAGAGCGGCACCTATTGGTACCACAGCCACTCGGGTCTCCAGGAACAGCTGGGGCACTACGGACCTCTGATCATCGACCCGGCTGAGCCCGAGCCGTTCGCGTATGATCGCGACTACGTGGTAATGCTCGGCGACTGGACATTCGAGGATCCGCACGACGTCCTCGCTCACCTCAAGAAGATGGGCGGCTACTACAACTTCCGACGTCGTACCGTCGCTGATCTCTTCCGCGGCGATGACGGCGGGCTCGCGGACCGCTTGCGTTGGGGCCGGATGCGGATGGACGCAACCGACATCGCCGATGTCACCGGCGCCACATACACGTACGTCATGAACGGGATGGCTCCGCAGACCAACTGGACGGGACTGTTCCGTCCGGGGGAGCGCGTCCGTCTGCGGTTCATCAACGCGGGGGCCGGGAGTTACTTCGATGTCCGGATTCCTGGCCTACCGCTGACGGTGGTCCAGGCTGACGGACAGAATGTGCAGCCGGTCACGGTGGACGAGTTCCGCATCGCCATAGCCGAGACATACGATGTGATCGTCCAGCCCACCGAGGACATGGCCTACACGATCTTCGCCGAGTCCATGGACCGGAGCGGGTATGCCCGGGGAACGCTCGCGCCGCGTCCCGGGATGAGCGGGCCGATTCCGCGGCGCCGCGCCCGGCCGGTCCGTTCCATGGCCGACATGGGGATGGCGATGGTGGACATGGGTGGCGGTGAGGGGGACTTGCCTATGCCCGGTATGCAACAGGGGGATCACGCGGCGGTGTCGGCTCCCGAACCCGTGCCCCACGGTCCGGACAACCACGGGGCCGGAAACCAAGCCGTCCCGGAGGTGACGCGGTCCCGTCTGAGTGAGCCCGGCGTGGGGCTCGGCGATGACGGCCGGCGCGTGCTGCTGTACTCGGATCTTCGCGGTCTCGTGCCGGGCCACGATCACCGCGAGCCCGTTCGTGAGCTGGAGCTCCACCTCACGGGCCATATGGAGCGATATCTCTGGTCATTTGATGGTAAGAAGTTCTCGCAGGCGCCGGCGCCGATCCCGATGCGGCTGGGGGAGCGGATCCGCGTGACGTTCGTGAACGACACCATGATGGAACATCCAATCCATCTACATGGCATGTGGATGGAGTTGGAGAACGGGGCCGGACACCTCCGGCCGCGCAAGCACACGATCAACGTGAAGCCGGCCGAACGGGTGTCGTTCCTCGCTACACCTGATGTGCCCGGGAAATGGGCGCTGCACTGCCACATCCTGTATCACATGGACACGGGGATGTTTCGCGTGGTCGAGGTGATCGACGTGGTGACGGAGGACGACGCGTGACACGACGCGTGAGCTCCGTCGTTTCCGCCATGGTGCTTGCCTCGATGATCCCGTTGATGCGACCTGCGGCCGCGGGCGCGCAGGTGGCGGATGACGCGATCTACACGTTCGTGCTCTTCGATCGATTCGAGTACCGCCGCACGGGCGATGCGAATCCTGTGGGATGGGACTTGCTCGGCTGGGTCGGGGGAGACTTCACCCGCCTCTGGTTCAAGGGCGAAGGCGACCAGGCCACCGTGGGCGGGGGCGGCGAGGTCGAGGTCCAGGTACTGTACGGCCGACTGGTGGCACCCTACTGGGACCTGCAGATCGGGGCCCGCGTCGACGTGCGCTACGGCGGCGGAACGGAACGGGCCCGCGTCCTCACGGTCCTCGGGCTCGAGGGCCTTGCACCCTATTGGTTCGAGCTGGAGCCTGCGGTGTTCGTGAGCCAGGATGGTCACGTCTCGGCCCGGCTTACCACGACATACGACATGTTCGTGACTCAGCGGCTGATCGCACAGCCGCGCGTTGAGGTCAACGCTGCGGTGCAAGAGGTCTCGGACTTCGGTGTAGGTCAAGGGCTCAACGACGTCAACGTCGGGCTCCGCCTTCGGTATGAGGTACGCCGGGAGTACGCACCCTACGTCGGTGCCGAATGGCTGCGGCGGTTCGCCGGGACCGCCGACTTGGCCCGGCAACGAGGTGAGGCCGTGAGCGACGTGGCCGTTGTCGGCGGTGTGCGGGTGTGGTTCTGAGCCGACTGGCCCGCGGGCCGGTCCGTGGTGCCATCGCGCACCGAGCGTCGTCAGGAATCCTCCTTCTGGCCGCGTTCGCGGGACAGGTGGCGGCGCCCGCCTACCACGTCGCACGCTTCCACGTTTCCGGGACAGCTTCTGCGTTCATACAGCACATCGAACCAGACGCGCGCTGCGATGGGCATCCCGCGCGCTGCGTGCTTACTGGCGCCATATCATCCGGCGGTCCGTCCGCTGTGCCGGTTACGTCTGCGCTGCCACAGCCGACCGTCTCGTTTGCGGCGACCACCGACCGCGAGCAACTGGGGTCGCGTTTGCGACGGACCGCTTCGCGTCCCCGTGCCCCTCCGCTACACCGGAGTACGTCATCGTGATCAACGGTGCAACGTATTCCGGCTGCGACGCTCCGAATGGAGTGGTTGCAGGCCAATGGAGGGACGATGGAGTTTCGAAACCGTTCACGGACTCGCGCGGCCGGTATCGCGCTGGTGATGTTGTCGTCGGCCCAGACGGCCGCCGGCCAGTCGGAATGGCTAGGGGCGGGTCGGCGCCCGTCAAGGTGGAACGCTCGCGGCGCCCCGGGCCGGCTGTCTCGCTGCTGCACGATGATCACACGCGGACGAGTGCCGCACTGATCGACCCAACCTTCACGCACCACGCGATCTTGGAAGACGAACTGCGCGTCAATTTCATGCGACGGCTTAGCGACGGTGCGCTGAACCCAAACATAGCACCCTCGAGACGCGTCGTGCGGCCAAGCCAGGTGTGATGGTACTCGATGGAGAACTGCGTGTCTGAACCCATCCAGCCGACGCCGGCCGTGAGACGGATCGTGCGTAGGTTGTCCGTGTCGAGATCCCACGGTGCGGCAACCTCGGCGGGCAGCTTCCAAGAGTCGACGACAAGCGAAACGCCGCCAAGAGCAATCGCCTGACTCCAGAACTTCCCACCGCCTATGTAGACGTCAGCGACCGGCAACTCCAACGTCCCACGAACACCCGCGGACCACTCGTGGCGCGTTCAGATCGAAAAGGGAAACTCGGTGACGCCCGCGATCGGCTCCGGGTCAATACGGTTTGTTCCGCGATCTGCAACAACAATGTCCCACTCCAACCCGCTGGCTGGGTCGTGCAAGGCCCGTACGGCATCGGCACCGGGCTTCTCTTCGGTATCCAGCTCGAAGGGGCTGAACTGCGCCCACAGATCGGCGATGGGAAAGATGTTCGAGATCCCCAGGTGATAGCCTGCCTGCCAACGGTGAATCGACGGCATCGGTGAACACTGTAACCGCAAGCCGATCCAGATCGTGCCACACGCGCACGTCATTCTCGTCGATGACGTCCGTAACGAGGTCCACCGTGCGGTCGGGCACAGCACCTACCCCGAAGCCCAGCACGCTCTGGTCGAATGCGGCCGAGCTCCACAGGGCCCCCACGCGGTTGTGGACGCTCACACGCGCCACGTCGCCCAGTTCGATCAGCGACTTGAGCCGCACTACCTCACCGTTGAACGCGGAGCGCCGATCGGTGAAGATTGGGTCGTAGCCGAGATCCTGGACGCCGGTCAGCGACCGGATATAGCCACTGAGTGTGATCGGAGTGGAAGACTGTGCCGTGCTGCTCGAAGCGGTGATGGTCAACGCCAGTGCGGCACCGAGGCACCGCCCAGGGATCATGACACCGCTGTACCGTCGTGGTCGGTGCGGCCGTCGAGCAGCTTGATCCGCCGCCGCGCGCGATCGATGACCACGGGATCGTGGCGGACTCTCTCTGCGTTCTCCGCGATCTCTGCGGTGAATCCCCTTCTGGCCTACCAACTCGGACCTAATTCACGGCCAACCAGTACGTCAGCTTCACCGCAAAGAAGTTGTCGCCTCCCGATGTTACCGCGTCGAACAGCGAGAACGGCCGCACCATGTCTCCTCGCTCCTCGAAGGACGATCGGTCCTGCTGCCACACCAGGAACAACGTGCTGCCCGGGCGCCATTCCCATCGCAGCACCATGTTGCTGCGGAACGATCGTATGTTGAAGTCGAGGAACGGAAGCGTGAACGAGTCGGGCCCGTCGGTGACCGTGTAGCTGTTGTCCGTTTCCTGTGCGATAGTCGTCCCGTCCCGGCCATACGACCGGAGCGCGAAGTCTCCCGCCGCGGCTAACTCGCCGTGGCTGTCGTAGCGTCCACTTGCCGCAAACGGTTCGGCATAGAGTTCGACGGTGAGGTCCGGCGTGACGGCGAAGTTCACGCGCAACCGGGCGAGCCACGTGCTCCGATTGATACGCGCGAAGACGTAGCGTTGTCCAAAGGTCGCGGTCGGTGCGCCAGCGAGCGTAGCGACATACTGCCGCGGTTCGATGTCGCGCAGGTAATTGGGGGAAATCGAGAACTCCCAGCGTGGCGCCGGCCGGAACGTCAGGCTACCACTCAGCCGGTACGTCAGCCCGTCCAATTCGTTGGTTCCGTAGTACACCCGCGCGCGCCAGCTCGTCGATGCGCCGAAGTTGTTGGACAGGCTCCCTATGACGACGCGCGACAGAGCGGTCTTCATCGAGGGGCCGCCGCGGGTGAGCGTGGTGCTCTGGCCCCGTACGTCTACCCATGCCGTGAGATTGGTCCGCCAGAAGTTGCGCCACGTTAGGGACGCGTCCGTTCGGATGGCGCCGAACTTCCGGTCTAAATTGGTATTGAACAGGTTCTCCGACGAGAGCGAGACCTCCCATGACTGGAAGAGAGAGCCCGGTTTCGTCTCCCTATAGGCGACGGTCGCAAATCCGGCCACGTCGTCGGTCGTGGAGAGTCGTCCCAGGTCGTTCAGCTCGAAATCCGGTGACTCGAACGAGAAGAACGCATTCCACAGCCAGTGACGGCCGCTGTTCTTCCTCACGTAGAGTGATCCCTGGTATCCGGTTAGTGCGGTGCGCGATGAATCGATCTGGAGATAATCCTGGTCCGGTCGCTGGAAATAGCGCGCGCTGGACTGTTGGAGGCTCAGGATCCTGGCTGAATCTCCCTCGACGTAGCTGAACCCCAGGCTGCCACCCATCTCGTATGCGCCGCCATCGAATCGGAGATTCCAGTCCGAGCCTCCCGTCACGGCCGTGCGGGCGTACGTGCCGGCGAGCGGGTCGCCGGGTGCCATATCACGCCGGACACCCGTGAGAATCAACCCGGCCGTCGACGCCGATGGACCGAACTCCTGCTGGATGCGGGCGACGGTGTATCCGGTGAGCGGCGCGACCTCGGAGCTGCCGAACGCCTGTGTGGTGGCGTCATAGGTGCGCGCGTACTCGCGGCGGTCGTGGCAGCCAGGGCGCCGATCGACAGCCCGCCCGCCGTGCGTCCGGTGATCTTGGTGGCGCCGAGGATCGTGCTCGTGCGAGGACGTTCGACAAAGTCACCATCTGCCAAGGCACGCGGGGGCTGGCCGATCCTGCGCGAGTAGAAGAACCCGGAGCCGCCGCCGCTCAGGAGCTGGCGCCCTTCGGTGAAGAACGGTCGCCGCTCGCTGAAGAACACCTCGAATGCCGACAGGTTAACGACCGCGGGATCGGCCTCGACCTGTCCAAAGTCAGGATTGACCGTGACATCCAACGTGAGGTTGGGTCCGAGTCCCAGCTTGAGATCGGCGCCGACGCGTCCTGCCTGACTCGAGCGGTCGGAGAAGGGATTGGCCGGATCAACATCCGAACGGATGGTCGCGTCGCTCGCGATGTACGGCGCCAGCTCCACACGACGCGAGGGGCGAATACCGCTGATACCGACCAGCGTCCCCATGCGCGACGCCCACCCGGTCTCATTCTTCGGTACCGGGATCCAGAAGACGTCCTCGAACCGCTCGGGGAACCAGCGATCGATGTTGAGACCCCACACCTGTTCGGGCAAGTCGTTGAAGCGCAGTTGCGAAAACGGAATACGCATCTCCGCGGTCCAGCCGAGCGAATCTATGTGTGCGCGACCCTCCCAGACCGGGTCCCACGACGCATCGATGTGAAACTCGCTATCCGACGGGTGATACCAATCCATGCGCACACCCGACGCCGTGATCCCGAAGCTGTAAGCCGTACGGCCGTCGCGATACGTGTCGAGCGAGATCCAGATGTGTTGTGACTGGGAACCGCGATCGCGCCGGCTCATGAGTGCCTGAATCGAGCGGGGATCGTCGCTGTACATGCGAGCCCCGACCCACAGCGCGTCTCCATCGTACAGAAACGCTATTTCGGTGCGCTCGGTGGGCTCGGCGCCCTCGACGGGTTCCTTCTGCACGAAGTCGGATATGAAACGGGCACCGCGCCAGACAGCGTCGTCGAGCCTCCCGTCGAGCACGGGCGCCGGCCCATCGATCTGAACTGCTGTTGCGATCTTTGCGGTGCGGTCGATGCTGGCGATATCCTGTACGGACGCAGCCTGCGGCATGCTGGTGGTGAGCGCCGCCAGAGCGAGTATCGTGGTCAGCACGGACCCCTACTCGGCGGGCCGGCCGCGCGGGTAGAGCGCCGCGAGTACCTGGCCCCGCGTGTGCTCCGATTCGATCCGATCGACCGCTAGCATGAACGCCGGCCGCACGGCGTCACCCAGGGTATAATCGTTCGCGATCTTGATCAACAATTGGGCGAGCGAGTGATCGCTCCCGATCTGGAGCGCGGACTGCAACACCCGTCCCACGAGATCGTCATCCAACGGCTGGTGCTCGATCACGGTCTGTAACACCGTCGATAGTTCATGATCGGACTCCATGCCATCGAGCGCGCGGAAGAACGCGTCGCGCGTCGGTGCCGTGAGCGGATCACCCATTGCGACACCCTTGAGAATGCGCGACAGCTCGAAGTTCGAGGTCATCGAACCGGCTGCCGCGAGGACCGACGCGGTAACCCTAGGCGACAACGTCTCCCGACCGAGGAGCGTCCGAAGCACACGGCTCCGCTCATGGTCCGAGCCGAGCGAGCGCGCGGCGTCGAGATACGATGCGGGGAGCGAGACGTCGACAGGGTACTGATCGGCGACCTGCACGAGCAGCCGCGCCAGCTCGTGATCCGACTGGATGTTCCTCGCAACGGTGAGCGTCTGATCGAGCACCGCGACGTTCGGGGCGCCGCGGTCGAGCACCGTACTGAGCACGCGTCGCTGCTCAAAATCGGAGCCGATGGTGCGGACCGCGTCGAAGAACGCAGGCGTGAGCGCCTCGTTGAGCGGGTGCGCTTCGAGCACTTCGAGCAGCAGACGCGCACGCTCGAAATCTGAATCGATGTCCTGTGCCGATTGCAACATCGCGTTGGCCACCGGCTCGCTTAAGTCCTGGCGCCGGAGGATCGCGGAGAGAACCCTGCGGTGCTCGTAGTCGGAGTCGATGCTGCCGGCAGCCGCGACGTACGCGACCTGCACCGCCTCGTCGACCGGCTGGTTCTCAGCGATGGCGATGAGCAGACGTGCCAACTCAAAATCAGACTCCACCCGTTGGCCCGCCTCCCGCACGACCCGCCGAATGGTCTCGACATCGAGATTGGGTTGACTCAGCAACACGGTGTAATAGCGTACCGCGGCCCAATCGCTCGTGATGAACGAGATCTCCTGCAACAGCCCGTCCACACCGGATTCTGCGAGAATGCGAGTAGCGCGCTGCTCGGCGTTGACGCCCGTCCGACGGAACACCACGACGAGCATGCGCGCAAACCACGCGCTGGCATTCGCATCGTATGCCCGTTCCTCTCCGTTCACCGTCCAGGTGCGCTGCAGACCGCCGTCCCTGGGCTCGATTTGGAGAAGACGCGTGTTACGGCCCTCGCGAAGCTCGATCTCGAACGATCCTCCGCGGGAGATGCGGACGATGTCGGTATCGTCCGCCGCGAACTCGATGTCACCCTTGTACTCGATCTCCATACGGCAGTCGCCGTGCCGGATGCGGATCTCGTGGCGGTTGTCGTCGGCAACGTGCGAAGAAGAGGTGTTCCGGCCACGCGTATACCAATCACATCCCTGTGTGGCAGGTGCCGGCGGCGCGGCGGCCTTGGCGAAGAGACCGCTCACGATCTCCAACACGCCGCGCCGATCCGGTGCGGGCGCCACGGATGAGGCGGCGACCTCACCATCGGCCCACTCGCTCGTGGCCCTTCGAGGCAGCGACGCTTCCGCCGTTGGAACGACGGGCGTCTCGTCGCGTGCGTCCTCCATTCCGGCTCCGGCGAGCGGCAGGGCAACGAGCAACGCGCCCAACGCCGCGGGAACGGCGAATTCACGCCGGACATCGGCTCGGACACGCGTTGCGTCCAGAACAGCAAGCAGTCGTTCGTGCAACGATGACCGACGGACCATGCAGACGGTCGCCGCGGCGGGCAGCGGACTCGCGCGCAGTTCCCGCGCGACGTCGAGCAGATGCCGGGCATAGTCCGACGCGCGCTCACCGCGTGTCAGGACCATGTCGTCACACGCCAGCTCCCGTTCCTCGCGGAGCTGCCGCGCCGCGATCCAGGCCAGTGGATTGAACCAGTGGATCGCGCAGGACACCTGCGCGAGCAGTTGGGTCATGTAGTCATGGCGGCGAATGTGTGCCAACTCGTGTGATAACACAGCGTGGAGACGCGCGTTCGACCAGCACGACGATTCCGCGGGCAACAGGATCACGGGGCTGAGCGCACCCCACGTCATCGGCATGCTCGCGCCATCGACCTCGAGCAAGCGGACGTGCCGCTCATAGCCGACTTCAGCGCAGAGATCCAGGAACAGGTCCCGCCGCTGTGCGTCCCGGATGGGACGGGCGGCTCGGGCGAGCCGCGCGCTTCGCACCAGTCCGTCCGCGACGATCGAGAGCGCGAGGATCGTTCCCATTGCCCACACGACGAGCAGCCACACGGTGGGAGGAACGTCTATCCGGAACGTCGCACTTTCTGATTCCCCGAGCGGTGCTGCCTCGCGCTCACCCCACGCGACCGCAGGCGCGGCGTCGGGGACGACGGTTGGGGCCGGTGCCGCCGCGACGCCGCTCCACGCGGCCGTCACGGTGGGTTCCGGTGTGGGAGGTGAAGCGGGGGCTTCGGTTGCCGAGATATCGAATCCGCCGGGGGCCAGCGGGCGCAAGGCGGCGGTGCCCGGCGTGTCCCACGCGGGCGCGGCGTACGTGAGCACGGGGAGCGCCAACACGGCGACCGTCCCGACACTCCACACCAGGTGGCGCACGGAGGCGGAACGGCGACGCAGTGCGTACACCAC
Source organism: Gemmatimonadota bacterium (assembly GCA_036679645.1). Lineage (GTDB taxonomy): Bacteria > Gemmatimonadota > Gemmatimonadetes > Gemmatimonadales > GWC2-71-9 > JADFNB01. The sequence goes on along the minus strand of JAZDCY010000014.1, from coordinate 265,063 downwards.
CGCGGCCGTCAGGCTCAGAACAACGGTGGCTTTGAGCGCCAGTCCGAGGAGAGCCGGCAGCATCATGCTGCCCGCGAGACCGAGTCCAGTTAGCAGGTCTGACATCAGCGTCCTTCCTTTCTGGCTCGGTCGATCAGGGTCTGCAACCGGTCCAGTTCGTCATCCGAGAGATCGTCGGACGAAAGGTCGAGCAGCGCCGCGACGGCTTCGGGCGACGACCCGTCAAAAAACGTCCGCACGATCTGACGTAGTGCTGTCTCGCGCGCCTGTTCGCGCGGCACGGTGGGGAGGAAGACGTAGCGCGGTCCGTCGGCGCGGTGCACCGCATGGCCCTTCTCCTCGAGCACGCGCAGCAGCGCCCGCACGGCAGAGTAGCTCGGCGGGTCGGGCAGGTTATCCCGCACGTCTTGCGCGGTGGCGCTACCCAGCCGGTATATCACGTCCATGATCTGACGCTCACGCCGGCTCAATCCTGCTCCGCCCGTCCCGGTCATTATTGTGCCCTCTTTGTGAGACGCGTGGGGCCCGCGAAACGTGTCACGGGCCCCAAGGTGCTAGAAATTTAGCTTACTGCTAAATTATTAGCATGTAGCTGAGGTGTCAACCCCAGCTCCCCGCTTCTGGTGGGCACAAAAAAAGAACGCCGGCCCGCGAGCCGGCGTTCTGTCGCTACACTATGAGCGAAGTGGTCAGCTTGCCTTGGTAACGTTCGCGGCTTGCAGTCCCTTCGGTCCCTGCTTGATCTCGAATTCGACGCGCTCACCTTCGGCCAGCGTGCGGAATCCTTCCATGGTGATCGACGAATGATGCACGAAGCAGTCTTCGTTGCCCTCGTCGGGAGTGATGAAACCGAAGCCCTTCGCGTCGTTGAACCACTTCACTGTGCCCTGCGTCATGCTATCTACTCCTCATCAATGTGGGCGTACCGCCCGTTCAGCACCGGCCACCGTAGCCGGATAAGTCACACAAAAAAAGCACCGGCCGGAAGCGTGTCCGGTTACGGTACTCGGCCTGCTAACAAATCGTGTTTCGCATTTTCGACGCGGCGTAAGGTGTTGTATCACGGAGAATTTGTCAATAGGCCCGGGGTCGGTAAGTTGCGATCGTGAGTGCTGTTTTCGAGATGCTTGGTGAGTTCCGCGTTGTTGGTGCGCTGGTGGTGCTGCTGGCTGCCATCGCAACCGGGCATGCTATTCTTTATAAGCGCGACTCGCGTGCGGCGGTGGGGTGGGTCGGGTTGATCCTGATGGTCCCGATCGCCGGGTCGGTGCTGTATGTCGTGTTCGGTATCAACCGGATTCGCCGTCACGCGGCCGAACTCCGTGCGGAAGGGCCTCGGTTGTCGGGCTCGCAGTTGGCCATGCGCCCGGCCCGCGAGATGCTCTCCGAGCATCTTCCAGCGGAGTTCGGCTACCTGTCGGGGCTCGGTGCGTTGGTGGATCAGGTGACGCGCCGGCCGTTGACGGCGAGCAACGCCATCGAGCCGCTCGTCAACGGGGATGCTGCATTCCCGTGCATGTTGAACGCCATCGCCGGCGCAACGCGCACCGTCGCGCTGTCCACGTATATCTTCGACAACGACTCGTCCGGATCGGAGTTTGCCGACGCGCTGGCCGCGGCCCGGCGGCGCGGGGTGGATGTACGCGTGCTGATCGACGGGCTCGGATCGCGCTATTCCTGGCCGCCCATCGTGCGCAAGCTGCGCCGCATGGGGCTGGTGGTCGTGCGGTTCATGCCTACCTACGTACCGTGGCGTGCGCCGTTCTGGAATCTGCGAAATCACCGGAAGCTGCTGATAGTGGACGGCACCGTCGGGTTCACCGGTGGGATGAACATTCGCCGCGGAAATGTGCACGCGCTGCACCCGAAACGGCCGGTACAGGACATGCACTTTCAGATCCGTGGACCGGTGGTCCGCCATCTCGCGGAGACGTTTGGCGAGGACTGGACCTTCACCACGGGTGAGCATCTCGGACCCGAGTGGTACCAGAGGATCGACGAAGCCGGCCAGGTCCTCGCCCGCGGCATCACGGACGGGCCCGACGAGGACTTCGAGAAGCTCCGCTGGACCATCCATGGGGCCATCGCGGCGGCGCGACACACTATCCACATCGTCACACCGTACTTCCTACCCGACGCGACGCTGATCACGGCGTTGAATGTCGCGGCTTTGCGTGGGGTTACCGTTCAGGTCGTGCTGCCCGGGCGAAACAACCTGCTCGCCGTGCATTGGGCCTCTCGTGCCATGCTGTGGCAACTCGTCAAGCAGGGCTGTGAGATCTACTACTCCCCGCCGCCGTTCGATCACACGAAATTGCTCGTGATCGACGGGGCGTGGACTCTCTTCGGCTCGGGGAACTGGGATCCGCGCTCACTGAGGCTGAACTTCGAGTTCAACGTCGAGTGTTACGATGCCAAATTCGCCGCGGAGATGGAACGGGTGTTTGCTGCCAAACGGGACGCAGGTCGAATCGTGACCGGGGAAGAACTGGACGGGCGGTCCTTACCGGTCAAACTGCGGGATGGAATCGTGCGGTTGGCGGCACCGTATTTGTAGGGGCGCACGGCGTGCGCCCCTACAAATAAGGTGTGGGGGGCGCAAGGCGTGCGCCCCCCACCCGCCTAGTCGTCGTCCGTGTCCAGAATATCGTCGATCCGCACGAGTGCGTCACGCAGGTGCAGAACCGTGGCGCGGTTTCGTGTCCGCCGCAGGGCAGCGTTGATCTCCCTTTTCAACGTTTCCAGCTCCCCACGCGCGAACGGCCGGATGTCGCTCTGACTCACGTCGACGTTCGTGCGCGTGATGAATGCGCGGAACCGCGTGGGAACCGGCGGCTGCTCTTGGGTCATCAGGTAGTTCATGCGCTCGAGGTAACCGCGCTGGAGGTTGCGTCGGTAGACGTCGATTGTGCTGCCTTGCGCGAGTTCCGACCAGATTGCGTTCCGCACGTCGCCCAACATCTCGGATAGCGTGTAGGCCTCGTTCCCCAGCGCCGCCTCCGACTCGATGAGCCGGGCCAGCCGATCAAACGATAGTAGGCGGTTAACGGCCTGCACCTGCCGTTGCCGGATACGCTCTACCGCACCGGCGTGCTCGACACGCGAAAGAATGTCACGGTCGAGCATCCACATCGGGGTCGCGAACGCCTGCTCGCTCAGGAACCGCATGGCGGCACGCTGGTTCGCTTCCGGCACGATCTGATAGATGGGGCCATCTTGATCCGAGGTTTTTCGCGTCTCGGTGACACCGCCGATCACCGTCGTGACGTGGCCCATGTACCGGTTCCATTGGCCTATGACCTGGCCGTACAACTCCTCCAGGTCGTCGTAGTTGCTGAGATCCTGATGGCTCCATTCTATCAGATTCGGTACGATTCGCCGCAGGTTGGCTATACCCAGCTCGCTCGCGCGCACGCCGTCCTGGCCGAGCGCTTCGGTCTGTGATGTGGGATCGATGGAGCTGGGGTTACCGAACATGTACAGTGGATCGCCTTCGTGCTCCCGTACCCAGGCGTCCAGCGTCGTCCGCTCGGCCTCGGGTGTGGGGGCGTCGAGGATCGGTCGGTACCCCCAGCGGATGGCGTACTTGTCATAGATGCCAATGCCCGGCATGAAACAGACGCCTTCATCCTCCGGTTGCGCCACATAGTTGAACCGTGCGTAGTCCATGATCGACGGTGCCGTCCCCATGCTGCACGTGAAGCTGGCGGAGCGCAGGGAATCGACCGGGTAAGCGGCGCTCGCTTTCATGTTGTGTGGCAGCCCAAGAGTGTGACCCACCTCGTGGGCCGCGACGAACCGGACCAGCTGGCCCATCAGCGCGTCGTCGAAACGCATCCGCCGTGCTGCGGGATTGGCCGCCGCCGTCTGCACGAAGAACCAGTTCCGCAGCAGATTCATCACGTTGTGGAACCAGCCGATGTCACTCTCGAGGATCTCGCCGGTACGCGGATCGCTCACGTGCGGTCCGTACGCGTTCTGCACGTCGGACGGGAAGTAGCGGATCACCGAGTACCGCGCGTCCTCGGGGTTGAACTCGGGATCTTCCTCCTCTGAAGGCGGGTCCATGGCGCGGATGGCGTTGCGGAACCCTGCCTCTTCGAAGGCCACATTCCAATCCTCGACGCCCTGCTTGATGTACTGGCGCCATTGCACGGGCGTTGCCGGATCGATGTAATACACTATGGGCTTTACGGGCTCGACCAGCTCGCCGCGGCGGAACGCCGCCGTGTCACTTGGCTCCAACCGCCACCGGGCGATGTAGCGCCTGGTTTCTGCGCGCTGTGCATCGAGACCATAATCGACCTGTCGAATGCCAAAGAACCCGACCCGCTCATCGAGCCAGCGTCGGCGCATGGGGACTTCTGGCAGGACGAGCATTGACTGCGCCATCTCGAGCGAGATGGCGCCGGTTGACGCGTTAGCCGGCGGCTCTGTCGCGTCGTAGGTCAACACGTGACGGATCTCTACGTTGCGCGGGTAGCTGGCGAATCGAGAGATGTACGAGCGGCTCTCGTCCAGCCGGCGGACCTTGTACTGAGTCCGTCTGCGACGTTGCAGCCCCAACGCCGGAACGTCCTTAGTGAAGAGGTCCGTGACCTCGATGACGATGTTGCTGCTGTCATCGTTGAACGCGGCGATGTCGAACGCGCGAATGATCGGCTCGAAATTGGCGTTGACGACCGCGTCGTGGATTGGGAGACTGGTATCGGCAACGTTGGTGTAGGACACGATCCGAAGCAGGATCTTGTCGTCCTGGCGCTGCCACCGGACCACCTGCTCGTTCGCCTGCTCGCCCCCGTATCCGATCCCCGACTGTGTGCGTGCGATCCGGGTGACCAGCAACATCTCCCGGTCGAGCATATCTACAGGAATCTCATAGAACAGGTCGCCCTCGACCTTGTGCACGTGGAACAGGCCCGAATCGGTTTGTGCCTCTTCGGTGATGACCTCACCATACGGTTTTGGCCCCTGTTGCTCGTCTCGTCCGCCACGGCCGGCCTGGGAGCGGCCACCCCGCGGTGTCGGACTCTGGCTCTGGGCGCGCGCGCACGCGCCGACCACCAGCACGGTTAGAAGGGTCGTGAATAGAATACGAATTCGTCGCATGCGGATTCTCCTGCCGTAGCGTTCCTACGTTCTACGAACGATGTGGTGTGGTTGTTGAGAAGCGGACTACTCGTCCGCCCCTTCGATGACCGCCATGCCCTGATGGAAGGCGATGTCGACCGGGATGCCAGCGTCGGCGAGGCGATCCAGGTCAGCTTGGAGCGATGGCCGAATCACGCCCATCTCCGACAACAAGCGGCCCGCGCCTGAAGCGTCAGCAGCAACTCGGAGAGTTCGGTCATTGCCTCGCGCATTCTCTCGAAGTCCACTCGGTATGTGCCCGTGGCCTCGTCGCGGCTGAACGCAGCGCGGTCCTGGAAGAAGTTGAACCGCACCATGTTGGCGCGGCCATGCGCGCTCGACGCGCCGAATCGGACCGAGCGGAAGATGCTCGCAATGAAGGTGACGTAGTCGTCTTCCATGCGGCCGTCGGTGATCTCGCCCTCGTCCCTGAGGGCGGTGACCATGTAGAGCCCCAGAACATCCGCCTTGCCCTCCTCCAACGCCGAGGCGTGCTCGCGCAGTGCTTCCCGCACCGTCCCGCGGCCGTTCAGGGTGTTCTTGATCCCGAGCCCGTGGGCGACCTCGTGGAACATCGTGTTGCCGAAGAACGCGTCGAAAGTGACGTACCTCCGTTGGTCTTCCGCAATGAGCATTTGCCCAATCGGTATCAGAATAGAGTCGAACTTGGCGCGCACCACGTTCTTGAGCTGCAGGCGGCGCGTGCCTTTCGTGAGCTGCACCTCTTCGTCGTTAGGAAGATTGATAGCGATCGTTTTCGAACCGGCGTTTGCCTGCCCGGCGTAATAGATTGCGTCGTAGGCGTTCAGCTCCGCATCGGTACCCGGTGTCTCCTGCCGATAGCGTTCGGGCACCGGCAAGCCTTCCTGCAGGCCGGGCAGGAGCGCGGCATAGCGGGACAGCCGCTCGCTCCACACCCGATCTTTGATCAGCACGTATGCCTCGTGTGCCGTCTTGTAGCCCATCAACTGGTCTTCGTATGTCTCGATGGGTCCGATCACGATGTCGATCGTGTTATCCCTCATATCCAACCAAGCCATGTCGCTCGCCTGGTAGTCATCCGAGAGGAGGGCGTCGGCTCGGAGCTCGAGGTAGCGGCGGAGTCCGGGGTCGTCGGCCAGTTCGGCTGCCTCCCGCAATCGCGCGGCCGCCGCCTCGTGCCGCTCGGCGAACACCTCGTGGTAGGGAACGGTCGTCAACCCACCGTCATCGCCCCGCACGACGACCGTGTAGAGCGACCGAAGTGCATCTGCCTGGTCGGGGTGCTCGGTGACGAACGCATTGAATTCGTCCCGCGTGATGTCTGCAGGGTAGAGGTTCGCGCCCGCCGGCTTGGGGCCGGCATTGGCGAGCAACGGCGCATCGCCACCCAGCCTGTCCCACGGGCCGTAGTTCGCCTCGATCAGACACCGCAACGTGTCGTTCTCGATGCCCTGCAACAACGCATCCCGATCGCCGTACGCCTGATGCCAATAGACCGCGTCCATCTCGCGGGCGGCATCGATGAGGATGGGAATCATCTGGCGTTGCCGCTCGGTGAGGCCGTCGAGGTCGGCGGTGAGACGGAACGTCGCGTACTGATCGAGCATGCCGCAGGCGAACTCGTCGCTCGGAGCGCATGCGGCAACGGCAGCGGCGAGGACGAGGGCGAGTGAACCTAGTGATTTCGTCATCTTTTGGCTCGGAAGGTCGGAAAGGGCCCGGAACATAACCTGCCGGCGAATCACTCACAAACACACTCCCGCCGCCCCGCGATATACTGTGTCATGCCTGACTCGTCCCTCCCTTTCCCCTGACGGTGGCGCGCGCTGCCGACCCCTCCCTCCGGTGGATCGCCATGCTCGCCGGCGGAGCGGCGCTCATCAGCTTCGCACCGGTCTTCGTCCGGGTTGCGGACGTGGGTCCCGCATCGGCCGGTTTCTATCGGACCGCGATCGGCGGCCTCGTGTTGGCGGGCTTGGCGGTCTGGCGGGGGCGGTGGCGTCCGGCGGGACGGAGCGTGGCGCTCGCGGCCGGCGCCGGACTCCTGTTCGCGCTCGACCTCGTTCTCTGGCACGCGAGCATCCTCTCGGTTGGTCCGGGGCTCGCGACCATCCTCGCCAACTTCCAGGTTTTCATCCTGGCGGCCGTCGGCGTGCTTGTGTTCCGCGAGCGTGTGCACGTGCGGCTCGCCGCATCGGTGCCGGTCGCGGTCGTCGGACTATTCCTGCTGGTCGGACTCGACTGGTCTCAACGTAGCGACGTGGGACAGGTGGGTATCATTCTGGGGTTACTCGCAGCGGTGGCCTACGCCGGGTTCCTCCTCGTACTCCGCGCGACCCAGCGCCTGCCGGGCGCCGACCCGACGGCCTCGCTGGCTATCATCTGTCTGCTGGCGGCCTTGCTGCTGGTTCCGGTCGCGCTGCGCGAGCCTCATGGTCTCCGCGTAGGAACCCCGGTGACGGCTGCGGTGCTCTTGGGGTACGCGTTGGTGGCGCAAGTGGTCGCGTGGTGGCTGATCGCGTCCGCCCTACCGCACGTGCGGGCGGCGCAGGCTGGACTGCTGCTTCTCCTGCAGCCGACGCTCGCGTTCATCTGGGACATGACATTCTTTGGAAGGCCGACGGACCTACAGGATATCGCCGGCGCGCTGCTCGCCTTGGCCGCGATCTACATGGGGACCGTCGGCCGTACACCACAGCCAAGGGAACGGAGAGGTAGAGCATGACAGCGTTAGAAGCCCACCAACCATTGTACGTGCCACCCCTGGATTGGTTTACCGAGGACGGAGTCCATTACGGCATCGATGGGGCGGCGCCCAATTGGGTGGCGCTGGACGGTCGGGGAAGAGCCCTCGTCGAGCGTATCGCCACGGTCCCGGGTGCGGTGACCGCCGCTGACCTCGTCACATGGTACGCGTCGGCCGAACGGTGTGAAGCCGCAAAGGCGCTCATCCATGTGCACGACCTGCTCGCGGGACTGGCTCGTGCCGGCATGCTGTCGCAGGACCCCGTGTCCCATCCGAGCTATCCGGGTCGGTTGGCCCTGTCAGCGCCCGACGGGCTTGCGGAACTCTGGCTGCAGATAAACAACGCCTGTAACCTGTCCTGTACACACTGTCTCGTGTCCTCCGGGCCGGGAGAGGCGGAGGGGCCTCCCGCTGACTGGCTGGTGCAGCAGATCGACGCCGCCGCACAGCTCGGCTTGGAGCGCCTGTACGTCACGGGCGGTGAGCCGTTTCTGCGGCGCGATCTGGTGGATCTGCTGCGCCACGCTGCGGCAACGCTCGGGCTCGACGTAATCGTGCTGACCAACGCCACCGCTTTCTCGGCGGGCGTACGGCGGCAGCTCGTCGAGCTCGATCGCGAGCAGGTCAAGTTTCAGGTCTCGCTCGATGGCACGCAGGCGGCAACGCATGACCGGTTTCGTGGGCTCGGGGCTTTCGCGCAGGCGCTGGACGGAATCCGCTTCCTCACCGAGCACGACTTCGACGTCTCGATCACCACGGTAGTCACCACGCACAACCTCGCCGAGCTGCCTGAAGCTCCCGCGTTGACCCGAGACCTGGGTGCCGCGAGCTACCACCTCATGTGGATGCACAAACGCGGGCGTGCCGCCGCAAGCGCGAACGGTTTCTTCCCGGACGTGGCGGATATCGTACGCGTGACAATGGAGACCGCAGATGCCGCGGAGGCGAGCGGCGTGCCGCTGGACAACGTCGAGGCCGTCAAGCGGCGTGTGAACGGGGTACCGGGCGTGAAGTACGACTTCGGCAACGCAGGTTGGGATTCGCTGTGCATCTTTCACGATGGAAAGGTCTATCCATCGGCAGCGCTCGCCGGCGAGCCGGCTCTCGTGTGCGGCGATCTGACCCAGAGTGACCTGCGTACCATGCTTGCGGTCTCTCCCGTCGTACACGGCCTGCGGGCGGCGTCGATCGCGTGCAAGGCGGTGGTCCACGACGATCCGTTGCGCTTCCTGACGGGTGGCGGCGACTGGGAGCACGCGTGGTGTTTCTCCGGCGGCGATCCGTTCGCCCCGGATCCCTACTATCCGGTGACGCAGGCGTTGATCCGCCGCGTAATGACCACGCTAGGGCGGGAAAAACGCGATCGACTGAATCACCGGTCGGGGTACGACGCGCCGGTCGTGTTGCACGCCATGGGGGAAGGTGCGATTGCCTGCGGCACCGCTGACGGCGCCCTCGCCGAGCGACCCGTGTTGCCGTTGCACTCCAACTGCGTGCTGTCGTTCGACGTGGACAAACCGCGCCGCGCGGTGCGTGAATATTACGGTGCCGCGGCCGAGTCCCCCAAGGCCGATCTGTGTTGCCCGACGTCGTACGACCGGAGCATGACCGACCACATCCCGCAGGACGTGCTCGATCGTTTCTACGGCTGCGGGTCGCCGGTTACGCGTGCGGCGGTGCAGCTCGGCGAGATGATGCTCGATCTGGGCTCCGGCGCGGGGATCGATGTCTTCATTGCGGCGAAGCTGGTCGGGGCCGGCGGCCGCGCCATCGGCATCGACATGACCGACGAGATGTTGTCGGTTGCCAATTCATGCAGGCCCGCCGTGGCGACGAACCTCGGGTACGACGTCGTGGAGTTCCGCAAGGGATTTCTCGAGGCCATCCCGGTCGAGTCAGGAACCGTCGACGTCGTCACCTCCAACTGTGTCGTGAACCTCTCGCCGGACAAGCCCCGCGTGTTCGCGGAAGTTTGGCGCGTACTCGCCGACCACGGGCGGCTCGTGATATCCGACATTGTGAGCGATCGGCCCGTCCCCCCGCACTTGCGCGTGAACCCAAAGTTATGGGGTGAATGTCTCGTGGGCGCGCTGACCGAAGAACAGTTCATGGCCGAGCTGGAGCGCGCCGGATTCTACGGCCTCACGGTGCAGGAGAAGTCGTTCTGGAAGGAAGTCGAAGGGTACGCCTTTTCGTCGGTCACGGTGGCCGGGTACAAGTTCGAGAAGATGGACGGATGCGTGTTTCAGGGACATCGGGCGGTGTATCTCGGTCCGGGGAAGATCTTCGTCGACGAGGAAGGCCACCAGTTCATGCGGAACGAGCCCTACGAGGTCTGCACCGACACGGTCGCGAAACTGCAGCGGCCGCCCTACGCCGACATGTTCGCTCTACTCGCACCGCACGAGGATCGTGTCTCGTACGCGTGTTGCACGGTAGGTGCTGATTGCTGTTGACGGTGTTGCGGTGCGCCATTTGGGGCGCACGCAGTGCGCCCCAAATGGCGCCATGCGCGGTCAGGACGGCCGCAGATCGATGTCCTGCCGGCTGAAGCCGGCGGCCGGCGTGCCGCTCCGGTGGCCGCCCACGGGCGGCTCGGGCCAGCCGGTGCGTTCCATGAGGCGCGCCGTGCGTTCGTGGACCGCGGCGGTGTCGGTCTCGGAATCTGCCGCACTTCCGGCAAGATCCAGCCACGAGAGCGCCTCCTCGTAGGCGCCATTTTCTACCGCGAGGTCGCTAGCTTCCAGCGCACAACGAAACGCGAGGGCGAGTTCGCCACCCCGCTCCGCGTGCCGTGCGATCTCGCCGGGTCGGCAGCCGCCCCGGCTGTCGCGGGCGAGCGTATCGAGAGCAAGCGCGATCGCGCGGTGTACCTCGCCTCTTCGTGCGGGTGTCAGGTCCTCGCGCACGACATCCTGCACAATGGGATGCGCGCAGCCGTACATACCGTTGTCTTCCGCCAGGAGGAGGCGGTCGACCAGCGCGTCGGCAAGCGCCGCGGCCCGCAGCCGCGAGGTCCCGTGCACGTGCGAGAGCAAGCCGGTCGATACGGGCCGGCCCGCCACCGCCATGGTCACCAGCAGGTCCCGCAGCTCGTATGGCAGCCGCGTGCACCGCTCGGCAACGGCGTCGTGCACGGTGGCCGGCATGCGCACATGATCGTACGGAGCATCCCCGGTCGCGGTGGTCGTGACCCATTCGCCGGTGGCCGGGTCGGTCTGCAGCATGCCCTGCGCGAAGAGGGCCTTGAGCAGCTCCAGGATGTGGAACGGATTGCCGTCGGTCACAGCATGGACGCGGCGCGCAAAGCGCCGCGCACCATCGGGGCTCGAAATACGGCCCAACTCACGAATGGCGCGCCACACCTGGGCTTCGGACAGCGGAGAGACGGTGATCGCGGCACCGCCGCCCTTGAGCGTGCGACAGAGGCGCGAGGCTGGGGTCGCGCGCTCGATCTCGCCCAGTGTCGCGGTGGCGAGAATCAGGATCGGAGCACGCGCCAACCGCCGCGTGAGGAAATGGAGCAGGGCGCACGTCTCGGGATCGCAGCGCTGGAGATCGTCAATTAGGAGCACTACCGCTCGCTCCGACGTGAGTCCCAGGATCGCCTGCGCCACCGCCTCGAACAGCCGGCCGCGCCGGTCTGGATCGCCGGCCCCGGCGGCAGTCGGAAGGCCCGGGAAGCGCTCGCGCACGTCCGGGACGATCCGGGCCAGCTCCGCGAGCCATTCAGGGGCCGCGCTCGCCATTCCCGGTGCCTGCAGTGCGCCGTGCAGCGCGTCGGCCACGGGCTGATAGGGCAGGCCGCTCTCCGGATCGTATCCCCTGCCGCGGAGGGCCGTTGCTCCCTCTGCCGCGGTCCATTGCAGCAGTTCCTCGGCCAGCCGCGTCTTGCCGATTCCCGCCTCGCCCTGAATCAGCATGGTCCGACATGCGCCCGCCGCCGCCTCGCGCCACACCTGTGTGAGCCGCTCCCACTCCGCCTCCCGGCCGATCAGGCTCGATACGAACCCCCGTTTCGGGAGATCGGTATCCGGCGGCGGGGCGGCCAGCTGGGCCACCGGAGGAGTGGGTCCAATCCTTTCCAGCAGCTCGCGCAGCGCGTCTGCCGGTTCCATGCCGGTCTCGTTGGCCAGCCGCTCGCGGTATTGCTGAAACTGGGCCAGCGCCTCGCCGGTATCGCCGGCCATGTAGCACGCCTGGGCGGCGTGGCGCACCGCCTCGTCGGACAGGGGATCGGCTGCAATCCACCGCTCCGCCCACCGGGCCGCATCCCGCCAACGCGAGCGACCTATGTCGCCGAGCGTGGCGGCGCGCAGCGCATCGCGGAACGCCTGGCGCAACCGTTCCCGGGTTGTATCGGTCCACTCCTCGAAGGCCGGGGCATGGCGCACCGAGAAGCCCGCAAGGAACCGGTCAGCGGCGTAGGAGACGGCAGTCTCCGGCGCCTCACTTACGGCTTGCAGGAACGCACGGGCGTCACACGGGATAGGTGGGTCCAGCTCCACCGCGGTGCGCCCCGCCTGGAGCCGTTCGCCCACGACGCCTCGGATTTGGCGGATCGCCTGACGCAGCGAAGCCCGGGCTGCATCGTTGGGGGAATCTGACCACAGGAGCCCCGCCAACTCGTCGCGGGCGTGGGGGCCCGGCTCCATTGCCAGAAATGCAAGCAGGGCAATGGGTTTCGCACCAAGGCGTGGCACGGCCTCGGGTTCCGGATCCATCGTGAGGCGCGGGGGCCCCAGCAGCGTCAGTTGAAGGTCCACAGCCCTCCCCGGGAGAGACGGGGAGGTCAAAACTACGGGGAATTCACGATCCGGCAAGTCGAATTCACGGTGGATTCACGCCGCCAGGTCATCTTGGCCTTCGTTCGCGTCACTCCGGCACCCGTTTCAGGAGGCACCATGTCCGACGACAAGAAGTTCCGCATCGAGCTCACCGCGGAGCAGAAGGAAGAGCTCAAGAAGATTACGGGCAAAGATGCAGAGGCCCTCGAGCTGACCGCCGAAGAGTTGGAAGAGCGGATCGCTCCCTCACGTTTCCGCCTGAGCTAAGGGGAGACTGTTACCATGACGACCAATCCCAGCTTCAAGATCAGCCTGACGGACGAGCAGAAGAAAGCCGTGCGCGAGGCCACTGGCAAAGATGCCGAGGCCATCGAGCTGTCCGTCGAAGAGTTGGAAGAGCGCATCGCACCCATGCGCGGCCCGGGGCTCGGCATATAGCCAAGGATCGAGACACCAACTCCGGGGCGCCGGGTCCTCCGACAGGGATCCGGCGCCTTTCGTTGGGCCGCTTGTGGCCTTCACGATACCCCGGTGGAGATTCACGGGGTTTTCACGACTCCCAACCATCTTTGTGGCGTTCGATTCATCCGTCACAACCCTTCGAAGGAGGCAGTAATGTCCGACGCGAAGAAAATCCGCATCGAGCTCACCAATGAGCAGAAAGAGGAGCTCAAGAAAGTCACCGGCAAAGATGCCGAGGCCCTCGAGCTGACCGCTGAAGAGCTGGAAGAGCGGATCGCCCCGTTCCGCCTCGGGTAGCAACACCGATTTTTCACAGACACGCGCCGGATCTCCTGGGTGGGGATCCGGCGCGTCGCGTTTTGGCGCATCCGCCTTGACAGCGTGCCTCGGAGAGAGCCTCTTGTACGCGGAGGTAACCCATTGGCATGAACGACGATCCGGTGCAACCAGGTGCTGGCGACGGGCTTCAGGGTGAAGTCGACCGCCTCCGCCTTCTGCATTCCATATCTCAAGAGTTCTCATCCTCGCTCGATTTCGACGAGTTGCTGCCCACGGTCTTCAACAGAGTACTCGACGCGGTGGGGGCGCAGGGCGGGTCGATCTGGATTGCCGAAGGGGAGATCTTGCGCTGCCGGTTGGCGCTGGGCGCGGCAAGCCAGAAGCTGGTGGGCAGCGAGGTTCCCATCGGGGAAGGTTTTGTGGGGGATGTGGCCCGGAAGCAGCGCAGCACGATCGTGGCCGACGCCATGCAGGACCCTCGCTTCCAGGACCGCGTGGACCGATCCAGCACCATGATCACGACCGGCGTGCTGGCAGCGCCAATGGTGGTCCGGGGCCAAACGGTCGGCTCCATTCAGGTCACCAACAAGGTGACTGGGGCCGGTATCTTCGAGGAGGGCGATCGGTTGCTCCTCGAGGGCCTGGCCCGCAGTGCCGCGGTCGCGCTGCGTAACGCGCAGTTGCACACCGCCGAAAAGCGCGCGCACGATCTCGCGATGTTGCTCGAGATCAGCCGGGAGGTCACCTCCACACTGGACCTCGATCGTATCCTGACGTCGGTGGTGAACCTCGCCACCCGTGCGCTGGATTTCGAGATCGGCGCCATCGGCCTGGTGGACCGGGCCAAGTACGAGATCCGCGCGATCGCCGGGAAGGACGAAATCGATCCCAAGGACGCGGGGGTGCGGCGGCTCCAGGACCGCGGCAGTTGGGTCCTGGGGCGTGGCGAGCCTTTCTACCTGGCGGACCGGGAAGCGGTCTCGACCGACGACGAACGGGCCTTCGTCAACGCGGCGGGTGAGGGACTGGCAACGGATGAGATCCGCAGTGGGTTGTATCTCCCACTGGTCGATGAAGAAGGTGCCCTGGGTGTGCTGCTCTTCGAGGCGAAGCGACCGGCGTTCGCTTCCGACACGCAGCGCGAGATGGTGGCGATTCTCGCCAACCAGACGGCCGTGGCACTGCGCAACGCCGAGCTGTACAACCAGGTGCCGCTGGTCGACATGCTGGGCGCCCTCGCGGAGAAGAAGAGGAAACTGCTGGCGCTGCCGCGCCGCCGCGTGGCCGTCTACGCAGTGACCGCTCTCGTCGCGCTCGCCGCGATCACGCTCATTCGCTGGCCGTTCCGGGTGACGGGTGCCGCACCCACATTCCGCGCCGCGACCTATTCCGAGGCACGGCCCATCGTCCCGGGCGTGATCGAACGGGTCCTGGTGCGCGAGGGACAGGCGGTCACGCGGGGCGACCCGCTCGTCCTGCTGCGTGCTGTAGAGCTGCGGGCGGATCGGGAGGCGGCTGACGCGACGCTGCAGATTGCCGAACGTAGCGCGGCGGCAGCGGACGCACGCAACGATGCAACGGCGGAGCGCATCCAGCGCGCGCGTGTGGTGTCACTGGGCCGGCAGCTGGCGCTGCTGGACGAAGAGATTGCGGCGACTACGGTACGCGCGCCGGTCGATGGCGTCGTGTTGACGGCGCGACCCGAGGAACTGGTCGGCACCAGACCCGAAGCCGGTGAGTCGGTTCTTGCCCTTGGTCGCACCGACTCGCTCGAGTTGGAGCTGGGAGTGCGGCAACGAGACATCAATCGGGTCGAGGTCGGCCAGCGCATTCGGTTGCGTGTGGATGCACTGCCGCAGCGGACGTTTGAGGGGCGCGTGACCTTCGTGCCGCCGCTGCCGGTCGAGACGACGTCGGAGGTGTATTTCGTTATCCGAGGTCTCGTTCCCAATGACGAGGGCGTCCTGCGACCCGGCATGGCAGCGCACGCCAAGGTGCTAACCGCACCGACTTCGGTGCTCAGCCGGCTACTGCGAGCGCCCACACGGTGGGCGCGGTTGCTCTGGTGGAGGCTCGTTCCATGAGATGGTATGCGACGGCGACGGCGATGGCGTGGATCACCAGCGGGTGCGGCGGTGACGCCGTGCCGGAGACCCCCGAGCCATCCGTGGCGGCGGCACCGGTCATCGTGGTGGACACGGCCACTGTCGATCTGCCGCTCGAGTTGCCGACGCAACTGTATGTGGAGCACGACGCGTACGTGTACGCGCGATCCATGGGCATCGTCGAGCGAGTGCTGGTGGATATTGGCGACCGCGTGCGAGAAGGGCAGGTACTTGCCCGGCTCGAGAGCGTCGATCAGGAGATTGCGCTCGCGGACGCCCAGGCCAACCTGGCCAACGCAGAGCGTCAGGTTCAACGCTTCCGCGAGTTGGCGGGCACGGGAGCCGTAGCCGTAGCCGACTCCGAATTTGCCGAGCTGGAGTATCGGCGGTGGGAGCTTGGCACCCGCCAGGCGCAGCGCAATTACGACCTGACACGCGCCATCGCGCCGTTCAGCGGCGTGGTGACCGCGCGCGTCGTGCGACGTGGACGCCTGGTGGAAGAGCTCGACTCGCTCTTCCGGGTCAGCGCGCTACAACCGCTGCGCGCATCGGTGCAGCTCCCGGAAGGTGCGAGCACGATCGAACGGGGGACCGAGGTTACCGTCGTCTCGTTGGATGGGAGTGAACATCCGGCGACGGTCGACCGCGTCTCACCGACGATCGATCCGTCGAGCGGTACGCGGGAGGTCGTCGTGCAGCTCGCGCGGGGTACTCCTCTAGAGCCGGGGGCCAGTGTCCGTGTGCGTCTTGCCGCTACCAGGCGCCAGATCCTCGTCGTCCCCGCTGGGGTCGTTGCGGAGGAGGGCTATGTCCTCGTCTGGGCGGGCGGGCGGACCTCGCTGCGCAGTGTCACGTTGGGCGCGACGCTCGAGGATGGGCGTGTCGAGGTGGTGCGCGGGCTCGCCGCCGGCGAACGGCTGGCGCCGGTGGCGCATTGAGGGGACGACCCAAACTTCGCGACGATCTGATTATCGTCGTGCAGCAGTACCGGGGCGAGCAGACGTATATCGTCAAGGACCCGGAGACCCACAAGTACTTTCGTTTCAAGCCACTCGAAGTCCTCATCATGCAGCAGTTCACAGGAGAGCACACGTTCGCTCAACTCGCCGCCGGGTTGGCGGAGCAGGGGCTTCCGCTAAGCGAGGCGAAGCTACAGAAGTTCGCCGGTCGGCTCTCCAAGATGGAGTTGTTCGAGCGCACACTCGGCGAGAAATCCACGCTGCTCATGGAACGAATGCGTGCGGAACGGCATCGGCGCGTAAAGGGCACGCACTACGAGGGGAGCCTGCTCCGCATGCGGTGGTCGGCGGGTGATCCCGACGAGTTGTTCGACCGCTGGATGCCGGTGTTGCGGCTGTTCTTCACGCGGACGTTTATTGGTATCTCGCTTGCGCTCTTCGCCGTATACCTCGGCGTTTTCGTGCTGCGGTGGGGGGACATCGCCAATGGCATTACGGCGATGTACTCGGTCGAGTTTTACACGCTCCAGAACATCGTCCTCTTCTGGGGGACGGCGATGGTCGTCATCATCATACACGAACTCGGACATGGCGTTACGTGCAAGTACTTTGGCGGACAGGTACACGAGTTGGGCGCAATGCTGCTGTACTTCCAGCCGGCGTTCTACTGCAACGTCAACGATGCATGGACCTTCTCGAAACTCTCGCAGCGGCTCTGGGTCACGGCGGCAGGCTCGTGGATTCAACTCGTGGTGGCGGGAATCGCCGCCATCGTGTGGGTCATCGTGGATCCGTCGAGTGTGATCTCCCGTGTGGCGTTCTTTGCGGTCCTGGTCGGGGGTGCGACGACGGTGATCGCGAATGCAAACCCGCTGATACCGCTCGACGGGTACTACGCCCTCAGTGACTACCTGGAGATCCCCAACCTGCGGCAGCGGGCGCTGGCGCACGTCACATGGCTCATCCGGCGCCATGTGATTCGGCTCAACGTGCCCGAGCCCCCTGTTGCGGATCTTCGCGAACGCCGTGCGCTGGTGACGTATGGTGTTCTGGCGATCGCTTACATCTTTGCCATCCTCGGCCTCGTGGCGACGGTGGTAATGGGATGGGCCAGCCGGGCCTTCGGTGTGGTCGGCGTGCTGGGCTTCGTGCTGCTTCTCTGGGTAATGTTGCGCACCACGATCCGCGAGTGGGCACGCGCTGTCGCCACATCGCTCCGTGAGCATCGTGCTCGTCTCTTGAGGGGGCGCGTAGTCGGTTCCGTGGCTGGGCTCGCGGTCGTGCTCCTCGTCATGTCGGTACTAGTCCCATGGCCGCTGCTCGTGAAGGGCAGGTTCGTTGCAGCACCAGTTTTCGAGGCGCCGCTAACGTCGCCCGATGCTGGTGTGCTTACGGAGATCTATGCTGGCGAAGGCGACTCGGTCGATGCCGGAGCGGTGGTGGTGCGGTTGCGTAACTTCACACTGGAACGCGAGGTTGTGTCGCTCGAGCGCGTCGTCGATTCGCTGGGTGTGTCGGCGCTGCGCGCGCGAGCGCTCGGGCTTGATGCCGCGCTCCGCCAAGCGGAATTGGCGCGGGACGAAGCGGCCGCCCGGCTGCTCGGGGCGCGCGAGCGGGTGCGGCGGCTCACCCTGCGCGCGCCGGTGAGCGGTGTGTTGGTGACGCGGCGGCTCCGCGAGCGAGTTGGGCGGGCGTTCGAGGCCGGGGAAACGGTGGCGTCCGTCAGCGTGCTCGATTCTTTGGAGTTACGCGTGACGCTCGACCGGGCCGGGGCAACGCTCGTGGCGGCGGGGCAGCGTGCGTCGCTGCTGCCATACGCGACACCGCGGCGCGCGGTTGAGGCCCCGGTGCACTCCGTCGCGCCGGCGGCCGATTCCAGCGATGCGCTCGAGGCGCGGATCCGCGTGCCCAGTGGTCTTGACGGACTGTATCCGGGCGTCACCGGCGAGGCAAAGATCGTCGTGCGGCAAACCAGCGTTCTCCTCGCCATGTGGTGGGCGGTGCGGAAGCGGATTCGGAACGACTTGCTGCTGTGACGGTCATGCCACGGCTTTTCATTGCGGAGGTGTACCATCGCCCGTCGTGAGTTGCTCCCGCTGATTCAGGAGGCGCTCGAAGGCCGTTACAAGGTCGAGCGTCTGATTGCGCGCGGTGGGGCGTCGCGGGTGTTCTTTGCGCGTGACCCGAACGGTGAGCCCAAGGCGGTCAAGGTGCTCCATCCCGAGTTGGCGGTGACGGTCACTGCAGATCGGTTCCAGCGCGAGGTACAGATGCTGCGGGAACTCGATCACCCACAGATTGCACGGGTGCTCGACTCGGGCGAAGCGGAGTATTTCATCTATTATGTGATGGATTTTATTGAGGGGCCGAACATACGTCAGCACCTCGATCGGGTACGGCGCGCGTCGGTGTCGGACACGTGTCGTATTGCCAGTGACATGCTCGCCGCACTGGGGTATGCGCACGCCAACAGTATCATGCATCGCGACGTCAAGCCTGAGAATATCGTGCTGAGCGCGAACGGGGCCATGCTGCTCGACTTCGGCATTGCCAAGGCGATCGCGGCCGCGGGATCGACGCGCCTCACGCGGTCGGGCTTCACCGTTGGGACGTCAGCGTACATGAGTCCCGAGCAGGTTGCCGGGGCCGAGGACATCGACTACCGAACCGACGTGTACTCCATGGGGTGTGTGCTGTTCGAGTGCCTTGCCGGACGCCCGCCATTCGTCCACCAGCGCGAAGAGACGGTGCTGCGACTGCAGCAAACGGAGGAGGCGCCCGACGTACGCGAGTTCCGGAAGGACACGCCGCCCGTGCTCGCCGAAGGGATCGGCAAGGCGCTGAGGAAGGTACGCGAGGAACGGTGGGAGTCGGCCAACGAGATGAGGGTGGCCTTGGAGAACGGTAGCTAGGGAGCCGGCTCCGCTCGCGAGGGATTAGCCTCCCGGTTGCGCCAGTACCGCACCCCCGCCCACACGAACACCACTAGCGCCGCCGCAACGAGCCCATAGGCCACAGACGGGTGGGCGCGGTACAGCGCTCCCAATCCGGTCCCCGTCGCGGTGAAGACAATGGCTCCGGGCAGAATCCCGACCGCGGTGGTCCATAAGAACGTCCGGCGCGGCACGCCTGAGAGACCGAGTCCCCAATTCAACGCGGTGAACGCAATTGCGGGAATCAGGCGCGCGGTCAACAGCCCGCCCCATCCGGTGGCGACGACGAACCGGTCGGCCTTGCCGAGTGCATCTCCCGGGAGAACCCGTTGCGCGAGCGGCCGCCCATAGCGTCGCGCGAGCTCGAAGCTCACGGCAGCGCCGATCATGGCACCGCCCCACGTCATCACCGTTCCCAGCGCCGGACCGAACACCATGCCGTTGACCATCGCCGGGACCTCCGCCGGGAGCGGCAGGATCGCGACGAAGACCATGAACAGCGGGGCCAGGATGTAGACCAGCGGCCCCGAGGCCTCGATCAAGTTCGCGATGCTGTCGAGCATGGGCGGAATAAGGGCGGAAGTGCGGAAGTGCGGAAGGTGTTCATTCCGCCCTTCCGCCTGTCCGCCCTTCCGTCTACAGTGAGAACCAGTAGTTCAGCTTCACCACGAACGTGTTCTCGCCCGGCTGCCGGAACAGGTCACCGACACCCTGTGAGAAGTCGAACCGACCGTCGCGGTTGAATCCGCTGCGCCCGTGCTGCCACACCACGAAGAGTGACGATCCCGAGCGGTACTCCCAGCGCAGCACGGCATTCGATCGGAACTGCACGAAGGTGAAGTCCGGGTTCCCGATGTCGAGGTCAGCAGTGCCGTCCTGGTCGAGATCGACGGACACATCCGCGCCATCGACGATCAGGCGGTCGTCGTTGAACTTGTCGAAGCGGTCCGCGTATAACTCGGCCCGCGGGTCGGCCACCTGCTTGTACTCGAGGTACCGACCCGACGACACGAACGGCTCGGCGTAGAGCTGCAGCGAGAGCGTAGGCGTGAACGTCACGTTCCCACGGAACTGTGTGCCCACTGTCGTCTGTGACAGGTCGCCAAAGAGGTAATGCGTCTCGCCCAGCGCCTCCTGCGTGCTGAGGTACTGCCAGTCGTCGCGGGTCCAGTTCACGTTGGGCGAGAATGTGAGGTTCAGGTTCCCAGCCGGCCGGACCGTCATGTCCATCCAGACGCCGCCTGACTTGGTCTCTTCAGCGAACTGCCGGAAGTACCACCCTCCGGCCGACATCTGAACCTTCTTGCGCCCGTCGCTGCTGAAGCCGGCCCACCCGTTTATACTCGGTGGGCGAATAAACGCGGGACCGCCGCGGAGGGCGCCTGTTCCCAGACCGCCGGTCTGGTAGTTCACACCACCGAACCCACCCCAGTAGTTGAGGAAGGTCCAGTTCGTGTTGAGGTTACCGCCGATATTGGTGCGATCCCATCCATACGTGTAATTAGACCACTGGTTGAAGTTGACGATGAACCGGCGAAAGACCTTGCCCGGCTGCACCCAACGGCGCTGCACCCAGGCCCACTGCGAGATCCAGTCTACGTTGTTCTGGAAACCGATGTCGTTCACTTCGAATCCTGGCGAGCGGGTCTCGACCCCTGTGGCAAAGCGCCAGTTCCCGCCGCCGTGCTTCTGGAACGTCATCTCACCACCAAAGCCGTTGAGGCTGGTCCGGGTGGGGTCGAATGTCGTGTAGTCGTTGTCCGGGCGCTGGAAATAGCGGGCCGACGAGCGTTGGGCCAACTCGATCGACAGCTCAGAGCCGCTGATGTTGGTGACCCCAGCCCAGCCACGAATCGAGTACGTGTCGTTGCGGAACCGGTGCTCCCAACTGCCCGCGAACGAGAACGCGCGGCTACGCAGGAAATCGAGGTTCCCCTCGTCCGGTAGATTTCGGATCGTGCCGGTACCGAACAGGCTGAACACCGTCTGTCCACCGCGCAGATCGCGCTGCAGACGGCCCACGAGATAGGTCGTCGCCGGCTCCACGACGTCTCTGTAGTCGAGCCCGTCCCCGCCCAGGATGTCGGCGGTCTCTCGTGCCGTCTGTGCCCCAAGGAGGCCGATGGTCCACCCACTCTGGGTCTTGCCCGTGAGTTTCGCGGCACCCAGGATGGTCGTGTTGAAGATCGACTGTGCAAAGCCGTTGCGCGGATCGGCGCTTCCCTGCGGGCGCCGCCCAATACGACGTGTGTAAAAGAGCGAATTCTGGCCGTTGCCCGGGAACTGGAAGATGTCCACACCTTCCAGGAAGAAGGGACGGCGCTCGGGGAAGAACGTCTCAAAGGCCGACAGGTTCACAACCGCCGGATCCGCCTCAACCTGCCCGAAGTCGGGGTTGATCGTTGCGGTGAGCGTGAGGTTCGAGGATATACCGTAAATGATGTCGGCACCCATCGTCCCGACCCTATCGTGCCCCGACTGGAACGGATTGCCACTGACACCGGCGTTCACGTCCTGCCGTGCCACTACGTATGGCATGATCTCGAGACGACGCGGCGGAGATACGCCGTCGATCCCGACCAGATCGCCAAAGCGCGACACGACGCCCGATTCCGTCTTCGGCATGAGACGCCAGTGCTGCACCTCGTTCTTCCGATTGATCGTCCGCGTGACCTGGAGGCCGAATGTCTGTGACTCGGACTCGGAGAACCGGAGCTGACTAAAGGGAATACGAAACTCCGCGCCCCAGCCCTCGCCGTCGCGCTCTACCGCAACATCCCATACCGCGTCCCACGTCCGGTCCTGATTGTTGTCGTTGTAGAAGTAGATGTCACGTTTCACACCCGCCGGGTTAACGGCGAATACGAATGCGGTGCGTCGATCGAGATACGAGTCGATGGCGATCTGGATCCAGTCCGACGGCGAGTGCTCATCACGCCGTGTGAGCTGTGCCTGAACTCCATCGGGCTCCGAGTCGAACGCGCGGATGCCGAAGTAGAGCGCGGCGTCAGTATAAAGGATACGAACCTCGGTTCGCTCCGTCCCCGGTTCCCCTTCGTCGGGGTCGCGCTGGGTGAAAT
Organism: Gemmatimonadota bacterium; assembly: GCA_036679645.1. Classification (GTDB taxonomy): domain Bacteria; phylum Gemmatimonadota; class Gemmatimonadetes; order Gemmatimonadales; family GWC2-71-9; genus JADFNB01. Next base: position 242,600 of record JAZDCY010000014.1, on the reverse strand, counting down.
CGGAGAAGGGCAACGCACTCTGCCACACGGCCTCGTCCATCCGTCCGTCGAGCTTGGGAACGTCGGCACGTATGCGAACAGCGACAGCGGTCGTGGCGCTCGGTGTCCTGACGTTGGAAAGACTCTGTTGCTGTGCGGCGGCCGGCGTGGCAATCGCAACAAGAAGCAAACCAGCGGTGAGATGCGTTGCGTTCATTGATGATCCCAGTTCTCGAAGCAAGACGACTGATACAGGTTGCAACGCCATTCGGTACCGCGTCGCGTGAGTTTCGAACTACCTGTTAGACGCGGCAACGGTCGTCGGGGTTGCAATCGTACTTGGTGAACGTGTCGGGGCGCGGGAGCGTAACGCGCACCCCGATGCGGTTCGGGAGACTTCCGGCAAAGGCACGAGGCCAATTAACCCGCGAAACCTCAATTCCAGATCAATTGCATGGTGCAACCCGTCAATTACTCGGTTGGCGAGGTCAATTCTCGGGTGCGGCCGGTCAATTGGCGGTACGGTCTGGTCAACTCGTTGCCATCGGGTGGCTTAGCTGGCGCTAATCGGCGAGACTCATGGTCCCGCACCGGGGCCATACACTTCCGGCCGCGCTATCCGCGTCCGCTCGCGGGCGGTAGGTTTAACGCGAACACGCTATCCGGTCATTGCCATGCCCAAACTCGTGCTGTTGCGTCACGGTCAGAGCACCTGGAACCACGAGAACCGTTTTACGGGGTGGACAGATGTCGGGTTGACCAAACGGGGAGTGAACGAGGCGCTCGAGAGCGCTCGCCTGCTGCGCGAGGAAGGGTACACGTTCGACGTGGCATACACGTCCGTACTCAAGCGCGCCATACAGACGCTCTGGATCGTGCTCGGTGAAATGGATCTCATGTGGTTGCCGGTGCACCGTCACTGGCGCCTGAACGAGCGGCACTACGGGGCGCTGCAGGGGCTGAATAAGGCGGAGACGGCGGAGCAGCATGGGGAAGAGCAAGTTCAGGTCTGGCGTCGCAGTTACGCGACGCCGCCACCACCGCTGGCGCTCGATGACGAACGCCATCCGTCGCGGGATCGGCGCTACGCCAACGTGGATCCAAACGAGCTACCGTGCAGTGAATCACTCGCCAACACGGTCGAACGGTTTCTTCCCTACTGGCACGAGACGATCGCCCCCGATGTCGCGGCCGGGCGACGCGTGCTCATTGCCGCGCACGGCAACAGCATACGTGCGCTGGTCAAATACCTCGACGACGTATCCGACGAGGCGATCGTCGGGCTCAACATCCCCACCGGTATTCCGCTCGTCTATGAACTGGACGAGGCGTTGAAGCCCATTCGTCACTACTACCTGGGCGATCCGGAAGCGGCCGCGGCGGCGGCCCGAGCCGTCGCCGACCAGGCGCAGGCGCGGTGAGGGACTGGGTGGTGAGGTTCGGCGTGAAAGGCGTGATGGCGTGAGGGTAACCGGGTTGGTCGGGTTGACCGAGATGATGCGGGTGTATCGTGGGACACTCCCCCTGCTCGACGGGCACATGGCGCGGCTGCATGACGCGTGTATCCGGCTCGATCTGCTGGCGCCTCCGCCCGACATCCGTGAGGAGGCCGAGGGCCATGGGTTGCGCCCCCCCGCCGATCGTGTCGTGCGTATCCAGTGGGACGGCGGCGCGATTGTGTGGGACGATCGGGACCTTCCGGCGGACGGAGCGATCCGGCTCGCCCTGGTACGGGAACCACACACCGGATACCCGGTCAAATCCACCGACCGGGCGATGTTCGAGCGAGCCGCGGCGGAGGCCGGCAGGAAAGGGGCGGACGAACCACTGCTGTGCACCGAAGAGGGCTGGGTAGCGGAATCGCCGCGGTTTGCGCTGGCGTGGTTCGAGGGCGAGGCGATCTGCCTTCCGGCCCTCGACCTAGGCATCCTCCCGAGCGTGGGTCGGGCGCGGTTGATGGACGTAGCTGCGGACGCCGGGCTGGACGTGCAGGAGGTGCGATGCACGCCTGACGCGCTCGTCGGGAAGCCGCTCGTGCTCGTCAATGCGGTGCAGGGGGTGTGCGAGGTGGCGGCGCTCAACGGCGTGCCCGCCGGTTGACCCTCGAAACCGCTATCTTTATCGTTTCAAGTCGTATTGTGGGACGTCGTCGTGGTGGCTGTAGCTCAATCGGTTAGAGCGCCGGACTGTGGCTCCGGAGGTTGCGGGTTCAATTCCCGTCAGCCACCCTGTGCCGCCCCACCACCCACCACCCCGTTGTCAGTCTGGAGTGGGGAGACGCTCAGACGCGCAGTGGTGGGTCGTTGGCAGCGCGTAGCGGAGTGTGGTTTGCAAGACGCTGAGCGTCTAGGCGTCTGTCTGTATAGGCCCGTAGCTCAACTGGCGGAGCGCCGGTCTCCAAAACCGGAGGTTGCAGGTTCAAGTCCTGCCGGGCCTGTCAAAGCGCCGCGCTTCATGCGCGGCGTTTTTGCCAGGCCCGCTAGGCCCTTGTCAACGCGCGCGCAGGAGTTCGCTGACCGCGAACACCTGCGCGCGCTTATGATCCAAGTCCTGCCGGCTCTTGCCCTCGCGTTCGGGTCGGCTCGCGCAGAGGCAGTCTGGCGAGCTGCTTCGGCGACCGAGACTTGACGTCGGCGACGCCACGCGGATCTTCAGCGAATCCGACACGTGAGCGAATCACGACATGCCTACCGCATCCTCGCTCCCCACGCTAGGGCCGGTCATAGACTCTGCCCGGCGTACCGCAACACGCTTTCCGCTCGTCATGGCTGCCGGGTTCCTTTCCGTGGTTGCGGGAATTCTGGCGATCGACCAGGTGGGGCCGTCGGAACTGCGCGGTCGCCTTCTCGTCGCGACTTCCCTGGGGATCCCGCTCTTCATTGCGTTGCAGTTGTATGGCGAGCGCCGGCGACACGGAGCGACGACGCGAGCACTCGTTGCTCTCACCGGCGTCGCGGCGCTCACCCTCGTCTATATGTCGTGGCCAGGTTGGTCCGAACCGGTACGCGTGGCGCGGTACTTCCAAATGAGCGTCGCCTTTCACCTGTCGGTGTCATTTCTTCCGTTTCTGTGTTTTCGCGAGCAAAACGGATTCTGGCAGTACAACCGCCTGCTACTCGAACGCTTTGTCACCGGTGCGCTGTACACCGTGGTCCTGTACGGCGGGTTCGCAATCGCCCTGGCCGCGATCGGCCAACTCTTCGCTGCGAACATTCCGGGAGAGGCGTACGGTCGGCTCTGGGTCGTCGCCGCATTCTTGTTCAATACGTGGTTCTTCCTTGCCGGTATTCCGAACGACCTGAGCGCGCTCGAGGATCGACACGACTATCCGCCAGGCCTCAAGAGGTTCACGCAATACGTGTTGATTCCGCTTGTCGTCACGTACCTCGTGATTCTCATGGCGTATTTGGCCAAGGTGCTGGTCACATGGGATTGGCCGAGCGGATGGATTGGATGGCTGGTCTCGAGCGTAGCGGCGGTGGGCATACTCGCGTTGCTGCTCGTGTATCCCGTCGCCGAGGAACACGCGAACCGATGGGTCGCTACCTACACTAGGTGGTTTTACATCACGCTCCTCCCGGCCATCGTGATGCTCTGGCTCGCGATCTGGCAGCGCATTGAGCAGTACGGTGTGACGGAGCGACGCTATTTCCTGCTCGTGCTCTCGTTCTGGCTCGCCGGTATCGCGATTCACTACGCCCGGACACGCTCACGAAACATCACACCCATTCCCGCCTCGCTCTGTCTCGTCGCCTTTCTCACGCTCGCGGGTCCGTGGGGACCGTACAGCATTTCCGAACGAAGTCAGACCAACCGCCTCGAGGCTCTATTGACAGCCAACCAGCGATTCGCAAATGACCGGGCGATACCGAGCGACCGGGCGGTCACCTTCGATCAGGCGCGCGAGATCAACGCCGGCTTCCGCTATGTCCTGGAGACGCACGGCACGGGCGGGATCGATGCCTGGTTTGGGGACTCACTGTCGACGATTGCGGCGGTGGTCGAGAATACGCCGGAGTCTCGTCGCATCACCGCGCAGGCCAAAGCGATCGGGGATTACCTCGGCATCGAGTACGTGAGCCGGTGGCAGCGGGAACCGAACCGCAGAATCGAATACGTCGCCGACCATACCGGGCTGGTGATGCCCTTGAGCGGTTATGAGTACGCGGTGCGCCTGCGGAGCCAGCGAACCGTCGAGTCAGACACCGGTCTCGTTGCGTGGACGGTGTTCAACCGCCGGGTCATCCAGATCCGCATGAGGGGCGCGGTGATCACGGAGGTTCCGGTCGATCCGGCCCTCGAGGCCGCCCGTGCATATCTGAGCGACAACTCGGACGCGGATGGTAGCGGGTTGCCTCCGACAGTGCTGCGGAGTGCGATCGACGACGAGCGGGCGCGCGTCATCGTGTACTTCTCGAGTTTGCGCGGTGCCGACACCGACAGCACCGTCGTGCTGCGCTCGATCGAGGGATATGCCCTCGTGACGATCAAGTAACGCGAGTCGCGCCTCACCACCTTCGCCTTCGACGAGCCCGGCCGAGGAACCTGACGGCCACGCAGGGTAGATGATTGTAGACACCTATGCGGGTTTGCTCCGCGCTCCTCCAAACCGTCAAGCGACGATCACGAACCGTACCCTACCAATACGTCTCGCGTTCGCAGCCGTTCTCGCGGCTGGATGCGGCGACACCACCGACACAGATGCGTCGGGCGCATGGTCTGGCGCCGCGTCTTTGCCTGAACCGTTGCAGGAGCTTTTCGCTGCAGTGCTACGGGGGGATATTGTTGTCGCTGGTGGGATCAACGCGAACGGGGCTGCCACTAGCGTCGCGTACCGGTACGATCGCGCGTCTGACACATGGACCGGGATCGGTCCGCTCCCTAATGCTAGGCACCACATGCCGTTGGTCGTCGCCAACGACTCGCTGTATGCGATAGGTGGATTCGATTGCCATCTACGACCCCTCGACCAACTCCTGGTCGCGCGGTGCCCCGATCCCGACGCGGCGCGATCATCTTGGTGCTGCCGTCGTGGGCGATTTGCTCTACGCGGTTGGCGGCCGTCCGCTCGACCCGGACCGTAACCTGAACTCGGTGGACGTTTACGACCTCGCGTCCGACTCGTGGCGCAGCCTCGCACCGCTGCCGACGGCGAGAGGCGGGTTAGCGGTGGCTGCGCTGGGCGGCGTCATCTATGCCTATGGGGGTGAGACCTCGACTCGCGTGTTCGACGAGCACGAGGCCTACGATATCGTGACCAACTCCTGGCGTCCGCTCGAGGCGATGCCCACGGCACGACACGGACTGGGTGCGGTTGGGCTGGGTGGCCGGATCTTCATGATAGGAGGCGGCGCCCCGCGCCGGATTCGCACAAACAGCGGCTGTCGATGTGTTCACACCATGAGGTTGCGGCGGAGTGTTCGGGTCGGCGCGTCGTAGGTTGCCCGTTTCTTGACTACGCATGCCCCGGGCTCATATTTGGGCCCTGAGCGGCCAAGTTTTCCCAGCGTGGCGCATGGTCACGCGCAAACCAGCAGCCCCATACGGATCCCATCTCTTTGATCGAATTCACGAGCGTCTCCAAAGAATACAAGAGCCTCATACCGCCGCGTACGACGGAAGCGTTGAAGGATCTAACGCTCACGATCGAGCGCGGTGAGGTATTCGGCATTGCCGGACCGAATGGCGCGGGCAAGACGACGATGATCGGGCTCGCCTTGGGGTTTCTCCGGCCGAATCGCGGAACGGTTCGTATCGACGGAGACACGCCGCGCCACCACGTCGAACGACACGGCGTCGCGTATCTCTCCGAACTCGTCGCTATCCCCACGTGGTGGACCGTCACCGGAGCACTCAAACGCTATTCGGTGCTGGCCGGGGTCAAGGAGCGGGATAGGACACGCGTAGTAGGAGAGGCCATTGAACGACTGGGCCTGGAGGAACACAAATCCAAACGGGTCAAGCAACTGTCGAAGGGCAACCTGCAGCGACTCGGCCTGACCCAGGCGCTGCTGAGTGACAGTGACCTCGTGGTGTTGGACGAACCCACCCACGGCCTCGACCCCCTGTGGACCCAGCGATTTCGCGATATCGTGGTCGGCCTCCGTCGCGACGACCGCATCATCATCATCGCCTCGCACAATCTCGACGAACTCGAGCGCCTCGCGGACAACGTGGCGATCCTGGACAAGGGCGCTCTATCCCGCCAGGTGAGCACACACCGCGCTCCCTCTGGGGAAATCCAGCACTATCGGTTGGTGTTGCAGGGCGAGCACGATGCGTTGCAGGCGGCGTTCCCCGGGGCGGAACGCGTGGAGAACGCCCGGCAGGTGATGTACGACGTGCGCGGCGGTCTCGCCGATTTGAATGCGGGGCTCGCTCGGTTCTTGGCGGAGGGTGGACAGGTGCAGGCGTTCTTCCCGGCCCGGAGCCGGCTCGAGGCGGCGTTCATGGAAGCCCTGGGGGAGGAGTGATGACCACACTCCTCGCGTACTTCCCGCGTCAACTCCGCGACATCGTCCTGACCCGCGGCGCCGCCATGTTGGTCATCGCAGTGATGCTGAGCCTGCCGCTGTTGCTGGGGGCCGTTCCTATTGCTGAAGACGCCGATGTCGGCGCGCTATTGGGCAACACGTTGCAGGGCACATCGGCGTTCCTGATCATGGTGGCCACGTACAGCATTATCGGGGAGGATGTTAGGCGCGGCTATTTTCGTTTTCTGTTTTCCAAGCCCATCAATCCGGTACTCTACTACACGCAGGCATTCATCGCGGCCGCAATCACGTTCTTCGCGGTGCAGTTCATCATGGTCGGCCTGTTTGCCGTGGTGGTTCAGCCCGCGTGGCCGGGACTACTGTTCCTCGAGATGATCGCCAGTTTCGTTCTTTTCGGGTCGGTCATCTTCGCGCTGTCACGAGTGGTTCGGCTGGACTGGTTGATCGGCTTGTTCCTGTTTATTATGGGTTCGGGGATACGCAATTGGTATCCGCCCGCCGAATCAATCAGGGGCAAGATCTTCACTGTGCTCTTTCCTCCCGGCCATCTGCTGGATAACCCGTTGTTTCCCGCGACCGGCGTCGATTGGTGGCACGTTGCATGGGTAGGTGGCTACGCTGCGATATGTTTTGCGATCGGGTTGAGTTTGGTGCGGTTCGTGCCGTTGGGGACGCAAAAGTGAGACAGCCGGGCCCGCCGGCGCGAGCCTCCCTCACGCGTCGCGCTATTTCCTGTCGATGGGTGGCAACGACTGACCGACAGGGAGCGCCCGGCCGTCCAGATCGTCCGGCGGCGTGATGCCCAACAGGCGAGCCAGCGTCGGGGCCATGTCAACGGTGCGTGTGTACTCGAGGTGTTCTCCGGGCACCGTGCCCGGCCCCGCGAACACCAGCGGAACGTGTGTGTCGTAGTCCCAGGGTGAGCCGTGTGTCGTTCGGCGCGGAGTGGTCCCAGTCAGATAGTTCTCAGTCAGATTGAGCACGACATCGGCCGAGCGGTCGGGGTAAAAGCTCCGCAGATGGCGATCGAAAATTAGGCCGGCGCCGGCACCCTGGAGGAGTTCCTCGTAGGTGTACGCTTGGTCAATGTGTGGTTTGGACAAAAGCAGATCCGCGAGGCGGCTGCGAAACGCAGTCAACTGATCGGATGTAGGCGGCCGATCTGGAAAGCGGAGCGCTATACCTCCATTGAATACGAGTTCGGGTGCGGTGGGCAGCTCGCCTGCTTCTGCGGCTGATCGGCCCAGCTGCCTGATCTCTTGCACGAGTGGCCCTGGATCAAACCGTCCCGCCTCGACACCGCGCCGAGTCAGTTCCTCCGGCATGACGGCCACTCCGTGGTCGGCGCTCAGGACAACGACGTACCGGCCTGCGCCGATGTGTGCGTCGAGGTACGAAAAGAACTCGCCGAGATAGCGGTCGAGGCGCAGGTAGTAGTCCTGCACTTCTCTACTGAACGGGCCATATGCGTGACCTACGTAGTCGGCGGATGAAACGCCGAGGAACACGATGTCGGGAATTGAATCGGTCCCTAGGCCCTCATTGGCGATCAGCTGCCGAGCAAACGCCAGCGTGAGCTCGGTGCCAAACGGTGAATTAGGGAGAGCGGTGAAGAACCGCCGACCTGGCTCTCCATTTGTTTGTCCCATCAGGTGCGGGAAGGTGGTGTGAGTGCCGTCGGCTTCCGCGGGAAACGCATCTTCCCGAGATCTTGCGTACGCATCTTCCTCGCAACACAAGGTCCACTCCCGCCCGAAATAGGCGGCAGCGTGCTGCGCGTTGTTGAATGTCTCAACCCACGCGGGGTATGCGGCGCGGTAGTACGTCGACGTGATCCAGCGGCCGGTGTTGCTGTGGTACCAGTAGACCCCGTCAGGCCGTTTGCCGCCCATCAGGATGGCTGAGCGGTCCTTGATGGCGACCGAGTAGGTCTTCGAGGCCGGGGAGACCTCCTTCAGCCAGTCGCCGATGGTGGTGGTGAGGAGTGGCGCTGGAGACCTTCCTGCTTCGTCCGGGAACCCGATGAGCGGTGAGGTACTGTCACCAGCCGAGTACTCGCGGGTCTGGGTCGATCGCTGGTAGAAGGAGTTCCCCACGATGCCGTGGTGAGAGGGGAACAGGCCGGTGGACAGGGTGGCGTGTCCGGGGGCGGTCTCGGTACGCGCGTGGTCCTGGTGGGCGTTGCTGAAGCGGGCGCCCTCACTCCGAAGCCAGTTCAGGCCTCCCGTGAACTGGTCGGCGAAGCGGTCGAGGTAGTCCGCCCGCATCTGGTCCACTACCAGTACGACGGCCAGCCTCGGCGGAGCAGCCCGTGGTTGCGGGGTTGTTTGCGCGTTGCGCGTGCCACCCCCGCACCCAAGTGCTAGTGCGGTGACGATGAGTGTGATGCTGCCCAGCCCGCCGGTTCTCAAGTGCGTCCTCGTCGGATGAGGTGTCACATTATGAAATTACTTGAAAGATAGTGTCATTGCGATATGGTTGGATCGGCGGCATGAAGCCGCCGCTGGGCTCTGCCGATGAATCGGCCGCGCCTCAATCCGCTTTAGCGGAAGAGCCGAGCCGCGGGTTTACCCGCGGGTCATCTCACGCAGCCGAAGTTCGGGCAGTGCATCGTCGCGGCGAGGATCGGCGGCATGAAGCCGCTGGCTTCTACCGCTCGCCCGTCAACTCCGCCACCGCGTCGCGCGCTTCCTGCACCAGCGGTTGCAACACGTCGTCCGCGGTCTCCCAGATGGCCGCGACGTATGAAAAATCGCGGATCGCCTCGTCGCGGTTGCCGAGTCGCCGGTGGATGCGCCCGCGTTCGAGAATCCACAATGCCTGCTCGGCCATCGGGATGCCACTGCCCATGCCGCCGTGCTCGAGAATCGCCAGCGCCTCCGAATCGCGGCCGGTGGCGGCGAGCAGGCGTGCGCGCGTGAGGTACTCGTTCAGGAAGACCGGGGCGAAACGGTGGAAGCGACTCTGCGCGAGGGCGTCGAGTGCCCCAGCCGTGTCTCCACGTGCCAGGGCGAGGTAGCCGGCTACCATCGCTTCACTCCACGCAAAACCCTCGCGCTGGGTGAACTGCCGCCGGATCGAGTCCGGTGCCTCGCGCCACCCGGATCTGATCCCCTCGAGTCCACGTTCCAGCCGGACGGTGTCCTGTTGTTGCGCGAGCCAGGGTAGTACCGCGTACCACCCCAGAAAGTCAGCGTCGGAGTCGTTGCCCTCAATCTGTTGGAGTGCCACGTCGAAGATAGCTTGCGCGGTGTCGCTAGGCAGGGCGCCCCAGCTACTCGCCACCGCGCGTTGGTAGCCGTTCCAGATGCTGCCAGAGGCGGCGGCAGCCTCCCGCAGCCGACCGCGCAGCGCGAGCGTACCCACAAGCGGGAAGGAGATGCCGACGCGCTCTGCCCTCTCCGCAGCCACCGCTAGTACGGCATCGGCTGAGCCCGGCCAGTGCGTGAGATTCGTGTGGGCCCGCGTGATCGCAGAGGTGGACATGGTGGCCAGACGCTCCGTGAGCACGTCGCCTGTCAGGCCGGAATCCACGATCGCACGTGTGAGCTCCCAGCCCGCGCGTGCATCCTCGCCCGGACTCGTCGCCAGAGCGGCTTCGATGTAGCGGCTTGCTTCGATCCCGCCGTCCCGATACATGGCCGCCTCGACGGCGTGCACGAGCGGCTCGACCATGGTGGAGTCGAGCGCGAGCGCGCGATCGAATGCGACGTACGCGCTGTCCGGGTGTTCCTCCGCACCGACTCCACGGTGTAGTTGTGCTTCACCCAGCGCGTACCACATCCACGGTTCCTGCGGATAGCGCTGCACGCCCCCACGGACCGTGCGCCAATACTCGGAACGATTCGCCTCCCACGCGCTGTCGTACTGTCCTTGAAGCGTATAGAGCGTGGTGATGCGGATGAGCAGGCTGTCACGCGGCGGCAGGCCGTGGTTCAACTCGCCGGCTCGCCGGTACGCTCCGGGCGAGTCGCCTCCGGCGCCCCACCCTCGAGCACTCCCGAGGCGCCACCATGCGAGCGCGAAGGTGCTGTCGAGTCCGGTGGCTTCTTCGTACGCGGCTGCCGCCGAGTCCCACACTGCATGACGGAACAGTTGCTCGCCACGGAGAAACGCCTTGACCGCCGCCGGCGACGTGGAGCCGAGGCGAGAGAGCCGGACGTTGCCGAACTGGCGCTCGGCGCTGAGCGCGTTGGCGAGCCGCAGGGATAAGGAATCGGCCAGCCGGTCTACGCGGTCGCGCGACTCGCGTAGCTCCGTCTCGGCGACTACGCGTCCGGCGACCACGTCATAGATCGTGGCCTGCACGCGGGCCGAATCGGGCCCCGACCCGACGATCGTTCCGAACACCACCAACCCCGCCCCCGTTGCCCGGCCGAGCGCTGCGGCACTCGCCGGCTCGGCCCGTCCCTGCCAGCGGTTCACCGCCACGGTGGTGGAAAGCGTCGACAACGGCCCCACGCCGTCGAGGTGACGCGAGACGATATCGGAAATCCCCTCGCGCCAGTCTTCCAGGCGCTCATCGCCCGCCACCAGGTCGAAGGGCGCGATCGCGAGCAGGTTCGCGTCCAGATCGAGGTCCTCCCCACCGCCGAACAGGAGGAACCCGCCCGCCGCGGCTGCGGCCACCACCAATGCACCGGTACCGAGCAATACGCCTTTGCTCCGAATCGGTGCGGCACTGATGCCCGTGACGGGCCGCGTGTCCGTGGGCGTGATCCCACCGCTCGACGTCGTCAGGGCCTCCAACGACGGCAGCAGCTCCTCAGCGTTTTGCCAGCGGTCCGCGGGCTTCTTCTCCAGGCATCGCATCACGATCGCCTCGAGTTCGGGCGGTACCGTCTGTCGATGGGTCGTGATGGGCTCGGGCGCCTTCATCACCTGCGCCGAGAGGATGGCCTGCGCAGTGGCGCCGGTGAACGGTGGTTGTCCGGTGAGCAGCTCGTACGCCATTACGCCCACCGCGTAGATGTCCACGCGCTGGTCGATGTTGGGATCTGCCGATGCCTGCTCGGGTGCCATGTACGCCGGCGTACCCAGTGCCACGCCCGCGGTGGTGATCTGCCCGCGGCCGGTGGCCTCGCTCACCGCCTTGGCCACGCCGAAATCCGTCACCAGCGCGTGGCCCTCGCTCATCAACACGTTGTCGGGTTTGATATCCCGATGCACGACGCCGTGGCGATGTGCGGAGGCGAGCGCGTCGACCACGTCGCGCAGGATGCGAACCGCCTCACCGATGGGCAGTTCGTGCTCGCGCTCCAATCGGGCGCGTAGCGACTCGCCTGCGACGTACGGCATCACGTAGAAGAGAAAGCCGTCGGCCTCGCCCGAGTCGTGCAGCGGCAGGATGTGGGGATGCATGAGCCGCGCGGCGACTTCGATCTCCCGCAGAAACCGTTCCGACCCCAACGCTGCGGCAAGATCCGGCCGCAGCACCTTGACCGCTACCTGGCGGTGATGCTTCAGATCCTCCGCAAGGTAGACCGTGGCCATGCCACCACTGCCGATCTCCCGCTGGATTCTGTAGCGGTCGGCGAGGGCAGCGGTGAGGCGGTCGATGATCTGAGCCATGGGTCACTCCGGAGCGAGGATGGCCGTTCAAGAAGATGGGGTCAGGAGACTCGAGGCGGTAGGGTCGGTGCCGCGGGTTTACCCGCGGGTCAATCCTTCGGGTCTTCCTTCCGCTCGACGCGAGCCGCATCTTTGGGGGCGCAGCACTCCTAGGCAGGTCACGATGAGTTGGGCGCCGTTACGAACCGACAAGCTCGACCTCGTCCGCTCCAGTTTGACAGCCCTCTTGCCAAAGCAAGAGGCGGCGGCCGAGCGCTTCTATGCGCGTCTGTTTGAGCTGGATCCTTCCGTTCGGCAGTTGTTCACGCACGACATGGCGGAGCAGGGCAAGAAGTTCATGGACACCCTCGCTCATATGGTGCACGGACTCTATTTGTTGGAGCGGGTGCGCCCGGCCATGGAGCGGCTCGGTCGCGATCACGTGGCATACGGCGCCAAGCCAGAGCACTACCCGATCGTGCGAGACGCCCTCATGTGGGCACTCGCCCAAACGCTCGGGCCTACCTTCACTCCAGACGTGCAGCGGGCGTGGGGGGACGCGTACGATCTGATCGCTGCGGTGATGCTCGAGGCTGCTGAAGGCTCCTCCTAGGAAACTGCTCTCCGACGGTCGGCCCCGGCATATTCCCGCTCGTCTGCCGCGTTGATTTGATCACGAGGCAAGGCCGAGCGTACATTATCGTGTGGGACACGCCCGTAACCGGGAAGCTGTCCCGCGAATTCTACGACCGGCTCGGCGACAAGGTCGTCGACGAGCTGGTGGGGCTGTTGAACGACATGGACGCCACGTTCAGGGCCGAGCTGCGCGAAATGAACGAGCAGAACTTCCAGCGGTTCGACGCCAAGCTCGAACAGCGCATGGCCGAGCTCGAGGCAGAGCTGATCAAGTGGATGTTCCTGTTCTGGCTCGGGACCGTGGCCACCATGCTCGGTATCGGACGGCTCATCATCGGTTGAGCGGGACTGCGGTAGCTAGCGATAGACGTCTTTACGATGACCGATCTTCAGGACGATGACGATGAGTTTTGTACCTGAGACACTATACAAGACTCGATAGCGACCTACGCGGATGCGAAAGACGTCATCGTATCCCGTCAACTTGCGAGATCCTTGGGGGCGTGGGTCGCCGCTCAGGGCGAGAATGGCTCTTACAACACGACGCTGATCGTCACGGCGGAGCTTCTTGAGTTGTTTCTCAGCGGTGCGACTGATCTCGATGCTATAGACGGCCATCGAGTTTCAGTTCGGCGAGCACGTCGGAAAGCGGCCGGGTCGGTTCGTGGCGCAGCGCCTTGAGGTCCTCAACATCCTCGAGTTCTTCCAGCCGATCGAGCAGTGCTTCCTGGACGAAATGATTCATCACTATTCCGCGGGACCGGCAGTATGCATCGATGGCCTTCTTCAGGGAGGCATCAATGCGGGCGTTGATCTGTACTGTTGCCATCGAAGCGCCTATGGGTAGCATTTGATAGCGAAACATATAATACGCTAGCATAAACGTCCAGGGAGCACGGTTGCCGCCTTACCACTACTGATCTCACGCCGCGCCGTGGAGGAGGCGCGCCGCTGGCAGTTTCCTCAAGGGCGCCTATGCGCCTGCACCGGTCCCAGCGTCTCATCCAGGAAATCGTTGATAGCCGGGATGCGCGCCTCCAGCGGCGGCACATGGCCAGCCCCGTCTACTAGGACCAGCTTCTTCGGTTCCGAGAGCAGATTCCATAACGGTAGTGCGCGTGTGAGCCACGGGTGCTCCTCGTCGTTCCGTCCGTTGAGTAGGAGCTTGGGCACATCTATATAGGGGGCGAAGTTGACGTTGTCGGCTTCAGGCAGCGTCGGCTTCATGCGTTCGTCAATGCCGCCACCAATGAACACGACTGCCTTGTACCGATCGTCGACCGCGGCGAAACCGAGGCGTGAGCCGGCCCCGAAGCTCACCGCGACGTAGGCGAGTAGGTCCATGTTCACGTCGCCGCGTGTTGCGAGATAATCCATGCCGAGGCGCAGCTCTGTGGCATGACGGACCATCTGGTCGCGAAAGCGGACGGAGTTGGTTGGAGGCCGGGTGTACCCCGGTCCCCAGCCGCGTTCCACCATGCCCTCGAGCACCACGGCCAGCACGGCCCGCCCAGCACGAATGGCAGGTCCGATGGCCCACTCGACGTGCTCCACGAGCGTACGGCAGCAGAACGCGTCACTGCCAGGCACGAACACGATCGTCTGAAACGGGGGCGGGGTGCCTGTGGGAGTATAGAAGTACAACAGCACGGAGTCGCTTTCGACGCCATCTATCCAAATCCGCTCTCGAGTCCATCCCTCGGTCTCGGCGCTCTCTATCATGCGCGCGTTTGCCGGGCGCGGGTCGTACCGATAATGTGCGAGGAGCGAACGAAATGCGGTGCGGTCTACGGGACTGTATACTGGGGTCCGCAACTCGAATTCGATCCGTTCTTCCCCCTGCGCTGCCCGAGCCTCGCTGACCGTCCGCGCGCAGCGGAACCCGAGGGCCATCGACGAGTGCGATGCGGGCTGAGAACCGAATTCAGTGTAGAGATAGGCGGGGTCTTCCCACGATCCTCCCGTGACGACGTATCCGTCACCCATCGGGTTGGCGGTCCATTCCTTGACGTTGCCGGCCATCGCGTACGCTCCGTACGGGCTGATACCAAACGGGAACGCGTCGACCGGCATCGATCCGCTGCCTGCGAAGTTGGCGCGACCGACACTCGGGCCGGTGGAACTCATGTAGCCCCACGGCATCAGCACGCCAAGCGACACCCGACCGTCGCGCGCCGTCTTTTCCCATTCGTACACCGTAGGAAGCCGCTTGCCGACCGAGCGACAGTACGCGGTGGCCTCGAGCCACGTGATGCCCGTGACTGGGTATCGATCTTTCCCATCGGGGAAGGCTTGGCCGACCCAATGTCTGGGGCCCGGAAGTCCCGTGCGATCGACCAGCGTGGAGCGGACGGTTGAGTTGGCACCAGACCAGTACGTCGGGTTGGCGTATCCGCTTTCCATTACGAACCTCTGGTACGCGGCATTGGTCACCTCGAAGCGATCGATGAGGAAATCATCGAGCCTTGCCGAGAGACCGGGAGGTATGTCGGGGCTCGTCATGGTGTACTCGCCACCCGGCACGAACACCAGGCCCTCATGCCCCTTATCGAGCGGTTGGAGCGTGAGAGCCAGACGGATTGTCTGACTGCTGTCAGCATACCGTCTCATACTCCGATCGAGAGCGCTGCTCGCGATGCGCTCCACCGCTTGAAATCCGACCAGCGCGAGGACAACGCGGTGGTCAATGCGCGGCACGCGGTGGTGGCGCAGCGGCGTGACCCCCACGAGTTGGCTGTCAGGCGCCCCATCAGTGCCGCCGGCGTACGGCTGGAGAAAGACGCTTGCCCCCGCCGGTTCGGTCGTGACGCTGAGAAGATCGGATACCTCGAACATGAGGTCGGCGAGGACGCTATCGTCCCCCAGGACCCGCTCGGCGCGCACCGCTCGGTCATATGCATCGACGTAGTTGCCGTCCGCAGCGAGCGACGCGATCTCGGCGAGCGACGCTCGCGCCTTTGACACGCGCGCAGTGCCCCAACTCAAGAATGCCGCGATCGCCAGGACGAAAACCGCGACTCCAACTCCCAGTCTCGCGAGCGGTCGCCCTGTCGGCACTACTGTCTCCGATACGCGACACGCATCGTAGAAGGCTCGGGGGCTCTCGAAACGGCCTTCGGGCCGCTTGGCTAACGCCGTCGTGATGGCGACGTCGATTGCCGCTGGGATGTCCGCCCGGCGGTCCCGGACGGAGGGGGCCGGATCTGCGAGCGCCGCCGCGATGATGGCTTGGGCGTTGGGGCCGGTGAACGGTGGTGACCCGGTGAGCATCTCGTACAACAGGCATCCCAGTGCGTATACGTCACTGCGCCCATCGATCGTCGGCTCTCCACCGATCTGCTCGGGACTCATGTACGCAGGTGTGCCGAGCGAGAGACCAGTCGCCGTGAGCCGCGCTTTTCCCGCTGCGGAAAAGGCCAGCGCGATGCCGAAATCTGCGACCAGCGCTTCGCCATCCTCGAGCAGGATGTTATCGGGCTTGATATCGCGGTGGATCACGTCGTGCGCATGCGCGTGTGTCAACGCTGCCGCGATGTCCTTCGTGATGGCAAGAGCGTCTGCTATGGGGAGCGGTCCGTCTCTGTTGAGTCGGTCGCGTAGCGATTCGCCTTCGACGAACGGCATGACATAGTAGACGAGCGAATCGGCTTCCCCAGAATCGAAGAGCGGCAGGATGTGCGGATGCTGCAGGTTGGCGGTGACCTCGATCTCCTTGAGGAACCGCTCCGCCCCGATGGCCGCCGCCAGCTCCGGGCGCAGCACCTTGATCGCGACCTTGCGGTTGTGCTTGACGTCGTGCGCCAGGTACACAGTGGCCATGCCGCCCGCCCCTAGCTCGCGCTCGACGGTGTAGCGGCCCGCCAGTGCCTTGGAGAGGTGCTCGGTGATCTCGGCCACGTGTGGGAGGCTCCAGGCTGGGTGCGGTCGGAAAGATGCTACGGGGACGACCCGGGTGGCTAGGGGGGTGCGGTGCGAGGCATGGTGTCGCGAATCTCGCGCATGACGCCGGGCACGTTCGTAACGATCCCAGCTACCCCCCGTTTCCATAGCGCGCGTACCGTCGTCGGTTCGTCGACCGTCCACACGTGGACGGGACAGCCCAGGCGACGCGCTGCCATGACGAAACCCCTCGTGGCAATCGGTAGGCGGCGATGGCGTTCCGGAACAGACAGCGCGCTGTAGTGAATGTTGCCAACGGGTATCCTGAAATAGGTACGGAGAAGAAGCCGGACGATGTCGCGCCGGGACGCCCCCAGAAGGAATGGGGAATCCCGCAACGCGGTAGTTGCGTTCGCGTCCGCCGCGGCGATCACGCAGCGGTCAGTGGCGCCGTGCTGCTGGAGCACCTGGCGCACCGCGTCTTGCGCGCGTGGAGTCTTGAGTTCGATTAGGAGTGGGAGTGCGAACGCATCAACAACCTCTGCGAGCGTGGGAATCCGGGCGCCTCGATCGCGCCACGGGAATGACTGGCCATGGTCTGGAGAAAACTGTGCGCCAGCGTCCGCAACCCGGAGCTGGGACAGTGTGTGGGCGGCGACGGCGCCGCTCCGGTTGGTCGTGCGCTCTAGCATGGGGTCATGCATGACGACCGGTATCCCGTCTGCCGTTACCTGAATATCAAACTCGATCGCGTCAGCTCCCTGCTCGACCGCCAACTCGAAGGCCGGCATGGTGTTCTCCGGGGCTTCCGCAGATGCGCCGCGGTGCGCGATGATTGGGCGCGCAGTGAGGTCCACGAGCGGGTTCATGATCTTGTTTTAACCCGATGACACTGAGGTGGCGAGGGATCGTTGGTGGTTCGTGGTGGTCGGTTGCGGGGGCATGAGTATATTCGGAGGCGAGTAGGCGCTATCCCGGAGAGGTGAGACGATGGATTGGGGAATGCACAACAGGATGAGCCGGATCTTCCAGGAGACCGGCCGCACCGTCATGCTGGCGATCGATCACGGCTATTTTCTGGGCCCCACCTCGGGGCTCGAGCAGCCGGGCAAGACCATCGAGCCGTTGCTGCCACATGCCGATTCGCTGATGCTGACGCGCGGCATCCTCAGAACGTGCGTGCCGCCTCAGACCGACATCCCGATCGTGCTCCGGATGTCCGGTGGTACGAGCGTGCTGCGCGAGTTGTCCGACGAGGGCCTCACCGTCGCGATGGATGACGCCCTGCGTGTGAACGCCTCGGCGATCACGCTCTCGGTGTTCGTGGGCGCCGACGGTGAACGGACCACGCTGCTTAATTTGGCGAAGCTGGTCGACGAGGGGTACAAGTACGGCCTGCCCGTACTCGCGGTCACCGCGGTGGGGAAGGACATGGTGCGCGATCAACGCTACCTCGGTCTCGCGTGCCGTATCTGCGCCGAGTTGGGAGCGCAGATGGTCAAGACCTACTTCTGCGACGGGTTCGAGAAGATCGTGCGGGACACGCCGGTTCCGGTAGTGATCGCGGGCGGCAAGAAGATTCCCGAGCGGGATGCTGTCGAGTTGGCTTTCAACGCCATAAGCGCGGGCGCCTCGGGCGTTGACATGGGCCGGAACATCTTCCAGTCGGACTGCCCGGTAGGCATGATCCGCGCCGTGCGCGCCGTGGTGCACGAAGCCGCCGGCGTCGCCGACGCGTACGGAATCTACCAAGAGGAGAAGGCGAAACAGGGACCGGTCCTGGCTCCCGCTCCCACCTCCTAGTGTAGTGTCGCTAAAGTGTCTTGTATAATGTTCACGGGGAGCCTATCTTGGTGCATGCCACTTCCAGTTCGGGTGATCCGATTGCGGCGAGGGGATCGGAAGCAGTTGGAGCGGCTGACGCGCTCGCGCACCACCCCCCACCGCGTGGTGGAACGCGCCCGGATTGTTCTGGCGTCCGCCGCCGGTGAGTCGGGCAATGTCATTTGTGCGCAGCTGGGGGTGTCGCGCCCCACGGTCACGCTCTGGCTCGATCGCTACGCCGCCGAAGGGCTGGACGGCCTGCTGACCGACCGGCCCCGCTCCGGCCGACCGAAGCGCGTGAGCCCGGCGGATGAAGCAGCGATTGTCCACCGGACCCTGCACACCAAGCCGCCGACCGACCGCGCCACGCACTGGAGTACGCGGCTGATGGCCGAGGTGACCGGGCTGCACCATTCCACGATTGCTCGCATCTGGAAGGTGCACGGGCTGCAACCACACCGGGTCGAGACGTTCAAGTTGTCGACCGATCCGGCGTTCGTAGAGAAGCTGCGCGACGTGGTGGGACTGTATCTTGATCCCCCCGAGCGGGCCGTCGTTTTCTCGTTCGATGAGAAGAGCCAAATCCAAGCGCTGGATCGCACGCAACCGGGGCTGCCGTTGAAGCGGGGTCGAGCGGGAACCATGACGCACGACTATAAGCGGCATGGGACGACCACCCTGTTTGCCGCCCTGGAGGTTGCCACGGGCCGGATCCTCCGCGACTGCATGCCGCGGCACCGCCATCAAGAGTTCCTGAAGTTCATGCGTCAGCTCGTCCGGACCGTCCCCAAGCATCTGGCCATCCACGTCATCCTCGACAACTACCAAACACACAAACATCCCAAGGTCAAAGCCTGGTTAGCGCGCCATCACCGGGTCCATTTCCACTTCACCCCCACCTCTACCTCCTGGCTCAATCTCGTCGAACGGTTCTTCAGCGAACTGACCGAACGGCACTTGCGTCGGTTGGCGGTCCACAACGTGAACGAGCTCATCGAGCACATCACGCGCTACATCGACCGCCGCAACCAAAACCCAAAACCCTTCGCTTGGACCGCCACCACGCGCCAGATCCTGACGAAGGTGAACAAAGCCAATAAGACTTTGGCGACACTACACTAGGACGCAATGCGCGTCGCCGTCTACTACAACAATCGCGATATCCGCCTCGAGGAACGTCCCCGACCCGCGATCGGGCCGGGCGAGTTGCTGATGCGCATCGAGGCCAGCGGCGTGTGCGGTTCCGATGTCATGGAGTGGTACCGCGTGAAGCGGGCGCCGCTTGTGCTGGGTCATGAAGTGGCCGGCGACGTCGTTGAGGTAGGTGATGGGGTCACCGCCTTCGCACCCGGCGACAGGATCTGCACCACCCACCACGTGCCGTGCGGCGCGTGTCGGTACTGCGAGACGGATCGCCACAGCGTCTGCGAGACGTTGCGCACGACCAGCTTCGATCCGGGCGGATTCGCGGAGTACATCCGCCTGCCGGCGCTCAACGTCTCGCATGGCACGTTCACGTTGCCGGACGGCGTGAGCTACGAGGAGGGCTCGTTCGTCGAGCCGCTCGCCTGCACCATACGCGCACAACGCCTCGCCCGCATGGAACCCGGACTGAGCGTTGCCGTACTTGGGAGCGGTATCTCGGGCATACTCCAGATCCAGCTTGCCAAGGCGAACGGGGCCGGTACCGTCATTGCCACCGATCTGAGCGAGTGGCGGCTTGCGCAGGCGCGTCGGTTCGGCGCGGACGTGGCGGTGCGCGCGGACGAGGACGTACCGACGCGAATTCGTGAAGCCACGGACGGCCGCGGCGCGGAGCTGGTGATCGTGTGCACCGGTGCGCTCGCCGCGATCGAGCATGCGTTTGCCAGCGTCGACCTCGGCGGGATGGTGATGATCTTTGCCCCGGCCGCCCCCGGAGTGACGTGGCCGTTCCCGCTACAGAAGATCTGGTCGCGCGGCATTACCGTGACGCACACCTATGCCGGCCCTCCCGCTGACATGCGCACCGCACTGGATCTGATCGCCGAACGCAAAGTCGACGTGGCGTCCATGGTGACGCACCGGGTGGGCCTCGCCGACACGGCCGAGGCGTTCCGAATGACCGTGGATGCAGGGGAGTCGTTAAAGGTGATGGTGGAGCCGCAGCGCTAGCCCTTGGTGCGGAAGGAGCGTGGCTAGGTCTGGCCGGGTAATGTCTCGCGCCGTGGCAGGAGCAGTACGGCCGGTCGAATGCTACGGGCGAGCTTCTTCGAGTGTGTGGAGGAGTTCTGCCGAGGAAAACGGCATCCGGATGGTCTTGGCGGCCCCCAACTGCTTCACCACGACGAGCGGATCGGCCATGCCATACGATGGCCGGCCGGAGATCGCGACCACCCTTGCGTCCCCGTGCTCGCGTCTGAGCTGCCGGACGAACTCCCCGGCGCCCATTCTGCCGGGAACCAGGACGTCGATGAAGACCACATCCGCCGGGTTTTCGCCGTACGCCCACAACCCGATGCTGGCATCGGCGGCTTCGAGTACCTCGTGTCCCGCGTCGTTCAGGACGGCGCGCATCATCTGGCGCACGGCCTCACGCTGTGCGATCACGATGACGCGTGCCTTGAGGCTGTTGGTCACGATCGTCGTCTTGCGGCAGCTCGAGCACTGGACCTGGCGGATCAGGTCGTCTCCCCGGCGGCGGGGCGAGCCCAAGTTGAACGTCCCGCTGCAGACCGGACATTTCGGGCGGGAGCCCGGCGTCGTGTGGCTGACCTGAATGTCGGCGGCCTGCTGCACTGTGAATGGTGATGGTGTTGCGCGCCTGCGACCACCTTGGCGACGGCTCAGGCCGCGCCGATCGGGGAGATGTCGGCGATACGACGAACGCCGCTCTCCGCTCCCCCGCCGATCGCGTGCCACCCGAAGGTGCACAGACCGGCGCTGTCGCGCCCGCTGATCACGGACGGCGCGACGCGAGGCGGGAGAACGGCGGTCGACGATGTGACGCCGTTCATCCACTCGGCGTTCTTCGGATACGGCAGAACCCATAGCGTGAGGTACCAAGGTTAACGTAGTAGTGGAATACAGCATGTGTTATACCACGCGCGCGGGTTGCGCGCCAGATGATCTGTGTCGTCCCGCCCGGTGGCCGTCAGTCTTTCCGGACTGATCGACCAACAATGACCGTCACGTTGTCGGTTCCCCCTCCGTCCAGGGCATCCTGAATCAGGTCCTCGCAGACCTGTTTCGCGGATATCATGTTCCCGAGCCGCTCGGCGATCTGCTCGTCCGACACGTGCTTGGTCAGGCCGTCGCTGCAGATCAACCCGACCGCTCCCCACGCCTGGTCGAGCCGTGTGACCACCGGTGCGGTCTGGTGGCCGCCGATGGAACTCGACAGCACGTTCGCCCACCGCGTGCTGAAGGCGCCTGAGCTCGTCAGGACTCCCTTGTCGACCAGCTCCTGCGCCATCGTCTGGTCACGCGTGATCTGGGTCAACGTCCCGTCTAGGAACAAATAAAGGCGACTGTCGCCGACTTGGAGCAGGTAGGACCGCGGCCAGATACCCAACCAGACCGTAAGTGTGGTCGCCATCCCGCGATAGTCCGGGTGACCCTCTGCCTCTTGCGTCACGCTCACGTGGCTTTCCATGGCCGCGTTCTGCAACGCATCGAGAAACTCCTGGTCGTTCGTCACATTGGAGTCGTAGTAACAGCGCAGGCTGTCGGCCACGTACCGGGTGACGGCCTGTAGCGCCAGACGACTCGCGGTCTCTCCCTTGGCGCCCCCGCCGACGCCATCGGCCACCATGGCCAGAAAGGCGACCCGCTCCCCGCCGAGTGGGAGGTCCTCTATTGTGGGGAGGCTCGTCCCGTGCACGACAACGTTCTTCTGCAACGAGCAGATGAGGAAGTGGTCCTGGTTTACCTTGCGCACCTTGCCCGTATGTGTCAGCCCGAAGACATCGATCTCGTCGTTGCGGGGCTTTCGGTCTGTCGGGTCCGGTGTTGATCGCGGCTCGGTCATCCGGCTGCTCCTCTCACCGCTACCGGCGGGCTTCTTCAACGATACGGAGGACATCGTCTTTGGAGAACGGCATGCGGATGGTGCGCATGGCGCCGAGTTGGGTTGTCACCATGGCGGGGTCGACCATGCCGTACGACGGCCGGCCGGCCATCGCCACGACGCGCGCGTCGGGAAAGGCCTTGCGGAGGTTGCGCACGAAGTCCGCCGCATTCATGCGCCCCGGTGCGTGTACATCGATGAACACGAGGTCGGGCGGCCGTGCTTCATAGGCACGCAAGCCCACGCCCGCATCGGCCGCCTCGATGACCTCGTGGCCGGCGCCGGCGAGGATCTCACGCACCGCACGCCGGACGGAATCTTTCTGTTCGATCACCAGGACGCGTAGGGCGCGGCTGTTTGTCACGATGGCGGCCTTGCCGCAGCCGGTACACTGTACCCGGCGAACGATCTCCTCCCCCCGGGCTCGCGGGCGGCCGAGGGAGAATGTGCCGGAACAGGTTGGGCATACTGGCCGCCGGCCTGGAACGAAGAAGAGTTCGCGGACCATCGCCAGCTCGTCGGCCGTGTAGGGTGTCGGGGTCTCGCGCCGCCGGCGCAGGTGACGGCGCAGGGAATTGACCCGCCGGTCTTCTGCCTCGCGCCGGTGCTCGGTTCGCCGATCGTGTCGCAGGCGGCGCTCCTGGGCGAGTCGGAGACTCAGTTCCCGCCGCTCGCCGCGGCGGCGGTCTTGCGCCGATCGACGCTGGAGCGGTGACCGCCGGTCGAAAAGGTGGCGACGGTCGCTCCTTCGTCGTTGTCCGGATGGACGTGCCGGCATTCGCCTCCCTGCGAATCATGAATCCTGATGCCGTGCTCCGTTCAACTTAATCGCAGAGAGACGGAGCGCAAAAGTTAGTCCTTCTTGACGTCCCTCCCGGCGATCACCGTGATGTTGTCCGTCCCACCGTCATCCAGCGCGTCCTGTAGCAACGTCTCGCACACCTCCTTTGCGGTCGTCCAGGAGCGCAGGCGATCTGCAATCTGCTCGTCCGTCACGTGTTTCGTGAGCCCGTCGCTGCAGAGCAACGCCACGTTGTTCCAATCCTGGTCCATTCGTGTGACGAGTGGTGCGGTCTGTTGTCCACCAATCGAGCTCGAGAGGACGTTGGCCCACCTGGTGTTGAACGCGCCGGACATGGTCAGGACACCCTGATCCACTAGCTCCTGGGCCATCGTCTGGTCGCGTGAAATCTGCGTCAGCTCGTTGTCGCGGAAGATATAGAACCGGCTGTCGCCGACCTGAAGGAGATACGCGCGGGGCCAGACGCCGATCCACAGAGTAAGCGTGGTCGCCATGCCGCGGCGATCCGAGTCCGCCTCGGCTTCGGCCACGACGCTCGCGTGGCACTGCCACGCGGCTTCCTGGAGTGCGTCGAGGAACGCCTGGTCGTCGTTCGAATCGATTTCGTGGTAGGCCCGCATGCTCATCGTCACGTAGCGCGTCACGGTCTCGAGCGCAATTCGGCTCGCCATCTCACCTTTCGTACCGCCACCCACACCGTCCGCGACCATGGCGAGAAAAGCCATCCGGTCGCCTTCCGTCTGGAGCTTCTCCACCTCGAGACTCGTGTTGTGGATCTCGATCTGTTTCCGGAGTGAGCAGATGAGAAAGTGGTCCTGGTTGGTCTTCCGGACCTTCCCGACGTGCGTCAAGCCATAGACATCTACCTCGTCATCCCGTGGCTTGCGGGGAGTGTCCGTATCGTGTGCGGTATCGGGCGATGACATTCTCGTCTCCTGTCTCGACCCTCAGGCCGTTGCGCCGCGGTGTCGTGGCGCGGTAGAGGTGCCGAATAGCCAACGATACGCCCGCGGCCCCGGCGCGGCTAGCTGACCGCCGTACCGAGTGCGATCTGCTCCGATTCCGCGCCATCGCCCATGCCGAGTTCCTCGAGACGGGTCCGGAATCCGCGCACCCGATCCGGCGAGATCTGCTGCGCGTCCAGCCAATCCGCGAGGACGCGAGTGGCGCGGCGGTGCTCCCGGCGCGACATGAGCTGGTCCCGCTGCCAGGCCGCCAGCACGTCGAGCCATCGCTCGCTATCGACGATACACGTGAGTGGTCCCAGTGTCTGCGTCAACCATTGCCGGCGGCGGTGGCAGAGGAAACGGGCGACACCCGGGGTGAGCGCCAGTGCGGTCCCACCCAGTCCCCAGGCCGCGGCCAGCGCCAGCGCGAACGGCAGGATGGGGCGGTTGAAGTCGGCGAGGACCAGAACCCACGCCGCCCCAGCGGCGAGGAAGGCGGTCAGCGCCCAGCGAGCCCAGGGACGTCCGGACGAGACAATCCCGCCAAGAACGAGGACAACGAGCGGGGCCGCTACCCAGCGCACGATGGCCATGAGCGTACTGCCTGGGGCATCGGTCCAATCGTAATCGAGCTGGATCAGCGCGACCGTGGAGGTTGCGACACTGGCCACCAGGGCCACGCCGATGCTGAGCACGGTCGTACGGCGGCCGCGTTGTACGGCCGCGTCGCCTGCGCCGGCGGTCACCGCCTCAGCGCCGGGTGCGGAACAGGCCGCTCAGCATGCGGAGTAGACCCCCATCGGGCTCGGTCGTGCAGAACCCGTCGGGGAGTCGGATTGGCGGCGGATCGGCAGGCGGCCGCGGTGTGCACGGCGGCTCCGGGAAGGGGCCTAAGTGGCCTTTCCGGCCGGGGCGCGCGTCGATCTCCGGCGCTGAGCGGTTTCGTGGTCCAAGTGACATGGCAACTCCTCCTGCTATTATGGCTGATGCCCTGGATCGATCAAGTCCCCCTCGATGAGGCGACCGGCCCGCTCAAGCGGGAATTCGACAAGGCGTTCCGCCGGGCCGGGCGGGTTTGGCACATCGTCCACATCATGAGCCAGAACCCGCTCGTCCTCAAGGCGAGCATGGATCTGTATGTGGCGATCATGAATAGCCCATCGCCTCTCACACGCGCACAACGCGAGTTGCTGGCCACCGTGACCTCGGCGGAACTCGAATGCTTCTACTGAACGCAGGCGCACGCGTACGACCTCCGGGAAGAGGTCGCCGGGCAGTTCGCGACGAGCGATGAGGCGGATAGGTACGTCCGTGCAGTTGTCCGGTCGTGGCGCACGGCCGAGTTGCCGGTTGCTGATCGGGCACTGTGCGAGTTCGCGGCCAAACTCACACGTGACGAACGATCGATGTGCGCCGAAGACGTCGCTGCGCTGCGCCGACGGGGGTTCGATGACCGGGCAATCCACGACGCCGTGCAGGTGATCTCGCTATTCAACTATTACGCACGCGTTGCGGACGGGCTCGGAGTCGAGCCGGAGGATTTCTTCGAACCGCGCACTTCCTAGGCGGCTTCGATCGCCATACGGCCGCGGCAGGCAGTACACTGCACCGCATGCACCGCATGCGGCGTCTTGGCGCCGCGCGCGCCGGGGAGGGCCAGCAGCAGGTTGCCCCCGCACTTCGGGCAGACCACCGGCTTGCGGTCTCCGTGGAGCATCGCCTCGATCGCCGACATTTCGTCTCGGGTAAACGGCTGGAAGTCGCTGCGGCGGCGATCATCCTCATCGCGGCGCTCTAGCGCCCGGCGGTCGGCCCGACTGCGACGGTCGATGCTGATCCGTCTCGGTTCCGCTCGCCGATCTTGTTTCCGCCGGTCGTGCCAGGCCCTGCGATCGAGTCCAGCACGTAGGTCGTCGAAAAACCGATGGATTCCCTCGTTCGGGTCCCGGGTTGGGGTAGTGACCATGCCCTAAAAGTTGCATTTTGGACGGTAGTCGTCAAGCGCACTGCGTGCGCCCCTACCTTGCACGCAGCGCGCAAGTCCCCATGCGTTGGGGCGGGATACCCGATTGCGGCAAACTCGACCGGACTTCCCAACGACGCCTCGTGCGCTGGCTGACAGGAGTTGTGCAGGGTGTTCGCACCCAGCGTCCCGCCTTGACGCGTTCCCCGAATGTTGTCACCTACTCGTCTCCATCGCCCAATTCGCATGAGCAATGGGACGGCGACCCTCGACGGGCTAGTCTGAGCGCCTGCGCATCTGTGCGTCCGTGCGTCCGTGCGTCCGTGCGTCCGTGCGTCTGTGCGTCTGAGCACCTGAGCACCTGAGCACCTAGCCGTACGCCAAACCGCGCCGTCGGGACCGAATGCCCGACGACGCGGTTGTTCCTGCGCGCAGCCTGGTACGATCGCCCTATGGCGTCCGATCAGCGGCGCGGAGTCGCGATTCGGTTCTGGATCAGCTTACCGAACGGCGATCGTTTGCCCACACCAGGCTGGCGCCGGGTCTACAGTCGGACAAGGGATCACCTCCTCGGATAGGGTTGGAGTTCGGGCATGTACGCCACATAGTATGGCCGACTCTGTTCGGCGCGCAACCCTGTGACTGGGTGCAGGAGGTTCCCATGATCGAGATCAAGCGTATCGAGGCGCGACGCACTTCGTTCATGCTCGCGACCACGTTCTTCGTCATGCAAGCCATGTGGCTCGTTATTCTTGCGTTGGTCGCCCTGTTCGGGTCCGCCGAGTGGGGCACCGTCGTAGTAGTCGTCGTCTGGAGCCCCGTCGTGACGATCGCGATGGGGGCGACCACCTACCTGTTCGCCGTGACCTACAATTTGCTGGCGCCGCGGATTGGAGGCATGGTCATCGAGTTGGACGAGCGGCCGCAGCGGGTTTGAGTTTCACCCTCGTCGTCCTGGCGGCGGGTCGGGCGACCCGATACGGTGGCCATAAGCAACTAGCGCCGCTTGGGCCACACGGCGAGACGCTCCTCGAGTATGCGGTCTACGATGCCGTTCAGGCCGGGTGCACTCGTGTTGTCATCGTCATACGTCCCGATCTCGCATCCGCCTTCCAACACCACGTGGCACGCAGCTTTGGCTCGGTGCTCGACGTGGCGTTCGCGTTCCAGGAACCGGTACCCGGACGCGCCGCGCCCTGGGGTACGGGGGAGGCCGTGCTCGCAGCGGCCGCCGCAGTCCGGTCCGACTTCCTGGTGATCAACGCCGACGACTTCTACGGAGCGTCGGCGTTGCGCTCTACGTGGGATGCGCTGCGGGCGGAACGGGCGCCGAATACGTTTGCGATGGCCGCGTACCGATTGGAGAACACGCTGTCGCCGTGCGGCGGTGTGTCGCGGGCAGTCTGTGCCGTCGCGGACGACGAGTATGTGGTGGGCTTAAGTGAGATCCGTGACCTTGCACGTGATGACCACGGCCACATAGTGGGACGGGATCTCGACGGCGAGCCGTGCGCTTTTGCGGGTAATGAGATCGTGTCGATGAATCTCTGGGCGTTCACGCCTGCGGTTTTCCCGTTACTCCGCACGGTCTTCGACACGTTTCGGCGGATACCCGGCAACGCGGAGGCGAGTGAATTTCTATTGAGTTCTCAAGTCCACGGCATGATCGAGCGCGGGGTGGCGCGCGTCCGAGCGGTGCCGACCGATGAACGGACTGTCGGCGTCACGTTTCCCGACGACCGGGCGTGGGTCGCGAGCCGGTTGCAGCATTTGATGGAAGCGGGGAGCTATCCCGCGACATTGTGGCGTCGCGCTTCACACGCGAGCCGAAAGGTGTAGCCAGTGCAACTCACCGGTTTGGATTGGTTCGTCGTCTCCTTGTATGGAATCACAGTGCTTGTGGCGGGCCTGGTCTTCGCACGTCGGGCGGGAAGCGGGACAAAGGAGTTCTTCCTTTCGGGACGGCGGCTCCCGTGGTGGTTGTTGGGCACGTCGATGGTCGCGACGACCTTCTCTACCGACACACCGAACCTGGTCACCGATCTAGTGCGCACCGGCGGGGTGAGCCAGAACTGGGTGTGGTGGGCGTTCCTGATCACCGGTATGTGTACCGTGTTTTTCTATGCAAGACTGTGGCGGCGGTCCGGCGTGTTTACCGACATGGGGTTCTACGAATTGCGCTATTCGGGGAAACCCGCCGCTTTTTTGCGCGGATTTCGCGCGCTCTATCTCGGCGTGTTCTTCAACGTCATGATCATGGCGACCGTTACCTTGGCGGCCATCAAGATAAGTGGCGTGCTGTTGGGAGTGGACAGGTACACGACCGTTCTGGTCGCCGGCTCGGTCACGGTGCTGTATTCCGCTACGTCGGGGCTGTGGGGTGTGGTCGTGACCGACCTACTCCTCTTTGCGATTGCCATAATCGGCGCGCTCGCGGCGGCGTACTTTGCGGTGGGGCAGCCGGAGGTGGGTGGCCTGACCGCCTTGATCCAGAACCCGGCGGTAGCGGACAAGCTCGCGTTGTTGCCGGACTTCTCGGACTGGCGCACGGCGGCCACCGTGCTGATCATCCCCATCGCCGTACAGTGGTGGAGCACGTGGTATCCGGGGGCGGAGCCCGGTGGGGGCGGGTACGTGGCGCAGCGCATGCTCGCCGCGCGCGACGAGCGGGATGCGATGCGCGCGACGCTCTGGTTCAACATCGCCCACTATGCGATCCGTCCCTGGCCGTGGATCATCGTGGCGCTCGCGTCGTTGGTCGTCTATCCGACGCTCGACTCCATTGCCGTGCGGTTCCCGAATCTCGACCCGTCGATCATCGGCCACGACCTCGCCTATCCGGCAATGCTCGTGTTCCTACCGCACGGTATCCTCGGCCTAGTCGTGGCGTCGTTGGCCGCCGCCTACATGTCCACGATCAGCACGCATCTCAACTGGGGTGCCTCATACATCGTCGATGATTTCTATCGCCGGTTCCTCGTGCCCAATCGGGACGAGCGGCACTACGTGACGGTGGCACGGGGGTCGACGGTGATCCTGATCGTGTTGGCGTCGATCGTGTCGCTGTGGTTGGAGAATGCGTTACAGGCGTTTCAGATCCTGCTCCAGGTCGGTGCCGGCACCGGCCTGATCTTTCTGCTGCGCTGGTTTTGGTGGCGCGTAAACGCGTGGAGCGAGATATCGGGGATGATCGTTTCGTTTGTCGTGGCCGTGTACTTCCAGTTCGCGCACGAGAATCTGGGTTTCGCGCCGCTGCACGCATCCCTTCAGTTGGTCATAGGCGTCGCGATCACGACCGTCGCCTGGCTGAGCGTCACCGCGCTCACACCACCTGCCGATCGGGACACGCTCCAATCGTTCTACGACACGGTCCGCCCCTCGGGTCGAGGATGGAAGAAGGTGGTGGTAACGGGTGACGGTCCCGATAGCGGGATCGGCGCGGGGCTCGCGGGGTGGTTCTTTGGATGTCTCGCGGTCTACTCGGCACTGTTCGCTACCGGGTTCTTCGTCTACGGCAACATCGGGTTGGGGGCGGTGCTCGCCGTCGTCACGGTGGTGGGGGCTGTTGGGTTGTTTCGGGTGTTGCCGAAGGTGGGGTTTGAGTAGGCGCGTTTCCCTTGCGCTCCCCAACACGCCGAGCAGACCTTATGGGTATGGCCGCTCCTCTGTACCACACTGCGGACATGGTCCGAGCCCTTCCCGACGACGGCAAACGGTACGAGACCGTCCACGGCGAACTCCTCGTGACGCCCGCGCCGCGGGCCTGGCACCAAACCGTGGTCGGTCGGCTCCATAGCGCTCTCTTTCGCTATCTGGAGACAGAGCCGTGCGGGCACCTGCTCGCTTCTCCAGCCGACATCTCGTGGGGTCCGGATATATTCTCGTGCAACCGGATCTCTTCGTGGTCGATCTCGAGGAAGCCCGGACCATGGACTGGTCGCGGATGCAGCATCTCCAACTCGCGGTCGAGGTGTTGAGCCCGTCGACTGCCCGTTACGATCGATTCACAAAGCGACGCCTGTATCAGGAAGTTGGGATTCCGCTCTACTGGATCGTGGATCCGGATGCCCAAGTGGTCGAAGTGTGGACTCCGGAAGCGACGGTTCCGCACGAAGAGCGTGAGCACATTGAATGGGTGCCTTCGGGAACGGGCGCGCCGTTCGAGCTAGCGTTGACGGAGCTGTTCAAGCCGATCTAGCGTGATCGTAATAGCGAGGCTGGCTGCTGACAGGGTA
This sequence comes from Gemmatimonadota bacterium, assembly GCA_036679645.1. Taxonomy (GTDB): domain Bacteria; phylum Gemmatimonadota; class Gemmatimonadetes; order Gemmatimonadales; family GWC2-71-9; genus JADFNB01. The sequence goes on along the minus strand of JAZDCY010000014.1, from coordinate 212,243 downwards.
GACGATCACGTCGGGAAGGTCTCGGTGGAAGGTCTCGGCGCTGATGACGAGGGCGGGCCGAAGCTTGGAGCCCGACCCACCCGAGAACGGGACGTCGACCACGACGACCTGACCGCGTTTATAGGTAGTCATAGAGGGCGTCCTTCTCACCCTCCCATGCGCCGGCCAAGCGCGTCGTCGCCAATTCCCTCCATTCCAACTCCTCCAGATCCTGTTCCGAAAGGGGCTGGATCAAGGCGTAAGGCTTGCCGTGGTAAGTGACGATAATGGGCTCGTTCTTCCGCCGGGCCCTGGCTAGATACTCGGATAGCCGGTTCTTGACCTCGGCTACGCTGGCAAACCGCAAGACCTTAAGCGCGACCTGCCGGTGATGTTTGAGATCTTCGGCGAGGTAGACGGTGGCCATGCCGCCGCGGCCGAGTTCGCGTTCGACGCGGTAGCGGTCGGCGAGTGCGGACGCCAGGCTCTCAGCGACGCCCATTACTAGGCGGCCTCCGTGCGTGGCTTTGGTAGAGTCGGCAACGAAATGGTACCAACGCTGCGCACCGACGGTGCTATCATGGTCGGGCGGTCGGCATCGGGTACGATCTCCCGCGTCTTCGGCCTTTGGGCTGCCATGGTTCGCTGCCGTTGTGGTGCTGGCGTGGCGGAATTGGCAGACGCAGCGGAGCGGCACTCCGTGGGGCGCAAGCCCATGTGGGTTCGAATCCCACCGCCAGCACCCACCGCGTTGACTCGGCTCACGCCGAACCATACCTTTGAGACACGGAGTGCCGCTGCGTAGCCAGACTCGCTACGCCGAGGGAAGCCGGGTGGCTCAGTGCCGCCTGGCTTTTCCATTGCCCGCCGCGACCGAGTTCGCGTTCGACGCGGTAGCGGTCGGCCAGGGCCTCGATGAGACGATCAACTGACGTCATGAAGCTGACCCTCGTGTCCCGGGGCTAGAAGCCCCGGTTGCCGAGTCATCGCTCGTCTCCGACTCGCGATGCTCGGCGCCGCGCCGCTCGCAAGCTCGCGGACGCGGTCGGCGCGCTACGCGCGGGTGGTCGTGAAGGACTGCCGAGCGCCTGCAAATCGCGCCGCGCCAGCGCCGAGCCCGCGCTTGAGCGCGGGAACCACCGGATGGGCTCGTGGTCATGGACTCCGATGATGGCGCGCTAGGCCGACTTGCTCGCCACCATGTTGTAGAGCCAGCCGAAGAGCGCGCCACAGATGGCACCATCCACCAGCGCGTACAGTGTTACGACGATCACCGAGCCGAACCCGGCCGGTCCTTCGTAACCCGGATAGATCGACGCGCCGAGTTGGAGCAGCCCCGCGCCGTAGGGCTCCCAGATCAGGTTGGCGACGCCCACGAACAGGAAGAGTCCCGCCCAGAGGGCGGCGCACACGATCATCAACGCCTTGGTATTGAGCCTCATGGTGTTTGCACTCCAGTCAGGAGGAGAACATGTCCAAGATGTTCACCGGAACACTGTATCGGGCAGGGAGGCGGTGGCATCCCGCCCGCCGACACGGGGATCGGGTCCATAACGCCCCGGAGGGCATGGGGTGGAGCCGGCCGACGCCGACACATCATCACATCGCTGACACGGAAGCCCCGTGTGACGGCTCCGCCGCGAAAAGGTGCATCGCCTCCGGATCGCGCACCCCACGCCGGCGGTAGAAGCGCTCGGCCAATGCCTCGACCACCGACGTCACGTGATCCGCGTCGGTGACGGCAATCGCGCAGCCGCCCATGCCGGCCCCGGTGAGCCGCGCGCCTGCGGCACCGCCATCCAGCGCGATCTCCGCCAGCATGTCCAGATCGGGTGTGCTCACCTCGAAGTCGTCACGCAGGCTGAGGTGGGACGCCACCAGCATGCCCCCAAACGCGGCGAGGTCATCAGCTTCCATCGCGCGCTCCGCCTCGAACACGCGGCGCACCTCCGAGACGACGTGGCGAAACCGCTTCGCGAAGCGCTCGTCGAGCGTTTCGATGGCGTTGCGCAAGGCGCCGTAGTCTTCGGTCTCGAGTAACGACATGTACGTGGGCATGGGCCGGTTCAGCGCCTGTGCCATGGTCGCGAGGGCGGCCTCACACTCCTGTGTCCGCTTGTTGTACGTCTCCTGTATGGCGCCGGATTTCTCCGCGTCCGCGAGAGAATGTGCCACGACGAAGCGCCAGTGTTTGGGCACGCGGCGCGGTGTGACGCGCAACGGATCGAACGTGATCCGCGAGGCCGTGCCCGCACGCGCGGCGAGACAGATCGCCTGGTCCATGCCGCCGCCCTGCGTGCCCACGTAGCGTTCACCCTCGGCAAGCAGAGACGCCAGCGCGACCGGATCCGAATCGATCGCGTTCACATGATTCAAGGCGAGCGCCGTTGCGACCACCAGTGCCGACGAAGAGGACAACCCCGCCGCGATGGGAAGCGACGACCCGATCACAGCGTCGAACCCCACCTCCACCCCGTGCGCGCGCACAACCGCCTGCGCCCCCGCCTTGAGGTAGTTCACCCAGTTCCCGCCCGGGGACGTCGGGATATCATGACGTAACGTGAATTCCGCGCGATAGAAACGTGGATCGGTGTTCGTGACCCGTATGACGTTGTCGGTGCGGGCACGGAGCAACAGCAGGATGCGGCGGTCGATGGCCATCGGGAGCACGGGGAGACCGTTGTAGTCGATGTGCTCGCCGATCAGGTTGACGCGGCCCGGAGCCTGGACCAGATGCGTGGGCGCACGGGAGCCGTACGCCTGGTGAAAGCGGCGCTTCAGGTCGTCGATGTCTCTGGTCGTCACGGCCATGGCAGGTAGATTCTAACCCTTCTGCACCGACCGCACGAGCAAGGAGCGACGATGCCGATGGACAGACGGACGTTCGTTCAAGGGAGCGCCGGCGCCGTGGCCGGAATCGCGGGTTTCAGACCCAATATCGTGATCGGCCGCGACGACCGCGAAGTACGCCTCGGAATCATCGGGGTCGGCGGCCGCGGGACGAGCACCCTTGGGCTTGCGCTGCGGCGCGACGATACGAAGATCAACGCCCTGTGCGACATCGATCCGGAGGCGCTCGGCAACGCCGTACGGTCCGTAGAGGAAGCGGGGCAGGATGCCCCCGTCGCCTACGGTAATGGCGAAGAGGATTTCCGCAACCTCGTGACGCGGGACGATCTGGATGCCGTCATCATTGCCACTCCCTGGTTATGGCACACGCCCATGGCCGTCGCCGCGATGCGGGCCGGCAAGACAGTCGGCGTCGAGGTCCCCGCGGCGGTCACGGTCGAGGATTGCTGGGAACTGGTGCACACCTCCGAGGACACGGGTATGCCGTGCCAGGTGATGGAGAACGTCTGCTATCGCCGGGACACGATTGCCGTGCTCAACATGGTGCGCGAGGGGCTCTTTGGCGAGTTGATGCACTGCCAGGGTGGGTATCAGCACGACCTGCGCGCCATCAAGTTCCAGCCCGGCGCCGAGTTCGGTCCGGGGTCGACGGGTGAGGCTCGCTGGCGGACACAACATGCCATTCGCCGCAACGGCGATCTCTACCCCACGCATGGCGTGGGTCCCATGGCGAACTGTCTGAACATCAACCACGGCAATCGCTTCCTGTACCTCACCTCTACGGCCACCCAGACCCGTGGACTACACGAGTACATCGTGGCGCAGGGTGGGGAAGGTCACCCGAACGCCGGCGTCCGATTCGCGTTGGGTGACATCGTGACGACCGTGATCAAGTGCGCCAACGGTCAGACTATGGTCGTGAGTCACGATACGAATCTGCCGCGACCCTACTCGTTGAACTTCCGCGTGCAGGGCACGAAAGGTATCTGGATGAGCGACAACCGGTCGATCTATCTCGAGGGGGTGAGCGAGCGGCCCCATCGCTGGGAAGAGGCGGCTCCCTATCTCGAACGGTACGACCATCCGCTGTGGCAGCGATACGAGGAACGCGCCACCGGTGCGGGACACGGCGGCATGGACTTTTTCGTGCTGCACGGATTTCTCGAGTCGGTGAAGCGGCACGAGCCGACCCCGCTCGATGTGTACGATGCTGCGGCGTGGAGCGTGATCAGCCCGCTGTCGGAGCGTTCGGTGGCCGGCGGGAGCCAACCCGTCCCGTTTCCGGACTTCACCGGCGGGCGCTGGGTCACTCGGCAGCCGACGTTCGGGTTGGGCGACGAGTACTAGCCGCGGGATTCGGGGCCGCGGCTACCGTCCGGTGGGCGTAGTCATCTGCGAGAAGTGATACTGCACGATGAGCCAACGCCCGTCCTCGTTCACCCGCGTCTCCGTATACCGCCATATGCCTGCCTGTGGCTCGCCACCCGGAAGCGTGAGCGAGCCGTCGAGGTAGGCGGCGGCCACCGCAACGTTCCCGAGTACCCGTACGTCGACGTCGCGTGCAGTGAAGCTCGCGCGGAACCCGGCAGCGTATGCCGCTTGCAGTGCCGGGAGGTTGAACCCGCGCAGCAGCACGCCCCCGTCCAGGAAGAACCCGCGCGTCCCGGCCGCGTAGTGCGCGGCAACTTCTTCCAGGTCACCAACGTTCCACGCCGCAAGCGTTGCCTCCATCGCGGCCTGGACCTCGGCCTCCTGCGCCGCTGCGGTTGAGATTGGTGCGGCCAAGGCGGCCGCTGCGAGTATGGCTTTCAGCTCGATCATGGTTTTCCTGCCTGCGGCTTTCGTGATTGGTTCCCGTGGTGGTAATCTAAGTTGCCATGCGCATCCGCACTGACCTGGTACTCGTCGCCGCGACGGCCGTCGTCGTGGCGGGGGTCATCGTGTTCGTGGATCTCGCGCCGCGCGTCGAGAGCGAGTTCTTCTTCTCGGAAGACGATCCCCAACTGCGAGCTACCACCGAGCTTCAGGAACGGTTCCCCTCACCCGAGCAACTGGTGGTGCGGGTCCCCGGAGATAACCTCGAGAGCGCCGAGTACCGGGCGACCGTGCGCTCGCTCGCCGATTCCCTCCGGGCTGTCGACGGCGTCGTGGCGGCGTACAGCGTCGCGACCGAAGACGCCACCAGCCCGCTCTGGGGTCGGCTGCTAACCACGCCGGACGGGCGCGCCACCAACATCATCCTGCAGGTCGATGAGAAGAGTACCGCGACCCTCGTGGCAGGGGTCGAGCACGTCATCAGTGGGGTGGACAGGGGGGCGGGGGCCCGGCAGATCCAGGTCTCGGGCGTCCTGTACGTCGTCGAGTTGATCCGCCGCAGCCTGTCGCGCGACTTCGTGACGTTCAGCCTCGCAGCGTTGCTGGTATTCGGTGCAATGATCGCTGTCGTCTATCGAGTCGGGGCCGTGGTCCTTGGCACGCTCACGGCATGTCTGCTTTCCTGTGCCGTGACGCTGATCGTCAACACGCTGCTCGGCGTGCGGATCGGGCTGCTGACGGCGAACATCGTGACCATCGTCTTCGTGCTCACGCTCTCGCACGCGGTCTTTCTCACCGCCAACTGGCGGCGGGCCCTCGCGGAACATCTCTCACCCGATGCCGCGTCCGCGGCCGTGCGGATGACATTCTCGGCGTCGTTTTGGAGTATGGCCACGACAATGCTCGGGTTCCTGGCACTGTTGCTGGCGTCCGCGCGCCCGCTGCGCGAGCTGGGGATAGCTGGGGCGATCGGCGCAGGCGTAGCGCTCGCGGTGGCGTACGGTGTCTTTCCTTTGTTCCTGCGCTCGGCGGGCGTCGGCGCGCGGACGGCGCGCGGGACGCGCATGCCCGAAATCCTCTCACGGCCGCCGCGGCGGCGCATCTGGCTCGTGCTCATCGCCGCTCTCGTGATCGCGGGCGTGCCGGGTGTGTTCCGGCTCGCGACGGAACCGTCCCTACTGTCGTACTTCGCTCCCGGGAGCGACCTCCGCGCGGGGCTCGAGGCGATCGATCGGGATGGCGGGAGCAGCACGCTCTATCTCGCGGTCCGCGATACGGCCGGTGCGCGCATCGATACCGATGCCATCTACGAGCGCATGTGGGATCTGCAGGAGGAACTGGAGTCGGATTCGGCGGTGGGTGTCGTCTTGTCGCCGGCCCCCATGTTGTCGCACGCGAAGCGGCAGCCACTCGCGGGATTGCTGGGCTGGAGTCAGCTACTCGATATCCTCGATACGCCACTCTTCAACCACATCTCGCGCAGTTTCGTGTCCGCCGACCGAAGTGAGGCGCTCTACTTCCTCCGCATGCGCGAGTCGGGCGTGTTCGAGGGACGCGCCGCGACGACGGAGCGGATGCGCGCCGTCGCGCGCGGGCACGGGTTCGAGGTCGCTCAAACCGGCGGGGTCTTCGAGCTACAGGCGCAGCTTGGACGGCTGATCTCACGCAGCGTGCGGTACGGGCTCGGCGGGCTTGTCGTTTTGTTTGTGGGGATCGCGTTCATTGTTGCGCGGCGTGGCTCGTGGGCGGCGGCCATGGTCGCAGGCCTGGCGGGGATTCCCGTGGTCGTGCTGGGCGCGATGGGTCATCTAGGGCTCCCGCTCGATATCATCACTTCACCTGCCGCCAACATCTCGCTCGCGATGGGCGTCGATTCGATGATTCACCTGGTGACACGGGTCCGGCGGCTCCGGGGTGAGGGGCTTTCCGACTCCCGGGCGTGGCGCGACGCGCGGTCGCAACTGCTGCCGGCCATCCTCGGCGCAACGCTGATCATCTGCGCTGGGTTTGGCATCTTTGCGCTGTCGCAGTTCCCACCGACGCAACGATTTGGCATTGCAGTGATCATCGGGACGGTGACGGCGGCGACGATGACGTTGGTGGCGTTGCCGCTAATGACGGAAAGGCGGGAAGTGACCGTACCCTAGCGGGCTCTGCGGTGAGTGAAGGTTAGCTCCTCGCCGAGTGTTGGGATGCTTCACCGCAGAGAGGCGGCCGTCAATCTTCACGGCGCGGCGCTCAGACGAGACCGAGACGTTTCTCCAAGTGCTCTTTGACACCCGATGTAATCACGGCCCGGCTCAGCAGGTCTTCGAGCGTGCTCGTGATCTTCGCTCTGTCGGCGTCGAGTTTCCGCTCGCGCAACTCGTGGATGATCCGTGCGAGCCGCTGATCGTACTCCCCATGCTGTAGGCCGGCATCCATTTCGGTCTTGAGCTTCTCCATCTCTTCTACGAATCGCTCGATCGTGATGGCCATACGACGGATACTCCAAGAGTTTCGAGTTCGTGAGAACGATACCGCGAGGAATCGGTCTCTGCCAGTGTGCGGCGGTCACGCTGTCAGCGCCCGACGGACGCCATGGCAGCGAGCGCGCGGGAGAGATCCTCTTCGGTCGTGAACGTGTTTGGTGAGAGGCGTGCGGTGTTCAATTCCGGGTCGGCAAAGGCGCGAAAGACGACGCCCTGATCGGGCCACAGAGCGCGGTAGACCTGCGCGATCCCGATGTCGCGCACCTCACGGCGAACAGTGACGTTGCGCGCTCCCACGAACGTGGGCTTCGCCAGATGAGCCGCGGCGAGGCCTCGACCACCGAGCGCGCGTGCTGCCAGAGCGTTTGGTAGCGCTGCACCTTCGTCTCTTGGCCCAATCGCGTCTGGAAATCGAAGGCGTCGCCGAGCGCCAGGGCCGCTGCCAGGTTACGCGTACCATAATCCTCGAACACGCGTGCGCTACCGGCCCAACGCTCCTGGCCCCAGGTCACCCACATTGGCCGGAGCGTGTCCTCCACCGCCCGGCGCACGTACAGCACGCCCAAGCCCTTGGGAGCCTGGATCCACTTGTGCGGACTCCCGGCATAGAAGTCCACGCCGAGCGCGTGCATGTCGATCGGGATCATGCCCACCGCCTGCGCGCCATCCACCGCGATGAACTCGACACCCTTCGATCGTGCGAGGTCGGTCAGCTCCCGGACCGGGTAACGCAGGCCGATCATGTTGTCGATATGCGGGAAGACAAGCACACGCGTACGCGGCGTGATGTGCTCATCGTAGACGTTCAGTACGTCGTGCGTGGTGAGCGAGGGCGCGTCGGCGATAGGAAAGGTGAATTGTCTGACCGCGAACCCTCTTTCTTGCGCCCGATGATGCCAGCAGACGCTCGCCCCGGGATGATTGAGCGAACTGAAGACGACCTCGTCACCCGGTCCGAGCGGCAGGCCCTGGGCGATCGTGTTGAACCCTTCGGTCGTATTGTGCGTGAGGGCAATCTCGGCAGGCGTTGCACCCAGGTAGCGTGCCGCCGCGTCCCGGACCGCTTCGCGCGGTTCGTCCCACGCACCCCCCCACATGTAGAGCCACGGGTTCGCCTCGCAGAGTGCGAGATACCGCGTGTGGGCCTCGTGCACGACGCGCGGAATGGTCCCGATCGAGGCGTGGTTGAGGTAGACGATGTCCGGGTCGAGCAGGTACTCGTTCGCAAGCGTGCGCGGTGAGCGGTGTGCGGCGAGTGGAGGTGTTGCGGCAATCTGAGCGGCAACCGCTTCCCGAGCCGTCGTTAGGTCCCCAAATACCGCCGCTGCCCCAGCCCCCGTGATACCCCGTAGGAAGGAACGCCTGCCTCTCATATCCACCTCTCCATCTGAGCACCCGAGCGTCTGAGCACCTGAGCACCTGAGCACCTGAGCACCTGAGCGTCTGAGCACCTGAGCGTCTGTGCAGCTGAAGAATAGAGCTCAGCGAGGCCGCCGACCAGTTCCATTTGCGCCCCTTTCATCGCCCCTCGTCGACCTCCCCCGTACCGCCTCCCATAGTGCGGCTGTCCCCGCCTCGTCTTCCCGGAGGTCCCATGCGCGCGCTCCCTTTTGCAGCGGCCGTGGTTTTCTCAACCGTGGCCCTGCCTTCCGTCCCCACCTGCCCCTGGGCTTCCCCCCTTACATCGCCCTGTCACAGCGCACCCGGTTCCTGCCCCCCCGCTTCGCCCTGTACAGCGCCGCATCGGCTGCCTTGACCACCTCCATCGGTGGGAGATCCCGTCCGTTTCTGGCCGAGACGCCGATACTCACCGTCACCGACAGCCGGGATGCGGAACGCCGTTTCCGTGGCTGCCGGGGCTTGCTCTTGGGGCGATCGCGACCTCGAACGGTAAAGTGCGACTGCTCGACGCCGCTCCGGAGACGCTCGAGGTACGGCTCGGTTTCATCGACCGCCTTCCGCTGGAAGAGAATGGCGAACTCCTCTCCACCGTAACGAAAGGCGCGGCCGCCTCCCCCGACCTTCCCCAGCACCCTGGCAACCATGCGGAGCACCTGGTCGCCCACTGCGTGACCGTGGCGGTCATTGAACCGCTTGAAGTGATCGATATCGACCATCGCCACCGTGTAGCACCCTGGGGTTCGGTCCAGGGCCTCGTCCAGTGCTCGGCGGCCCGGTAGTCCCGTCAGCCCGTCGCGGTAGGCCAGCGAGTAGGATGACTCCACCACGGCGATGGCGAGTGCCAGGCCCGCGGTCGCGAACAGCGCCGTAGCGATCGGAGTTGCAACGGATGGCGCGGCGGAGAACGCCAGCAGGCTCCCCACGCTCGCCCATAGGTACCCGCGATCGATTGGGCGACCGGAGAAGAACGCGCGCACCGCAAACAGTCCCACCGCTGCGACGTGTACGGTCAGCGGAAGATCCCCGAGTCCCGTCCAGCGCGTGAGCCATGCGGGAAGTACGTGGAAGTCGATCGGGGCGAGGTCTACGGGTCCGCGTGTCAGGAGTGCAAGGACCACCCCGGCCTGGGCGATCAGGACTACGAGCCGCACTCCGCCCTCACGCGTCCAGAGACCGCGTTCGCGGATGAGGCCGAGCGCGATCAGGTTGAGCGGCACGAGCACGCCCGCAACGAGCGGCATCGCGGAGGCCACACCCGGCTGTCGGGTGGTGCTCCAGGCGAGTCCACCGGCTGCCGCGGCGAGGACCAGTAAGCCCAGCACAACGCCGCTCCGCTCGAAGCGCCACGCGAGTGCCACGCCGGCCACGAGAACGCCCAGCGGGTAGAGGTCGACGAACGCCCCCGCGTGCGCCGTGAGCGCGCTCGACCGAAGTGCGAGTACGACCAGCAGCAGGACCACGCCCTCGGGGACGACCAGGGCCAACATGCGGTTTGGCACGCTCGAACATGGTCAGGCGCCGTTTTGGCCGGTGTGCGGCACCGCACAGCAGCGAAGCCGGGTTTGTCGCAAACTCAAGAGGGTCTGTGAGCCAGCGTGCCTCCTCCAAACGGATGAGGCACGTAAGTCACTATTTTACAACGAGTTATGGAGTTGGCGCATGCGCGCCTTCAGTGGCGGAAATCTGCAGTTCCCCGCGCCGGGACGGTCACCGTGACTTTCCCGGTCGCGTCGTTCGCCGCAGTGGCCACGGCAGCCCGCTGGGCGCTCTCCCACCGCCGGCGGGAACCGGTGCTTCCGGAGGCACCTGTGCCGGCACGTGTGCGGGCCCATGCCGCCGGGGCGGATCGGGCGCTTCTCGATCAGCTCTTCGAGAGCACGCCCGAGGCGGTTGTGCTCGCGGACAACGACAGTCGCGTCATGCGGGTCAACCGGGCGTTCACGGAGTTGTTCGGGTACAGCCAGACGGAGGCGGTGGGGCAGGCGCTGGACGATCTGCTGGCGCCCAAAGGTCTTCGGGCCGAGGCGCAGGACGCTACGCGCCGGGTTGCCAGCGGAGACCATGTCAGCTTCGAGACGGCCCGGCGGTGCAAGGACGGGTCGCTCGTCCAGGTCTCGGTGCTGGGAACGCCCATCCACTACGAGGGCGGCCAGATCGCGGTGTACGCCATCTACCGCGATGTCACCGAGCGGAACGACACGCTTCGGGCGCTTCAGGCCTCGGAAGAGAAATTCTCCACCGCGTTCCGGTCCACGCCCGGGCCCGCCACCATCAGCGCGCTCGAAACCGGACGGATCATCGAGGTGAACGACGCGTTCGTCGAGATCACCGGACACGAGCGTGAGGCCGTCATCGGGCGGACGACTCTGGAGATCGGGCTGTGGGCCAATCCGGCCGAGCGGGAGCGCGTGTGTGACCTGCTGGAGTGCTGTGGCATGGTGCGCGACTTCGAGTACACGTTCCGCACAAAGAGCGGCGAAGAGCGCTCGGGGCTCTTCTCCGCGGACGTGATCGAGCGGGGTGGCGAGCGCTGTCTCCTGGCCCTCACCAACGACATCACAGACCGCAAGCGCGCGCAGTTCGCTCTACAACGTAGCGAAGAGCAATACCGTTCCATTCTCGAGACGATCGAGGACGGCTACTACGAGGTTGACGCTGCCGGCGTACTGATCTCGTTCAACAGCGCCCTGCAGCGGATTCTCGCGTACCCCGCCGGGGAGTTGCGGGGATTGCACTATCGCGAGTACACGGACGCGATCAATGCGCGGCGTGTGTTCGCCACGTTCCACGACGTGTATGAGACGGGTGCATCGGCGCGCATCTTCGATTGGGAAGTGACTGGCGGTGACGGCACGCTTCGTCAGGTCGAGGCGTCCGTCAGCCCGGTGCGCGACGAGGCGGGCCTCACCATCGGTTTCCGCGGGATGGTTCGCGACGTGACCGATCGCCGGGCGACCGAGCAGGCGCTGCGGGAGAGCGAAGAGCGCTACGCCTTGGCGGCCCGCGGCGCAAACGACGGGCTCTGGGATTGGAACCTCGAGACCGACCGCGTCTACTATTCGCCCCGCTGGCGTGCCCAGCTCGGGCGGGGCGAGCAGGAGATCGGCGACCGCAGCGAGGACTGGTTCTCTATCGTGCATCCCGAGGATGTCGATCGGCTACGGACCGATATCGATGCTCACGTCACGGGTCGGGCACCGCACTTCGAGAACGAGCATCGCATCCTGCACGCGGACAGATCGTACCGGTGGGTGCTGTGCCGCGGGGTCGTGGAGCGGGATGGCGCCGGCATCGCCACCCGGATTGCCGGGTCGCAGACCGACATCTCCGACCGTAAGCTCGCCGAAGAGCGGTTGATCCACGATGCGTTTCACGACGCCCTGACCGGTCTTCCCAATCGCGCGCTCTTCACCAACCTGCTCGAGCGGTCGCTCGCGCGTCTCAAGCGGCGCAAGGACTATCAGTTTGCCGTGCTGTTTCTCGACATGGACCGCTTCAAGGTCATCAACGACAGCCTGGGGCACATGCTGGGCGACCAGCTATTGATCGAGGTCGCCCACCGGTTGTCTGCCTCTCTCAGACCGGGCGATACGGTGGCGCGATTGGGCGGAGACGAGTTCACCGTGCTGTTGGACGACATCGTCGATGAGGACGACGCGATCGCCATTGCCGACCGCATTCAATCGGAACTGATGGCGGTGTTCTCGCTGGGCGGGCACGAGGTTTTCACGTCGGTCTCCATTGGGATTACGCTCTCGAACGACGGGTACCGCCGGCCGGAAGAGGTGCTGCGCGACGCCGACACGGCGATGTACCGCGCCAAGTCGCACGGGACAGCCGAGCACGAGATCTTCAATGCAGACATGCACGAGCGGGCAATGTCGCTGCTCAAGACGGAGACGGACCTGCGGCACGCGCTCGACCGAAACGAATTCAGGCTCGTCTATCAACCAATCATCACGCTCGCAACGGGACGACTCGCGGGTTTCGAGGCGTTGCTGCGGTGGGAGCACCCCGAACGGGGCTGCGTTCCCCCAACCGAATTCATTCAACTCGCCGAAGAGACCGGCCTGATCGTCAAGATTGGTCAGTGGGCGCTGTGGGAGGCGTGCCGCCAGGCTACTCGCTGGATGGACATCCCGCGGAACGGCGATCCGCCGCTCCTGATCTCGGTCAATCTGTCGCCCAAGCAGTTTGGCGAGACCGGACTCGTCGAGAGCGTGGCCGATGCGCTGGCGGTAACGGGTCTCCCGGCCTCGTCCCTGAAACTCGAGATCACCGAGAGCGTCCTCATGGATAAAGCGGAGGCCAGCGTACGCCTGCTCGATGAACTCAAGGCGTCCGGCATCCAGGTGCAGGTCGACGATTTCGGGACCGGATACTCTTCGCTCGGCTACTTACACCGGTTCAGTCTGGACGCGCTCAAGATCGACCAGTCGTTCGTCGGTCGCGTGGGCATCGATAAAGAGAACACCGAGATCGTCAGGACGATCGTGACGCTGGCGCGCAACCTGGGCATGGCGGTCGTGGCGGAGGGGGTGGAGACGGAGGAGCAGCGTGCGTTCCTCCAGACGCTCGAATGCGAACACGTGCAGGGGTTCCTGTTCTCCGGGCCAATGGAGCCGCAGGACGCGGAAGCACTCGTTCGGTCAGGCCGGGGCTGGTAGCCGGCCGATGCCCCCAAGGGGAATCGAACCCCTGTTACCACCTTGAAAGAGTGGTGTCCTAGCCGTTAGACGATGGGGGCGGAGGATTGGCGATAGCGGTAACGGGATTCGAACCCGTGTTTCGGCCTTGAGAGGGCCGCGTCCTCACCCCTAGACGATACCGCCGGAAACGACCAGAGAATATCGCCAGCCCCGGAATGGCAGGCAAGCCGGGGGGTGGAGGGGTCTCGTCCGCCGTCAGAGCCCGTCGAACAGCGTCACACCAACCCACAGATGTCGCCCGGGGGCGTCGACACCGCTTGCGTGCTGCCGATAGAGCTTGTCGGTGATGTTCTCGATGCCGAGGGTGGCAGTGAACGATGGGGTCAGCGCGGCGTTCGCGGTGATGCTGTGCACGATGTATCCCGGCGTGCCACCCGACGGGATGCGCGGATCGACGACATCGCGCTGGGCGAGGCGGCCCTGACGTGCGGCCCAGTCAAAATCGTACGCCACCCAGAAACGCGGGTCGGCGGGTTGCCACCGGAAGCTCGCCAGGCCGCGCAGCGGCGGTATCTTCGCCATCGGCCCCTCGGTACCGTCGGCCAGGGTCTGTTCACCGTGCGTGAGCAGGAGCGTTAGTCGCACCGCCACGATGCCGAACGAGTGGACCGCTTCTCCCTCCACGCCGGTGAGTCGGGCCGTGGCGATGTTCAGTCCCTGGAAGACCCGTTCCCCGTTGAAGAGCGTGTCGCCGTTGAATGTCCCGAAGGCGCGGTCGATGAATCCATCTACATCGGTGCGATAGCCCGTGACCTCAAACGTCGTCATCTCGTCTGCCCACCGAACGCTCGCCTCATAGCTGACCGATTCTTCCGAAGTGGCGTCGGGATTGGGCACCACGATCCCACCGGGAACCGAGCCGACATTGGTCAGGTCGTACAGGTTGGGTGCGCGGAATCCCTGGGCCACGCGGAACGCGAGCCGCATGTCGCGCGGGAGTGTTATGACCACCCCGAGTTGACCGGTCAGGGCGGACGAGCTGTTCTCCACGGCACCGCCGAACAACGACCCCACGTTCGCCTCCGAGTCGAACCGGCTCCACCGGGCCCCCGCCGACACGATGAGGCGGGGTATCACCTGCGACTCGGCTGCCAGGAATACGCCCAAGCGGTCCATGCGGGCGCCGTCCGGGAAACGGCCGGTGGCGATGGGGCCGTCCGGGGTATCGCGCGTGAGCGGCGTCGTGCTGCCCTGCGTGAGCGAGGTCAAGTCGCCGTGACTGCTGAGATAGTCGCGGTACGCTTCCGCGCCCCAGGTGAGCATCACGGCGCGCGCCCCCACATGTGGCAGACTGGTTCCCACCACACTGAGCCCGGGAGTGTAGACATCGTCACGCGTGCGTTCGATGGTCGATCGTGGGTTTCCGTTTCCGTCCAGCCGCTGTCGCGTTCGGCCCTCGCGCTGGATCGCGAGGCTGGCGGTCGTCTGCAGGGTCCACAGCGCGCTGGTTTGGGCGCGGAAGCGATGTCGGGCAAACGCGAGCTGGCGGATTTGCGGATCGAACACGTGCTCCGCGTCACGCCCCAAAGCTGGGGCCCGAAAATCGACGTACCGGTCGTACCGCGGGACGTCGCGCAGGCCAAAGTGCTCGAGACCCACGGTCAGCGTGTGGGCGCCGGTGGGCCTGTACGTGAGGCGGCCGTCGATTCCCTCGCCCGTGAAGCCCGTCGGTCGCTGCGCGCCCACGTCTCCTCCGGCGCGCAGGTCGCCGGCGTGCAACAGCGATCCGCCGAGCCCAAAGCTGACGCGATCGCTACCGTACCCGAGCGACATCCGCGCCCGCCCGCCGCTGTTCGCGCTGGACGCCTGGACCGTTCCGCGCACGGTCCACCCGGCAGCGGCCGTGTGCGGCCGCGTGATCACGTTCACTACACCGCCCTGCGCATCGGACCCGTACAGCACCGAGGCCGGGCCGCGAATCACCTCGATCCGCTCGACGGCGTCCGGATCGATCGTCGCAAGGTACTGGCCGGGACCGTCGCGGTAGGTCCCGTTGTTCATGGGGATGCCGTTGACCAGGAGGAGGACCTGGTTGCCGATGAACCCGCGCAGGATCACCGCACCCTGACCGGCGGACGTCTGCTGCACGTACACGCCGGTGATGTCGCGAAAGAGATCGGCGGTGACGCGACTCGCACCGCGATCCGCCGTACGCGGCGAGCTGATCGATATCGCGATCGGGGTCGCCGCGCGCTCCGTGCGTTCGCCGCGGGTGGCCGTGATGACGACCTCGGGGAGGTCCACCGTATCCCGAGGCAAAGAGTCGGGTCCCTGCGCCGCGAGATCGTCTGCGAACGGGGCGACGCCTAAGACAAGAGTGCCGAGCGATATGAGTCGACGCAGTTTGTACGCCTCGGTTGGAATCTTCTGCTCCCCACGTTGACGCAGGTCGCCCGGCATCGTTCTGCCGACGCCGACGTCGTGTTGCCGTCGTCGGGCACGTCGCGGGAGAACATACACCGCTGCGGGCCGTACGGGTCCGAATGGCCGACGGAAGATAGAGGGGTGGGGGAGGCGGTCCAACCCGTCTCTTCCCATCGTGCGGGGCAACGGTCTCGAGCGGGTGGAGCGGCTGCGCGCGGCAGGAACGACCTCGTTTTCCTCGACCTTCATTCGACATCCGGGGACGGTCCTCCTTTCCATTGTATTAGTGACACGCTGCGCAGCCGCGCCATCGCCATCGAGACGCCTATTCCGCTCATCCTGGGTGTCGAGGAGTCCCGGATACCGGAACTTCCAGCCGGTGGAGCGTGGCGAGGTGGTTGCAGACGATTCCTCCGGTCCCGTTCGCGTGCCCGAGTCGGGGTTGTTGTTGATGCCGCTGTATCAGGAACAGGGTGAAGACGGATTCTTCATTGCGCGACCCGTTCACCGGGCGTGGCTCGCGGTCTCGACGGTGATGCGTACGCTGCGGGTGGATCGGTTGTTGCCGTATCTGCCGGGCGTGCGGCGTGACCCGATTCGTCCCACGCGTCTCTGCGTGAATCCCAAGATTGCGCGGTGGTTCACGGTGTAGCTCTTTCATCTGTCGGGATTCAGGCGGCTGCCGGATCGGGGGAAGCAGTACGTGTTTACGAGGCGGGTTGAGGGGTGAGGCCGGGGTGGGTAGTTTTCGTCCCTCGCGCGCCGCTAGCTCAACTGGCAGAGCAACTGACTCTTAATCAGTAGGTTCGGGGTTCGATTCCCTGGCGGCGCATGGGCCGGCGGTACGAAACGTATCGCCGGCATTTTCTTGGCCATGATTCTTCACCGCGGAGATCGCAGAGAGCGCTGAGAAATCACGAGAGCCTCTGTGTTGCGAATCCGGCTGGCCCGACTGGCGGTAGTTGGTACCCAGCAACAAGATAGAGGGCGAGTAATCCTGGACGGGTTCCTTGCCCTTGGTCGTTGTGTGCCAGTGGCGTGGCAACCATCGGATGCGGCTCTATGGGACCACGTTCCTTTCATTAGAAATCGACATGGATCCTTCCCAACTCAACTGGATCGCGAACTTCATCTGGGGCATCGCCGACGACGTTCTGCGCGACCTCTACGTCCGCGGCAAATACCGAGATGTAATCCTGCCGATGACCGTGTTGCGCAGGCTCGATTCGGTTCTCGAGCCGACCAAGCAGGCGGTGCTAGAGATGAAGGCCTCGCTCGACAAGGAAAGAATCACCAACCAGGACAAGGCGCTCCGGCTTGCCGCAGGCCAGGCCTTCTACAACACGTCCAAGTTCACGCTGCGGGATCTCAAGGCCCGCGCCAGCCAACAGCAGCTCAGGGCCGATTTCGAGGCGTACCTCGATGGCTTCTCCCCCAGTGTGCAGGATATTCTCGAGAACTTCGAGTTCCGCAATCAGATCCCGCGCCTCTCGAAGGCCGACGCGTTGGGGACGCTGATCGAGAAGTTCCTGTCGCCGAATATCAACCTGAGCCCGAATCCGGTCATGAACAGCGACGGCTCGGTCAAGCACGCCGCCCTCGACAACCACGGCGTGGGCACCGTATTCGAGGAGCTGGTGCGACGCTTCAACGAGGAGAACAACGAGGAGGCAGGGGAGCACTGGACGCCGCGCGACGCCGTGAGGCTCATGGCCAAACTGATCTTTCTGCCCATCGCGGATGAGATCGAGTCAGGCACGTACCTGCTCTACGACGGAGCCTGCGGCACCGGTGGCATGCTGACTGTCGGGGAAGAGACGCTGCAGCAACTCGCCCAGAACCGTGACAAGCAGGTGGCTACGCACCTCTACGGTCAGGAGATCAACGCCGAGACGTACGCCATCTGCAAGGCGGACCTGCTTCTCAAGGGAGAGGGCGACGAGGCAGACCACATCATCGGTGGGCCCGAGCATTCGACGTTGGCGAACGACGCATTCCCGTCGATGGAATTCGACTTCATGCTCAGCAATCCGCCCTACGGCAAGAGCTGGAAAAGCGATCTGGAGCGCATGGGCGGCAAGAAGGGCCTCAAGGACCCGCGGTTCGTCATCGATCACGCAGATGACCCGGAGTATTCGCTCGTCACCCGCTCGAGCGACGGCCAGATGCTGTTCCTGGTCAACATGCTGTCCAAGATGAAACAGAGGACGGAACGTGGCAGCCGGATTGCCGAGGTCCACAACGGCAGCTCGCTCTTCACTGGCGACGCGGGACAGGGCGAGAGCAACATCCGGCGCTGGATCATCGAGAACGACTGGCTCGAGGCCATCGTCGCGCTGCCGCTCAACATGTTCTACAACACCGGGATCGCCACTTACATCTGGGTGCTCAGCAACCGGAAACCGAAGAACCGCGCCGGCCGCGTGCAACTCGGCAAAAAGAACTGCGAGCTGTCGGGAGATGACATCCAGCGCATCTGCGACACTTTCCTCGCTTTCGAGGAGACCGAGCAGTCCAAGATCTTCCCGAACGCCGCCTTCGGCTACTGGAAGGTGACCGTCGAGCGACCGCTGCGGCTCAAAGGCATCGACTCCGAACGGGTCTACACCGCCAGGGAGATCAAGGACCTCAAGGAGACCGCCGAGCGGGCGGAGGACGCGCCGCCGGTCATCAGGAGAATCTGCAGGCGTGGGATAGAGCCTGACCCGTTGCGCGGCCTTTTCGCGGCCACGATCGGCGGCAAGCCCGCCGTGGTTGAGTACGAGCCCGACCCCGACCTGCGCGACACCGAGCAGGTACCGCTGCTCGAAGAAGGTGGCATCGAGGCCTTTCTGCGCCGCGAGGTGTTGCCCCACGCCCCCGATGCGTGGTACGTCCCGGACAGCGTCAAGACTGGCTACGAAATAAGCTTTACCCGCCACTTCTACAAGCCGCAGCCGCTGCGCTCTCTTGATGAGATCCGCGCCGATATCGTTGCGCTGGAGCAGGAGACCGAGGGATTGCTGGGCGAGATCATCGGATCTGATGTATGACGGTGCGTCACGGTCCGGAGCGCTACCACCGGCGATCCATTCGTCTGCGGGGGTATGATTACCGCCAACGCGGCGCGTATTTCGTCACCATCGTCGCGCAAGATCGCCATTGTTTGTTCGGCAACGTGGATGGCAACATCGTGCGATTGAACGAGGCCGGGCGTGTGGCGCGCATGGTATGGGAAGAAATCCCGGCGCATTTTCCGCACGTGGAATTGGACGCGTTTGTCGTAATGCCCAATCATATCCATGGCATCATCGTCATCGCATCCAACGATGCCGTCGGGACGACGGCGTCCGATCCCCCGCACGTAGGGGCGACGCATGTAGGGGCGACGCATGTAGGGGCGACGCATGCGTCGCCCCTACGACCGTCGCCCGAACCATCACGTCCGTCCGATCCACGTCGTTCGCCCGATCCGCCGCAAATTGGGGCGACGCATGCGTCGCCCGTATCACCGTCGCCCGAACCATCACGTCCGTCCGATCCACGTCGTTCGCCCGATCCGCCGCAAATTGGGGCGACGCATGCGTCGCCCGTATCACCGTCGCCCGAACCATCGCGTCCGTCCGATCCACGTCGTCCGCCCGATCCGCCGGACATGGGGGCGACGCATATGGGGGCGACGCATGCGTCGCCCCTACCGTTACGTCCGTCCGGTCCGCCGCGACGTTCCATCGGCGCGATCGTCGGTTCGTACAAATCCGTCGTGTCCAAACGCATCAACGAATTGCGCGGTACCCCAGGTGCACCTGTTTGGCAACGCAATTATTACGAACACATCATCCGCGATGCGTCATCGTTGAACCGTATCCGCGAATACATCGCGAACAACCCGGCTCGATGGGCGCAGGACGCGGACAACCCGGACCGGATAATCTCAGATCGTGTACAGGCAACCGAGGGTGTACGGGCGACGCATGCGTCGCCCAAACAGGATCCGCAATGATCGCGCGTCTCAATCCCTATCCCAGGATGAAGGATTCCGGCGTGCCGTGCTTTGGGGAGGTGCCGGCGCACTGGGGCGTGCGGCAACTTGGACGCATCGGGAGATTCTCGAAGGGCAATGGCGGCACGAAGGAAGACGACGTACCCGAAGGCGTTCCTTGCATCCGATACGGCGATCTGTATACACGACATAACTTCTTCATCGAACGAAGCCGCTCGTGCATCACTGCGGAACGCGCGTCTGAGTACACACCGATACTGTACGGGGACCTTCTTTTCGCAGCCTCCGGTGAGACCATCGAGGAGATCGGCAAGTCGTCAGTCAACCTGATCAAGTCGCGGGCACGATGCGGGGGCGATGTTCTCTTGTTCCGTTTTGCCATCCCCGTCGACGCGCGTTTCATGGGCTACGCAACTGGCTGCCCGCAGGCTGCATTCCAAAAGTCTTGTATGGGGCGTGGGATCACCGTGATGCACATTTACGGCGATCAACTCAAGTACATGTGGGTTCCGGTCCCACCCCTCCCAGAACAAACCGCCATCGTCCGCTTCCTCGATTACGTGGACCGGCGAATCCGGCGCTACATCCGCGCCAAGCGGGAGCTGATCGAGCTGCTGGAGGAGCAGAAACGGGCCATCATCCACCGCGCCGTGACACGCGGCCTCGACCCCAACGTTCCGCTCAAGCCCTCCGGCGTGGAGTGGCTGGGGGACGTGCCGGAGCATTGGGAGGTGCGGCGTACAAAAACCGTGTTTCGTCTGCGGACAGAGAAATCAGGAGTCAGGCATGGACGTGAACTCCTGTCTATCTACACACACATCGGTGTGCGTCCACGAAAAGACCTTGAGCAGAAAGGCAACAAGGCTTCCACGACCGATGACTATTGGATCGTGAAACATGGGGATCTAATCGCCAACAAACTACTGGCGTGGATGGGTGCCATTGGAGTCTCTCACTATGACGGAGTTACAAGTCCTGCGTACGACATATTGATGCCCGTAGTGGACCTCGCGTCCGACTACTACCACCATCTCTTCAGGACGAAGCTCTACCTGCAGCAGTTTAAGCAGCGATCCAGGGGCATCATGGATATGAGGCTCCGGCTGTATTTCGATCAGTTGGGGCAGATTCCCGTCCCTGTCCCCCCGGCTGATGAACAGCGGGCGATCGTGCACTACTACGACGATGCGACGGAAGATGCCGACCGCACCATCGATCGAACTCGGCGCGAGATCGGGCTTCTCCGCGAATACCGCACCCGCATTATCGCCGACGTGGTCACCGGTAAGCTCGACGTGCGCGAGCCGGCTGCTCGGCTGACGGGCGAACCTGAGGAACAAGAGCTGGAAGACGAGGTAGGTGAGGATGTCGACGACGAGCTGGCCAGCGATATCGGCAGTGAACTCGAGGAAGCTGAGGCGTGACAACACCTCATGCTTGCGAGAATTCCCAAATTGGGTATTATTATTCCCAATATGGGAACGAATCGCCGGTCCGGCATCGCCGACGCACTGTTCACCCGCGTCCAACAGCGGGTCCTGGCCCTGCTTTTCGGGCAGCCCAATCGGTCGTTCCAGAGTGCGGAGCTGATCCGGCTCGCGAAGAGCGGCACCGGAGCCGTCCACCGCCAGATCGGACGGCTCGCCGACGCCGGGCTCGTGACCGTAACGCGGAGCGGAAACCAGAAGCACTACCAGGCGCGCCGCGACTCCCCGGTGTTCGCCGAGCTGCACGGCCTAGTGATCAAGACGGTGGCCGTCGTGGAGCCGCTGCGCCGGGCACTGGCTCCCCGTGCGCCCGCCATTCGGGCGGCCTTTGTCTATGGATCGGTGGCGAGCGGAACGGACCGCGCCGACAGCGACATCGACCTGATGGTCCTGTCCGACCGGCTGCGCCACGCCGATCTGTACGAGTCGTTGCAGGCCGTGGAGCCGGAACTTGCGCGCTCCGTGAACCCCACCCTGCTCACCCCCGACGAGTGGCGCGCCAAACGCCAAACGGCCGGCTCCTTCGCGGCGCGGGTCGCCGCGGGCCCACACCTGCTCGTCATCGGTTCCGAGGATGACCTCGCATGAACTCGATCTCGACGAACGGCTCGTCGCCGATCTCATCGAAGCGGCTATAGCGGTGCGCGATGCGCTGCGGACCGCCGGTCCACCTGAACGATGACAACCCGGCGAACCACAGACACAACCGAACGCGGCCTCGAGGAGTTGATCGTCCGGGCCATGACGGGGCGCACCGATGTGCTGTCCCCGGCGCATGTGGCGACGGAGACGTCGGTGCCGGTTGCGGGCGGGACCGGGTGGCTACTAGGCGACGCCACGCACTACGACCGTGAGTACACGGTTGACCTGGTGCAGCTTCGCGGCTTCGTCATGGCGACGCAGCCACCGCTCGAGGAAGCGCTGTCGCTCGGCACGGACGGACCCGCGCGCCGGCAGTTCATGGCTCGACTCCAGGGAGAGATCAGCAAGCGCGGCGTGATCGATGTGCTGCGGCACGGCATCAAGCATGGCCCGCACCACGTCGATCTCTTCTGCGCAACGCCATCACCCGGAAACGTCAAAGCAGAGGAGCGGTTCGCCGCGAATCGGTTCAGCGTGACTCGCCAGTTCCGCTACAGCCGCGACGAGACGCAGCTCGCGCTCGACCTCGGCCTGTTCATCAACGGGTTGCCCATCGCCACCTTCGAACTGAAGAACAGCCTCACCAAGCAGACGGTCGACGACGCCGTGCAGCAGTACAAGCGCGACCGCGACCCGCGCGAGAAGCTGTTCGAGTTCGGCCGCTGCGTTGTTCACTTTGCCGTCGACGACCACGAGGTGCGCTTCTGCGCGCATCTCAAAGGCAAGGCCTCGTGGTTTCTGCCCTTCAACCAGGGATGGAACGACGGTGCCGGCAATCCGCCCAACCCGAACGGCCTCAAGACGGACTACCTGTGGAAGCGTGTCCTCACGCGCGAGGGCCTGACCGACATCCTGGAGAACTACGCACAGATAGTCGAGATCAAGGACGAGAAAACCGGCCGGAAGAAGAAGTCGCAGATCTGGCCGCGGTACCATCAGCTCGATGTTGTGCGGGAGCTTCTGGCGGACACCGCCCGGCGCGGGGCGGGCAAGCGCTACCCGATCCAGCACTCGGCGGGCAGCGGCAAGTCGAACTCCATCGCCTGGCTCGCGCACCAGCTGATCGGTCTCGAGAAGCACGATGCGGCGGTGTTCGACTCGATCATCGTGGTTACCGACCGGAGGATCCTCGACCAGCAGATCAAGAACACCATAAAGCAGTTCGCGCAGGTCGCGGCGACCGTGGGCCACGCCGAGCGTGCCGGCGACTTGCGCAAGTTCATCGCCGAGGGCAAGAAGATCATCATCTCCACGGTGCAGAAGTTTCCGTTCATCATTGATGAGATCGGGAGCGAGCACCGCGGGCGGCGCTTTGCCATCGTCATCGACGAGGCGCACTCGAGCCAGGGCGGACGCACATCTGCCGCGCTGTCCGTGGCGCTCTCGGAGGCGGGGGCCGAGGAAGATGACGAGACAATGGAGGACCGGATCAACCGGCTGATCGAGGCCAAGAAGCTCCTGCCCAACGCGAGTTACTTCGCCTTCACCGCCACGCCCAAGAACAAGACGCTCGAGATCTTCGGCGAGCCAAATCCCCAGCCAGACGCAACGGTCAAGCACCATCCCTTCCACAGCTACACCATGAAGCAGGCCGTCCAGGAGGGTTTCATTCTGGACGTCCTCAAGCACTATACGCCGGTCAACAGCTACTACCGGCTGGTCAAGACCGTCGAGGAGGATCCGGAGTTCGACACCAAGCGCGCCAGGAAGAAGCTGCGGCGCTACGTCGAGAGTCATGACCACGCGATCCGGCTCAAGGCCGAGATCATGGTGGATCATTTCCACGAACAGGTGCTTGCGCTCAGGAAGATCGGCGGAGATGCCCGTGCGATGGTGGTGACGAGCGGCATCGAACGGGCCATCAAGTACTTCCATGCCATCCGTGACTATCTCGTGGAGCGCAAGAGCCCTCACAGGGCCATAGTGGCCTTCTCCGGCGAGCACGACTTCGGCGGGACGAAGGTGACCGAAGTGTCGTTGAACGGTTTTCCATCCAGCAAGATCACCGACAAGATCCAGGCGCACCCGTACCGGTTTCTCGTCTGCGCGGACAAGTTCCAGACCGGCTACGACGAGCCGCTCCTGCACACGATGTACGTGGACAAGATTCTGTCGGGTATCAAGGCAGTGCAAACGCTCTCACGGCTCAACCGCGCGCGCCCTCGGAAGCACGACGTGTTCGTGCTCGACTTCATGAACGACGCGGATACGATGGAGACGGCGTTCGCCGATTACTACCGCACGACGATCCTCGCCGAGGAGACCGACCCGAACAAGCTCCACGACCTGAGAGCAACTCTCGACGGTTATCAGGTCTATGCGGCCGAACAGATCGACCGGCTCGTCGAGCTGTACCTGGGCGGCGCTGACCGGGACAAGCTCGACCCAATTCTCGATGCCTGTGTCGCAGTCTACAAGGATCAGCTCGACGAAGACGGGCAGGTGGACTTCAAGGGCAAGGCAAAGGCGTTCTTACGCACCTACGGATTCCTGGCGTCCATCCTGCCCTACAACAACGCCGATTGGGAGAGGCTTTCGATCTTTCTGAACTTCCTTGTTCCGAAGCTACCGGCGCCCATCGACCCGGATCCAGCCAGGGGGATCCTTGAAGCGATCGACATGGACAGCTACCGCGTCGAGAAACAGGAGGCGGCGAAGATTCAGCTTCGCGACGCGGACGCGGAGATCGAGCCGGTCCCGACCACCGGCGGGGGGCGCAAGCCCGAGCCGGAACTCGACCGCCTGTCGAGTATTCTCAAGGCCTTCAACGATCACTTTGGCAACATTCCGTGGACCGACAAGGATCGCATTCACCGACTCATCACGGAGGAGATTCCGGCAGGGGTCTTGGCAGACACGGCGTACCGGAACGCACGAGAGCACTCCGACAAACAGAATGCTCGTATCGAGCACGATAGGGCTTTACTGCGAGTCGTGACGGGACTGCTCAAAGATGACACTGAGCTCTTCAAGCAGTTCAGTGATAATGAAGGTTTTAGGCGGTGGGTGGCGGACACCGTGTTTCGGTTGACATACGAGACTGGGGATGCGGCGTAGAGTCGATTGCCGCTAGCTCAACTGGCAGAGCAACTGACTCTTAATCAGTAGGTTCGGGGTTGACGGAGCGTCCGCTCCCGCGCACGCTCCGTCCGCTCGCTTGAGTGGTCGTTTTCGCATTGGGGCCCAATAGGGCCCAAACTCCGCGAACCTCGCGCTCTCTGTCACGAAGTCACATCTTCTAGACCCATGACCGAAATCACCTCCCGGCTCTCGACCGCCCTCGCCGATCGATACAAGATCGAACGCCGCCTCGGCGAAGGCGGCATGGCGACCGTCTATCTCGCCGAGGACCTGAAGCACGAGCGGCAGGTCGCCGTGAAAGTGCTGCGGCCCGAGCTGCGGCGGTGCTCGGTGCCGAGCGGTTCGTGCAGGAGATCAAGACCACCGCCAATCTCCAACACCCCCATATCTTGCCCCTGTTTGATTCCGGTGAGGCCGACGGGTTCCTGTACTACGTTATGCCGTTCATCGAGGGGGAAACACTGCGTGCAAAACTGGATCGCGAAACGCAGTTGGGCATTGACGACGCGGTTCGCATCACCTGTGACGTCGCCGACGCGCTAGAGTACGCCCACCAGCAGGGCGTGATCCACCGCGACATCAAGCCGGAAAACATCCTGCTGCACAACGGCCGGCCCATGGTGGCGGATTTCGGAATCGCGCTGGCCGTGAGTGCGGCCGCGGGTGGGCGCATGACCGAGACGGGTATGTCACTCGGCACACCGCACTACATGTCGCCCGAGCAAGCGACCGCCGAGAGGAACCTGAGTAACCGCTCCGACGTCTACTCGTTGGGCGCGGTGCTGTACGAGATGTTGGCGGGTGAGCCACCGCATACGGGCTCCTCGGCGCAGGCGATCGTGATGAAGATCGTAACAGACGACGTGCGGCCGGTGACGGAGTTACGGAAGTCGGTGCCGCCGCATGTCGCCGCCGCCACGGCCAAGTCGTTGGAGAAACTGGCGGCGGATCGCTTCGAGAGTGCGGCGAAGTTTGCAGAGGCCCTCACGGACGCGAGGGTCATGCCCCGAGCCCAAGTTGCACCGCACGCAGCGGAGCGATCGCGCTCGTTATTCCGAACGTGGCAAACAGCCGGTTGGGTGCCAATCCTGGTCTTGATGGCTGTGAGCGGCAGCATCGGTTGGCTGATCCGGCCCGTGCCGGCTCCAGAGGCGCGTCCCGTGACGCGGTTTACGATCCCCGTGCCTCGGGGGCTCATGATGGCGTCGTGGGGGCCCAACTTCGCGATCTCGCCAGATGGGCGCACGCTGGCCTATTTCGCTGACGGTGTACTTCACAAACGAGAGCTGGAACGAGGCGAAACCGAGCGATTCGACCACGTCGAGGGTTTGGGATTACCGTTTTTCTCGCGTGACGGGGAATGGATCGTTTTCAGCGAAGACAGGACTACGTTGAAGCGTGTAGGGGTGGATGGTGGACCGGTGGTCGATGTGCCCATGAGCTTTCTGAGTGCGGAAGGGTTCATGAGAACCAACATCGGAGGTGCGGAGGAGGGCATCATGCGCGCAGCCGACGACGGTTGGGTCATGATCACGATGCCCGACAGCGCTCGCGGAGAGAGCTCCCATCGATGGCCGCAGCTGCTGTCTGGCGGTGAGCTCGTCCTTTACACTGCACTCGGGCCGAGCAAGATGTGGCACGACGCCAAGGTGGTCGTTGAGGATCTCGCGACCGGAAATCGTACCACGATTGCCGAGGGCGCGACGTTCGGGCGATATACGGCGAGCGGCCACGTCGTCTATACCGACGAAGATGGGACGCTCGAGGCTATACCCTTCGATCTGACCGAACAGCGCGTCACCGCAGACCCCGTCGTGGTGGAGTCGGGAGTGCGCACGGCCTATTGGTCGGGAGGAGCCTCATTTGCTGTTGCCGAGGTGGGCACCTTTGCGTTCGTCCGTGGCTCGAGTTGGCGTAATCACCTTCTGACGTGGGTTGACCGACGGGGTGAACTGATCGAGCAGATCGGACAACCAGTGACCGTTGAATGGCTAGACCTCTCTCCGGATGATCGGCATGTCGTGACGTTCGTGGCTTCCGCCAATGCTGACATTTCCAGGTTCGATGCGATAACCGGGGACGAGGTTCGCCTGACCTTCGATCCAACGACCGAAGACAATCCCATCTGGTCGCCAGATGGCCGGCGCATTGCCTACTGCAAATACGGACCCGGTGAGTATCGGATCATGATCTTGGACGTGGCGGGTCAGGCGGATCCAGCGTCGGTGTTTTCCGACAGGGAATACTTCTATCCAAAATCCTGGTCGCCCGATGGAGTCTGGTTGTTCGCGCATGGCCGCGATACAAGCATCGTGCTCAATCTCGAGAACCATGAAGTCATCACGATCCCACAGGTTCGGGACGGACAGTTTTCCCCAGACGGGCGGTGGCTTGCGTATACGTCTTCTGAGACAGGGAACGCCGAGGTGTACGTTGCGTCCTTCCCCGGCCTACAAGGGCGCCAACAAGTGTCGGTGGACGGTGGAACCTGGCCGCGATGGTCCGCTCAGAGTGGCGAACTGTTCTTCCGCCAAGGGGACACGATCATGGTGGCGAAGGTGTCGACCGGGGATGCGTTCGTTCGGGAAGGGGTACCCCGGCGACTTTTCGTTACGTCGGCGCGTGGGGGAGCGTACGACGTAACGGCAGACGGGCAGCGGTTCCTCGTCGCGGCACAGAATCCGGACGCACCGGCTCGCGAGATTCATGTCGTCTTGAACTGGTTCGAGGAGTTGAAGGCGAAGGTGGGGAACTGACGTGATCGATGCCGAGTATGCGCACATGGTGACCGAGGCGCAGGCAGCGTTGGAAGAATTGGCGAGGGACGATGACCGACGAATCGCTGTCGCGATCTCGGCTCGCAGCGCGTCGATTCCCTGGCGGTGCATGGGCCGGCGGTACGAAACGTATCGCCGGCATTTTCTTGGCGATGATTCTTGACTGCGGTGAGTGCCGCGAGGATTTGGGGGGCTGTGTTCGCCAAGACCCTTGACCAAATATATATTTACTTATATATTCCTCCATGCCCGACAAACCGCTCCACTGGGTTGGGTCGGCGCTCGATGATCTGCGGGCTTTCCCCGCCAACGCGCGGAGCCAAGCCGGGTACAGCTGCGGCGCGTCCAGAGTGGACTCATGCCTGACGACTGGAAGCCCATGAGTGCGGTCGGGTCCGGCGTCTACGAGATCCGACTCCACGGCGGCACCGCGCATCGGGTGTTCTACATCGCGAAGTTCGCGGAGGCGGTGTATGTCCTGCATGCGTTCGAGAAGCGAACGCGGCGCACCCGGAAGGCAGACATCGAGCTCGGCAACAGGCGGCTGGCTGATGTCCAGACGCTCCGAAAGCACCTGTAGGAGGACAGGATGGCGAAAAAAAAGAGTCGACGCGCAAGCAACAACGTCTTTCGCGATCTCGGGTTCGGGCCCGAGGAGGCGGCAAACCTCCGCGTGCGCGCCGATCTGATGATCGCGATCAGCAAGCTCATCGAGGATCGGGGCCTGACCCAGGTCCAGGCGGCCAAGCTCTTTGGCGTGTCCCAGCCCCGAGTGAGTGATCTCGTCCGTGGCAAGATCGAACGCTTCAGTGTCGACACACTCATCGCGATGCTCGGGGCGGCCGATGTGCAGGTGAGTGTCACCACGAAGCGGCGTGCAAGAGTCGCCTAAGGTTCCCGCTCTTCAGACTGCGGGTGCCATGGCGCCAGGCTCGATCCTGAAACGGTTGTTCAGCCGTCGGCTCTTGGTCGACGGCCTGCTCCTTTGCCTGGCGTTCAGTGTCTTTGTAATGGGGACGGCGTTCATCAACATCTGGCTCTGGTTCGGGGATTACCCACCCGAGATTCAGGCGCTGGTCGAGAATCCGCCAACACCCCCGTTTGTGCAGCGGTTGGTACTCGCTCTCCTTGGTCTGGGAATGATCGTTTGGCTGATGGTACGCTCAACCAAGGCTTTTCTTCGTGGCGCGCCACCCGCGAACAGGTTCGTACTAGCCATGGGGCATGCGTTCTTGCTGCTTCAGTTCGTCAACCTGTGGGACGTCGTGATCATCGATTGGCTGGTTTTTGTAACGTGGACCCCGGAAGTGTTCGTGCTGCCGGGCACGGAGGGCTCGCCCGGCTACGACAACTACTGGTTCCACTTTCGAGCGAGCTTTCTGCACCCGGTCGCGTGGATAAGCGGGTTGGTTGCCTCCGCAGTCATCGCCGGCACCGCACGTTGGGGGGAAAGACGCGACGGACACGGCTAGACGGCAGGATCCTCTCGCAGGGCGACGGTCTATCTGTCGCCGAGCACCTCCTCCCGCCCCTCACATGTGCTCCGGACCCTTGGTCTCTGCGATGATCCCATCGGCCGTTGACCGGTCCCGGTACGCCACGCTCGATGACACCGTGTATCTGAACCAGGCGTCACTCGGACTCATTGGGAGGTCCGCGGTGTCGGCCATGCATGCGTTCATGGACGACGTGGGCAGGCACGGCAACGTGCGCATGTCCGATACCGAGGAAGCTGCCTACTCCGAGTCGTTGCGCGAACGTGCGGCGAAGCTGTTACACGCGGACCCGGTCGGGATCGCCATCCTGGCGAGTGCAAGCGAACTGCTTGGGCAGTTGCCAATGCTCCTCCACCCTGGCGCCGGCAGCAGCGTCCTGGCCGTGGCGTCGGACTTCCCAGCAGTTACTCGGCCATGGCTGCTTCACGCCGCGACGCATGATGTCGAGGTCCGCTTCGTCGAGGACGAGGCGGGTGTCGATCTCACGAGCGCGTTGATCGAGGAAGTCGACGAGCGAACCGCCGTGGTTGCGGTCAGCAGCGTCCAGTACGGGACGGGAACGAAGATCGACATACCCCGCCTACGGCATGCGACGACCGATGTCGGGGGCCGTCTGATCGTTGACGCTACGCAGGCGGCGGGTGCCGTTCGCGTGGATGCTGCAACGTGGCAGGCCGATATCGTCGTGACCAGCGGTTACAAGTGGTTGGGAGGACATGGCGGGGTGGCCCTGGCCGCGATTGCGCCGGACCTGCTCGAGCGAGCGCCACCGTTACCGGGCTGGATGGGCGCACCGGAGCCCTTCGGGTTCGACGCGACCCACGTCCGGTTCGCTCACGGTGCCCGCCGGTACACGCAGTCGACGATGTCCTACGTGTCGATTGCTGGTCTGACCGCTGCGCTCGACGACCTACTTGCGGTCGGTGAGACGGTTATCGAGGAACATGCACGACAACTGGCGGGCGCATTGATCGAGGCGGTGGGAAAATATGGCTGGCTGCCGTTTCGTGGGCTAGGAGACCCCGCACAGTCCCCGCACATTATATCCCTGACTCACCCCGCGGTCGATGCACAAACCGCTACCGATGCGTTGCGACGCCGCCAGATCGTCTGTGGCGCCCGAACCAGGGGCGTCAGGGTTTCCATTGCCGCGTACAATCAATCACGGGATATTGCCGAACTAGCGGAAGGACTTGCCGAAACTGCGGCCCACGACGCTCGGGAGTACTGAGCAGGGGAAGCGGCGGCTTTGCGATTCCATATCTGCGATTGGGTCGGGCCGAGGAGCAATCGTCGGGCGCCATTTTCTTATTCGTCCACACCGATAAGCGAACGTGGGGGCCGACGCCCATCGTGGACTAGCCACACAAGGAGAATGCCAAGGGAGACGGATATGGGAGAGAAACATGGGAGTTTCGCGTGGCACGACTGCATGACCACAGACGTCGACGCCGCGATCGACTACTACGGCAAGGTCCTCGGTCTGGGCACGGCGCCCTTTGACGCCGACTACCAGATGTGGACCGCAGGTGGCGTGCCGATCGGGGGCGTCATGAAGCTGCCGGCCGAGGCCATGGGCGCACCACCCCATTGGATCTCGTACCTCAACGTTGACGATGTCGATGCGACGGCAGCGAAAGCAAAGTCCATGGGTGCCAAGGCCTACGTCGGGCCCAGCGACATTCCGGGCGGAGGCAAGTACGCCGTCCTGGCGGATCCGCAGGGAGCGACGTTCGGTATTCACACGCACGGCGACGCCCCCCCTCCAGACGCGAAACCCGAACTCGAATTCGGTTGGCATGAACTCGCGACTACCGACTGGAAAGCCGCGTGGCCGTTCTACCAGGCGTTATTTGGCTGGGAAGAGACCGACACCATGGACATGGGGCCCGCCGGCACCTACCGCATGTACGGGTTGGACGGCAAGAGCATGGGGGGCATGTACAACAAGCCGCCCGACATGCCCGCGCCGCCGCATTGGCTCCCGTACGCACACATCAAGGACGCGGATGCGTTCGCCAAGACGGTCACGGAACATGGCGGCAAGGTCGTGAACGGCCCAATGGAAGTCCCCGCCGGGGGTCGCATCGTCCAAGCAACGGATCCGCAGGGGGCGGCTTTCGCGGTGTATGAGCCCGGAGCGCACAGCGACGAGTAGACACACGTCGACAAAACAACGATCGGAGATTGTTGAATGCAGATCTCAGATCATCGGCCATGTCTTGCCCCCTCGGCCGAGGAGATGCCATCCTATGGGTATGCCAGATACGGCCCGCCGCTACACCGTGGACGAAGTGCTCGCCTTCCCCGACGACGGGAACCGCTACGAGTTGGTCGACGGCGAGCTGCTCGTGACACCCGTGCCCGGGACGCGGCACCAGGTGGTGCTCGGTCGATTGTACCGCGAGCTGGCCAACCACCTGGAGGAGTACCCCGACGTCGCTGTGCTTTTCTCACCCGCGGACATCAGTTGGGATCGGGAGAAGCTCGTGCAGCCCGATCTGTTCGTCATTCCCGCGCGCGAGATGTCGGCCACCTGGAAGACCGTACGCACGCTGCTGCTCGCCGCCGAGATCCTCTCGCCCTCATCTGCCCGGGGAGACCGCCTTGTCAAGCGCCAGCTCTACCAGCGCCAGGGCGTCGCCACCTATTGGATCGTCGATCCCGACGCAGCACTGGTAGAGGTTTGGCACCCGGATGACAAACGTCCCGAGATCATCACCGACATGCTCCGGTGGCGGGTGGCGCCGGACGCTGAGGAACTCGCGCTGCCGCTTGCGAGCCTGTTCGAGAACCTCCCCATATGAACCACGCGTATGTCACGCTCCTGACCTGCATACGCCAAGCGTTGGCCCGGGCGGTCTTCGAGCGCAACCTCTGCGTGCTCGGCGCTCTCTGCGGTGAGCAAAGACCAGTCGTCCCCCAACTCCGTGCATCTCGCGCTTACTCGCAGGAACACACATATTCGCGCGCCACCTCGGCGAAGGCGGCATGGCTTCGACTAGGGGAATATCATGAAACGTTTTAGGACATTCGTCCTGGGATTTGGCGCCATGTTTTCTGTGGTGCTTCTGACGTCGCGAGCTGGCGCACAGAGCGAAGAGCACAGCACACCCCTGCAATTGAAGTATCTGGGCGCTGCGGGTTGGGAAATATCTGATGGCAACGTCGTTGTGCTCATCGATCCGTATGTCTCGCGTCTGAAATACGGCGGCGGCCATCCTGACGATCATCGTCCCAGTTTTGCGCGCGATGACGTGGCACAATCGGATACTAGTTTAGTCGATAGCATTATTACTCGAGCTGATTTCATCCTGGTGCATCATGGGCATTTTGATCATTTGGGAGATGTGCCCTATATCGCCGAAAAAACCGGTGCCAAAGTGATTGGTACCGAAACAACCATGACCATATTGCGCGCCTACGGCGTTCCTGAAGATCAGCTGTATGCTGTCCGCGGCGGCGAAGATTATCAGTTTGAAAACTTCTCGGTTCGGGTTGTGCCCTCCATTCATTCGGCCTTGAACGAAAAACACTATTTCGATTCCAGGCGATTCGACCGCAACAGTGACATTGAAGCGCCACTCAGAATAAACCAGTTTATTGAAGGTGGCTCGTTGATGTTCTTGGCCCGGTTCGATCATCACGATGTGCTGACAATGGGCTCAATGAATTTCATTGAGCGGGAATTGGAAGGGATTCGCCCGGACATACTCTTGGCCGGGGTCAATGGCTCCAGATTGGGCCTCTATGATTATGACGAGCGTTTACTGCAAGTCACCGGCAATCCACCCGTCATTCTACCCACCCATTGGGATAATTTTCGATTGCCTTATGGGTTTTCTCAAGAGGCCGCCATTGCCAGAAACATTGTTCCTTTTATCAGTGCGGTCGCGGCCATTTCACCCAATTCCAGGGTGATAACGCCGACCCATTTGGCAACGATTGTCATTGATTAGCTTGGCATGAGTATGAAGCAAGCACCGTGCTTCCGACGCAGCGTAATTGGGTGCCTGTTCCTTCTCGCGTGTCTGTCGCCGCTACGGATCTCGGCGCAAGGCGCGGAGTTGGTCTATATCTCGAATGTGATCGGCACCGCATCGGGAGGGATGGCGGTCGCCAGCGTCGAAGGGCAGACCGCTCTCATGCTCGACAATCTGGGTGAGGCGCTTCGGGAGCGCGGCCTCGGCTACTCCGATGTGGTGGTCTCCAACGTGTTCCTGAGGGACACACGCCACTTCCAGGCGATGAACGCAGTCTATCGTACGTATTTCCAGACCAATCCTCCCACTCGGGCCACGGTTCAAGCCGACTTGTTGGATCCCGACGCTCTCATCCAGATATCAGTCGTCGCGGCCGCTGGCCCCAAGGAGATCGTGACACCGGAAGGCTTGAGATCTCCGGAGCTGCCTTATTCTTGGGGAATCAAGGTGGCCAACACGCTATTCCTCTCTGGAGCGACCAGCAGGAATCCCCAGCCGTACCAACCCGTAACGGGTGACGTGGCGACGCAGACCCGTCGGGTATTTGGCAACATCGGATTGGTGCTGGAGGAGGCTGGGGTGAGCTTCGCGGATCTGGTCACCTGCCGGGTCTTCCTCGATGACCCTCGAAGCTTCGGTCTCATGAATGAGGCTTATGCGGAATTCGTGCCTGAAGAGGATCCACCGGGCAGGGCGACCGTGCGTGCGGCGCTCATGAACGTCGTCTTCTCCACCGAGATTCAGTGCGTGGCGGTGTCCTCGAGCGAGAGGAGCGTCGTACGGCCCGAGGGACAAGCCCGTCGGGCCATCCCGTTCTCGCCCGGAATCGATACGGGTGATTGCGTGTACCTCACGGGGATGACCGGGCGGGGTAGCGACGCTGCGGACCAGGCCCGGGTTGCGTTGGCAAGGATCAGATCGACCCTGGAGGCCGCCTCTGTGGATTTCGGGGATGTCGAGAGTGTGTGGGTCTATTTGGCCGACGTGCGAGACTGGGATGCCGTGCGCGCCGTACTGGACGAGACACTGGGAGCTGACGCGCCGGAGCCCACGGTTGTGGGAAGTCGCCTCATAGGGCGGTCAACCGTGGAGATCCAGATTGTCGTGAAGCGCTAGCCAGCGGTGGGTCTTCAGCGAAAACGCTCCTTCCATTCACTAAACTCGCTTGGCCTAAGACCATACCGCCCGGCTGAACCTTCGTGAAGGCTCAGCAGTACCGTGAAAGCAGCTTCAGCGAACGCGTCCAAATCGGACCTCGGCACTTGGAGCTCCTCACCACGACGCGTCAGACTGCCGGTGTTGGGTGCGTCGCCTGCCCTAACAGCTTCTCCCACAGCTGCAGCAATTTCGTTCCGATATCGCAGACGGATTGGATCTGGCTGCCCCAGAGCGTCGCGAACCACCTGGTATTGCGCACAGGAGCGCTCATATGCAAAGACAAAAACGTCGCGTAGTAACTCGATACGTTTCCGTTCGTACACGGCGAGCGTTCCCTCTACATATGCGTCTTCAGGAACATCGACAAACGACAATGGGCAAAGATTCGAGTTGACCAGCGATATGTTCGCTGCCAACCGAGAAGTCCGTTTGTTGACGTCCACAAAGGGCTGCAAATATGGAACGTGAACCATCATGAAGAATGCTTGCTCGAACTGGTCGGGAATGAGCGCCACTGATTCCAGAATACGATCGAAGCACTCACGGACAACCTGGGGGATGGCCATCGGCGTGTAGCTAGTTCTCGTGATGCTCACGGGGCGTTCGCGGAGGCGCCCCTCGTCGGCGGGGTCTGCCAGCAAGTTCTCAGACAGCGCCGCATGAAGTGCCAGCACTGTCGGGCGATTGAACCCAATGTATTCGGCGTCCGACACCAAGTGCTCGATGGCGGCTTTGTGGTTCAGGATCATCTGCGTTTCCTGAGCGTCCTTGCCCTCGGCGCGTTGGCCAAATTCGAGCAGGTTTTGCGTGTCTAAGCGCGTGTAGGTGTTTCCTTCTAGTCGACTCGACGCCCACGCGAGATCGATCAAGAGCCGTCCGAGAATGTCTCGCGCGAACGTACCGGCCGGCCTGGTGTCGTCGGCAGTTTTTCCCGTCTCGTGTAGGTGTGCTCGGGTTTTCTTTGGGAGATACCACGTTGCTCCGGGCGCATATTCGAATAGCCAGTCTCGGTGATAGCCAACCGGCGGCCTGCGCGACAGAGGTTGCCGGATGAGCGCGAGGACCTTTGTGGCTGCTACGGAGAGGGGTGGATATCCTTCAGACGGCGCGGATTTGGTGTCTGCGGTTGCCGGCCGATATGCGGTGGCTGGGCCAGCTCCGTGTGAGGTAGCGTCACCGCGGATGACAAGTTCTTCCAAGCGGCGTTGAAGCGTACGGCTGGCTATGGTTTTGTCGAATCTCCTGGTGTAGGCCTCCGCCAGTAACCTTCGGCTCATCCCTTCGGGGTTTTCGGCGAGAAGCGCCGCGATTTCTTGAAGTTCAGCCTCAATCTGGGCTTTTGATAAACGCGGCATTGGGTGGCTCTCCTACTGTATATATCGCGCCATATAATATAGCATCGCGCCATAAAATGGAAGATCGCGCCATATATATCTGGTGTAGTCGATAATGCGCCACAAATAGCCATGTCACGCCAATAAACAACTTATCGCGCCATAAAAGCCGAAATCACGCCACAAAATGAAAATCGGCGGGTCGGAGAAGGGATAGCCGTGTAACACGGCTGCCTCGGGTTCGACACTACACTGAGGGATACGGCTTCTAAGGGATCCACTCAATCAGGCTGGTTACGTTCGGCCTCGACGTTGAGGAAGATCAGGTTGGCGCTGCCCGAATTGGCGAACCCGAGATCGGCGAACCCGTCTGCGTTGAGGTCGGCGGTGGCCACGCCATAGGTGACGGAGGATTCGTCCCCGATCAGGCTGCGAGTCCAAGTCGCTCCCGAACCATCATTCAGGTAGAGTTCGTTTCGTCCCCGAACGTTCGCTACCACGACATCGATATCACCGTCGCGATCCACATCGACTAGGGCCAGTGCGTAAGACTGCTCCGACCCACCCACGCTAATGCCGCGATCGAAACCGCCACTTCCGTCTCCCAGATAAATGCCATTGGGCTCGCCGATGTTCGCGTTGACGATGTCGAGGACGCCGTCCCCATTCAGATCGGCCAACGCCGCGGAGCGAGTCTCGTCGCTGCCCGTGCCGTAGCCCCGCTTCTGTTCGAAGCCCAGGTGACCATCGTTCAGGAGCACGTGGTTCGCCTGACCGTCGCGGTTGGCGAGCACCAAATCCGGGTCGCCGTCCCCGTCGACATCGCCTACAGCTACTGCAATGGTCGAGCCGCGCGGCTCACCAAACTCGCGCTTCGGTCCAAACCTTCCGCTTCCGTCGTTCAGAAAAAGTCCGTTGCTGGCCCCTCGGTTGGTGATGAGCAGGTCCAAGTCCCCATCGCCATCCAGGTCGTAGAGTTGGGCGCTTCGAGTGGGCTCGATCTCCGGCCCGACCGGCCAAGCCGGTTCGAAGTGGCCCGCACCGTCGTTCAGGTACACCCAGTTCTCTGCCATGTCGTTCGCAACCACGACGTCGGGGTCGCCGTCTCCGTCCAAGTCGCCCGCCGGGATGGCGTAGGTCGTCGCGCTCCGCGATCCCAGCTCATAGGACACGGTGAAGCGTGCGGCTCCGTTGTTCACAAAGACCTCATTGCGCTGGGGCCAATGCCGACCGTTTGCGACGAGCGCGTCCATGTCGCCATCACCGTCAACGTCCGCGAACGTCAGCCCCGCACTCAGCTGCTGCTCTACGCCGAGCACGTAGCGATTCGTCCACCTGAAGGAGCGCCCCTGCGCCGCGAGGACGCCTGGGCAAGCCAAAGCCACCAACCAGAAACGGGTCACGTGACCCTCCTGTGGTACGAGGAGAACCGTCTTGGGGAGCATACGGAGATATGCCGGTCGAGACAATTACGAGTCGAGCGGTTCTTTGGATTCGGCGGAGTTGACCAATGAGGCCAGAGCAGCCCACTTAAGGGAGTGTGCACCGGCGCGGGCCGGGCGAACGCCGTAGGACACAACGGAGGTTCCGAGCATGGCAGGAGTCGAGGGCCGGATCGCGCTCGTCACGGGCGCAGGCAGAGGCATTGGGCGCGCGGTCGCGGAGCTGCTGGCGGCGCGTGGTGCCCAGGTCATGGGTATCTCGCGCAGCGAACACGAGTTGGCCGCGCTCGGTCTCGAGTACACGGTCGCAGATCTCGGCACGCGCGAGGGTTGCGCGCTTGCCGTCGCTGAAACCGAGCGACGCTTGGGACCAATCGACATCCTCGTCTGCAATCACGGTATCGGCTCGGCCCACGAGCGGGTGATCTGGGAGCAGGATCCCAACGTCTGGAGCGAGACGATGCGGATCAACCTCGACGGACCCTTCCACCTCTCGCGGTTGGTGGTGCGCGGGATGGTCGAACGCGGCTACGGACGCCTCGTCTACACCAGTTCGACGGCCGGTCTGGTCGCCGAGTATGCGGGAAGCGCCTACACGGCCTCCAAGCACGGATTAATCGGATTAATGCGATCGGTCGCACGGGACTGGCAGGACCGGGCTGCCCTGTATCCACCGGGCCGCGTCGCCACGCCTCAGGAGGTCGCCGAGATGATCGCTTTCTTCGCGTCGGAAGAGTCGAGCGGCGTCAGCGGCGAAGCCATTCGCGTCGCGCTCGGGAGCGTTTGCTAGGTTTGGGGCATGCCCATGACAACCGTACTCGAACTCGATGAGATCAAGCGCCTGGTAGATATCCCGCAGGTGATCCGGGAGATCGAAACCGGATTTGTTCTCTATTCCGAAGGTCAGGTGGAAGTCCCGCCGGTGGGGTTCTTGCATTTCGAGGAACCACCAGGTGACGTCCACATCAAGTACGGTTTCGTATCGGGCGACGAATACTACGTCTTGAAGATGGCGTCTGGGTTCAACGATTTTTCTAGCAAGTGAAGTGAGAGGAAGCAATTGACTGGAACCGAGTCGTCCGCATTGGATGAAATCGAGCAATACTTCCCGCACCTTGATCGGAGAAACCCCAATGTTTCCGCCTGGTGCGTACGCGAACAACTACATCACACGCTGCTGAGCGCGGATGGGATCGCGCGTTCAGTCGTGGAATCCACCGCCGGTGCGCGTCGGCCTTCGCTGTCCCCGATCAAGTGGATCGTCCTCACGACCGGGAAGATGCCGCGCGGGCGCGCTCAGGCTCCGAAGCGTGTGCGGCCCTCTACGAGTGTGTCACGTGAGGAACTCGAGCAGCTGTTGGCCGGTGCGCGTGAATCGTTGGCGTCGGCGGAAGCGGCCGACCCTGCGGCGTGGTACGAGCACTTTGTGTTCGGTGTGATGCGTCGGAACGCGGCCATCAAACTGATTCACATCCACACTCGACATCATCTCGCGATCGTTGAGGATCTTCTTGCAACCGATCTCTCGGCGGTCGCCCGATCGTGAGGCTCCGATGAGCGCTTTCACGACTGGACAAACGGTTCATCATCGGAAGTTTGACTACCGAGGCGTGATCATCGGAGTGGACGAATGCTTTCTAGGCTCGGACGAGTGGTACGATGACGTTGCTCGATCCCGTCCGCCCAAAGAAGAGCCTTGGTATCACGTCCTCGTCCATGGGGCATCGCACCGAACGTACGTGGCTGAACGGCATCTCGAACCGGACGTCAGTGGAGTACGCATCGAACACCCGGAGGTGAACGATTGTTTTGATCTGTTTCGGGAGGGCGTCTACAGCAACTCCCTTTGGAATTGAATTGAACCGTCAGCTGCAAGTGGCAACCAAAATAGGGCGTGACGTGTGGAGCGCTGATGGCTAGATGACCGAACTCGCCGCGGTGCGACGGATGTCCGCTGGTTGATGGGCTCGTCGTTGGCCGTAATATTAACGTGTGACGTTCAATTTACGGCCATTGTGATACCCCGTCGCCTGCAAGCGATGATCGAGGATCGACTTCGCTCCGAACCCAGCGTGGTGCTCCTCGGCCCGCGTCAGGTTGGTAGGACGACGCTCGCGCGACGCATCGTGGCCGATGCGGTGGGTAACGCGGTATATCTGGACCTGGAGCGGCCCGCCGATCGTCGCCGGCTGGATGATGCGGATGCCTTTCTCCGAGCCCAGAGCGGGAAGCTCGTCGTGATCGATGAGATACATCGAGCTCCGGGACTATTCGGGATCCTCCGCGGGGTGATCGATATGCGTCGCGCCGCCGGTGAGGCGGCGGGGCATTTCCTGCTTCTTGATCGGCCGATCTGGATCTGATGCGACAGACGACCGAATCGCTGGCCGGACGAGTGGCCTATGTCGAACTGGCCCCGCTGGAGGTCGGCGAGATAACCGGGGAGGCGGGTGACGTGGATACACTGTGGGTGCGGGGCGGGTTTCCGCGCAGTTACCTGGCGAAGGATGACTCACGGAGTTTTTCCTGGAGAAGCGACTTCATCAGGAGCTACCTGGAACGCGACGTGCCGATGTTCGCGCCCCGGCTGCCGGCGGAAACGATTGCGCGGCTCTGGGGCATGCTGGCACACGGGCAGGGTACGCTGCTCAACCACTCACGACTGGCTTCCAGCTTGGGGGTCTCCGGGCTGGCGATTGCGCGGTATGTTGACCTCTTGGT
This sequence comes from Gemmatimonadota bacterium, assembly GCA_036679645.1. Lineage (GTDB taxonomy): Bacteria > Gemmatimonadota > Gemmatimonadetes > Gemmatimonadales > GWC2-71-9 > JADFNB01. Next base: position 172,551 of record JAZDCY010000014.1, on the reverse strand, counting down.
GGACCTGCTCCTGGTGCGGCGGTTGCGGCCGTGGAGTGGCAATGTCGGGAAGCGGTTGGTGCGATCTGCCAAGACGTACGTGCGCGACAGCGGGCTGCTGCACGCCCTGCTCGATCTCGAGACGTGGAATGACGTGATCGGCCATCCAGTTGTGGGGCCGAGCTGGGATGGCTTCGCCATCGAAAACCTCATCGCTGCCGGGGGCGAGCGCCGCACACCGTACTTCTATCGAACGGCGGACGGTGCCGAGATAGATCTCGTGTTCGAGCGCGGTGGGAAGGTCGAACTGGCGATCGAAATCAGACGTACCACCGCACCGAGCGTGTCTCGGGGCTTCCGATTGGCGTGCACGACCCTGCGGCCAAGCGAGGCGTACGTGGTACATGGTGGGACCGAGGAGTGGCCGATGGCGGATTCGGTGAAGGCGATCTCGCTCCGGAGACTATCACAACAGCTGTCGGAGACCTGACGACGACTCCTGACCGCCTCACCAGCGCCCTCGCCGATCGCTACACGATCGAGCGTGAGCTGGGCAGTGGCGGCATGGCCACCGTCTATCTCGCCGAAGACCTCAAGCACCAGCGCAAGGTCGCGGTCAAGGTGCTGCGCCCTGAACTAGCGGCTGTGCTCGGGGCCGAGCGGTTCGTGCAGGAGATCACGACCACCGCCAATCTTCAGCACCCGCACGTCCTACCGCTGTTCGATTCGGGCGAGGCGGACGGTTTCCTCTATTACGTCATGCCGTTTATCGACGGCGAGACACTGCGCGCAAAACTGGATCGCGAAACGCAGTTGGGCATCGAAGAAGCGGTGCGGATCACGACGGAGGTCGCCGACGCGCTGGACTACGCGCACCAGCAGGGAGTGATCCACCGGGACATCAAACCGGAGAACATCCTACTGCACAATGGCCGTCCGATGGTGGCGGATTTCGGCATTGCGCTGGCGGTGAGTGCCGCGGCGGGCGGGCGGTTGACGGAGACCGGGCTCTCGCTCGGCACGCCGCATTACATGTCGCCCGAGCAGGCGACGGCGGAGAAAGATCTCACGCATCGATCGGACGTCTACTCCCTCGCGTGCGTGCTGTACGAAATGTTGGCGGGCGATCCACCGCACGCCGGCCCGACCGCGCAGGCCATCATCATGAAAATCGTGACCGAAGAGGCGCGTTCGGTCACCGAGCTTCGCAAGACGGTGCCACCACATGTCGCTGCCGCGTTGGCAAAGGCGCTCGAAAAACTTCCCGCAGACCGGTTTGACAGTGCGGCGGCCTTCGGGAGCGCGCTCAACGACCCGTCGTTTACTCGCGCGACGCTGAGAGGAGGCCGGGAGACTGGCACGGTACGTCGGGGTGACGGCCACGAGCGGGAATGGTGGCGGACCCCGGGGCTCCTAGTCACCGCCGGCGCGATACCGGCGCTCCTAATCGGCATCGTCATCGGGCGCATCGCGACCACCCCGACACCGACTGCGGTGCCGGCACGTTTTTCGTTTGGCCCGGACTCCACGCACGTTATTGAATTCAGGTGCTGCGGCCCGGCGGCGATCATCTCACGAGACGGTCGAATGATCGCCTACACGGGAGGGCCCCGCGGTGGCGGTCGGCACATCTACGTGCGCCCGGTTGGTGAGCTCGAGGCCAGGCAGTTGCCACAGACCTTGGGCGCGAGAACTCTCTTCTTCTCTCCAGACGGCAATCAGATCGGCTATTTCGGCGATACCGATCGGTCCATGTGGGTCGTCCCAGTCGCGGGGGGAGCACCTCGCACGGTGGTTAGGGACCCAACGTTTGACTTTCCGCAGGGGGCGGTCTGGTTGCCGGACAACACGATCGTCGTCGCGACCAGAGCAGGAGGGCTGTCACGAGTATCGGCTGCTGGCGGATCGTTGGCCACGATCCTCGAGGTCGATGCGGCCGCGGGCGAGCGTGGGTTGATATGGCCGGACGTGTTACCCGACGGGAAGACCATCATTTTTTCCGTGGTTGCCTCCGAGGAGGGCGATTGGGAAGATCGTGTCGACGCACTCTCACTCACAACAACGGAACGCACAACGCTTGCGCTCGGCTGGCAGCCCCGGTACGCCGACGGCCACCTTCTGACCGGCCATGGCGACGGCTCCGTCATTGCCCAGCCAATCGACGTCGATCGCATGACGGTGGGAAGAGAAGCTCGTATTGCCGAATCGGTGATTACCCGACCCGATCAGGTGATCGAGTACGCGATCTCGGCAACGGGAACGCTAGTGACGGCACAGAGCGTGTCGCACGCCACCCTGATCATCGCCTCCACCGACGGCCAGGTGGAACAGCTGCCCATCACCGGAGACACCCGTGCACCACGGTTCTCACCGGACGGTGCTCGAATTGCGTACCAGTCGGGCTCCATCGATGCAAGTATCTGGATCTACGATCTCGAGCGGCATAGCCGGATCCGCCTCGTGGCCAATGGCGCCTACCCCGCGTGGACTCCCAGTGGCGATTCTATCCTTTTCCTCGAGGGTGACGAGCTGGGCCGGGCTGCGGAACTGTATCACAGCATCAAGAAGATATCCGCCGACGGTGCCGGCACCGCCGAGACAATCTACGAAGGCACGATCACAGGACCGATCGACGTCTCCCGCGACGGCCGTTGGCTTGCCTGGCCAGAAGCAGAGCCCGATGACCCGTTTAATAGCGACATACTCTACTCGTCCAGGGATTCGTCGCTTGTTTCCCGGCCCTTTCTCCAAACCAGAGGTGTGGACGAATTAGACATCGCATTGTCACCCGATGCGCGGTGGGCCCTGGTTGGCTCCGATGAAGGTGGGGGGGCGGCCCGATCCTACCTGCGTGCCTTCCCAGACGGTACCAATCGGACTCTCCTGGGGCCCGCAGGGCTTACGCGCTGGAGCCCTGACGGGAGCGCCCTCTTCGGCTCACCAACGAGCTCCGGGTTTTCGAAGGTCACCGTCGAATTTGGAGCACAAGTGCGCGTGATCGACCGTTTCTACTTCGGCGAGGCGTGGGTACATGCAGGGAAAGGCCCGGGAAACAATTACGGACTCGACGTCCATCCAGATGGATCGAGAATCGTGGCTCCAGCCAATCCGGCCAGTGAAGCGCAAAGCCGTTTCGTAGTCGTCGTGAATGCGTTGCGGTGAACGTTCAGGTTGCGGATCATTGACTCGGACACGGATTTGCGCCGCACTCCGTGGCCGAGGCACGGATCCGCGTCCGTGTGATCATCCGCGGCAGTACATCAGATAATGACCAAAATCACCTCCCGACTCTCGACCGCCCTCGCCAATCGCTACCGAATCGAACGCGAACTCGGTTCGGGTGGCATGGCCACCGTCTATCTCGCCGAAGACCTCAAGCACCAGCGCAAGGTCGCGGTCAAGGTGCTGCGACCCGAACTCGCGGCTGTGCTGGGCGCCGAACGTTTCGTGCAGGAGATCACGACCACCGCGAATCTTCAACACCCGAACATCCTGCCGCTGTTTGACAGCGGGACGGCGGGAGGGCGGGATGGCGGGACGGAATTCCTCTACTATGTGATGCCGTATATCGACGGGGAGACCCTGCGGCAGAAACTCGACCGCGAAACCCAACTCGGCATCGACGAAGCAGTCAGCATCACCACCGCCATCGCGGACGCGCTGGACTCCGCGCACCAACAGGGCGTAATCCACCGGGACATCAAGCCGGAGAACATTCTGCTCCACGACGGGCGTCCCATGGTGGCTGATTTTGGGATCGCTCTTGCGGTGAGTGCAGCCGCCGGCGGAAGAATGACCGAGACGGGCCTCTCGCTCGGCACGCCGCACTACATGAGCCCCGAACAGGCGACGGCGGAGAAGGACCTCACGAACCGTTCGGACATCTACTCGTTGGGCAGTGTGCTCTACGAGATGCTGACGGGAAGCCCACCGCACGTTGGTTCGTCCGCCCAGCAAATCATCATGAAGATTGTCGCGGAAGATGTGCAGCCGGTGACGGAGTTACGAAAGTCGGTGCCGCCGCATGTGGCGGCGGCCGTGGCCAAGTCGTTGGAGAAACTGGCGGCGGACCGGTTCGCGACGGCGAAGGAGTTCAGCGAAGTTCTCGCAGGCCGACTTCAGATCGTTGCCTCGACGGACCTTGCCCGTTCCGCGCCGACGGTGCAGCGTCGTTCGGTGTTCCCCATCGCGGCCGGCGGTGCGGTTGTGGGTGCCCTCTTGGCAACAGCAGTATTCCTGATCGTGAATCGTGCGACGCCGGAGCGGGTCGAGCGTTGGACGATCGCTTCCCTGCCGTACGTCGACACGATACCGATCAGTCAGGTGCTGGACATTTCGCCGGACGGCGCGCAGCTCGTGTACGTTGCTGCCGATTCCGCGGGACGGCAGGTACTGGAGGTGCGCGCATTAAACCGGCCGGCCGGAACCCCGCTGCCCGGAACGGCCAGCGCCCGTTTTCCCCGGTTCTCCCCCGACGGAGGGCGCGTCGCGTTTCTGGCCCCGCCGGGGGTGGTCAAATGGGCGAGCGTCGAGGGCGGCACGCCGCAGACGCTTGCGGAGGCGGGGCAGTGGGGTCTGTGCTGGGGCGACGATGGCTACATCTACTTCCCTCGGCCCGCAACGAATAGCCTGCCGGCCGGGATCTCGCGGGTTCCGGAGCGGGGCGGGCAACCCACCGTGATCACGACCATCGATTCCACTCGAGGTGAGTACGCGCACATCTGCCAGCAGGCGTTGTCGGGGGGGCGCGGGCTCTTGTATCTGAACGCGCTTGCGGGAGGCCTGGACGCTGGGGAGCTGATGACCTACGCATTCGCGACAGGCCAGAGTGAAGCCCTGCTGCGAGCCCCGTTCGGCCGCGTCGCCTCCACCGGCCAGCTCGTCTACGTCACGCTCGACCGTACGTTGACGGCAGCCCCGTTCGACGAGAAGACGCTGACGCTCGCCGGCCCGCCGGTCAGCCTCGCCGCCAACGTATTTCGGAACGACGATTTCACGTCGTTTGCGCTCTCCCGGGCGGGTACGCTGCTGTATGTCGAGATGGAACCGCGGCTGAGCCGGCTGGCATGGGTGGATCGGGCGGGCGTTGCCACCGGCATTGGCGAGAGCCGGGCCCAGGAGTTCGCCACTTTCGCCCTCTCACAGGATGGCAATCGAATCGTCGCGCAAGTAAGCCGGGATGGGGTGCCTGCACTCTGGGTGTACACGCTTCCGCTTGGTCCGTGGACCCGTCTATTCGGTGGGGCCTCCGATGTCGATCCGCGCGGTAGCCGCCCGGCCTGGGACCCCAGCGGGGAGATGATCTCGTACATTGCGCCGGGAGCGAACGGCCTGCTCACCGCGTGGAGCGTTCCGGCGCACGGTCAGACGCCTGCGCGAGAGCTGCGGCGCGTCACGTCGATTCCCGTTCAGGACGGCGAGTATTCGCCCGACGGCCAGTGGTTCGTGTTCCGTCAGGGTCCAGTGGGACCGCGGCAGCGCGATATTCTCTATGCGCGGCCCGATCCCGACAGCGCGGCGTATCCGTTGGCTGTGACCGACGCGGACGAGTTCGCGCCCACGCTCTCGCCGGACGGACGCTGGCTGGCGTACGTATCGGGCGAGGAGGGACGCGAGGAGATCATGGTGCAGCCGTTTCCGGGCCCGGGGCCGCGGACACGTGTGTCCCTCGACGGCGGCTTCGAGCCACGGTGGGCGCATTCCGGGCGCGAATTGTTTTATCGTGACCGCGCCGGCAACCTCGTTGCAGCGGAGGTCCGCACGGGGGCGGGCGTCTCCATCGGCGACCGCCGCGTGCTCTTCTCCGCCACGCGGTTTCTCAACGACCGCAACGCGACGCTCTACGACGTCGCGCCCGACGACCAACGGTTTCTGTTCATCGAGCCCGTCTCTGGTGGAGAGCTGAAGTGGCAGCTCGTGCGTGGATTCTCGAATGAGTTGGAGTCGAGGGTGGGGAGATGAACGTCCAACGTCCAACGTCCAAGATCGAACGTGATTGGTTGAAGCGCGTTACTATCGACATTGACTCGTTCGAAGTTCAGAGTTCGATGTTCGGAGTGCTACATGACCGAAATCACTCCCGACTCGCGACCGCCCCGCTGCCGCGGATCATCGACTCACACCTGCACCAATGCGTCGCATAGTGTACTGTCCTCTTACGATGGCTATGGGAGCGCGCTGAGATGGCATTGATCGAGTGTCCCGATTGCGGGCGGGAGGTTTCAGACAGCGCCGCGGCGTGCCCCGATTGCGGCTACCCCGTCGCGAAGGGTAGCACGCCGGTACCGTCCCGAGCGGTGCCTGAGCCCACAGAACGCGCCTGGTGGCCCGCCGTCTCAATCATTGGGAGGATCGCGGTCGGAGGGATCCTGTTGCTTCTAGCGAGGGTGGAGCAGGAGTTGGGGGCGGGCACTGGGCTGGTTGGACTACTCGTTGCCGGCTCGGCTATCCCGACCTGGTACCGTCATAAGATGGAACGATTGAGGGCCGCTTGGCCCAGTACGCTAGTCGATGGTCTCGAAGATCGGATGGCTCAGATGGAACAGCGGCATCTGGAACAGATGACCGACCTCGAGGAGCGCATCGAGTTCGCGGAGCGGTTGATCACCAAACAGCGAGCGCAGATCGGCCCTAGTTAGTCCAACCACGCCCGAAGCTTCAGCGGCGATGTCGCCGACCCCAGGTAACCTCGACCCGTCGCGCCGGACGATTTACCGCAGAGATCGCGGAGAGCGCAGAGATGTCACCGGAAGCTCTGTGTGCTCCGCGCACTCTGCGGTGAGTAAAGACCAGTCTTGAGGGCCCCAAAACTCCGGGCATCTCGCGCTTCCTCGCAGGAACGCGCATCTTCTAGCCCCATGTCCGAGATCACCTCCCGACTCTCGACCGCCCTCGCGGATCGCTACAAGATCGAACGCGAACTCGGTGCGGGCGGCATGGCCACCGTCTACCTCGCCGAGGACATCCGCCACGAGCGCCAGGTCGCGCTCAAGGTGCTGAAGCCCGATCTCGCCCACGCGCTCGGCCCCGAGCGGTTCCTGCGCGAGATCAAGATCACGGCGCGCCTCACACATCCGCATATCCTGCCGCTGCTCGACTCGGGTGAAGCCGACACCTTCCTTTATTACGTCATGCCGTTTGTGGAAGGCGAGTCACTACGCGACCGGCTCGACCGTGAGAAACAACTGCCCATCGACGACGCAGGGCAAATCGCTCGCGAGGTCGCTGACGCGCTCTCGTATGCCCACAGTCATGACGTGCTGCACCGCGACATCAAGCCGGAGAATATACTGTTGGAAAGCGGGCACGCAGTGGTCGCCGACTTTGGAATTGCGCGGGCGATCAGCGCGGCAGGTGGGGATCGGCTGACGGATACCGGGCTCGCGATTGGCACACCCACCTACATGAGTCCCGAGCAGGCCGCGGGAAGCGGTGAGCTTGATGGCAGGAGCGATCTCTACAGCCTCGGCTGCGTGTTGTACGAGATGTTGGCGGGGCAACCGCCGTTCACGGGTCCCACCGTTGAGAGCATCGTGCATCAGCATCTCGCCGTGGACGCGCCGGCGATCACCAACATTCGCCCCGCGGTGCCGGAAGCGGTGGTTGCCGCACTCGCGCGAGCGTTGGCGAAGACGCCTGCCGACCGCTTTACCACTGTCCGGCAGTTCAGCGAGGCCATCGCGTCGGATAGGCCTGAAACCGCGAGTCGCCCTGCGATGGCGAGGTGGGGCCGCCGGGCCGTGTATGCTGCTGTTGCGGTTCTCGCGGTGTTTGGAGCGTACGCTGCGGTGGTCGCGACGCGTGCGGGGTCGGGCGATGCCGGTGGTGCGGCTCTCGATTCGCTGCGCGTCGTCGTGCTGCCGTTCGAGAACCGCACAGGTGACCCGGTGGCTGACGTGTGGGGCGAGCTGGTCGCGGACGCCACCACGCGCCTGCTCACGCAGAACGCCAACTATCTCGACGTGCCGGTGCAAACCGTCGTGCGGGGTGCGGATCCGGCGACCCTGACGGACCCGACGGCGGTGGCGGTGCGGCTGGCCGCGCGGTACGTGCTGCGAGGTCGCTACGCGACGATCGGTGGCGACATCCGCTTCGACGCCGAGCTTCTCGACGTCGCGACCGGCCAACAGGCCGTGACGATCGATCCGGTCACGGGGGACGTGGGATCGGATCAGAGCGTGCTCGACATCGTCGCCGAGCGCGCCGCGGTTGCCACCGTTGCGTACGCCCGACCCAATCAGGGCGTGGGGACGCTGCGAGGGTTCCATCCGCCAAACTCGTTCGAGACCCTCGATCTGTGGGACGTCGGACATGACGCGTTCTGCCGCGCTCAGTTTTCGAACACGATACGAGCGTTCGAACGGATCTTCCAACGGGACCCCGCGTTCACCTATCCGCGGATCCACGCGCTCGCGACGTACGCAAACGGGGGCCGGGGGCGACTATCGCGGGATTCACTCCAGGCCCTGGCTCGCGAGGCCGTCCCGCGGATGACCCAGCTCGAGCGTCTCTACTATGCATACCTGACCGTCGGTCAACGCGATCGGAGCGAGCGGCTGCGCGTGACCCTGGAGGCCGATCGTATCGCGGGTGACGTCTGGATCATTGCTCCGTACAACGTCGCTTCCTCGGCGCTCGCCCTGAACCGGATCGAGATCGCGGCGGGTGTCGTGGAGCGCTTCCCCTTCGATGATCCCTGCAACCGGCAGTGGTCGCCGCTTTGGGCTCTCGGTACGAGGGTCAATCACTTGGCGGGCGATCACGATCGGGAGCTGGAACACGCGCGCGATGCCGTGCGCCGCTTTCCCGATCTGGCTGCGGCCTTCGGATGGCTGGCTTCGGCTGCCGCCGCCGCCGGCAGTCCCGCAGTCGCCGACTCGGCGATCGAAGCGCTGGTGGTGATCCCCGCTGATGCCCGAGCGGTGGTAAACACGCTCGTGCACGTGGGTAACGAACTCGAGGTGCACGGGCACGCTAACGCCGCGAACCGGGTGTATCTGCGGGCCTACGAGATGGCCCTCGAGCGGACCCCCGAAGGCTCCGTCGCGCGAGCGCGCGCCGCGCTGCGCGCTCTCCCCGTCGCCGACGCATTACCCGTGCTCCAGGCCGCGGCCGATTCCTTCCCGAATAGCACTTATGCCCTCGGTCACCTGGCCGCTGGCCTCGTCAAACTCGGTCGCACGGTCGACGCCGAGCAGCTGGTCGAGCGCATCTGGCAGATCAACGCCACGTCCCGATGGCCGGCCGCGATTGCCGCCGCAGCGGGCGACGGGCGGGGCGCGGCAGACGCGCTACGGCGCGCGCTCGACGCGGGCGGGCGGTACTTTCCGGAGTTTCTCCACTCCATGCCCGAGTTCGCCGCGATCCGCGACGATCCGTCCTGGCGGGCGATCATGACGCCGCGGGAGTGAGGAGCGGAAGTCCCACGTGAGCGCCGACCTCCTTGCCCGCCTCACGACCGCCCTCGCGGACCGCTACAAGATCGAGCGGGAGCTGGGCAGCGGCGGCATGGCGACTGTCTACCTCGCCGAGGACCTCAAGCACAAGCGCAAGGTCGCGGTCAAAGTGCTGCGCCCGGAACTCGCCGCCGTGCTCGGCGCCGAGCGTTTCGTGCAGGAGATCACCACCACCGCTAATCTCCAACACCCGAACATCCTGCCGTTGTTCGATTCGGGAACCGCAGACGGATTCCTGTATTACGTCATGCCGTTCATCGACGGTGAAACCCTGCGGCAGAAACTCGACCGCGAAACCCAACTCGGCATCGAAGAAGCAGTCAGCATCACCACCGCCATCGCGGACGCGCTGGACTCCGCGCACCAACAGGGCGTAATCCACCGGGACATCAAGCCCGAGAACATCCTGCTCCACGACGGGCGTCCCATGGTGGCCGACTTTGGGATCGCACTTGCGGTCAGTGCTGCGGCGGGTGGGCGGATAACGGAGACGGGGCTGTCGCTCGGCACGCCGCACTACATGAGTCCCGAGCAGGCGACAGCGGAGAAGGATCTCACCAATCGCTCGGACGTTTACTCGTTGGGCTGCGTGCTGTACGAGATGTTGACGGGCGAGCCGCCACACACCGGGGCGTCGGCCCAGGCGATCGTGATGAAGATCGTGACCGATGAAGCACGCCCGGTCACGGAGTTGCGGAAGTCGGTGCCGCCCCATGTAGCTGCCGCGACTGCGAAGTCGTTGGAGAAGTTGGCGGCGGATCGCTTCGAGAGCGCGGCCAAGTTCGCCGAGGCGTTGACGAATCCGGCGTTCGTTACGCCGACAACCCAGGCGGCTCCGGGGGTAGCAGCCGTAACGGGGGGGAATGCCCGTGCCTGGACGGTGACCGCGTTCCTGGCATTGCTGTTGGTTGCTTCCTGGGTCTATCTCTGGCCGGGGGGACAGGCGCGCAGCGAACCGATCTTGCGCGCAAGCTTGCTGCCGCCGCAGGGGTGCCGTTACACACCGGTGCGCGAAAGTAACCTGGTGCAACTCTCTCCGGTGGGCCGAAACCTGGCTTACATCGCCACGTGCGATGGGGTGCAATCGCTCTGGGTCAGATCGCTCGAAACGAACGAGGCTCGATCACTGCCCGGGACCGCCGGCGCAAGCTATCCGTTCTGGTCGCCGGATGGTCTAAGCCTCGGGTTTTTCGCTGACGCTCGTTTGAAACGCGCCGACATCGAAAGTGGTGCGGTGCGCGACCTCGCTGCCGCGCCGTTCGGGCGGGGTGGCACATGGAACCAGCACGGGCAGATCCTTTTTGCACCTGACATTCTTGGGCCGCTTCACCTGGTTCCCGCCGAGGGAGGGGAAGCGGTTCAGGAGACGGGAGTCGAGGGCGACTCAACCCGGAACTCACACCGCGTCCCACAGTTCATGCCCGACGGCAGACACTATATCTACGTTGGCGCAGGGAAGATGATGTGGGGCGAGTTGCGGGTCGTAGAGCCGCGCCAACTTCTGGAAATCGCTTCAAACGTCATGGTGAGCGGAGAGTACCTGCTATACGTGAACGAGGGCTCACTGGTAGCAAGGCCGTTTTCACCTGAGAAAGGGGAGTTCCAGGGGAACGCTATATCGTTGCTGTCCGGTTTGGAGGTCTGGGAGTCGAGGGCACTCGGGGATTATTCCGTTTCCGGGGACGGATCCGTACTCATCTATCGTGAACTCGTGGAGCAGTACAACCGGCTGGCCTGGCTCGATCCGGAGAACGCCGCACTTGAACCGTTGGACCAGTCCGGCACCAGCCAGGTAAGTGTCTCGCCTGACGGGCAGACTATTCTGTCGGAGCGATACACGGGCCCCGGTCAACGCTATGACGTCTGGTTGTACCACGTCGCTTCCGGTCAACAGACCCGGCTCTCATCGAGCTCGGCTGTAACCTGGGTCATTACGTGGGCATTCGGCGGCACTCACGTGGCGTTTCAGGACATTGAGGCCTCCGTCGCGCGGGTGATGGCGGCAGATCGGTCCGAGGAACGAACCGTTCGGTTGTCTGAGCGCGATTTCTTGCCGACGGTCTGGCCCAAGGGACGGACGTTCGCTGTGGGGGCGCGGCAGGTCGTTGCCACCGGGCTTGATTTGCTTCGCGCCAGGTTCGATGGTGACAGTGTTGTGACGGAAGTCTTGTATGCGACCTCCGCCGACGAGTGGGGTTCGAGTGTTTCGGCGGATGGCAATTGGCTTTCGTATTACTCAAACAGAACCGGTCGACGGGAGATCTATATCACGCGTCTCCCCGACGCTACGGCCCATTGGCAGGTTTCCCGCGGCGGCGGCACTATTGCGATATGGAGCAGGGGAGGTAGTACACTTTACTTCATCGACGCATCAGGTCAATTGATGTCGTCCGAGATCGACACTTCCCAGGAGGTTCCGGCGGTCGGCAGTCCGCAACAAGTGCCCGGCTCGCCGGCTGGCGTTTATGGTTTTGATACGGCCCCTGACGGGCGGTTGCTCGTTATTTACGATCCGGGTGTGGCAACGACCCCGCTCAGGCTCATAGAAAACTGGACCAAGTTGCTCGACGAGCGGTAGTTGCGCCGCTTCGTAGGTCCATGTCCGACCGCGTTTCACCGCAGAGATCGCGGAGAGCGCAGAAACACCCCCGAAACCGCTGCGTACTCCGCCGTGAGTAAAGTTCCCGGCGGTCGTGCTATGCAACGGCCGTTTGTACTTTAGGGCCCCAAATCCCTTGCATCTCGCGCTTCCTCGCAGGAACACACATCTTCTAGGCCCATGTCCGAGATCACGTCCAAGCTCTCCACCGCCCTCGCCGACCGCTACCAGCTCGAGCGCCGCCTCGGTGAAGGCGGTATGGCCACCGTCTACCTCGCCCAGGATCTGAAACACAAACGCAAGGTCGCGGTCAAGGTGCTGCGCCCCGAACTCGCAGCGGTGCTCGGCGCCGAACGATTCGTGCAGGAGATCACGACCACCGCCAATCTTCAACACCCCCACATCCTGCCGTTGTTCGATTCGGGGACCGCGGCCGGATTCCTGTATTACGTCATGCCGTTCATCGACGGTGAGACGCTGCGGGACAAGCTGAACCGCGAAACACAGCTAGGCATCGAAGAAGCAGTCGCCATCACCACCGCCATTGCGGACGCCCTCGACTACGCGCATCGCAACAACGTGATCCACCGCGATATCAAACCCGAGAACATCCTGCTGCACGATGGCCGTCCAATGGTGGCGGATTTTGGGATTGCACTCGCCGTCAGCGCGGCTGCGGGCGGGCGGATGACCGAAACGGGCCTGTCGCTCGGCACACCGCATTACATGAGTCCCGAACAGGCGACCGCCGAGAAGGACCTCACGAACCGTTCCGACATCTACTCGTTGGGTAGTGTGCTATACGAGATGTTGACGGGCGAACCGCCACATGTGGGTGGGTCGGCGCAAGCGATCATCATGAAGATCGTGACCGATGACGCGCGCCCGGTCACGGAGTTGCGCAAGTCGGTGCCGCCCCATGTTGCGGCGGCTACGGCGAAGTCATTGGAGAGGTTGGCAGCGGATCGGTTCGACACTGCTGCGAAGTTCGCCGAGGCGCTGGCAAATCCCGCGTTCACGCTGCCGACGACACAGGCAGCAACGGTGGCAGGTGTAGCAGCGCGTCCGTGGAACCGCTTGAGTGTCGGGCTCGCAATTGGCATGGCGCTGTTCCTGATCACCACGCTGTGGGCACTCACTCGACCGGAACCACCCAAGTCCGTCTCGCGTTACAGCGTCGCATTGCCGGAGGAGGAGGCGCTTTCCACTGGCAACGTATCACGAATGGCGGTCTCGCCGGACGGATCACGATTGGTGTATATGGGAGAGGGGGAACAGAACTCCCGGCTGTGGGTGCGTGACTTGGATCAACTCCACGCCACCCCGCTGGCGGGGACGGAGGGCGCGGAGTCCCCATTTTTCTCGCCCGATGGATCGCGAGTGGGGTTTCGGGCTCAGGGCGGATGGCGGGTGGCGTCGCTCGGCGGCGGCCCCCCGATCACGATCGCCGATTCCGGTATTGGACCTTGGGGCGGGTCATGGGGGTCGGACGGCTACATCTACCTTGACGGCAACCTTCATGGCAACGGGCTGGTGCGTGTCGCGGAGAGTGGTAGTGCGCCGGAGACCGTGACGATGATCGACACCACGCAGGGGGAAGAAGCACATTTCTGGCCCGACGCGCTCCCCGGTGGTCGGGGCGTCGTGTTCTCGGTGCGACGTGGGGGGGATGTGAACCTCACCGAGTGGGACATCGCTGTGGCCGACCTTAGCACCGGCGCGCACACCGTGTTGCTGCGCGGGGTGCGGGCGCAGTATGCCGTATCGGGCCATCTCCTGTACGTGACGGCGGACGGGACGCTGATGGCGGTGCCGTTTGATGAGACGACACTGGCACTCACGGGTGACGCGGTGTCGCTGCTGGAAGGTCTGCGGGTCGGGGTCTTTGGCATTATGGACCTTACCGTCTCCGCCACTGGTACGCTGTTCTACGCGACCGGGGGTGCGGGAGGAGGCGGACTTGCGGAGGTCGTGTGGGTGACGCGGGACGGGACGGCGGAGGAGATCCACCCCGGTTGGGTGGGGAACTTCAACTCGCCGAAGCTCTCGCCGGACGGGACGCAATTGGCCGTGACCATCCGCGCGAACGGCGAGGAACAGATCTGGATTAAGCAGTTGGATCAGGGACCGCTGCCGAAACTCACGTTCGCGGGCACCTTGAACTACCGGCCCGCGTGGACGCCGGATGGGCGAGCGGTGGCATTCGTGTCGGAGCGCGGCGACAATCCCGACCTATACGTGCGACGGGCGGACGGGACTGGACAGGCGGAGTTGCTGCGGGATGAGGAGCGGACAGTGGAAGAGGTGACGTACTCCCCCGATGGGGAGTGGCTCGTGTACCGCGTTGGCGGGCAGGCCGGTGAGCGTGACCTCTATGGGCGGCCCATGGGGTCTGATACGGCCACGGCCCTCGTGGTGACGGAGTACGATGAGGCCTCGCCTGCGGTGTCACCGAATGGCCGGTGGTTGGCCTACACCTCGAACGAAACGGGCCGGTACGAGGTGTACGTGCGCCCGTTTCCCAACACGAATGATGGCCGCTGGCTGGTATCGACCGATGGGGGCAGTGAGCCCGTATGGGCGCACAGCGGGCGGGAGTTGTTCTACAAGGAAAGTGGGAACTTGATGGTGGTGGAAGTCTTACCGGGAGCCACGTTTGTGCCCGGCGAACGCCGGGTGCTGTTTTCGACTCAGGGTTATGGCGCGGCCGACGTGCATCAGGTCTACGACGTGACGCCGGACGATCAGCGGTTCGTGATGATTCAGTTTGTCGGGGAGCAGGAGGCGACTGAGTTGATCGTGGTCGAGAACTTCTTCGAGGAGTTGAAGGCGAAGGTAGGGAAGTAGCGTGACCGATCTCGAGTACTTGGCATGTAGTGACCGAGGCGTAGCAGGCGGATCGCACGGATGATCGTTAACCGTCTTGCCCGGGCGTCCGGGATCGGGTCGCGAACAGGAACCCCACGTACATCATGATTAGCGACGTCAGCTCCAGCACATACAAGTACGTGAGCATCCCGAACCGGGCGAACGCGCTTCCCCCTCCGCCCAAGATCGCCGCTCCGGCGATTAGCACGTTGCCCAGGGCTCGATGCGCCATGATCTGCTTTCGCCAAAACACCCACGCCGAGTAGATCGCTCCGCCGATCAGAGTGATGATGCCATAGATGTTGAAGAAAGGCGTTAGCGTACGGACGCCGGGACTCCTTATCACGTGGCCGCTGAAGACGACGGGCTCGGCCAGTTCCAGGCGACCCGCAACGCGACCGTCGACCGCCACGAAGACGGTCCATGCAGCGTCCGCCAGATCCTGACGGGCACCCGGCACCCCGTGACCTACCAGCCAGTCAACGTCCCCGATCAGCAGCACGTGCCCGTCTAGGTCTCCCGCGAGGTTGATGCCCTGAGCGGGTTGAGAGAGGCGAGCTGTACCGGGAGGCGTCCCCGCAGCGAGCGCCGCCTCGGCGAGCGAGCGAGCGAACGGTGTGAGGCGACGTCGGTCGGGTTGCCCCTGCTCGTCCACGGCTGTTTGATCGGCCAACGCAGCTGCGTAGCCGAGGAGGTCGTGCTCGTTCTGGCCGGGAGCCACGTCGACAAGCTGCACGCCGCTCGCGAGGAGTCGGGGTTCGAGGTCGGCACCCATCACCTTGAACGTCGCGTACGCGGAAAACACCAACAGAAGAACCGACAGCATGCGAGCGGGCTTTGCCGGCGCCAGCAGGTGAACCGTTCCCTGTCCCATCCAGGCAGCAATGAGCACAGCCCCGAAGAGGTACCAGAAGCGGAAGACGAGATCATGCCACCCGAAAAGCCCGTGAATCGATTCTGTAACGCTTCCGGTGGCAAAGAACACCAACCCGATGCCCCACGCCAGGAGATGGGTGCCCCCTCTCGCGGCGTAGCGACGAAAGATCGACGTGACGAAGACAGCTCCCACGAGCGACGAGCCGATCGGGAGCACCGTGTTCACCGTTGCCCAATCACCTGCGCCAGCGGTGCCCAAACGCGGCGCCCAAGCCGGCAGGACGTCGAGCATGACCCCGACTGCCACGACGATCATCGCAATTGTCAGGAGCGCCAAGATCAGTAGTGCCACCGGGAGCCATTGCGGCCTGGTGTGTTTTAGCGATTTCACGTGCACCCAGTGAGAAAGACCTGCGTTCGATGAGGGGAATCGCCGCCGCACCGCTGGCTCAATCTGCCTCCCATCTGGATCGTTCGTGCGGTCGCAGCGCAGAGCGGTGGAGATCGCACAAGCATGGGTGGACCAGTGGGTCGCTGCCGGCCCCAACGAGGCCGAAGCATACCTGATGGCATCACGAGTATACGAACTCGCCGGCGAAGACGGTGCCGCCCTCGACTATCTCGATACGGCAGAATCACTCGGTGTGGAGAGCGACATGGAGAATCGGGCCGGCAGACGGGTGGCGCTGTTGGCCAAGCTTGGCAGATTCGACGCGGCGGTCGTGATCGCGGACTCGCTCCTTGACGCTGGGTACTTTCGCTCGCTCCTCGCCAGGATGCCGTTTAACTTCCCCAGCGCGGTGTGGGCGACGCAGGTGTACCTGCTGACGGGCAAGCCCGACAAGGCCGGAGCAGTGGCTGGCGCGCACGGTGGTATCAGGCGGCTCTGCGGCCTGGAGCCCGGCGAATTTCGTAGAATTGAGATTCCTGACACGCTGGACGTCTTGATCGCTGATGCCGTGGTTGTTCTTGAGCGAAACCGGTCCGAGCGTCCGCTCGTACGCGAGTGTCTCGCCTACGCGCTCTTGGGTGTTGCTGCGAGGGCCGGCCGACCGGAACTCGTGCGCCCCGCCTTCGACAATCTCATTGGCGCCCGCGAGTTCGATACTGCGGTTGAAGTGGCCGGTATCGCGGTCAACTCAGATACCACTGTCGCCGGTCGCCTCGCGGTACTCGAGCAGTTACGGCGCATCGTCGAGATCGACGCGGCCAACCTCGATGCGCTCTACCAGATCGGAAGGATCGGAGCACTCACGGGGCAGGAGCTCGATT
This sequence comes from Gemmatimonadota bacterium, assembly GCA_036679645.1. GTDB lineage: Bacteria > Gemmatimonadota > Gemmatimonadetes > Gemmatimonadales > GWC2-71-9 > JADFNB01. Next base: position 155,502 of record JAZDCY010000014.1, on the reverse strand, counting down.
TGGCACGCGCGTCGCTGGAGGAGTACTTGCGCCACCCGCCGGCCGAAGGTCTACCCCACGCTGCTGCGCAGTGGCGGCTTGGCATGATCCACGAGCATCGCGGCGACGTAGATCGCGCCCGCGAGGCGTACGAGGCGTCACTGCGACTCGACCCAGAGTACGGCCCGCCGAAGGCTGCGTTGGAGAGGCTACCACCTAAGCAGTGAATCAGTGAGCCGGGGCGCTCCGACTCGGCCGCGTTACTTCTGCTTCCATCCCTCCGTCGGGCCGAGCCTCATGGGAAGGCGACTACACTAACGACCATATTGGTGGCGTTGATACTGGGAAGGCTGAACTGTCTCGTGGAGCCGTCGATCGTTCGTCCTGTAACTCCGGACGGGAAGCTTCCGCTGCTGCCGGTGTTGTATGTTGCCACCTGGAACGAGTCACCGATAGTCGGACTGGGGAACGCCGTATTGTCCCAAACAATCTGCATGGTGCCGTTAACCGTCATCACGCCGTTCACTATCAGGTGGTCATACTGAGTACCCTGGGTCGTGCCGGCAATGTCGATTATGAAACCGGCGGTTGCGCCCATCGACAAGTTCCCCTGTATCCTAAGGGTTCCCGCCGTGCCGTTAGTACCCGGAACCACGAACCCGTTGAACGTCACGGATGCGGCTGAAGAGATATCGAACGTGCCGTTTCCTTGCACGAACGCGCCGGCCTGATGATCCAGCGTGGCGGTTGCGGCTAGCGTCAGTGTGCCACTCTCGGCATCCATTGTCCCCTGATTCACTATGGCAGCGGTGGTGATATTCAGCGCCTGAGTGCTGCCACCGGCACCGCCCAGCGTGGTTAGTTCTATCGTACCGGCATTGGTCATGCCGTTGGCCACGGTGAGCGTGACAGCGACATTGATGCTGGTAGCTACCTGTAGCAATCCCACCGTGGGTGTACCGGCGTTGGTAAACGCTCCGTTGATCGTGGAGCTTCCCTGCACGATAACTCTACCCTCGTTGATAAACGGAGCGTCGATCACATCGGCGCTCAGTAACATCAATCCCCGATTGGTCAACAGTGCGGGACCGTTCACGGTAACCGCAGTGGCGGTGTTCAGGTCGATCGTGGGCCCGCCGCTGGGGAAAATCGCCGGAGTGGATACTGTGACCGTGTTGGCAAGCCGGAGCGTCCCGGTGCCGGTAAAGACCGTGCCCGTACCGATCTCCACCAGCCCATCGAGGCGCAGGATACGTCCCGACGGGGCAGTGAGCGTACCACTGGTTGTCGTGATGGCACCAGCGGTCGTGATCGTCAGGTCGTTATCCACCACCTCGATGGTACCCGGTGGTGATATTCAGCGCCTGAGTGCTGCCACCGGCACCGCCCAGCGTGGTTAGTTCTATCGTACCGGCATTGGTCATGCCGTTGGCCACGGTGAGCGTGACAGCGACATTGACGCTGGTAGCTATTCGAAGAGTCGGATCAGAGGTCCCTCCACCCAGTAGGAGCCCGTCTACGGTCGCTGATGCGCCGAGGGTGACAGAGAATGGCGCTCCTGGAACGTCAATGGTGACAACGTCCGAAGCTACCGGTACGACTCCAGTGTTCCACATCGTCGGATCGTTCCAGTTACCGCTAACGGGATTGGCCCAACTAATCGTAGCAGTGACGGGGGGAATCGTGATGTCGAAGGTGACGCTGGTGTTGGGATCGAAGCCGGTGGCCGTGGCCTCGAACGTGTACCCCGTCCCGATAACGTCGATCGTGAGATCCGTGAACTGCGCCACGCCGCCCACCGCCGGCACCGTGGTCGTTCCGCCCAAGATGGCGGCGCCCGCGCTGGGGTCGTCGAGGATCGTGACGGTGACGTTTCCGGTGAAGCTCGCATCGACGTTGCCCAGTGGATCACGGGCGGTCACCTCGACGGTCGGCATCGTGCCGTTGACCGAGGTGTTCACCGGCTCGCCCGTGAAGTCGAGCTTCGACGGCGCGGCGGACACTACGGCTACGAATATCGAGTCGACCTGCGTCGCGGTGAGCACGCCCGAATAGATCCGCACGTCGTCCAGCAGGCCGTTCATGAACGCGCTGGCGCCAGTCGTGGCACTGCTGCCGATCAGCAGGTTGTTTGCCTGATTGTCAGTGAACGGCGGCAGCGCTTTCTGCTGCGCCAGCTGTCCGTTCAGGTAGATCGCGATGCTGTCGCCCGACTTGACGGTGACCAAGTGAGACCACGCGCCAACATTGATCGAACCGGTCTGGACGGTTGTGGCGGCGCCGGTCTGGCAACCGTTTACGCCCGTGCCCCCGCCCAGACAGAACCAGACTTCGTTGTTCTGGAACTGCTGCGCCATCCGCCAGCCGTCTTCGTTGATTCCACTCATCCGGTCCACGAACGACATGTCGACGTTCGCCACGTTGGCGAATGCCCAGACGCTGACGGAGAACGTGCCGGCGGAGAGCTGGAGGTTCGCCGGGTTGCCGATGTTCACGAGGTCGTCTACGCCGTCGAAGGCGAATGCCTGATTGATCAGGCCGGGCGCGAACGCGGTGCCGCCCACGAGGGTGCCGTCGTTACCATCGGCTGAATCGACGGGGTTGCCGTCGGCGGCCCAATGGCTGATCAGCACGGCGGGCGGAGACGGCGGGGCGTTGATGTCGAACGGCGCGCTGGTCGCGAGCGCCAGGCTGGGGATCGTCGCATCCAGCGTGTACGCGGTTCCGGCGAGATTGATGCTGAGGTCCGCGAACGTCACGAGTCCGCCGACGGCCGTCTGGGTGGTAGTTCCCGAGAGTACAGCGCCGACCGTTCCAGTGCCGGCTGTGATGGTGATGTCGACACCCGTGACCGAGTCGGCGGTTACTCGATTTGCGAACTGGTCGAGGATCTCCACTTCGACGGGCGGTGCAATGATCGCGCTTCGGAGCGTGTCCGAGGGCTGCGTGACGAACGCCAGGGCCGCTGGCGGGCCCGGAAGGGCGGTTGCTGTGTACACCGCCGTGGGCACGACCCCGCTCACGGACGCCGTCACGGAGTGACCGGTTCCGGCGGCGGTCCCGAGCGTCCAAGCGACCGCCGCAAGACCAGCGGCATCGGTAACGACCGCCACTGCGTCGACGCTGCCGGTCCCGAGCGTCACCACCCAATTGACCGTCACCGCTGGCAGCGGGTTGCCGAGCGCGTCTTCCACCCGGGCCACGAGCGAAGCCGTCAGAACCGCACCTACGGTTCCGATTTGCGTGTCACCGGACACGAGCACGACCGTTGCCGGCGGGGTCGTGACGCCGTTGGCGGTGAAGGTGACGGTATCGGTGGGCGCCGCCGTCTGGTTGGGGGTTCGCCCGCGGCCCTTAGGACCGGCTAGGGTGACGGTATCGGTGGGCGCCGCCGTCTGGGCGGGGGTTCGCCCCCGGGCTTTGGGACCGGGGTCGGCGCCGAGACCGAACCCGGTGAGAAACGCCCGCAGCACATTCGAGCCGGGCACGGTGCCGAGCGTCCAGCTGCTGAGCGTCGCGGTGCCGGACGCGTCCGTGTTGGGCAGGGCGCCGGTAATCGAGCCGCCGCCGGAGACGACCTCGAACGTGACTGACACGCCTGAGATCGGGTTCCCGTTTGCGTCCGTGACGAGCACGGCGGGCGCGGTGGCGACGGCCGTCCCGGCCGCGGCGGTTTGCGCGTCGCCCGCCGACAGAGTGATGTTTTGCGGGGGTCCGGCGAGCGCATCCGCCGTGAACGTGGCTGTCGTGGCCGGCAACATGGCGGTCGAGGCCACCACCGTGTGGACGCCGGCAACGAGGCCCAGGGTCAGGCTCGCTGAGGCGAACCCACTCGTGTCGGCGAGCGCGGAATCGACGGACAACGTGCCGCCGCCACCGGCTACGGAGAACAGCACCCACACCCCGCTCACTCCCAGGCCGTCGGTGGCGGTGACGCGTGCGGTCAGGGGCTGCGGGAGCGCGGTGCCGACCGTTCCCGACTGGCCGTTGCCTGACTCCACAGCGATCCCGTTCGGCAGGGGTTGAACGCTCACGGTCACGGTGTCGGTGAGGTCGGTCGGTGAGGTCACCACGATCTGCGCATCGCCCCGCATGGATTCCGCGAGCACGGTCGCGACGAACGCCGCGTCGATATTGGCTACCGAGGCGATGAGCGGGTTGAGCGTCTCCCATCGGAAAGGCGTATTTGGGATCGGATTGTCACCATCGTCGAACGCGGTTGCCGTGAGCCGTATCGTCTCGCCGATAAACAGAATGCCAGCCGGTGGGTCGGCGATGTCAACCGAAACGGCGGATGCGCCGGGGCCCTCATAAGTGAACTCGGCATCGATCAGAACCGGCGGTCCGCTCGTCGAGGGGGACACGAGAAGAGGCCCCGCGCGGAAGGCCGTATCGCCCGCCGGCGTGATCAGAGTGATCGTGACTTCGACCGTCTCGCCGTCCTGGAGCAGGGGGACGGTGAGCGCGAGATCCACGCTGTCCTGGTCAGGGGCCAGTGCCAAGACGGTGTCCGCGGCGACGCTGTTGTCGCCTATGCGAACGACGAGAAAGCGCGCTTGGGACAGCGGGACGATGCCCGCCGCGGCCGTCGAGAAGAAAGGCTGAATTGCGAACCGGCCGTGCAGGATCGGCCCCGGCGCGGTCTCGTCGGTACAACTCCCCACGAGAAGCGCTGCCATGGCGGCGAGTAGGATCCCCAGCAGAACGCGGTTACACGGTCGGTACATGAAGCCCCGGACAAGGAGGACAGCAAGAGTGGTTCCTCGGGCGGGCCTCGGCAACCCAGGGGGGCGTGCGACACCCCCGCTTGGCGGCTGGCTGGGGAATGTGGTGTTTGCGCGACGGTCGTGGAGCGCGGGACGTGGGCATGGCGCATTGACCCTCAGCCATGATTCGTCGGGAGACACCTATGGACAGAGAAAAGGGTTGGCGTCTAGCGAGCTGCTGTGCGGACCATTAGATCCAGTCTGGGAGGTGAGCTCAACGTGGCGGTGAGGGTCCTTCGGGCCGAAGAGGAGCTCGACCGCCGATTGCGCGCCTCACAAACGGCGTAACCCACTACACCAATGGAGCATGACAATGACATTGCGAATCAACAACACCGCTCCCGATTTCACCGCCGACACGACGGAAGGAACCATCAATTTCCACGAGTGGATCGGCGACGGATGGGCATTGCTGTTCTCGCATCCGAAGGACTTCACGCCGGTCTGTACTACCGAGCTGGGTGCCGTTGCCGGTCTCAAGAAGGAGTTCGACCAACGCAACTGTAAGGTTCTGGGAATCAGCGTCGATGGTGTGAGCGATCACAAGTCTTGGTCAAAGGACATCGAGGCATCGCAGGGGAACTCCCTCAACTATCCGTTGATAGGGGATCCCGAGCTGAAAGTGGTCAAGCTCTACGACATGTTGCCGGCGGACGCAGGCGATACGTCCGAGGGAAGAACGCCGGCCGAAAATGCCACGGCCAGGTCGGTCTTCGTGATTGGGCCAGATAAGAAGATCAAGGCGATGCTGACATATCCGATGAGCACCGGGCGCAACTTCGCGGAGATCTTGAGATTACTCGACTCCTGCCAATTGACGGCGCAGCACCAGGTTGCCACACCGGCGAATTGGGAGCGGGGTGGCGACGTGATCATCCTTCCGTCAGTGTCAAACGAGGACGCCAAGGCGAAGTACCCTGACGGCTGGCAGGAACCGTTGCCTTACATCCGGATCGTACCGCAGCCCGAGTAGCGCATCAAGCGCGCGCGCGCAGCAGACGAAACTGCTTCTGTATCGACTCTATTGTGCCGCTCGGGACCATGGCCTCCCTGGCATATTCCTTCCAATTGCTCATGGATTCGATCACTTCGTCAATTACATACTCTCCACCACGTTTGATTCCCATTTTCTTCCCGAGAACGAGCAGATCGTCTCTGATGAAGTCGTCACGCTTACGATTGAGCGACATTTGATGACGCCGGGTGTAACCGGTTCCTCGAGCGTAGGTGAGGTCATAGGCAGGTGAGAGTTGCCAGGTCCCCTGTCTGTCCATCAGGAAGCCGATGTTCTTGACGTGGTCATCTTGGTTTACGGCCACGATGTTGAACACGGAGCGGCGATACGCCTCCTCCATTGTGCGGTAGTCGAGCCCGAGGGACAGGATCGTCCGCAAGAACTGTTCGTACGAGAATAGACCGGGGGTGTTGAAGTCGATGTGGTGGATACCACCAAGACTGTGTAAGTGCAGTCTCTGCGTTTCCGATCTGTCGAACCGCTTGACCATCAGATGCCCGTGCTCTCGCTCTTGAAACAGTCTGGTCTCTGGCATGGTGATCCCTGCGTCTCGCGCAAGGCGTGAGTAGACGAATTCGATCCGATTGAAGGGCTTTGGAGTCGCGTCAGGCTCGCCCAGCTCACCCACGCCGTCGAATTTGACCATCCAGTGCTCATCCCCCTGCCGTGGCGTGGCGAACGCCGAGCGCACCTCGTCTGCTGCACGATTCCACAGAATCAGTGCTTTCGCTCGCGCCCCTCCAGCAGACGCGCCGACGCGCATCATCTCCGGAATGCTCACGTCCGGTCGCCCTTCGATGACGACCCGAGCTTGCTCGACCAGTTCAGCGATCTCGAGGGATTCACGCTCGGCAGTGCGTCGGATCTTGATGGCAGGGCGGAACTCTAAAGCGCCCATTGCGCGCTCCCCGATGTACAGAAGTTTCTGCACCGGACGCATGGCTGCCTCGGGTGTTCCGCGGTCCGAGAAGTACTTCCTGATCACCGCGTTGCCAAATCGATCGGGCAGGGCGTCTGCCAAGACGCCGGGCAGTCCCTGAAAGGCCTCTACTCGATGAAGCTCTGGGAAGGTGACGGCGCCTTCTCTCGACAGCGGTAACATCAACGGGGATATCTCGAGCCCTTGTTTCCGAAACTCGGGGTTGTATTCGAACGTGACCTGGCCATCCTCCGCCTCTGCGACGGCTCCAACCCACGTGTCCCACAGCCAGATCTCAGCCCAGACTGCGGTCTCAGCCATCTTTGCGCTTCCGCGCGCGCTTGCGAGGGTGGCCCTTTCGCCTCGCTAGTTCCAGGGGGGATATTTGCGGTGCAGGAAGGAACGCGTTCACCGCCTCAATGCGTCCGTATACCCGGAGGAGGCGCATGATCGTTGTGAGGCGCGAGTTCTTGCCACCCTCGGCATTGACGACCGTGTTCGGGTTCAGTCCGGCCCGCGCCGCGACCTCCGCGACGCTGAGATTCTGCTGAAGGCGATAAGAGCGTAGCCGCAGACCGAGTTCGCGGATAATCTCTCCATCTGTCGTGTCACCTGTTATAGTAGTCAAAAATCCCCCAGATTGCTGCTAATACATAATATAATAGCTATTATAGTGAAATCAATCTACAACTAATATAATGGCGATTAATGCCAATAGTAGCAATTATCAACTATCATATTATGTAAAATAGATCAGTGGCGAGACGGCGGTAACTCGTCTCGTACGGGCAGCGCGGAGACGTGTCACCGCAGAGAACGCAGTGAACGAAACTTCCTGTGCCGACGGCCGTCCTGTTGAGCGGCCGTCCGTACGTTGGGGCCCAAATGGGCCCCCAAACCTCTTACCTCGCGCATACTCGCGCGACCTTACATCTTCGTGGCCCATGATCGAGATCTCCACCCGGCCCTCAACTGCCCTTGCTGGCAAGCTGCTGCTCGTCGTGGCCGCTGTTGCCCTGGCCGCCTGTAGCTCGGAGGCCAAGCGGCTGCGGCTGTCGTGCGCGGACGGGAACGCGGCGGACTGCAATACTCTCGCGTACCGGCTCGCGAGCGGCGATCACGTCCTCCAGGACCAGCCCCGCGCCGCCGGCCTGTTCGAACAGGCCTGCGATGAGGGGGTGGCGGAGGGCTGTTATCGCCTCGGCCGGATGCATCAGGAGAGCACGGGCATCGTTGGAGATTCCGCCGTCGCGATCAGCATGTACCGACGGGCCTGTGATGGCGCTGAAATGAGAGGCTGTACAGGTCTGGGAGTGCTGTACCGGGATAGCGTGGGTGTCCCGCAAAACCTCACTCGCGCCGCCGGCCTGTTCCAACAGGCGTGCGACGGCGACGATGCGCTCGGCTGCTCGCACCTCGGGAGCGCATATGTTGCTGGCGAGGGGGTCGCACAGGACCTCGCCCGGGCTGCTGGTCTCTTCGAGCACGCCTGTGATGGCGACGTGATGGCAGGTTGCATTCGCCTGGGCGACCTGGTTGCCTCCGGCGACGGCGTCACGCAGGACCTCGACCAAGCCGTTGCGCTCTACCGGGAAGCCTGTGACGCAGATGCGGGCGCAGGGTGTTTCAAGCTCGGTGGTGCGCACGCGAACGGCGCGGGCGTCACCCAGGATTCTACCGAGGCCGCGAACCTGTTTGACAAAGGCTGCGACCTTCAGCATGCGGAGAGCTGCTTCACGCTCGGCAACATGTACGCGACCGGGACCGGCGTGTCGCGAAACCTGGGCCAAGCCAGCTGGCGGTTGCGGCGCGCGTGCCGCCTGGGGTATGAAGCGGCTTGCAGGGACGACTGAGGGGCTCCGTGGAAACACTACTCACAGCCGAAAACCTGACCAAGCACTATGGCAACGTCGTGGCGCTCGACGGCGTGAGCCTCGGCATCTCCGACGGGATTACCGGTCTGCTCGGCGAGAATGGTGCGGGGAAGAGCACCGCGATCAAGATCTTCCTCGGGCTGCTTCGGCCGACGTCCGGCTCGGCCACGATTCTCGGAGAGAACGCCTCCGAGAGCGTCGTCGTGCGATCGAAGCTAGGCTACATGCCGGAGCACGATTGTCTGCCAACGAGCGTGTCGGCTGCCGAGTTCCTTACGCACATGGCAGAGGTAAGCGGCCTGCCGCCGTCGAACGCGCGCACGCGCGCGGCCGACACGTTGCGGCATGCGGGCCTGTTCGAGGAGCGCTACCGGGCGATGGGAGGCTACTCGACCGGCATGAAGCAGCGGGTGAAACTGGCGCAGGCGTTGGTGCACGACCCTGCGATCGTCTTTCTGGACGAGCCCACGGCGGGGCTCGACCCGGGAGGACGTGAGGAGATGCTCGAGCTCGTTCGCAAGACACATCGCGAGTTCGGCATCAGCATTCTCCTATCGTCGCACCTGATGGCGGATGTCGAGCGAACCTGTGATCGGATTATTGTGCTGCAGGGTGGTCGAGTAGTGCAGACTGGGGACGTCGAGCACTTCACGCAGGAGACCGAGCACGTGTTCATCGAGGTCGACACCAACCGTGAGCGTCTTGTCGTCGCGTTGGAGAAACGTGGTGTCGTCGTAGCCGCGGACGGAAGCGGACTCTCTGTCGAGGGCCCCGACGAGTCGGTCTACGACCAGGTTCGCGATGCACTGGTCGAGGCCGAGGCGCCGCTGCGCCGGATGGCACCACGCCGACGCGCGCTGACCGAGCTGTTTCAACGAGAAGGCGACGACTTCGAACACGGTGTGGCCCCATGACCGCGAACACCGCCGAAGGCACCGTTTTTGACATTGGGTATCAGAAATACACCGGCTCGCGCGAGGGGAGGAACCGCGCGCGGTTTGCGGTCTTCAAGGACGGCGTAAGAACTGCGCTGGGTCTGGGGCGCGGCGCTCGAGCGAAGATATTGCCCTGGTTCTTCATCGGTCTGCTGGCGGCGATCGCCCTGATCATGGCATTGATCGCCGGCGCGGCCGACAGGCTGGGAGGCCCGGGATCCGCTGAGCAGCTCAACCTCCCTTCGCATTCCGACTACTACGGCATTGCGTCGATCTTCCTGTTCGTCTTCGCTGCGGTAGGCGCGCCGGAGTTGCTGTGTCCGGACCGTCGTGAGGGCACCATCAACCTGTACCTGGTGCGACCGCTAACGGGTTCGGATTACGTCGCCGCCCGGTGGCTTGCGTTCTTCACGGTGATGCTCGCGGCCGCGTGGCTCCCCCAGGTCATCCTCTTCGTCGGGCTGTCGGCGGGTGATCCCGAGCCGGCTGCTTACTTCGCCGCCCACTGGCTCGATATTCCGAAGTTCCTGGCGTCGGGAGTCGCGTTCGCTGTGTACACCACGACGTTGGCGTTGCTCACCGCCGCGTTCACGACCCGGCGGGCGTACGCCTCCGTGTTCCTCGTGGGCCTGTTCGTGATCACGACACCCTTCACCACGGGCCTCGCGATGGAGATCGGCCAGACCGCGCCCACGGCGGGTCAGTGGATCTCCATGTTCAACCTGAGCAACATCCCCGTGCACGTGAACGACCTCATCTTCGGCGAGGTCAGTGCGATCACTAGTGAAGCGCCCGCCGGCGAGCTTTCGGCGGGGATCCTGGTGGGTTGGTATTTCCTGTGGACACTGCTGCCCGCCGGAATCCTGTGGACACGTTACCGGCGGTTGACCCCATGACCGCCAACGGCGTAGCACCGGTCATCCGGGTCGATGGCGTGTCCCGCTGGTTCGGGAGTGTCGTCGCCGTCAGCGATGTGACGTTCGACATCACGCCCGGCATCACCGGTCTGCTGGGCCCCAACGGTGCCGGCAAGACGACCTTGCTCCGCATGATGACGGGGCTCGCCGACGTGTCCGACGGAACCGTCACCGTGTTCGGGGAGCCGGTGCGCAACAACCCCATGCTGTACGGGCGCATGGGCGTGATGTCGGAGCACGAGACGGTCTACGGGTTCATGAAGGGCCGTGAGTTCGTCGCAATGATGGGCCGACTCAGAGGTATGTCCAATCTCGACGCCGCAGTCGAGAAGGCCATCGGCTCCGTGGATCTCGCCGCCGCGGCAGATCGTCCGATGGGGACCTACTCTCGGGGCATGCGCCAGCGGATGCGTCTGGCGGCGACGCTCGTGCACGACCCGGAGATCCTGATTCTCGATGAACCGTTGAATGGCGCCGACCCCAGGCAACGGGTGCATTTCCAGGCCCTGCTGCGGCAATTGGCTGCGGAGGGACGGACGATCATCATCTCCTCGCACATCCTCGAGGAGGTCGAGCAGCTCGCCGACACCGTCCTCCTCATCGTCAACGGTAAGCTCGCGGCGTCCGGGGATTTCCGCGCCATTCGGGCGGCGTTGGACGAGAGGCCGTACCACGTACTCGTGGTGTCCGACTCGCCTCGAGAACTGGCGTCCGCCCTCGTACGGCTCGACTCCGTGGAAGCCGTGAACATCGATCCCGACGGAAAGGTCGTCGTGCTGAGCAGGAACGTGCGTGCGTTGCAGATCGAGCTGCCCCGTCTCGCGCAGTCGGCTTCCATCGGCCTGCGCCGGGTAGAGCCGCTGGACGATTCGCTGGAAAGCGTATTCGGTTACCTGGTGGAGCGTTAGCGATGAAGTCCATCTATCTGCTCACGCTGCGCCAGCTCTCGGGCAAATGGCGCCTGCTGATCATGCTCGTGCTGGCCGCGATGCCCGTATTCATGTCTCTCGTCGCCATGCGGTCGGAGCGCGCCCCATCCGTCGAGGAATTCGATCTAATCGTGCTCAGCGGTATGCTGGCAGGCACCATCGGGCCGCTGGTCGTCCTCGCCGTCGCAAGCATCGCGTTCGCGAATGAGATCGAGGACCGGACGCTCGCGAATCTGACACTCTCACCGCTCCCCCGATGGCAGATCGTGGTGCCAAAACTGCTAGCGGCCGTCACGGTCTCCGGGTCGTTCATCGCGGGCAGCGCGATCGTGACGAGCCACATCGCATACGACGGTGATGTGACCGCAACGGCCGCGGTCACGATTTCCGCATTGGTTGGCGTCTTGTTGTATTCCTCGGCCTTTGTCTGGGCCGGCCTCATGAGCTCCCGGGCAATGGCGATCGGTCTGGTGTACATCGTCCTGTGGGAAGGGTACTTCGCGGGGTTCGTAACGGGGGTGAGGTCACTGAGCATCCGCTATCATACGATTGCTTGGATGCACGGGCTGGACGCACGCCGTTTTGCGACGGACAACACCCTGAGCTTCGGATTTGCGATCGGCGCGGCGGTCGTTGTGTTCGCCGGGTTCTTGCTGTTGTCGATTCGGCGACTGCGCCGCATGGACGTGCCGTAGCAGTCGATCCTATGGTGGTGCAACGGACGGAGCCATTTCACCCGGACGTTTCACCGCAGAGATCGCGGAGAGTGCAGAGAATGAGTGGAAATGGGGGGAATGTGGCCAGACCACCTGTGCAAGGGATGTTGGAGTTCGGCCTGTACGTGAAGGACGTTTCGCGATCCGCCGATTTCTATCGCCAGCTCTTTGGCTTTCCCGTCATGGTTTCCAAAGAACGAATTGCCGCGCTCGACGTGGAAGGGAAGCAGGTGCTGCTGCTCTTCAAGCTCGGGGCGTCGAGCGAGCCCATGAGCATGTCGGGAGGCGTGCTACCGCCGCACGATGGTGAAGGCACATCCCATGTCGCCTTTGCTATTTTGGAGGGTGACGTGGGGCGATGGGAGCGGTGGTTGAGTGAGCAGGGCGTGGCGGTCGAGAGCAAGGTCGACTGGGAGAGGGGAGGCCGGAGCCTCTATTTCCGGGACCCGGACGGACATTTGCTCGAGCTCGTGACCCCAGGCACGTGGGAGACCTATTGATCCGCCGGTCGGTGAAGAAGCTGCGATAGTTCCCACCCGTTCAGTTCCAGCTCAGACCCCGGAGCTGTTCGACATCCAGGTTCCCGCCGCTCACGACGCTCACGACTTTGGTACCGGGCGGCGCGTCGATAAGACCCTGGAGCAGCGCGCCGACGGGAGCGGCCGCCGCGCCTTCGGGGACCAGCTTGGCGCGCGTCATGAGCCATAGCACGGCGTCGAAGATCTGCTCATCAGGAAGGGTGACGATCTCGTCGACGAAACGCGAGACCACGGAGTGTGTGTGCACGCCGACACGCTGAACTCGTAGTCCGTCGATCACACAATCCACTCGGTCCAACGTGATCCGTTCCCCAGCCTCAACGCTGCGTTTCATAGCGGGCGCACCGGACGACTCCACCCCGACGATGCGAATGTCGGGCCGGATACTCTTGGCCGCCATGGAGATCCCGGATATCAGTCCGCCACCGCCGATCGGGACCACGATGAGTTCGACATCGGGAAAGTCGTCGAGAATCTCCAGCCCCACGGTGCCCTGGCCCGCAATGAGATCGGGATCGTCAAACGGGTGGATGTAGGTGAGGCCACGCTCTTCCACCAACTCGAGCGCCTTCTCATTGGCTTCATCCCATATGCTCCCGTGCAAGATGACTTCTGCGCCGTATCCCTTGGTCGCGGCGATCTTTGACGGCGTCGCGTTCTCCGCCATGACGACGACTGCCTTGACGCCGTATTGTCGCGCCGCGATGGCGACACCCTGTGAGTGGTTGCCGGCGGACGAACAGATAACGCCCCGTGCACGTTCGTCATCGCTGAGTTTCGAGATCTTGTTCGTAGGTCCACGGACCTTGTACGACCCGCCACGCTGGAATAGCTCGGCCTTCAGACGCACGTCGAAACCGGTGGCCTCGCTCAGCGAGCGGGAAGTCAGGAGAGGCGTGTGATACACCGACGGCGCTACCACTGCGCGCGCGCGCTCGAAATCTTCGCGTGTCAGAGTGAGCTCGGATTGTCCGTCGTTGCCACTCATGGGGTCTCCGCCCGTCAGGGTTCTAGCGATACGTGAGAGCACCGAACATAGCGCACAGTGCGATCAAGGCCTAGCCTGGGGTGAGTGAACGCTAGGCCATTTGCAAATCGCAAATTGCCGATCGGCAATCGCCGATCGTTCGTGCCGAGCAGTAACTGGCCACACTGCTCCACAGGCCCCATCTTAGGTCGCCCCATCCACCGCGGAGCCACACGTGCAGAGACTTCTTGTAACTCTTGTAGTCACCACCTGCTGGGCAGGTGTTCCTGCCTTCGCGCAACAGGTCCATCAGCTCCCCGCCACGCCCGCGACGGTCGCGTGGGGCTACTACTGGGCCGAAGCGCCGCCGGTCTTGCGGATTGCCTCCGGCGACATCGTCGAGGTGGAAACGATGATCACCAACCGGCCGGCTCGTTTGGAGCGAGCGGGCGTCCCGCCGGAGGAAGTGCAACAGTCACTGCGGGACATCGTTGATCAGGTCACCGATCGGGGCCCCGGCGGGCACATCCTCACCGGTCCCGTCTACGTCGAGGGCGCTGAGCCCGGCGATGTCCTGGAGGTCCGCGTGCTCTCGGTCGATATCGCAACTCCTTACGGCTACAATGGGTGCCGCGGCTTCGTGCCCGAGCATTGCGGAGAGTCAGGTACGCGGATCATTCGCCTGGATCGCGAACAGATGACCGCGGAGTTCGTGCCGGGTATCGTGATACCGCTTGCGCCGTTCTTTGGGAGCATGGGTGTGGCTCCCCCACCAAGTGCCGGGCGTTGGAGCAGCAACCCGCCGTGGATCCACGCCGGCAATCTGGACAACCAGGAGCTGGTGGCGGGTACAACGCTCTTCATTCCGGTGCACGTGCCGGGTGCGCTGTTCCTGGTGGGCGACGGGCACGCGGCACAGGGTGACGGCGAGGTCGATCAAACGGCTATCGAGACTTCTCTCAACGGGCGACTCCAGTTGATAGTCCGCAAGGACATGCACCTCACCTGGCCTCGCGCCGAGACGCCGACGCATTTCATTACGATGGGCACGGACGAGGATCTCACGGTCGCTACTCGTATTGCGGTCGAACAGACGATCGAGTTCCTCATGGAGTACCGCCAACTCGACCGGGCCACCGCATACGCGCTGGCCAGTGTGGCGGCCGACCTCCGCATCACCCAACTGGTCGATGGATATGTAGGGGTGCACGCCATGATCCCGAAGAATATCTTCGTGCACTGAACACCAGGCGACCGCCAGAACAGCTACTTCTCGAGTGCCTGCATGAAATCGGCTGCCCAATCGTGGACCGTGTGCCGGTCCAGCACGAGCCGCATTGCGCGCATCCGCTGGGATTGCTCGGCCAGAGGCATGTCCAACGCACGTGCCATCCCTTCGGTCATCCCGTCCACGTCGTGCGGGTTTACGAGGAGGGCCTTCTTGAGTTCCGCGGCCGCGCCGGCGAACTCGCTCAGGATCAGCACGCCCGTATTCTCGACCCGAGAGGCCACGTACTCCTTAGCGACGAGGTTCATGCCATCGGCGAAGGGGGTCACGATCATGACGTCCGCCGCGCGGTACATGCTCACGAGTTCCTCGAACGGGAGGTTCCGCCTCAGGTAGTGCACCGCAGCCACGCCAATCTCACCGTATTCCCCGTTGATCTGCCCAACCAGCTCCTCGACGTGACGCCGCAGCTCCTTGTACTCCTCAATTCGCTCGCGACTCGGCACGGCAACTTGCACCAGCACAGCGCTGTGCGGACCAGCGTCTCCCGCAAGCAGCTGGTCGAAGGCCTTGAGCCGCAGGTCGATGCCTTTGGTGTAGTCGAGCCGATCGACACCGAGGAGCACCTTGCGGCCCCCACCGAGTCGAGAGCGCAGCTGTGCGGCGCGCCGTTCGGTCGCGGGATCGGCGGCCGCATCCTTGTAGCGCTCCACGGTCACGGCTCGTCCTGCAACGTGCACGTGCCCATCCCGGCCACGTCCATCGGAGTACCGTTGTGCAAGCCGGGTGAAGTTCCGCGCGCCCAATTTGGTTTGCAGCCCAACGACGTCGGCGCCGAGTATGCCCTCGACGATACTCCGGCGCCACGGGAGGCGGACAAATAGCTCTTCTGGCGGGAAGGGGATGTGGAGAAAAAACCCGATCCGGAGATCCGGCCGCCGGTCTCGCAGCATGGCGGGAACGAGTTGCAGGTGATAGTCGTGCACCCAGACGGTTGCGCCCGGTGCCGCGATGCCCGCCGCGCGCTCGGCGAACCGCTCATTGACCTCGACGTAACGCCGCCACCAATGCCGGTGATACTCGGGTTGTCGGACGGCGTCGTGATAAAGCGGCCACAGCGTGCGGTTACACACGCCTTCGTAGAACATGGCTACGTCCTCCGACGAGATCGGCACGGGGATGTTCAGAATCCCGCCAAGCTCGAACGGCGGTGTGTCGCCACCACGCTCGCCGGTCCATCCGACCCAACCGCCCCCTGCTTCGCGGGTGATGGGGGCGAGCGCGCTCACGAGTCCGCCGGGGCTCTGGTCCCACACGACCTTCCCGCGCCGTTTCACCCGGCGCACGGGCAGCGTGTTGGCGACCATGACCAGAGCGAGTTGCCGCTTCATCGAGCCGTCATCTCTCCAGGAGATCTGGCGCAGCGGGGAGCCGCGCCCGTGCAACGCCAGGAAAGATAACCCGTTGGTCTCCGGCGACGTCCGCTCAGAACATCTGCGCGAAGATGCGCATCCACTCTCGCAGTTGACTGAAGATCAAGAAGCGCTCGTGGACGTGGCGCTGCGCGTTGCGGCCCCAACGGTTGCGCTCATCCGCGTCGGCGAGCATGGCGTCGAGTGTCGCGGCGAGACTCTCGGTATCCGTTGGATCGTGGACCAGCCGCCCGTCAATCGTGTCACGCACCTGATGACGGGGACCGCATGCCTGATCGTTGGTGAGGATTGGGATCCGTTTCCACATTGCTTCCGTAACCGTGAGGCCGAATCCCTCTCGTAAGGAGTTCTGCACGACGATCGTAGACGCCCGCTGGAGCGCGTTGACCATCAGTGCGTTCTCCTGTGCCGATTCCATCGGCAGGGCGACGAACGCGATGCACTCCTGAATACTGGGCTCGAGAGCGCAATAGACATTCTTCAGCTCCGTCAACACGTCCTGCCCTTCGGGATCGTCCTGGATCGAGGACGGGTCGGGGCCGGCGAGCACCATGCGCACGAGTTGCTGCCGCGCGCCGTGCAACGGATCGCTCGACCCTCCGCCATCGAGTATCCGGGTCTTGAATGCCGCAAAGGCCCGCAGCAAGGGCTCGAACCCCTTCAACCGATCCCAGCGGGAGACCTGGGTTACGATGGGCCGCGTGAACAGGCCGAAATCGCCGTTGACGTTTGCCGGATGGAACGCTCCGTCTCCGCCAAGTCGCTGCGCGCGTTGCGCGTAAGGCGGCGTGACCAGCGGGCCGGGCGCCACGGCGAGGCCGGAGTTCGCCAGCACACCGACGGTCTTGTGGAGGCCCAGCTCTCGGTTCTTCTCGGTGATCGGGTTGATGCCGGGGAAGATGACGTGTGCCCGGTCCGACAACATCCCCGGGATGTACTCGGGCGCCGAGAAGATGGCGCACTCGTAGGCGGCGGCGTAAGGCATCAGGAACTTCCAGGCGGCATTACCTGCGGGTGATGCCTGATCCAGCCCAATATGGCATCGCCAAATCGTGCGGAGATCCAGCTCGTCCTTGAGGACGGAGGCGAGCGGCATCGGCTGCGGGTCGTGCACGATCAGGATGTCGCCCGGTTTCAGCTGCGACCGCAGGAACGAGGCGTTCTCGGCGTTGACGTGGTCGAACAGCTCGCGCTGCTCTGGACCCAACTCCGGCGTGCCCTCGCCGTGTATCAGGTTGTGGATCTGCTTCGTGAGGGCAAAGAACTCGGCCTTGTCCGACTCGATGACCGCCCATTCAGTTGGGATGCCAAGGTCCCGGAGCAGGGAGACCATGGTCGGCAGCATCTCGGCGACTCCACCGCCCTGGGCAGTGGAGTTCACCATCCAGATCGTCCGCCCCTCGAGCTTCGGTACGACCGCCGCCGCCTCCTCCTGCAACGCGCGTACCGGAGCTACGAGGTGCGCGACCGAGGCATAGTCGCTCAGACTTGGGGTGTCAGGGATCTCGACACGAAATGCCAATCGTCCTCCCATGTGGTTGTGTGACTATGAGTAGTACACTCGTCCGCTATATTAGGTGGACCTTTGCCCTATACAACCCGCATCCGTCCTTCGCATTTTCCCCCGTTCGCCGGACGACCACGTGGCTGATCGCTCCCAGCAGCCGGGTCCAGGTATCCCACCGGCGTCCGCCGACTGGGGGCTCATGCTCGACGTCGACGGCACACTCCTCGAGATTGCCGAGACGCCTTCCAGTGTGGTCGTCGCCGCCCACGTCCCAGCGCTGCTCCGGCGACTCGACGACGCGCTAGGCGGGGCCTTCGCGCTGGTTTCGGGTCGGCCCATCCGCGAGGTAGATGCGCTGCTCGCTCCCTATCAGTTCGCGATCGCCGGCATCCACGGGCTCGAGAGCCGTGACGCAGACGGGGCGGTCCATCGGTCCAGCGGTGGAGTCGATCTCTCGGCGGCTCGCGTGGCGATCCGCGCGTTCGTCGAGCAGGCTCCGGGCACGTTCGTCGAGGACAAAGGGCCGACCCTCGCGGTGCACTACCGGCAGGCCCCCGACCACGGCCCGGCCGTGGTACGGCTCCTGCGCGGGCTAGCCGAGGATCTCGGAGATGCGGTCGAGATCCAGAAAGGGAAGATGGTGGTCGAGATCAAGCCGGCGCTGGCAAACAAGGGCACCGCCGTGGAACGCATCGTCGCGCGGGAGCGGTTTCAGCGCCGACTGCCGGTATACGTAGGGGACGATCTCACCGACGAGACCGCGTTCGCAGCCGCAAACCGCATGAAAGGGTTATCGATTCGCGTTGGCGCGACGGCGGCGACCTGCGCCAAATACAGTCTGGAGTCCGTGACCGAGGTGCATCGATGGCTCGACGCGGTCGTTGTAGCTCTCGAGGCTACGTGACTGCCGGTCGAGGGCCCACGCGTTTGCTTGCCGACATCGGCGGTACGAACGTGCGGTTCGCCGTGCAGCAAGGTGGAGGTCCGCCGACCCGCGTGCGTAACCTGCGGGTCGCCGATTTCACGTCGCTGGAGCGTGCGATCGCGACGTACCTCGACCGCGTGGCCATCCCCTCCCAGCCGGTCCTCGGCGCTTTTGCCGTCGCCGCACCGATCGAGGGCGATCGCGTGCGCCTGACGAATGGCCCCTGGCGTTTCTCGATTTCGGCGCTGCGGCGACGCTTCGCTCTTACTCGACTCGACATCATCAACGACTTCACGGCGATTGCCCTCGGTGTTCCGGCCGTCGGACGCGACGGGCGTCGCAAGGTGGGTGGCGGGCGTGCCCTAGCGAACGAAGCGATTGGGGTCGTGGGTCCGGGCACGGGGCTCGGCGTGTCGGGGCTGGTTCCGTGCGGTGGTCGCTACGTGCCGCTCGCATCCGAGGGAGGCAAGGTGACGCTCGCGCCGTTCGACCGGCTCGAGGCGATGATCGTCGAGTACGTCTGGCGGCGGCGCCAGCACGTGTCCGCCGAGCGACTGCTGTCCGGCCCAGGTCTGTCGCTGCTGTACGAGGCGGTTGCCGCCGTGGAGGGAGAGCGCGTCCGCCCGCTGGCTGCATCAACGATCACGAGTCGCGCGGTTGCGGGTACTTGTGCGCGATGCCGGAGTACGGTGAACACCTTTTGCGCAATGCTGGGGACCGTTGCGGCCGATCTCGCGCTCACGCTCGGTGCCCGCGGTGGCCTGTACATTGCCGGCGGGATCGTCCCGAAGTTGGGGCCGTTGTTCGCTCGGTCGCCGTTCCGCGGACGATTTCAATCGAAGGGACGCTTTTCCGATTATTTGTCGGCGATCCCGACCTACGTCATCACACACCGGAACCCTGGGCTGATCGGGCTCGCGGGGCTGCCGGCGGGGGGCTGAAGCTTCGGCTCGGCGCACCGCCTACTCGAGCATCGTGTCGACCGGCTCGTCGGGGAGCGGGCGTACGTCACGGTGGTGTTCGATCAAGCGGGCGCACGTGTTCCAGCGCAAGATGGCGTCGTCGTTGCCTGACGGACTGAGTTCCTCCGCCTTGGCATAGTGCTCCATGGCGTCGTGTAGCCAATCGTAGACGATTGGTCCGTGACCGGGGGCCGCCCGGTTGAGGATAGCCTTCCCGCGTCGCTCAGCGATGATGCCGCCATAGTACTGCCGGTCGTACTCGGTCTCGAGTTTTTCCAGCAGTTCGCGCGCGGCAGCTACCTCGCCGCCGCTGGCGTTGGCAAGGCGGTCTGTTGTTGCGAGGAGCAACATGACGATAGCGCGCTGATTGTTCGGGTCGACCCCCAGCACATCGCGGCAGATACTCGAGGCCTCCCACGGCTCGTTCAGGAGCCGGTACCGGTGTGCCTTGTCGAGGGCGGCTGCTACGCCATCCGGGGACAGCTTCTTGAGCTCGAACATGCCTGGGCCTCCTACGACGCCTCGCGTTTCCCACTCCCCGTTACGAGACGCGCGAGGGCTCGTAGCGGGTCGTACGCTTCATCCACGACTCGTTCCTTCAGGGGAATGATAGCATTGTCCGTGATCGTGATGTCCTCCGGACAGACCTTGGTGCAACATTTCGTGATATTGCAGTAGCCAATTCCGTGGAGCTCCTTCAGCTCCGAGGTCCGGTCTTCGATGTCGAGCGGATGCATCTCGAGGGCCGCCGTGTAGACCAAAAACCGTGGACCGATGAACTCGTCGTGCTTCTGGTGGTTGCGCAGGACGTGACAGACATCCTGACATAGAAAACACTCGATGCACTTGCGGAACTCTTTCACGCGGTCCGCGTCCGTTTGGCTCATCCTCCACGTTCCATCGGGGTGATCTGGCTCGCGCGGTTTGAACGGCTTGATCCGCTTCTTCACCTCGTAGTTCCACGACACGTCTGTGACTAAATCTTTCATGATTGGGAACGACTTGAGCGGCTCGACGACGATGGGCTTGTCGAGCGGGAGAGAATCGAGACGCGCCATGCACATCAGGCGGGGCATACCGTTGACCTCGGCCGAGCACGAGCCGCACTTCCCAGCTTTGCAGTTCCACCTGACGGCGAGGTCGTTCGCGTGCTCGTGTTGGATCTGTGTGACGGCGTCGAGCACGACGGTCGCGTCCGAGATGTCGGTCGTGTAGTACTGGTACTGGCCACCGTTGTCGTCACCGCGCCAGATCTTGAAGGTGGCCGACGTCATTGCATCTCCTCGATGATCGCCCTGAGTTCATCAGGCATATCTGGTATTTGCTCCGACGCAACATGCATGCTTCCGTCGGCGGTTCTGCGGACCACCGTGTTGCGTGCGCCCGCGTCCTGATCCTTGTCCTGATGATCTTCACGGAAATGTGCTCCCCGACTCTCGCGGCGACCCAGCGCCGAGCGAGCGATGGTCTCGCTCAGGGTCAGGAGGTTTTTCATGGCCAACGCGGTGTGCCAGCCCGGATTATATGCGCGGCTTCCCTGTACCATCATCCGTGTCGTCTTCTCCCTGATGCGCACGATATGGTCGAGCGCGTCCGTCATGTCGTGTTCGTTGCGCACGATGCCCACCTGACGTTGCATGATCTCCTGTAGCTCCGCTTGGAGTTGGAACGGCCCGTCCGCGTTCTCCCCGGTTGCAGGCTGGTCCAGCGGCGCCAGCGCTGCACGCTCCGCCGCCTCGACCTGACTCATGTTGATCTGACCCGCAGCGTGTTCCTTGGCGTAGGTCGCCGCGTGATGGCCGGCCCGGTTCCCGAAGACGAGAAGATCGGAGAGCGAGTTGCCCCCTAGCCGGTTTGCCCCGTGGAGGCCGGCAGCACATTCACCCGCCGCGAAGAGTCCGGGCACGGTCGACATCTGGGTATCTGCATCGACGCGCACCCCGCCCATCATGTAGTGCGTCGTGGGTCCCACCTCCATGGGCTCCGCGGTGATGTCGATGTCCGCCAGGAGCTTGAACTGATGGTACATGCTCGGGAGCTTGTTCTTGATGTGCTGCGCGGCGTGCGGAAGCCTTTCCTTGATCCAAGAAATATCGAGGAAAACGCCGCCGTGCGGGCTCCCGCGGCCTTCCTTGATCTCACGTACAATGCAACGCGCGACGTGATCTCGGGTGAGCAGCTCGGGTGGCCGGCGCGCATCCCGATCACCCTGGGTGTAACGCCAGCCCTCTTCCTCGTCGGACGCCATTTGCTGGGCGTAGAGCGGCGGAATGTCGTCGAACATGAACCGCCGCCCGTCCTTGTTCCGGAGCACACCACCCTCTCCCCGCACACCTTCTGTGACTAGCGTACCCCGCACACTCATGGGCCAGACCATGCCGGTCGGGTGGAACTGGACGAACTCCATGTCGATGAGGTCGGCGCCGGCGTCGTATGCGAGTGCTTGTCCGTCACCCGTCGAATCCCAGTCGTTGCTCGTGATCTTGTACGATCGACCCATACCCCCGGTGGCCACGATCACGGCCTTGGCATGGAACAGCTTGAACGTCCCTCGTTCGCGCTCACATGTGAGTGCCCCAACCACACGGTCGCCATCCTTCAGGAGGGCGATGACAATGCACTCCGGATGCACCTCCATCCCCTGGTGAATCCCGTGGTCCTGCAGGGTGCGGATCATCTCGAGACCGGTTCGATCGCCCACATGTGCCAGACGCGGATAGGCGTGGCCACCGAAGTTCCGTTGCAGGATCCGCCCGTCTTTCGTGCGGTCGAAGAGCGCGCCCCAGGCCTCCAGCTCGCGGACACGGTCCGGCGCTTCCTTGGCATGCAGCTCGGCCATGCGCCAGTTGTTGAGGTACTGCCCACCGCGCATCGTGTCGGCAAAGTGGACCCGCCAGTTGTCGCGGTCGTCCACGTTGGACAATGCGGCTGCGACACCGCCTTCCGCCATGACGGTATGTGCTTTCCCCAACAGTGACTTGGAGATCACGCCGACCGTGACGCCTTTGGCGGAGGCGGCGATAGCCGCACGCAACCCGGCACCACCGGCGCCGATCACCAGCACGTCGTACTCGAACGTCGGGTACTCGCGCATCAGAAGAGTCTCCAATCGATCCACACACCCATAGAGCAGAGCCGCACGTAGAGATCGGAAAATCCGACCCAGAAGAGGCTGAGCCATGCCCAGCGCATGTGGCCCCGGTTGAGACAGCTTACGCAGCGATAGGCGCCTCTGCGCACGGGGCGGCCGCTAAAGTGATCCAGCCTGCCGCCAACCAGGTGGCGCAACGAGTGGCATCCGAGCGTGTACCCGCCGAGCAGGGTCACGTTGGTCGCGAGCACGAGCGTGCCCACGCCCATTCCAAACGCCTCCTGGCCGGTCGCGGGATCGATGAACCAGAGCGCTTTCCACACGTCAAAGGCCAGAAAGCCAATGAAGAAGAGCGCGAGATACAGAAAGTACCGATGGATGTTCTGCATTATCAGCGGGAACGAGTGTTCACCGAGGTACGTCTTGCGGGGCTCGCCGACAGCGCACGAGGGCGGGTCGGCCCAAAACGCCTTGTAGTAGGCGCCGCGATAGTAGTAGCAGGTGAGACGGAACCCGCCGGGAGCCCACAGAATGAGGAAGGCCGGTGACCAGGGCAGCCAGCTGAACCACCAATCGGGTTTGGGTCCGAACCAGCTATGCCCCGACTCGCCCAACAGTTCGGGTGAGTAGAAGGGTGAGAGGTAAGGACCGAAATGGTAGTGCACGCCCTGAAAAGCCGCCCACGTCGAATAGGCAATGAACGCGCTCAGGCCGAGGAACACAGCGGTGGGTTGGAGCCACCAGGCGTCAGGTCGCGAAGTGCGGCCGAAACCGCCGCCAGGTAGCGTTGCGCTCGAACCGGTCATGGTGCGGTATCAGCCTCCGGCTTCAGGGGTCCAGCGAATCTTTCGGGTTTGCGCCGATTCAGCAACCATCTCACCGTGCGGTGTACGGATCGAATTCTGGACAGATCGGGCGGTCGGGCCACATTCTAGGGTAATGATCACTCCGGCGGTAGAGTTTCTCGCCCTTCAGGAAGCCTTGGCCGGTCGCTACTCGCTGGAAAGCGAACTGGGCCGGGGCGGAATGGGCATCGTCTTTCTCGCCAGGGACGAGCAGCTTGATGGCGACGTCTCGCCGAAGCCGGAGGTCGCGCGCACGACGATCCCCATGCCACCACGACAGATCTTGAGTGCGAGCTTGTGAGGGATCTCGACGTGGCGAGGCACCGCCTCGACCGCACCGGTCAGTGGATTCGTCCAGAGGGAGTGTGAACGACCTTCGCGTTTGAGATGGCAACTATTTACTATCCTGCCCAACTGAACGCATCATTGACGTTCCACCCACGGAGATCGTCGGTGTGAAGGACGTGGAAGCATCTGCCGAGTTCTTGGCTCTTCAAAAGGCCGTAGCTGGACGGTTCTCGCTCGAGCGAGAGCTGGGGCGCGGCGGCAGGGGCATCGTCTTTCTCGCGCGGGCCAGAAGATCGGTCGTCAGATCGACGTTGAATTCGAGGCGAGGGAAGAAGTCGATGTACACCGCCGCCGCTCGCGTGCGGGTGGCACGCGGCGGCGGAACGGAACCCGCGTGGTCCCGCTCGGGACGGCAGCTGTTCCAATGATACGTTTGGGACGAACGTTGGTGTGAGCGATCCGCTCCATGCGCTGGGCGACTTGGGGCGGTGTGACTCGCTACTACTCCTCCGCTACCGGCGCAAACCGCTGTACCGGCTGGCTCGATCGGCACTTTTGGCAGATCTCAATGGTCTGTCCAGTCATGGATACGGTGCGTAGCTCCAAGGGGCCGCCACACCGCTGGCACTCCAGGGTCCGGTTCACATCCCGACTGATGATTTCGGCGCCCCCCTCGACGAGGTGGCCCAGTAGCTTCCTCCGCCGATCACGTTTCGTCATAGTCCCACCCAAGCGTGAGGCTGTCGCGGTTCGCGCCGCAGCTCATCTCGTCTACGACGAACGTACGTCATGTTGGTGCAGCGTACCTGTTTTCTCACGTCCGTCACTCCCCAGATGGCAAGTATCTCGGATTCCTCGATGATGACGAGTTCCCCGTCCTTTAAGGTTACCACAATGCCCCCGTATTTGTCGTACAGGACGAAGTGACCGGCGGATAACTCCATGGGAACGCGCCTGCCTTTCTCGTAGCGTCCCGGTCCGACGGCCAGGACTTGGCCCCGCTGGATTTCGTCCCTTACCGTGCTGGGAAGCTGCAACCCACGGTGGATTCGTTCCGCCGCCGCCTCGGGGCGCAAGACGACTCGATCCCCCAAAGGCGCGACCTCGACCGCGGCAGACTGGTGACTGGACACACTCACAGCTCCTCGTACTTCGGGAGACGTCCGGCATCCCGCGTGGGCTAGTCGGGATCCTCTTCGCACCGCAGCTATATTCCCTGTTCCTTGCCCGAGTGGCGAAATGGCAGACGCGCCGGGCCGATGTCCGGTGGGGGCAACCCCGTGTGAGTTCGACCCTCACCTCGGGCAAGGGGACGCCGCACGATCGTGAACTGCGTCGAGGTGCCATGGCGGGAACCTCTCCGGACACCGCTGACGTAAGCCAGACCCTCACCCGTCCGCAAGAGGCGTGTTGCCGGCGTGAACGGTGGGGCACACACGGATCACCACTGCGCACCAAGGTGGGGCCTCATGCCGCTTCACTCCGAACCCCTGGGTCAGCTCCTCATGGCTCTCCACGCCGCGGTGCGAGAGGCGTTGGCCACCCCCGATGGCGCAACCGGCCGACAGCCCGGGATCAACCCGAAAGGTGATCCGTCGCGGCCGTTCGATTTGACGGCAGAGCGTTGTGCGGTTTCATTGCTTCAGCGGGAAGCGCCGGGAAGCTTGCTGCTGTCTGAAGAATCCGGCACGATTGATCTTGGACAAGACCCACCCAAGCACCGATTCATCCTCGATCCAGTAGACGGGTCCGACAACTTTGGGCGCGCTGTTGGTCCGTCCGCAGTGTGTGTGGCCGTGCTGCCCCCGGAAGGACCACTCGCGGCGGGCAGGGTGGAGTGGGCCTTGGTCGGCGATCTGGAGAACGCGACGCCGGTACTCGGCCGCCGGGGCGGGGGAGCCTACCGCGGAGATGTACGCCTTCGAACTTCTGGCGTAACACGGATTGGAGAAGCGATGATCTCGGTAGAGCTGAATCACTATGCGCCCTCGTCTGAGCTGGGCTGCGTGATGGAGCGGGCCCGAGGCGTTCGCTCCTTTGGGTGTGCGTCACGTGCCCTGTCATTGGTGGCAAGCGGCGCCCTCGATGCCCATATCGACATTCGACAACGACTCACACCCGAGAGCTTCTTCGCGGCCGCCCTGGTCGTGGAGGAGGCTGGCGGCTGTGTCGTCGGTCCGGAGGGCCAGACCCTCCCGCCAGTTCGGGGCCTGACCGACAGATGCTCGGTCATCGCCGCGTCCACTCCGCAGCTGGCCGGCAAGATCGTCCAGGCACTGGTATGACCCAACCCAAATTCGACAGCACAGAGGTGCCGACCGCCGTTATCCTAGCAGCCGGTCGCGGTACGCGGATGAATGGGGAGCCTAAGCCGCTGGTTCCCGTGTGGGGCCAGTCGCTCGTCGAGCGATGCATGCGTGTCTGCGTGACAGTTGGCGTGCGAAGGTTCGTTGTGGTGGTCGGGCACCGTGGAGAAGAGGTCCGCACCCACGTGGGAGCCGTCGCCGAGCGTCTCGGCGTGGGCGTCAGCTGCGTAGACGCCAAGAACTGGGCTATGGGTAATGGTGCTAGTACCATTGCGGCAGCGGGCAGCATCGGCAACAGGCAATTCCTCCTCCTTATGGCCGATCACATCCTTGACCCGGAGATCCTGCGGAAGCTCTTGGGAGATCCTCCCGCCGATGGCGAGGTGTGCGTGGCAATCGACCGCGATCGGGGGGAGGTCTTTGACCTGGACGACGCGACGAAGATTAGTAGCGTCGACGGCCGCGTCCGAGCCATCGGCAAGGCTCTCGGAGAGTGGGATGCCATTGACACCGGGGCGTTTCTGTGCAGCCCGGCGATCTTTGCGGTGCTGGACAGGGTCCACGACTCCAGCCTCTATGCCCTGTCGCACGCAATCGCCGACCTGGCAAGTAATGGTCTGGTACGCACCGTGGACGTCACCGGTTGCCGCTGGGTGGATGTAGACACGCCGGATGCGCTGGCCGAGGCCGAGCGGCTCCTGCGCGCGTCGCTGGACAAAGGTCGCCAGGACGGCTTCGTGTCGGCG
The DNA here is from genome assembly GCA_036679645.1 of Gemmatimonadota bacterium. Taxonomy (GTDB): domain Bacteria; phylum Gemmatimonadota; class Gemmatimonadetes; order Gemmatimonadales; family GWC2-71-9; genus JADFNB01. The sequence goes on along the minus strand of JAZDCY010000014.1, from coordinate 128,615 downwards.
TGGATAAATCGTCCGCTGTCAACACGCCTGTCGGGTTACCTGGCGCGCACCAATGTGACGCCCAACCAGATCACGGTCGTTTCGTTCTTGACCACCGTGATCGGTGCGATGTTTCTCGCTCTCGGTGGCTATGGGGCCCAAGCCTTTGGAGGTGTGCTGATACAGGCAGCATCCGTCATGGACGGTTGTGACGGGGAGATCGCGAGACTCAAGGGCCTCGCCACGCCGCGAGGTGCGTGGCTAGACACGATGCTGGATCGCTACGCGGACGTGGCCGTCACGGTGGCAATCGTCGCCGCCTATGCCCGGCATGTCCCAGGATCACTTCCGTGGATTGCCGGAGTGGTTGCTGCGACCGGTTTCATTCTCGTCAGCTACGTCACCAAGGAATTCTCTTTACAGTATAAGGGAGCCTATCCTCACGACGTTATCGACCGTCTCAAGCATCGCGATCTGCGTATGTTGGTCATCGCGGTGGGAGCCATCGCTGGTTTTCCCTTCGAATCCCTGATCGCGGTTGGTCTCTTCTCCCATGCGGTCGTTGCCGCGGTCATGGTGCGCGGCTGGGGTCTGAGTCCGGTTTCCGCCGGAGCACCGATGCGTCAGGGCCGGCCTCTCGTCCCCGAAACGAATGCCGTGACGCTCCCATCCGTAGCCGGCCCAAAAGCAGAACCCCTCCTTCGGGTGCCATAGTCTCTCGTGCTTGCAGGGGACCAGCCTTCGTGGCTGGTCCGTGTAGTTTGCCGTGGCAGTCTCCGCTTCTGCCGGACTCCCCGAAGGTACCGGTTTTCTAACCGCCGAGCTGATGGGTTCCCTCCCAAACGACGTGCTGGGCAGGCGCCCGACCCGCACGCCGAGAGGGCGTAGGTTCTACCGGCTGCTCTCTCTCATCCGCGGCGGACCGCCCAACCTACCCAGCGAGCAGTTCCTCCAACACTAATCGCGTCTTGGGGAGAAGCTCCGACTCGGAGAAGTACTTGTTGACCAACCCGAGTGCTTCCTCCACCCTCGTGATGTTGAGGTAGCGTAGCAGGAAGCGGACATCGTCCAGGTCGTGGAACTCTTCGCCAAGACGCATTGCCGCACATTTCATGGCGAGCAGGTACGCTGGTTGCGCCACGAAGACGCGGAGATGTGAGAGTTCTAGGTAGGCGTCGAAGTCGCCGCGAGGACTCAGGTATCCCTTTACCGCGTCGTTCAGCCACGTGTCGGGGACACCGGCCTTTGCCGCCACCCTGGCTGCCGCTTCGCGAACGCGTTGCGTGGGTCGAAAGTACGCATCCACGTCGCGGGTCGCCGCTCGCGCGTCGAGCGCCAGACACATGACGGCACCGCCAACCAGGTACACCTCAGCTTCCGTACCGTCCTCGGCGAGCTCGTCGTTCAACAGTTCGAGGAGCCGGTTGATATCGGCCCTGGTCAGCTTGATCGGGTGCACGCTCCGTTACACCCGGTCACCGACCGCGGCATCGACGAAGATGTTGCGACGCTTGAACGCCACCGGTGCCGCGCGCAACAAATACATACGCAGACGTTTCAGATCCGCACCGAAGTGTGGCTCGTCGAGGGGCGCGACATCCCGAACCCACTCGGGCGGCTCGACGCCCTTCTGACCGGCGGCCTGCTCTACCATCGCGGCGACATAGTTCCCGAGAAACGGCGAGAGAGCGCCAAGGTCGGCATGCGCCACCGCGTCGGGGACCTGCACAGGCGCGAGCGCACTCAAAAAGTCATTCAGCTCGGCCAGCGCAAACCGACGATCACGGTCACGCCGAAGCAGCCGCAACAGCGCGGCGAACCGATCCGCACTAGGGGAAAACACCCGCGAGAGGACGTACGCGGACACGTCCTGCCCCGCCTGGCGGGCAAGCCGCTTGACGCGAGCCTTCTCCGTTGGTGACACGCGGATTTGCAGCTGTTGGGTCTTGGTCATCGTGTGGGAACGTATTGTAAGGGTCGTAGTATGTCAATACATAAGTATTGACATACTGTTCGAGGATGTGAAGCTGCCACCTATCCAGAATCGTAGTCATCGGCGGATGCGTAATCATGAACGAGGACGATGTGGTTGTGTTGGCGCTTGACAGCGCCAGCGCTGCCGCTTCACTTAGCTTCCCGCTCAGTGGTTCAGCGAAACAACCGCATGGGACATTGATATGAACAGACCTTCGCTCCGAAATCTGATTGGTGGGGCGGCGCTGCTGGCGACGATTGGCCTGCCTAAGGCCGGCGCTGCGCAATTCCGCGAGCCGCCACCACCGCCTGCATATGCACTCCAGAACGTGACGGTCGTCCATGCGGACGGGCGTCGGGAACCGGGCGTGAACCTGGTCGTCCGGGGCGGGCTCATCGAAGCGTTGGGGGTCGGTATCCCAATCCCCGGTGATGCTCAGGTGCTCGAAGGCGACTCTCTCCTTGTCTATCCCGGACTCGTCGACGCCCAGGGCAAAGCGGAGGTCGGGTTTCCCGAGATCGAGCCTGGCGACAGCGTTCGTTCGTGGGATGGACCGCGAGATCTACAGGGCATGCTGGCTCACCGACGAGTCGCCGACTTCCTAACGCACACCGGCCAGGATGGCAAAGAGCAACGCGCCGCGGGTCTCGTGGCCGCCGGCATCCATCCCGATGGAGCGTTGGCGGCCGGACTCGGCGCAGCGATCCTGTATCGGACCGATGTCGATCGCCCATGGCAACTGATCGCGAACGACAACGTCGGCCTCAGCATGGCGTTCAAGAGCGGTCAGCGAGTATACCCCGGGACACTGTTCGGCATCATCGCCTACATGAGACAGGCGTTCGAGGACGCACGGCGCGACGCGATGGTGCGCGACGCGTACGCGCGCGATCCCGAAGGGCTTGGAATACCCAGTTTCGACCCGGACTACGCCGTGTTGCGACAGGCAATGGCGGGCGAAATCCCAGTGTTCTTCGCGGCCAACGGTGCCGAGGACATCAGGCGTGTCCTGGCGCTATCTGATGAATACGGAATACGACCCGTAATCGTCGGTGGACAGGAAGCGTGGCGAGTGGCCGCGGACCTCGCCGAGCGCGGTGTGGCCGTGTTGATCGACGGCGACTTTCCGGATCGGGACAAATGGAAAGAACCAAAGGCCGAGCCGGAGCCGGCCGCAGCGCCCGAGGTCACCGAGCCGGAGGAACTCGAGCCCGCCGCCGCGCGGGAGAAGGAGCGTCTCGAGAACATCTGGTCCAACGCCGGCCGTCTCGAGGCAGCCGGGGTGACGTTCGCCATCACGACGGGTGGCGGCGAGGCCGATCTGCGAGCCGCGGTTCGCAAGTCCATTGAGTTCGGTCTCTCTGAGGCAACTGCCCTTCGCGCGGTCACGACGGTCCCGGCGACGTTGCTCGGAATCCCCAACGTCGCACGAATCGGCCAAGGGATGGCGGCGACGTTCGTGGTCGTGACCGGGCCGCTCTTCGACGAGGACACTGAGATCAGCTACACGTTTGTCGAAGGGAACTACGAGAAGGGCGGAGGCGGTGCGGGGGCTGGCGGAGCGCCCGCTGTCGTCGTAACAGGCGACTGGACCATCACCATGAGCGCCATGGGTCAGGAATTTCCCATGGAGGCGAGCATCGACATGGACCCGGACGGGTCGTTCAGCGGCACTGCCGTGAGCGATCAGATGGGTACGGCATCGATGCGCGGCCGGGTATCCGGCAACAACATCAGTTTCACGATCAACATCAGTGCCGGTGGCCAACAGATCGAGTTGACCGCCGAGGGCACGGTGGAGGGAGACCGCATGTCGGGGAGCGGAGAGAGCCCGTTTGGCAGCTTCACGTTCACCGGCCGCAAGAGCCCCGGAGGTGCCCGATGAAGCGCATCAGTGTAGCAACGCGGACTGCGTTCGTCGCGCTCACGCTCGGAGCGTTGGTTGCCCCGGCCGGCGCACAAGAGCGACCCAACTACGACGTCCAGCTCCCAGAAGGGCGGGGAAGCTACCCGACCGGTGATCTGTTCATCGCAAATCTTGATACAGTGTGGACGGCCGCGGGTGCTCCCATTGTCGGCGCATCGATCCTCATTCGTGACGGCATCATCCGCTCTATCGGCACGGACCTGCGCGCACCGAACAACGTGCTCGTCATCGACGGCACGGGCTTGCAGGCCATGCCCGGTATCGTCGACGAGCACTCGCACGTTGCCATGGTGGCAACCAACGAAGGATCGGCTCCGGTGGTCCCGGAGGTGCGTGTGTTGGACGCGCTGGATGCCGAGAGTTTTGCTATCTATCAGGCGCTGTCGGGCGGCGTGACGACCGCTCGGATCATGCATGGGAGCGCCAACCCGATCGGCGGACAGAGTGCGGTCATCAAGATGCGATGGGGTATGGATCGGGCAGAACAACTGTTAATCCCTGGTGCACCCCGTTTCGTCAAGTTTGCACTCGGCGAGAACGTTACGCGCAAGGGCTCACCGCAGAATGCCGCCAGCCGGTTTCCTCGTTCCAGACCGGGGGTGGAAGCCACGTACGTCGAGGCGTTCACCGCCGCACAGGCCTACCGCGCAGCCTGGGCCGAGTACGAACAGAACCGCAATGCCTTCCGCGTACCGCCCCGCCGCGACTTTCGGCTCGAAGCGCTGGTGGACATCATGGAAGGGCGCATCCGTATCCACGCGCACTCGTATCGCAGCGACGAGATCCTCATGCTCATGCGCGTGGCGGAGCGGTTTGGATTTCGCATCGACGTGTTCACGCACGTGCTCGAAGGATACCGGGTAGCGAGTGAGATGGCCGCACACGGTGCGGCCGGCGCGACGTTCAGCGATTGGTGGCAGTACAAACGCGAAGCGTTCGACGCCATACCGTACAACGCCGCCATCATGCAACAGCACGGCGTGCTCACGGCTCTGAACTCCGATATCCCCTCACTCCAGCCCTTCATGCACCTGGAGATCCCGAAGCCGATCAAGTACGGCGGCGTCTCGCAGCTCGTGGCGCTACAGATGTTGACGCTCAATCCTGCCCGGATGATGTACATCGATGACAGGGTGGGATCGCTAGAGGAGGGGAAAGAAGGAGATGTCGTTCTGCTGACGGCGTCGCCGTTCAACAGCCAGGCGCGTGTCGAGAAGACGATCGTGGACGGCATCGTCTACTACGACGCGTCGAACGAGGCCGGCACGAGGGACGAGCCCTTCAACGCGTTCCCTGAACGCAGCACCGCGACGCCTACTGCCGCCCGTGCGGCGGAACCCAGTGCGTCAATGGCCGATGGCGATGTTCCTCCAGCCGGCGGGCAGGATGATGTCGTAGCGCTCGTAGGGGGAACCGTGCACCCCGTGTCGGGGCCGCCGATCGACAATGGGACGGTTATCCTGGCTGGTGGGCGCATTCAAGCGGTTGGCAGCGTCGCCGAGGTCAGCGTGCCTGCCGGCGCGACGCGAATCGACGTCGGTGGGAAGCACGTCTACCCGGGCATGATCGATCCGCTCACCACGATCGGACTCTTCGAGTTCGGTCAGGTAGGGCAGGCCACCGATCAGGGTGAGATCGGTACCTACAATCCGCACATCCGCGCCATCGTTGGCGTGATGCCGCACTATCCGAGCCTCAACGTCGCGCGGGCGAACGGGATCACCACGGTACTCACGGCCCAAACCTCCGGCCTGATTTCGGGCACTGCGGCGGTCATTGGCTTCAACGACGGCGACACGTGGGAACAGGTGGCGGTCAAGCGCGAGGCAGCCATCGTCGTGGACTTCCCGGCTCCCCGGGAGGGCGGCGGCGACGATGAGAACTGGCGTGATGTGCTCGATGATGGTGATCTCCATGGCGGCACCGCGCACACCATGTCGTCGTTCGTGCTGGCGGCAGAGGCCGAGGCGAGATGGCGCGGCCAGGACGAGGACGAGGATGAAGAGAAGCAGCCCGAGTTGAAGGGCCGGCGCATGGAGGAGTTGGTCGAATTCTTCAGACGGGCACGCGTATTTACGGCGAACCCATCGGTAAGTGACGATCCAACCGCACCATTCGAAGCGAACGTGTGGGGCGGTGAAAGAGTCCTTCTCGAAGCGATGGGACCGGCCATGCGAGGCGAAATGCCCGTCTTCTTCAAGGCCGAGAGCGAATGGCAGATAAGAACGCTGTTCGTGTTCGCCGATAGCTTCCCCGAAGTCCGCCCTGTCGTGGTAGGCGGAACCGAAGCGTGGAAAGTGGCGGACGAGCTGGCGACACGGCGCATTCCCGTCATCGTCACATCAGCCTACAGCCCGACGGGGAATAGGGACGAGTCGGTCAACGCGAACTTCCGCAACGCGAGCGTGCTCGAGGCCGCGGGCGTGACGTTCGCGTTCGGGACCGGGAGCGACGCCGACGTCCGCAACCTGCCCTACCACGCGGCGCACTCCATCGCGTTTGGACTCACGCCCGACGGTGGGCTACGCGCAGTCACCATGAACCCGGCCAGGATCTTGGGAATCGACGCCGGACGTTTGGAACCAGGCGCACGGGCGGACGTCATCGTAACAGATGGCGACCCGCTCCAGATTCTCACCAGCGTTGAGATGATGTGGGTGGGAGGCAGGCAGGTCGATCCGAGGGACAACAAGCACCGGCGACTGTACGAACAGTTTAGAGATCGCTAGTCGCGTGCGAATTGACGGGCCAACCTCAAATGGACTCGTGCAGATATCTGTACTGAGCCGAGGACTCGCATGCGCACTACTCGTGGGCGAACGCCACCGTTGTTCGTGTGAGGCTTCCGAGCTCCAAGTACTGACGCTTACCTGGCCACTGACGCCGGAGGATACATGAAACGCGCGCTCGTACTCGCGTGGCTAACGCTGACTCTATCTCTCTCGAGTGTGCTCGTCGCGCAGGACGCGCCGGCACCGCGCCAACCGGCTGCGGAACCCACGCCCTCGCGCTGGGAGAGTAGCCACTCCATCGTCGTCGGTCGGGAGACCGTCGCCTACGATGCCGTGGTGGGCAGCATCATCCTCAGAGACGACGAGGAACAGGCTATCGCGGAACTGTTCTATACCGCGTATTTCCGGACCAACGGCGGTAATCCTGCCGACCGGCCCGTCATCTTCGCATACAACGGCGGGCCTGGCTCCGCGTCGTTCTGGTTGCACATGGGCATCATGGGTCCACGTCGGGTCGTCACGCCCAATGTCGGACAGCAGGCACCGCCACCGTACCCGATGGCGGACAACAATTACGCGTTGCTCGACAAGGCCGACATCGTCATGATCGATCCCGTCGGCACGGGGTTCAGTCGTCCCGCCGGCGAGGCGGAAGGAAAGGACTTTTGGGGACTCGACGAAGACGCGCGATCCCTCACGCAGTTCGTCCGCCGGTTTCTCAGTGAGTACGAGCGCTGGAACTCGCCACGCTATCTCCTGGGCGAGAGCTATGGCACCACGCGATCAGCGGTGCTCGCTCGACATCTGCAACGCGCGAACATTGACCTCAATGGCATCGTGCTCGTATCGACGGTGCTCGACTTCAACACGATTCTGTTTCCGGAGGGCGCGATCATACCGTACATCGTGAACGTGCCGTCTTATGCCGTGACAGCAGCGTACCTGGGCGTGCTTCCCGGTGGCGCACCGCCGGACCTCGAGGCGTTCATGAGCGAGGTCGAGCACTGGGCGATCACCGACTATGCGACGACGCTTCTCTCGGGAAGCGCGGTGAATGTCGAGCAACGCTCCCGTGTCATCGAGCAGATGCACCAGTACACCGGCCTGAGTCGTGAATTCCTCGACAAGGCCAACATGCGGGTGTCAGCTCCCGAATTCGAGAAGGAGTTGCTGCGGGAGCGCGGTCTCGTCGTGGGCCGGCTCGACGCGCGCTTCACCGGCCCCACCGGTGACGTGCTCGAGACACGGCCCTCACACGATCCGCAATCGACCGCGATCAGTTCCGCCTACACCTCGGCGTTCAATGCCTATTTGCGCGACGAGTTGGGCTACGACGGCGACCGCGAGTACGTGCCAAGTGGCCGTGCGCGACCGTGGAACTGGACGCGCGAGGGGAACAACATCGGCTTTGGTCTGCCGGGCATTCCGAATGTCGCGCCTGACCTCGCGACGGCGTTGCAGCGCAACCCGCGGCTGGAGGTGTTGCTGATCGCCGGGATCTACGATCTTGCGACCCCGTATTTCGCCGCGGTGTGGACGATGGACAACATGGGACTTCCGCCCGATCTGCGCGACAACATTCAGCGGGCGGATTTTGCGGCAGGGCATATGATGTACGTCGAGCAGAACCTTCTGGCGCAATGGAAGCAGACGTTGGACGCGTTCATCGAGCGGACCTCGGGGAGAACGGTCCTCACGCCCTGACAAAATGGGAGGGCGTGACGGGTCGGTCACGGTCGCCGACCGTTACGGCAGCCATCGGGAACCTCGGGCCCGAGACAGGGGTTTGCCAAGAGATCCACCCTTCTCTCGAGGTGCATCACGCGCGTTCCCACACGCCTGATCGCGTGCTCGATTGGGCCGTTTCTCACGATCGGCTGCGGCACCGATACGCTGGCGCCCAAGCCCGGACCGCCTGCGGTGATGCAACGGCTGAGTGGGGATTCCCAGACATCCGACGCGAGCGAAGATTTGCCCCAGCGGTTGGTCGTCCGCGTGACCGACTCGGCGGGCGTTGTCGTGCCCGAGGTACTCGTGACGTGGTCGGTGCAGGGTGGGGGCGTCGCTACCCCGGACACCGTGCGTACTGATGTCGGTGGCAAGGCCTCCACCCACGTACGCCTAACGGACGATGCCGGTGACCGGACGGTCCATGCGGCGTTGGTGGGCGACCCGAAGGTGCGCACGGACTTCCTGGTGTTCGTGAATGCGGCGCCTGGATCGGGCGGGATACCGGATGTGATCGTCGAGGTGGGCGATTCGTTCTTTGATCCGAAGGTCGTCTCGATCGAGCGTGGACAGATCGTTGAATGGCATTGGGTCGGTGCTGAACCGCATAACGTCGTCTTCATGGATACGACGATCACGCCCCGAAACTCCGTGGGTGGCACTACCATCCGCCGGTCGGGCTCATGGCAACACCGCTTTACGGAGCGGGGTGCGTTCGACTACGGCTGCCTCGTGCACGGATTCCCCGCCCAAAATGGACGCGTGCAGGTGAACTGACGGATGATTGGTGATTACTGATTGGCGATTAGTGATTGGGTGGAACAATCACCAATCACTATTCAGTATTCACTAATCACCAATCAACCGGGCACCTCTCCGCGGAGAATCATTTCGAGTTTCCGAAGATCGATGTTCCCACCCGACACGACACACACAACCGGTCCCCGGTCGACGGCTCCTCCAAGCGCCACCGCCACCGGTGCCGCTCCTGCTCCTTCGGCGATCACCCGGTTGCGCTCGACCAGCAGCTTCACCGCGGCTACGATCTCCGCAACGGACGTAACGAGCGATCCGGCGAGCAGTTCCTTGGCGACCGGCCACATCTCCTCGAGCACACTCTTGCCGCCAATACCGTCGATGAACGTCTGTACCCGTTTCACCTCGGTTGCCCGGCCAGCTTGGAACGACGCCGCGAGCGGGGCCGCGGTCTCTACCTCACATGCATAGACGCTTGCGGACGGGCGTTTTGCGCGCAGTGCGGCGGCGATGCCGCAGCTCAGCCCGCCGCCACCGAAGGGAACCAGAACCGTCTCCACGTCGGGAAGATCCTCGAGGATCTCGAGCCCGATGGTTCCATTCCCCGCCATGACATCCGCGTTGCTCACGGGGTGGACGAATGTGGCGTCTAGACCCGCGTATTCGTGCGTGACGATCACGTTCCACCACTCGTCGAACGGCACCTTGATGACGCTGCCGCCGAGGCGCGCGATGGCGTCGAGCTTCGTCTGCGGTGCGTTGTCGGGGACGACTACGTGACACGGAACCCCGAGTTCGCGCGCGCTCCACGCAAGTCCCTGAGCCATATTGCCGGCGCTCGCTGTGTACACTCCGTTCGCGAGTAACGCACGCTCCATCTTCCGTAACGCGTTGCCGGCGCCACGCAGCTTGAACGACCCGATCGGCTGCAGGTTCTCGAGCTTGAGGTAGATCTCGTGGTCTGTCTCGGCGTTCAGCCGAACCAGTGGGGTGCGGAGCGCGCTGCCGGCTATGCGCTCGCGTGCGGCGACGATCTCATCGAGCGCTACCGGCTCAAGCGGGCGCACTGCCCTCGCCGCCCAATTCCACCGACGTCCCGGCACCGGTCTCTACCGCCCGTTGGTACACGTAGTGTGCGGCGGCGAGGTCCTCCACCGCGAGCCCCAACGACTTGAAGAGTGTGATCTCGTGTTCGGAACCCCGGCCGTCGATCGCGCCTGTGAGGATGTCGCCGATCTCGCCCACGATGTGACTCTCGTCGAGCGCTCCTTCCTGCTTGGGAAACAGGAAATCACCGGCCTCGTTCACCGTAGACTCCACGCGGTCGACGAACAGGCGCGACGCGAGCACTGCGGCCGTGTCCAGTTCGCGGGTCCAGCGGACGCTCGAACCGACCGCGTTGATGTGGCATCCCGGTGTGAGCCAATCGCCCATGAGGACCGGTTCCTTCGAAGACGTCGTCGTGCAGACTATATCGGCGTGGTCCACGGCGGCCCGCGCCGACTCCACCGGCTCGACGGCAATCCCTAGCGTGCTGGCGGCGTCGCGAGCGCAACGCTCGCGCCGGTGGCGGTCGCGCCCGAACACGCGGGCACGTGTGATGGGCCTGACGCAGGTCATCGCCTCCAGGTGGGACCGCGCCTGCACACCTGAGCCGAGCACCGCAAGTTCCTTCGCGTTTTCCCGGGCGAGCAACCGCGTGGCGACGCCACTCGCCGCTGCAGTGCGAATGGCGGTGATGGCGCTCGCGTCAACGATGGCGACCGGCGTGCCGTGGTCGGTCTCGAAGAGCATCACGGTACCCTGATGTGAGTCGTACGCCGTGCCGTGATTGCCGGGGAAGACCGAGACGACCTTGAGTCCGAACGTGTCTGGCGTGTCCATCTGACCAGGCATCATCCCCAGGATGCCGCGATCGTGCGGCAGGCGGATCCCGGTGCGCAGCGGATTGATGCCGCCCCCGCGCGCCAGGGTCTCAAGCGCCTCTGCCATCAGGTCGATACACACCTGCATTGGCAACAGGGCGCGCACCTCAGCGGCCGAGATCACGAGACAACTCACGTGACGCCTCCGCCGTCGGGTGATCGGAACGCAGCCGGTATCAGTGCGGCGAGAAGGATCGTGAAGAACACGATTGACAGGCTGCCCGTGACGGCAAACGCGATGCCGTTGGATGCGCTCAACCACGCAGGCTGCACGTACGCTTCACCGGGCGCGAATGCGGCGCGCGTGATGCCTGTTGTGAGGCCCGAGATGTGGAGCCAGAGCACCAGCGCCGCCACCGCGACGTTCAGTCCCACAATCGCCATCTGCATGCCGCGTGTATCCACCAGCGTGTTCGTGTCCCCCGCAATGCGCGGGAGGATCCAGAACAACGCGCCCAGCAGGATCATGGTATCGATCCCGATCGTAGCGCCCATAGCGTGTCCGGTGACCGCATAAGTGCCATGAATGATCGCATTGAGCGGCGGAACGGAGATGATCACCGATGTGAGTAGGATGGCGATCGTCCACCACTTGGCGGCGAGGAAGCACGCGCGTGCGGCGCTGAACGGTTGGGTGACCTTGTCGCGGATGATGTGCCAGAGATCGGACACGGCGCGGGTGAGGATGATGATCTCCGTCATGCTCACCACGAACGAAATCCAGTTCACCAACGCGCGTTGGGGGAGATGGTATGTGTGGTGGCCGAAGTTCGTGAACGAATTGAGTAGTCCCACGGTGAAGAGGGCGTAGGCAGTCTTGGAGTAGCAGTAGCTCTCGTTTCCGGAGATGCGCGCGCTCGCGTAGATGATCGTGCCGTAGACGAAGAGATTGAAACTCCCCACCAGGGTGCCGGTGGCCTTCCACTGCACCCGCAGGTCGTGAATGGGGTCGGCAAAGATGCCCGGAAGCAGGTACGCATGTTGCTCGGTGAATGTGTACAGGAAGAAGAGCAGGGCGACGCCCCACATGGTGACGTGCAGCGGCTGCTTCCAGAACGAATGGCGCATCACACGATAGAAGTTCCAGACGTAGCAGAGCCAGCCCAGCACGATCAGCAGTGAGAACCCGGGATGGAACCCCACGTACTCCCGGCCCGACCCGATCCCAAGCAACAGCGTGATGAGAATGCCGGCCCCCGCGGCGGCCCACACCACGACCTGCGCGCGCAAGCGCCACCTATCACCCTCCGTGATGGGGCCCGCCTGATCTTCCAGGAACCGATACACGACCGTCGCCCCGCCGAGGAAGATCCAGGCCCCGGCGAATGTCGTGTGGATTGGCCGTAGCTGTCGCATGTCGAGGCCGATACCCTGCATGACGGGAGCGAACGACGGGATCGAATAGAGTGCCGCCAGGAGACCGGCGGCGAGCGTGACCGCGATGGCCACCAAGGACCCGCGGAAGAAGATGATCGTGGCGAATCGCCGGACGGGATCGACCTCGACAGCATGGTCCGGTGCCGCGTCGCCGAAATCGGCGCCCTCTTCGAGCCTGCGCGCTGTGTCGGTCACCTGTATTCCCACCACGGGATCGCACGCCACTGAAATGATCGTTGCTCCTCGAGCGCGCGCAGCGACGCTACCAACGTGTCGCGTCGCTCCGCGAACCAGATGAGGAGCGCCGTGAGGTCATCGCGTTCCTGTGGGTTGAGCGGGGGTATTGGTGGTGGCATGCCTTTCGACGGTCTCCCCTCCGCAAGGACCGCCGCAAGGTCGTTGGGCGAGAGCGCGCGCGCCGCGAGCGAGAGATCCGGAGCGCCGCCGGGCGCGGCGGCGAGCGGAAGATGACATCCGGTGCAGGGCCGCCTGCTCAACACCTCCCAACCGCGCAGGACGGCGGCGTCGGCCTTGGGAAGCGCGTCGTCCATCACAGCGGTGAACCGTTGCCACGGTGCCGCTCCCGCCGTCCCGAGACGCAACTGCCCGCGTCCCAGATCGGGACGATCCAGAGCTTCGAGATACGCGCGCAGGTCGGCGATCTCCTGATCCGTGAAATGAAATGCGGGCATCTGCCCGCTTGCCGCGGTCAGTAGCGAAACAAGCCGGATCGAATCGACCCGGCTCGCGGCGTTGGTGAGGTCGGGGCCCAGAAAGCCGCCGTTGCCGTAGACCTGATGACAGACCTGACACGCGTTCTTGTGCCACAGTTCCCGACCGCGAATGGCCGTCTCCGTCAGCCGCTCGCCGCGCTCGTCACTGTAGACGAGTGCCGTCTGGATCGCGAAGCTCGCGACCAGGGCGGTCAGCAGAACCTGCTTAGCGGTTGGTGTCACGGCCAGATCTCATGCGAGGACGGTACAAGTTACAGCGTCCGACGCGGCGCTGCGAGCGGGCCTCAACGCCGACCGGTCCGCTCGCGTATCTCACCAGGCGAGCACATCTTTGTTCCCACCCCAGGCGTGCTATGGGGTGACGATCGACGACCAGACGTCAAAGGAGACGAGCCCATGTATCGATACGCTGTTCTGGCACTCGCGACTGCCGCGCTTGCCTGTGCGCCCGCCGAAGAGACCGCGGACGAACCCGTCACCTCCTCCATTCCCGATGCCATCCTGGGCTCGGCGCCGCCTCCGCGCGGCGAGACCGTCATGTACCTGGACGGAGACACCGCGACCCGCGGGTATCTCGCGGTTCCCGAGGGTGACGGGCCGTTCCCCGCGCTGATTCTCATTCACGAGTGGAACGGGCTCGGCGATCGCGTGCGCCAGGTGGCGGACGCGTTCGCGGACGAGGGATACATCGCGCTCGCGGCCGATCTCTACAGCGGACAGACGGGAGCGAATCGCGACGAGAACATGGCGCTGGTGCAGGGAGCACGTGGGAACATGGGTGCGGTCATCAGCAACCTCGATGCGGCCCAACGGCTACTGCGTGACCGCGCTGACGTCACCGGCAAGATCGGGGTCATGGGTTGGTGCTTTGGGGGTGGGATCGCCCTGAGTTACGCGCTCGGCGGGGCACACCACGACGCGACGGCAATCTTCTACGGCTCATTGGTTGAAGACCCCGCCGAGCTGGCACGTCTCGATCACCCAGTCTACGGCACGTTCGCGGAGATGGACCGGGGGATTCCGCCGGACCAGGTCGAGCGGTTCGCGGCGGCGCTCGACTCGATCGGTATCGACAACGACATCCATGTCTACGACGCGGTGAATCACGGTTTCTGGTTGCGCGTGGGCCAGGATCGCGAGCTGCGTGAGGAGCCCGCGCGGAATGCGTGGGGCCGGCTCAAGAGCTTCCTGAGCCGGGTGCTCGGTTGATACCCATGCGGCGGTACGGCGCTGGCTCGTTGCGCGCTCGCGTGACAGGCGCCGCGTTGGCAATTGCCGTGGTTGGTGTGCCTGGTCCGGCCAGACCCACCGCTGTCGCTCGAGAGAGCCAGCGTTTGTCGGTGACTCCGCGGCGTTGGTGGTCGATCCGGGCCTCACGCCCGGCTTCACGCGCGATTTCCTTGCCGCGGTTGCCACGGTGACGGACAAGCCAGTGCGGTACGCCGTGCTCACGCACTGGCATCCGGACCATGCACTGGGCATCACGTGCGTGGAAGAACCCCAGATCGCGATCATCGCGCATCCCAGAACGCGCCGCTCACTTGCGGAACGCGGGGCACAGGCGGCCGCCGGGCTCGCAGCAAATGCGCCGGATGCGCGTGAGCGGGCTGACTTCGAGGCGTGTAGCGTCCGCCTGGCGGATGTGATCGTGCCCGAACGGCATCTCCTCGATCTCGGCGGGCACAGCGTCGAGGTGTTTCACCCCGGGGCGGGGGCGGCGCACACGTCCGGTGACCTGGTCGTCTGGTCGCGGGACGAACGGGTGCTGGTTACGGGTGATGTGTTCATGCACGAGGCGAGCCCCTTCATGGGCGAGGCGAATCCACGTATCTGGGCTGATGTGCTCGATCGATTGGTTGCGTTGGATCCCGTCGCTGTCGTTGCGGGACACTTCGGGCCCAGCGATCCGAGTGATCTCACACGCTTTCGTGACTACATGCGGTCGCTCGTGACGCAGGTCGACGAGGCACTGGCGCGCGGTGTCTCGGCCGAGAGTATCCCTGAGGTCGTGCGGTTCCCCGAGTTTCGGGACTTTGCCCAGTATCCGCAGTTCAATGCGACGTTCGAGGGCAACATACGCGATGTGATGCGCGCGTTCGCCAACCAGCCCGCGCCGCGCGGCGAGTTGGCGGGATTCCACGTGGTTGCCACGCTCGACGTGGGGAGGAATCCGCATCAGATATCGTTCTCCGACGACGGTGCGATTGCCTATGTCGCGGCGGCGGGTTCGGATACGGTCACGCTGATAGACGTCGAGTCGCTGGCGGTCATCGATGCGCTCGCCGTCGCCGGCACGCCGTTGGGTGTCCTGCCGCTGCCCGGAGGAACTGAGGTGGCAGCTACCCGGTTTGGCGGCGATGGCATCGCGCGGTACGACGTTGCCGACGGACGAGAGACGGGTGTGGTCGGATCGGGCGCCGGCGCGTCGCTCTTCGCACCGCTTCCCGATGGCCGGTATCTCGTGTCGGTCGAGCAAATCGATCGGCTGTGGGTCTTCGATCCCGGCAGTTTCTCGCTCGAGCACGCGTACGCGACCGGCGATCGTCCGTTTCCACCTGCCGCGACGTCCGATGGCCGACTGGCGTTCGTCCCGAGTTACAACGACGGATCGGTCGAGGTCATAGACCTGTGGAACCAGCGCATCCTCGACACGGTTGCCGTGGGCGACCGTCCAAGCGGAGGCGCGGTCCTTCCGGGTGACATGGAGTACGCGGTCGCGGTGCGTGGGGAGAACGAGATTGCTTTCATTAATACGGCGTCGCATCTGGTTACCGGTACGTTGACCGATGGGATTGGCGAATCGCCCTTTTCGGTGGTCGTATCCGTAGATGGGCGGGTCGCCTTCGTCAACAACACGGCGAGCCACGACGTATCGGTCATCGCACTTCCGGAGCGGCGCGTGGTTGCGCGCATTCCGGTGGGTGAGATTCCCATTGTGATGGGTGTGCATCCGTCCGGCGAGACACTCTGGGTGTCATCGGAAGGGAGCCATGAACTCACGGTCATCTCCATCCCCGAGCGCTGGCGTGTCAATCCGTCCGCGGCGGACAACGAAGATGAGGTGACCGAGGTAGCGGTGATGGGGATGATCCATGGCCGGCATCCCGCTAGCGAGTTGTGGGGCATCGAGCAGGTGAAGGAAACCATTCGTTCGTTCGCGCCCGATGTGGTCTGTGCGGAGATCGCGCCCGATCGCTGGGAGCGGGTCTGGAGCGACTTCACAGAACGGAACGTGATCGAGGACCCGCGTGTGCTCCGGTTTCCCGAGTACGTCGATGCGATCCTCGAGTTGTCAGTCCAGATGGGATTCGAGATCGTCCCGTGTGCGGGCTGGACGCAAGAGATGTCGGACCTGCGGCAGGCGCGTATTGCGCAGTTCAACACCGAGCCCGCGTTCGCCGCGCAGCGCGATGCATACGCCCGTCGTCTTGCCGGCGTACGTGCCCGGTACGGCGAGCCGATAGCCGCTAACGAAGATCCGCGCTACATCCATTCCCGTGTGTACGACGAACGCACGTGCGAGGAGCTGTCGCTCTACGACGAGTACCAGAACGATCTCATCGGACCGGGTGGATGGACGAACATCAACGAAGCACATCTGCAGCTCATCGGTCGAGCGATTACACATCACCGTGGCGAGCGCGTGCTGATTACGTTCGGGGCGGGGCACAAGTACTGGTTGCTCGACCGGTTGCGCGGTCGCGACGACGTGCGAGTGATGGACCTGAGGCCCTTTCTGCCGCCGGTACACTAGAAGAGGGCAAGGTGGAGGCGGGGCGAGGCTACAGATGGACTTAGTCCTGCAACTAGACTAACTTGTGTGCACCAAGTGAGGTGCGCATGTCCAACATGGTGAATATCCACGAAGCGAAGACACATCTGTCCCGACTCCTGGAACGGGTGCGTCGTGGGGCAACGATAACGATAGCCAAGGCGGGGACTCCGGTCGCGCTCCTGATTCCGGTTGGACGAGCTGTCAGGGCGGCGAGGGTTCGTGAGGCGCACCTGGCGGCACCGCCGCTGGCCGATCGCGGCGAGCGGCTCCGGCGCTGTCTGGAGCAAGAGGTTTGGCCCCTGGTGCCCACGGATCAATTGGGACAAGTGCTCTCTCGCGAGGAAGAAGACGCGATTCTCGGCTACGGTGCGCACGGCGCATGATCGTGGACTCGTCCGCGCTCGTTGCCATCGCGCTGCGCGAACCGATGCACGATCGTCTGCTGAATGCCATCGCGGCTGAGCCGCGGGAGATCAGCGTCGGAGCGCCGTCGCTCGTCGAGACGACTATTGTGTTGTCCGCACGACTGGACCACGATGCGCGCGGCATTGTTGGGCGTCTGTTGCTCGAGGGCGATATCGCCATCGTGCCGTTTACCGATGCGCATTACGGAACGGCGATGAATGCGTGGCTACGTTACGGACGCGGGCGACATGCCGCGGCGTTGAACTTTGGCGACTGTCTGGCCTATGCGACCGCCCGTCTCGCGGACGAAGCGTTGTTGTTCACCGGCGACGACTTTGCCCGAACGGACATAGAGGCTGCCTCATACTGATGTGGGGAGATGAACCAGGATGAGAATTGGGTTGGTGGGATTTGCGGGGTCGGGCAAGACGACCGTTTTCAATACGATGACGGGTCTCGACGTGCCCGTGGGGTTCGGTGGCGAGGTGCGCCTCGGGACGGTCAAGGTGCCGGACGAACGCATCGATACGTTGAGCGAGATCTTCTCGCCCAAGAAGACGACCTACGCCGAAATCACGTTCTGTGACATCCCCGGCGAGCACGGAGCAGAGAAGAAGGGACTCTCGCGCAAAGCCCTGCAGCAGATCCGAGATCAGGACGTGCTCTGTTTCGTGCTGCGGGATTTTCCCAATCCCGCGCTCGAGGGAGACCCCGATCCGCTCGGCGATCTCGGGGCGTTCCATACGGAGTGCCTCTTCGCAGATCTCGAGATCGTCGAGCGCCGCCTCGATCGCGCCAAGAAGGACAAGCCCGATGCCGTGGAGATTGCGGCGTTCGAGAAGATGAAGGCGACCATGGAACAGGAGCGGCCGATCCGGTCTCTCACACCCGAGGAACTAAACCGCGGTTTTCTCAGCGGCTACGGATTGTTGACCGATCGTCCGCTGTTGGTCGTGCTGAATCGCCGTGAGGACGAGGCGTCGGTACCGTCGCCCGAGGCGCTCGTCACCCTAATTGCGGAGTTGGGCGCTGCCGGACTCGTGCTCTCGGCCAGCGTCGAGGCCGAGATTGTGAGTATGGACGCGGAGGACCAGGCGGCGTTTCTCGAGGACCTCGGTCTGCACGAGTCCGCCTTGGCGCGGTTCATCTGCACGGCGTACGGGCTGCTGGATCTCATCTCGTTCTTCACGGTGGGTGAGGACGAGGTGCGCGCGTGGCCCATCAGGCGCGGTACAACCGCGCGACCGGCCGCGGGGCGTATCCACTCCGATCTCGAGCGGGGGTTCATTCGGGCGGAGATCACGCCGTTCGACCTCTTCATGGAGTACGGCTCCGAGCACGCCGTCAAGGAAGCCGGGCGGCTTCAGGTCGAGGGCAAGGACTACGTCGTGTCCGACGGCGACATCATGCACGTGCGGTTCAACGTGTAGCGATACTGCGCTCGCACCCACTCGGTCATGCCGTCGCCTGGATGGCAAGCATCTCCAGCAACTCCGTCACTCTCGGACTCCCCGCGGCAATCTCCTCTTTCCGACGCTTTGGCAGCTTCTTGACACGGGCTTCCGCCCGCAGTGCGAGCGCGCGGCTGCCAATCTTGGTGTGATAGACGAGCGCGAGCGGCGCGCGTGAGCGCAGGTACTTCGACCCTCGTACACCGCCGGTCTCGTGTTCTGCCACGCGGCGGTCGACGTCGGTCGCGATACCGGTATAGAGCGCGCCGTCGCGCGTTCGTATCAGGTAGAGATACCACTCACCGGGCATGACGCGTCCGCACCGCTATGCGGGGCACCGGCATCAGCGCAGGAAGCGCCGTGCCAACTGCTCGATGCGCTCGTCCTTCCGGTCCAGCGCATGCGCCAGGATTTTCTCGACATGCGGGCGCAGTTTCGGCTCGCCCCACTTGTATCCGGTTGCGCGCTCTGCTCCGTGCGTGTCGCCCTGGTTCCACCCTTCGATGAGCGTCCGTGCGGCCGCCTCGTCGAAACCAGGGTCGTCGCGGTCCGGCAGGGTGTAGATGTGCTCGGGTCCTTCGGCGTCTTCGTTGACGAATGCTCGCGACATACCCAATGAGTAACGGCACCGTCCCGCATCCGGAACCGAGGGAGGCTGGCATGCTTGACTCAAATATATGAGTCAATTATACTCATACGATGAGTAAGAGACTCCAGGTGGTCATGGACGACGCCGAGTTGCGCGAGATCAAGCAGGTGGCGCGACGCAACCGCATGACCGTCGCGGAGTGGGTCCGCCAGGCTCTGCGTGCGGCGCGCCGGCGTCAGGCGGTGGCCCCCACAGACCGGAAGCTCCACGTGGTTCGCGAGGCGGTACGCCACGAGTATCCCACGGGCGAGATCGATGAGATGTTGGGTGACATCGAGCGGGGCTACGCCAGAGAGCGGCTGTGATCTTTGTCGATTCCAGTATCCCGATGTATCTCGTCGGGTCCGCACATCCCAACAAGACCACGGCGCAGCACGCGCTCGAGCGCGCCATTGTCGAGCGAGAGCGACTCGTGACCGATGCGGAGGTGCTTCAGGAGCTCCTGCATCGTTATGTCGCGATCGGTCGTCGGGAGGCCATTCAGCCAGCGTTCGACGCGGTCCTCGGCATTGTCGATGAGGTGTTCCCGGTAGAGCGCACCGACGTCGAACGAGCCAAGACAGTTGTGCTCGAGAGAGAGCGTCTTTCCGCGCGGGATGCGATTCATGTCGCGGCCATGGAGCGGCATGGAGTGCAGAGAATTCTGACGTTCGACTCCGCGTTCGACGAAGTTCCCGGCATCGAGCGGCTGCTCCGGTAGTCGTGCAAGGGCGGCACGCGTGCCAGGTCCCCGAGTACCGCGCCTTTGCGGATCGACTGGGAATGGCACGCTGACCAAGACGCCGAACCGGTCTGGGCTCGCCAAGCAGGTAGTGGTCAGCGGATGCGGGCCACCCGCCCCTCGGTTGGAAATCGCCGGAACTGTTCCGGGTCGTGTCCCGGCACTACATGCTGGATCCCGCCTGCCAACCTGAGCATCCGCGTCTGAGCTTCCAGGTTCGCTGTCGTGTCGGCGCGGGCGAAGGTGGCCCCGGGCCGATGTTGCATGAGGTTGCGATAGAGATACGCATTGTCGGACGCTAGGATCACCGGCACCCCGCCGGCGACGCGGACGTACTGTGATGCGTACGTGTGTCGTGCGCCGGTGTACACACGGATCCCGGGCAGAATCTCCACGTCGTCGCCGTCAATGAGTCGCACGTTTCCCTGCGTGTTCCCCCGTACCAACTCCACGAGATCACCGGGGTCTGCGCCACCGCCGCGCCCGCCGTTCTGCCATGCCGGGCCGGTGTACCATGCGAACTCGTCGCGCTGGATCCAGATGACCGCGTTGGGGAACAGGTCGATTCCGCCCATGTGATCCCAGTGCGCGTGACTCACGATGATGTCCGTCACCGTTTCAGGCTCCACCCCGGCGAGCCGCAGCACGGAATCGGGTCGCATGTAGTCGTGGATGTCGAACCGCTCGAACCACGCCGCACGGTGGAATCCGCTGTCGAATAGGATGACGTGGCCGTCGCCTCGGACCAGCCAGAAAACCATCGCGATGTCGATGCGTTCGTCCGCGTCGGCGCCAATCACGAGAGCGGACGTAGGGAAGTCGGGGACGGTCGCGTAGCGGAGCGCGAAGACTTCGTATTGCGGGTTCTGTGCGACGCCGCGGGTAGCGGCGGTGGCCGTGATCGCGAGGACGAGAATGTAGCTTCGCATGCTGACGTAACTACGCCACGGCAGAAAAGGGCGCAAGGTACGGTGCTCAGTGCGGACACCGCCATGGCGTCGAGACGGCTGGCCTCTCTCGCGATTTGGGCCACGGCACCGCATCTTCCTCGGGCATGAGGGAGAACCCCGACCGCCTTACCGGACTGGCGCCTATCGGAGCGAGCCATGCGTCGACAACGTAACGCACTCGCGCGCACGTCCCGCCGAGCAATGCTCGGCGTGGTCGCGGTGATCTCTACCGGCGCGGTATTCACCTCCGCGCACCGGCCCGCGGCGCTCCCCCGGCCCTCGCGCGACGAGGATCTCGTTACGCTGTTCGAGCAGTGGCGCGATTTCCAGCGACCGGCAATGGTCGACGGCGTTCCCGACTACACCGCCAGCGCGATGGCCGCCCAACAACGGGGCCTGCCGGAATACCAGCGCCGGCTTGCCGCATTCGACACCACGGGCTGGACAACGGCCCAGCAGGTGGATCTCCACCTCATCCGTGCGGAGATGAACGGACTCGACTTCGATCACCGGGTGTTGCGGCCGTGGGCGCAGAATCCCGCGTTCTACCTCACGGTGTTCTGGTATCAGAGCGATCAGCCGGCCCGGGAAGGCCACCAGGCGCGAGGGTCGATCGAACTATGGCAGTACGAGTTCCCGCTCTCGACTCAACGCGCCACCGACCTGCGCGCGGCGTTGCGGACGGTACCCAAACTGCTGGAGCAGGCCCGCGGGAACCTGGTCGGCAACGCGAAGGATCTCTGGGTCATGGGGATCCGCAGCATGCGCGAGCAGTCGGGCGACCTGGAACGGCTGGCGGCGAGGGTCGCAGGGAAGGCGGAGCTGGTGGCAGACGTCCGCCGAGCCCGTGAGGCGACCGATCGCTTCCGCGAGTGGCTGGAACACGAAGCGTCGTCCAAGACGGGCCCCTCCGGTGTTGGAGTCGAGAACTACGATTGGTACCTGCGCAACGTGCAGCTCGTGCCGTACACCTGGCAGGAAGAGGTCACGTTGATGCGCCGCGAACTGGCGCGTTCGCGCGCGGCGCTCGCGCTGGAAGAGGGCCGGAATAGCGGACTACCGGTGCTCGCGTCGATCAATGACCCCGCCGAATGGGGACGCCGGTTCGAGGCCGCCGTCCACGAGTACGCGGCGTTCCTGCAGGAGCAGAGTGTGCTGTCGGTTCGTGACTACATGGAGCCGGCGCTCATCGCGCAGGAAGGGGCGTACACGCCGGAGCCCCGCGAGTTTTTCAGCGAGGTTAGCTATCGCGATCCGATCGTGATGCGGACCCACGACTTCCACTGGATCGATCTGGCGCGCATGGAACACGACCCGCATCCGGATCCGATCCGCCGCGGCCCGCTGCTGTACAACATCTTCGTGAGTCGCACCGAGGGATTTGCGACCGCGATGGAAGAGATGATGATGCACGCGGGCTTCCTCGACGGCCATCCCCGTGGACGCGAACTCATCTACATCCTCATTGCGCAGCGGGCGGCGCGCGCGCTGGGGGACCTCATGATGCACGCCAATCGGATGACGCTCGAGCAGACCGCGCGCTTTACCGTGGCGCAGACGCCCCGTGGCTGGCTGCGTGAGGACGCGAACACGGTCTGGTTCGAGCAGCACCTGTACCTGCAGCAACCGGGTTACGGGACCAGCTACCTGATTGGCAAGATGCAGATCGAACGGCTCCTCGCCGATCGCGCCCGCCAGCAGGGCGACCGCTTCACCCTGCGCCAGTTCGTCGACGAGTTCACGGCGGCCGGTCTGATTCCCGTGTCCCTCATTCGGTGGGAGATGCTTGGAGAGCCGATCGGTGAGTGAACGGGGTGGGGGGGGACCGGGGGGGCGCCCCGCCTATCCCAGTAGCTCGAATCCCGCCGTTACGAAGTCCTGATCGAACGCGAACGCGTGGCGAATGTGCTCGCGCCGCATCACCTCGAAGCTCACGGCGTCGGTGAGGGAGAAGCGCTGGTCTTGGAAGCGAGCCAGCCAGGAATCCATAGCGGCCTGCTCCAGTGCGACGGGAACATCCAGCCATTGATAGGCGGGGTCTGCGAGAAGGGCAGTTAGTGCGGAACGCGCCACCATAGGCTCCGTACGACGGAGCAGAAGCGTGTGCAGCTCTGCGAGGATGAGTGCGGTTCCGACCAACCGGCCGCCAGCCGCAATGAAGCCTGTCGCGACTTGATGCGCGCGCTGATGATACTGATCGTCGCGTGCCGCGAGCGCCAACAGCGCGCTTGTGTCAGCGAGAGCGCGCCCCGGCACCCTTTTTCTCCTCTATGGCGTCGGCGAGGTAGTCGTCGTGCCGAGTTGAGAGGTCGGCCGGTCCGCCGACGATTAGCCCCGCGAGTGCCTCGAGTGACCAGCCGGGAGGCTTCTCTGCCAGCTCACCGGCCGCGAGCTGTCGGAGACCGCGCCGCAGCAATTCGGCTTTGGTCAAACCCGTCTTTTCCGCGAGGGCCTTCAAGAGGTCGCGATCGGCCCCGTCCAGATAGACCTGGACCGGCTCCTTGACGCGTTTGGATGGGCGCTTTCCCATCCGACCAATCTACATGTACTGAGAACATTCGTCAATGTAACTTATACATGTAATCTGCCTGGCCCGGGCAAAATGCTCAAAACACGGCCGGGATCAGCCTCTCGGTGTGACCCCTGTACTCCAGGTAGGAATCGCCGAAGCCCTCGACGAGCATTCGCTCCTCCGCAGCCACCCGGACCAGCACGATTGGCACGATGACAGTGGTCCAGCAGATGAGTCCCCAGACGCTCGCCAGCGTGAAGTTCACGCCCATGAGAATGAGAAGAATTGCCGAGTAGGACGGGTGCCGGAGCCCGAGCGCCTTGGAGGTGGACTTGAGTAGCGCTTCTTCCTCCTTCGCGACGTCTCCGTCCGCGAGTGCGACGAGGACGGCGGCTTGGTACACCATGGCTTTGCCGCTGTCGTTGAGTCGGCTAGCGATATCGGCGAGGTAGTCCTTGATTCCGGGAGCGCTTCTCTGCAGCTCGTTGATGTCGTTGGCGATGGCATCGGCCCCGTATTCCTGGTTGGTGAGCCGGCCGTAGATGGATTGGATGGTCTGGATTTCCTGGGGTTCGATGCGTCCGTCGGCGAGCAGCATCAGGATCATGGTCCCCTTCATTGCCTGGTGGAACTCGGCCTCGAACTTCTGGGTTTCCGCCGCGTAGTGTTCGGGGCCGTGGTCCCGCGCGTCGGTCTTGAAGGTCCCGAGGCAGGAGCGGCACTCGAGGTATCGGGCGGCGATGTTCATCGGGATGAGCGGGATGAAGTAGAGCGTAAACCAGCGTCGGACCTTGTACTCGTCGTACTCGCTGGGCCGGCTGCATTGCGGACAGTAGAAATCCCCCGCCCCGTCCTTCGATCGCATACCCTTGGTGCCGTAGATGATCACGGTTCCCTCCTTGATACCGGAACGCACGCTACCGACACGCTGCCGTGCCGCCTCGATGAAGCTGCACGTGGAGGTTGCCGTGCGGAAGGACGGCCGTGTTACACGGTGTCGTCGCTCCGTCGAGTGGGTCATCGTGGGGCATTGACTGCCCAAGCCCAGGGGACTGGATCGGTCGGTGATCTCGTGGGTAAGATGGAGCGGCCGATACCCACTGGAGAGCAGACCATGACCGAGTACCATTCGAGCCGACGACGGGTCCGCCGAGCGCTCCTTCTGACGGCGGTCCTCATCGCCGCCGCCGGACCGGCCAGCGCGCAGTACCGGAATGCCGTCGAGACGCAGATCGCCGATCTCGAACAGATGCGTGACAAGTTCATCGCCATTGCCGAGGCGTTCCCAGAAGAGACGTACGCGTGGCGCCCCATGGAGGGTGTGCGTTCGGTTCAGGACGTCATGGCGCTGATGGCGGCGGAGTGCGTGCTCTTTCCGACCATGTGGGGGTTCGATTCGGCGGAATGGGCGGGTGAGGGGTTCCGGGGTGAGATGAGCCGGCTGTCCGAGCTGTCCAAGGACGAAGTCATCGTGGAGTTGCGACGGTCGTTCGAGCACCTGCTGGATCTCGTAAGTGGTCTGACCGACGAGGACCGTGCGCGGCACGTAAACTTTTTCGGTCGTGAGGTCGATCTCGGTACCGCCATCGATCTCATGGCGAACGACATGCACGAACACCTTGGTCAGGCGATCGCATACGCGCGCACCAATGAGATCGTTCCGCCGTGGAGCCGTCGCGACGGGCAATAGTGCGGTTGCGGCTTCAGCCGCGACCCGCGGGTGTTGGGTGAATGAACGAGGAGGGCGTCCTACGTCGTGCGCGCGATAGGTACGAGCAGGATGGGCCATCGGGCGCGGCCGGCGAGCTGAGGAGCCACGCTGCCCGAGGCCACCGCATCGAACCCGCTCCTCCCATGCGTTCCGAGGACCACGAGTTCGGCCGTGAACGTGTCGGCCGCCTTGCGGATCTCCTTGAGCGGATTCCCCCGCACGATGACGACACTGGTATCCAGGTCGTCACCACCTGCGCCGGCCAGTTCCTTGCGCGCGGCCGCGTAGGCTTCTTCCCGCTCCAACTCCAACAGCGCTGCTGTCGTTCCCGGAAGCCGCTGGCCGGAGGCGGCGTGCTCGGGCGTCAGCGTGCCAAGCGTCGGCACCACCCACAGCAATCGAAGCGACGCTGTGCATGCGCTCGCGCACTCCACGGCGAGCGGTACCGCCCGCGCATGCTCGGGCCGGCCGTCGACCGCAACCAGAATGCGACGAACCGGCCACCAGTGCTCGCCGATCCCTTCCGGTGGGATCAGGAGCACCGGTCCGGCGCCGGCACCGGCAACCGCCTGCGCCACGCTCCCGAACAGCCGATGCCGCAGCCCGCGGCTCCCGTGTGTGCACAGGATGACCAGATCAGCCGACAGCTCCACCGCGTGGTCCGCGATGCTCTGCGCGACGTTCGATTCAGCGGTTGCATGCACATGTCGCGCGACCACGACGGTCCCAGAAAAGGCTTGCTGTGCACACCCCATGAGATAGGCTTCTGCCTCGGCGCCGTCCGTGATGTGCGCATCGCCGTGCACGGCGCTCGGTGCATCTCGCTCGATCACATGGAGCAACGTCGTTCGGGCGCCAAGGTGGCTGGCGAGGGCCGCTGCCGCCGGGAGGACACGTTCCGCGACATTGGAGCCGTCGAGCGGGACCAGCAGGTGTCGAAACATGGGTTATCCCGCGAGCAGGTCGACGAGTAAGAACATATTGAGACCGACGATCAGGCCGGTCACGATCCACGTGATGACGGTTGTGATCCGATGGTTCACGAGTGGTCCCATCACTGCACGCCGGCTGGTAAAGAGGACGAGCGGCACCACGGCGAACGGCAACCCGAAGCTCAGAACGACCTGACTGATCACGAGCGTGCGCGTCGGGTCCAGGCCAATCGCGATCACCACGAGGGACGGTGCCATCGTCACCAGACGGCGTACCCACACGGGAATGCGTCGGCGCAGGAAGCCCTGCATGATGACCTGACCGGACATCGTTCCGACCGACGCCGAAGAAAGGCCGGACGCAAGGAGGGAAACCGCGAATACCGTGGACGCAGCGCCGCCCAGCAGCGGTGTCAGAGTGCGGTGAGCCTCCTCGATGGTCCCAATATCCGTGAGGCCTGTCCGGTAGAAGGTCGCCGCCGCCATGACCAGCATCGCGCCGTTGACGATACCGGCGATGGTCATCGCCACACCCACGTCAATCAACTGGAACCGGAACAGGCTTTTGAGGCGTGTGGCTCCCTCCACCATCACCCGTCGCTGCGTGAGCGCCGAGTGCAGGAAGATCACGTGCGGCATGACCGTGGCGCCCAGTATCCCGGTGGCGAGGAGTACGCTCTCTGGACCTGCAAACCGCGGCGTCACGGCGCCGCCAAGGAGGGCGCCCCAGTCCGGGTGGTCGAGCAGGGTCTCGATGACATAACTGATCCCCACCACTCCCACGAACGCGGCGATCACGGCCTCGATAGGCCGGAAACCGAACCGCTCGAGACCGAGGATCAGAATCGTCACGACGGCGGTGGCAAGGCCGGCCGCCCACAGGGGAACGCCAAACAGGAGGTTGAAGCCTACCGCGGCGCCGAGGAACTCGGCTAGGTCGGTCGCCATGGCGACCAGCTCCATGATCACCCACATGGTGAGCGTCAGCCATCGGGGGAAATGCTCGCGACACAGCTCGGCGAGATTGCGCCGACTCGCAATGCCGAGCTTGGCGGAGAGCGCCTGGAGCAGCATCGCCATCATATTGCTGGCGACCACCACCCACAAGAGCGTGTAGCCGAACCGGGCACCGCCCTGGATGTTCGTCGCGAAGTTGCCCGGGTCGATGTAGGCAACGCTGGCGATGAAGGCCGGTCCCAGGAACGGCAGCAGCCGCCGAAAGAACCCGTGACGGCTCTCGCCGGCAAGCACCGCGGCGGCGGCGTGTCGCAACCCCTGGTCGGGGGAGCCCGAAGGCGGTGGACTCGGTTCGGTCATCGGGTTCGGGCGTCAGTCCAAGTCAGTTGTCGCCCGGGGTCGCCTCGATAGCCTTAAACGTGGCGGTTGGATGTGATCGAGTTATCGCGAGCGCCCTCTAAGCTAGGGAGCGGCGCGAGCGGCCGATAGACGGACCTCCCGCCATGGCTCCGGTATGCGGTTCCGCTCGGCGTACCTCAGCATCACATTAGGGACCCCGTTACCGGAGCTGGCTGGATGCGCGCACGCCATGCGATCACGACCCTGACGACGTTTTTTGCCTTGGCCCTCCTCGGGCCGACGATCACGGTCGGCCGACGACGCAGTATCGTTCTCCGGCCGGCGTTGCGTACGTCTCGTTACCTGACACGGGGGCCGTGGCCCACGCCAAGTCCGCGTTGGCCGCCGCTCCGCGCAACGTCGAACGCATTATTGCACTCGGTCTTGCGCAGTCCGGAATCCGGCAATACCAGGAGGCGATCGCCACGTTTACCCGCGGTCTCGAGATTGAGCCCGACAACCCGGTGCTGTATCGTTGGCGTGGCCACCGCCACCTGTCGGTTCGCGAACTCGACCTCGCGCGCGCGGACCTGGACCGTGGGCTCGCGCTCGATCCCACCAACTACGGCGTGCTCTACCATCTGGGGATTGTCCGATTCGTAACTGGGGAGTTCTCGAGCGCGGCGGAATTGTTTGCCCGCGCGCTCCCGATTGCACTGGGTGGCGGCGGCGAGCGTGCGGGCTCCATCGATTGGCTGTGGATGTCGCTGTCGCGAGCCGGGCGGTCCGACGAAGCGAACGCGATGCTCGCGGTGGAAGGCGACTCGTTGCCGGTGGAGAACGCGTACGTGCAGCGCATCAGGTTGTATCGCGGACTGATCGGTCCGGACGAGGTCCTCACGCCGGCCGACACGGGCGACGTCGCGGTGGCGACGCTGAGCTACGGAGTTGGCAATTGGTACCTGTTGCAGGGCGATACGGCGCGGGCCCGCGAGTGGTTCGAGCGCTCGGTGCGTTCGGGCGGGTGGCCCGCGTTCGGATTCATCGCCGCTGAAGCCGAACTCCGCCGGTTGCGATAGGCGTCCTTTCCGCATGCGACCACGTGTGATCGCCATCGCGCTCGCCCTCGCCCCGCTCGTTCAGGCTCGTGCACAGACGTCGGAGACATGGACCCACGCGGATACGCTGCGCGGCTCGTTCTCGACGCCCGGTCGGGTCTGGTGGGACGTGACGTTCTACGACCTCCACGTGTCGATCAACCCAGCCGATAGCAGCATCCGCGGCCACAACGGAATCACCTACCGCGTGCTCCAGCCTGGCCGTGAGATGCAAATCGACCTGATGGAGCCATTGATCGTCGACAGCATGGTGCACAGTGGCCAACTGGTGGCGTTTCACCGCGACGGAAACGCCTACTTCGCGACGTTCCCGGAACCGCGCCGGGCCGGGGCGTACGAGACTATCACGATCTACTACCACGGGAAGCCCCACGCTGCCGTGCGCCCACCTTGGCAGGGCGGGTTCAGCTGGGCAGCGGACAGTCTGGGCCGGACATGGGTGGTCACGACCGACCAGGGGATGGGCGCCAGCGTGTGGTGGCCCAACAAGGACACCCAGGCCGACGAGCCCGACAGCCAGCGCGTCGCGCTCACCGTCCCCGGCCAGATGATCGACGTATCCAATGGGCGCCTCAGAAGCACCACTCCCCACGCAGACGGCACTACCACCTACGAATGGTTCGTGGTGAATCCCATCAACAACTACGCCGTTGCCGTCGCCGCTGGGCACTACGCGCACTACAGCGACGTGTTCCTAGGCGAGAAAGGCGACCTGACGCTCGACTTCTGGCCGCTCGACTATCACCTTGACGCAGCGCGACGGCAGTTCCCCCAGGCGAAGACGCTGCTGCAATGCTTCGAGCACTGGTTCGGGCCCTATCCCTGGTACGAGGACGGCTACAAGCTGGTGGAGGTGCCGAACAACGGCATGGAACATCAGAGCGCGATCGCCTACGGTAACCGGTACGCCAACGGCTACCAGGGTCGGGACGCCTCCGGAACCGGACTCGGCATGCGCTGGGACTTCATCATTGTGCACGAGAGCGCACACGAGTGGTTCGGCAACAACATCACGACGAAAGATCTCGCCGACATGTGGGTGCACGAGAGTTTTGCGAATTATTCCGAGAACCTCTATACCGAGTGCCTGTTTGGGAAGGAAGCAGGTGCGCGCTACGTCATCGGGACGCGCAGTGGGATCAGGAATGACCGGCCCATCGTGCCGGCGTACAACGTCAACGCACAAGGTTCGGGCGATATGTATCCCAAGGGCGGCAACATGCTGCACACGATCCGCCAGATCGTTGACGACGACGAACGGTGGCGCGGGATCCTGCGCGGCCTGAACGCGACTTTCGGGCGGCAGACCGTCATGGGATGGCAAGTCGAGGAGTACATCTCCCGCGAGGCCGGCGTAGATCTGTCCAGGATTTTCAATCAGTATCTTCGGACTGTCCAGATCCCGGTTCTGGAATACACGATCGAGTACGGGTCGGTGCGGTACCGCTGGGCCGAGGTCGTGCCGGGATTCGACATGCAGGTCGGCGTGACCCTGTCACGCGACGGCTTCACCGTGATTCGCCCGACCGAGGACTGGCAGGTTGTGGCACACGACCTTGCCGATGTGGCCACGCTCGCGCTCGATCCAGACTACTACGTCATCGCGCGTGAAGTGACGTCGGGAATCCAGCGGTGAGGGTGGCGGGGAAGGCGATGCGTTCCGTCCCTATGCCAGGAGTTCGAATCCCGCCGTTACGAAGTCCTGATCGAGCGCACCTCCTGGATCTCGTAAGAGGTCTGACCGACGAGGACCTTCGCGCGGCATGTCGAGTTCTTCGGTCGCGAGGTCGACCTCGGCACGGCGATCGACCTGATGGCCAACGATATGCACGAGCACCTCGGCCAGTCGATCGCGTACGCGCGTATGAATCATCTCGTTCCACCATGAAACCGCCGCGACGGGCAATAGCGCGGGTCATCGGAACCGCTAAGGGATTCTCGAGCCCGGCTCGCGCTGCAGCCGGGCTCGATGCGTTCCTGTGGATTCGCTACTGAGTGACGTGAGGCTACATCTCCATATTGACCGACAAGTCGGGCCGTATCATGAGGACCGTCGTCTGGCTACGTCGTAACGTGTTGCTGAACCGCTCGTTCATGGCCTGGGCCTCTTCCGGTCCATACACCTCCGCAAGCATGGCGGCCATTGTCGTCTCCGGCGGAGCCATGTCCGCCCAGTTTTCGTACGGCAGAACTAGTCTGATCATGTCGCCAGGGCCACCTGCAACCGACCAGTTGAACGAGTAGTAGGCGTGGAAGTCGGTCTGCACGATGGCTTCGTGGAACTTGCTAACCACCTCGAAGAAAGCCTGTTGCTGTCCCGGCCTCAGGTAGAAGTCGATCAGCGTCACGAATCGTACCGCCGAGGGGTCGTCCGGCCACCTAAGGTTAGTGGTGTCGCCCGTCATGATCATGCTCGCGGCGTTCGCCACGTGCGGGTTCACGTTGGTCATCCAGTGCTCGGTCGCCGCCGGCACGAACCCCGCGTCGTAGCCGTCGAAGTCGGCCCACTGATGTTCGCCTGATCGGATGTGCCACAGCCCGAGGTCGTTGCCGGCCACTACTTGGGCCACACTCCAGCTCCACGGGTCGTTGTTCTGGCGTCGCCACTCCGCATGCTCGGCAAGCGCCGCTTCGAACAGCACCTCATGTCCGGGTTGAGGCTTGATCACGTAGAGCCGCGCGACAGTCTGCTGCGCGGCAAGGGCCTGACTGCCTGCGGCGAACGCCGCGGCCGCGAGGGCGGTAAAGAGCAGCGTCTTGGTGCGCATGAAGTCCTCCGAAGAGTGGGTACCTGAGTTGCCGTCTATGCTCTGCTACGTCCTTGGGGTGGTTGCTCAGAGGGGGGAAAAGGTATCCGCCGGGTACAATTGAGACTAGTCTAGTCCCGTATGTGCTTCTTGGCGGCGCCGCGATCCGGACGTCAACGCCTTGACCTCAGAATCACGCGCGATATTCTCCATATATGGAGGTGGATATGGAGCTTTCCAAAAAGACGACCATCCTTTTCTCTCCCGAATTGCATACGCGGCTTTCTCAACTGGCGGCGCGGCGCGGCGTGAGCCTCGGTGAACTAGTGCGCGAGGCCTGCGAGGTGCGCTACGGCGTGATCGGCAGTGCAGCTCGGCTCGAAGCGGTCGGCGCGCTGGCGGCGCTCGACTTGCCCGTCGGCTCGCCAGGTCAATTGAAGCGCGAATCGCAGCCCGACCCGGACTCGCTCCTGCCGTGATCCTCGTCGACACAAACGTCATCATGTACGCGGCCGGTGCAGACCACCCTCACAAGGGGCCGAGCGTCGCGTTGCTCGAGCGGGTGGCCGGTGGTGAGGTGGAGGCCACGATTGACGCCGAGGTGCTGCAAGAGATCTTGCATCGGTACCGGGCCATCGGGCGCTGGGATGACGGGCGCCGCGTGTTCGGTTTCACCCGGCAGATCTTCCCCGCGGTCGTCCCGGTGACCGCCAACGTTCTCGATCGTGCGCGGCGCTTGCTCGACAGCGATCTTCAGATCATGGCGCGCGACGCGCTGCACGCCGCGGTCGTCATGGCGGAGGGTCTCGAGGCGGTATGCAGCTATGACCGGGACTTCGATTTGATCAAGGGAATTGTGCGAACGGAGCCTGACGCGTGAACATCGCCGCCGATTTCAGTAATCTGCAATTCCTCTGCCTTTCATGGTGACATGAGCGAAGCAATGGAACGCCTATCTGCAGCGATCGCCGATCGTTACAAGATCGATCGCGAACTCGGCGCAGGTGGAATGGCCACCGTCTATCTCGCACACGACGTCAAGCACGATCGCAACGTGGCGCTCAAGGTGCTGCGGCCCGAACTCGCCGCGGTAATCGGGGCCGACCGGTTCCTCGCCGAGATCAAGACCACCGCGAATCTGCAGCATCCGCATATCCTGCCCTTGCACGACTCGGGCGAAGTGGACGGGACGGTTTTCTACGTGATGCCGTTCGTCGAGGGCGAGTCGCTGCGTGACCGGCTCGATCGCGAGAAACAACTGCCGATCGCCGACGCCCTGCGCATCGCGACGGAAGTAGCGGCAGCGCTCGACTACGCGCACCGCAAGGACATCATCCACCGCGACATCAAGCCCGAGAACATCCTGCTGCACGACGGACAGGCGCTCGTCGCGGATTTTGGGATTGCGCTGGCAGCGAGCAGTGCGGGGGGCACGCGTATGACCGAGACGGGCATGTCACTCGGCACGCCGCACTACATGAGTCCCGAACAGGCCATGGGGGAGCGGGACCTGGATGCGCGGAGTGACGTGTACGCGCTGGGTGCCACGCTGTACGAGATGTTGACGGGCGAACCGCCCTTCACCGGCCCCACGGCACAGGCAATCGTGGCCAAGGTGCTGGCGTCCGAGCCGGAACCGGTGCGAACACTGCGCAAGACCGTACCCGACCACGTAGCCGTGGCGGTGCACGCTGCACTACAGAAGCTTCCCGCGGATCGGTTTTCCGACGCCGCGGCATTCGCCGACGCATTGGCCCACGCCGGTGCGGGACCGCTGGCCACGTTCGGAGACGGATCGGTGCAATCGCGCGCGATCGAGGTACCGTTTTGGCGTCGCCCTGCCATCGCGTGGGGAGTCGCGGGGCTGTTGGCCATCGTGACGTTGATGCTGGCATTTCGATCCGCCGAGCGCTCCCTGTTTCCACTTACAACACGACTATCAGTGGTCCTACCGCCCGGGACGCCCCTTGTCGGAGAGAATCAGGTTGCGTTGAGCCGGAACGGCCGCACGCTTGCGCTGACCGCCGAGGTCGATGGCGTCAAGCACGTGCTGATGCGGAATCTCGATGAGGATTCGGTCTACATCGTGCCGGAAACCCAGGGCGTGACCGGTAACGTGGCCTTCTCGGCAGATAGTCGGTGGCTTGCCTTCAGCACCGACGGGACCCTCTACAAGACGCCCGTCGCTGGCGGAGCGCGCATCGCGCTGAGTCGCGCTGCCTGGGGGCACCTTGCGTGGCTTGGCAGCGAAGCCGTGATCTATACGCCGGACTATGATGACGGTCTCTGGCGCGTTTCGGCAGAAGGCCGGGATACGACCGAGCTGACCCGACCCGAGCGGGAGCAGGGCCGCCTGGGTCACTGGTGGCCGCAGGTGCTCCCGGATGGCGACCACGTGCTGTTCACCAACTTCACGACGCCGGCGGATCGTTCCTGGCTCGAGGTCCTCTCGCTCGAGAGTGGCAAACGCACCGTCATTCAGGAGGGTGGTTACTTCGGACGGTACGCGGATGGCTACCTCTTCTTCATGCGCGGATCGGCCATAATGGCCGTGCTGTTCGACCTCCGTCGCATGGAAACGGCGGGAACCCCGGCTCCCGTGCTTCAGGATGTGCTATTCACTCCCACGAGCGGCTCCGCGGCTTTCGCTCTTGGCGGAGACGGGACACTCGCCTATCTGAAAGCCGGCTCGGCGGATCGTGCCATTCGATGGATCGACGACGCAGGTGTCGAAAGACCAGCGGTCGACTCGGCCGCCCGGTATCGGGAGGCGGTGCCGTCTCCAGACGGAACACAGCTGGCGGTCGTGCGCGACGGTGATGTCTGGACGTTCGATCTCTCGCGGCGCTTTTTTACGCGGCTTACCAATAGTGAGCAGATCGAAAATTGGTTGATCTGGACGCCTGACTCGCGCGAGGTAGTATATCGGCGGGATGTGCCACAGTTCGATGTCTTCAAGCGGGTGGCGAACGCAAGCGCGCCGGAGGAGTTAGTGATTACTTCGTCCCGCGACAAGCGGCCTGGTGGGTTGTCCCCGGACGGTCTGTATCTGCTCTACGATGAGCACCGCGACCTGAAGGTCGCGAAGTTCTCGCCGTCTTCGGACGATACGGCTGCCACGTTCCTCGGTGGGCCCGGCGCTCAGCGAGTAGGCGGCTTCTCTCCCGATGGCGACTGGATCGCGTACCAGTCCAACGAATCAGGACGGGACGAGGTGTATCTCGTTCCGTTCCCGCTCGACCGGGGGCCGAGGCGAGAGCGGGTTTCGCTCGACGGTGGCGAGAATCCCCAGTGGGCTCCCGACGGCCGTGCAATCTACTACCAGCGCTCGCGACAGATCTTTCGTGCTCCGGTCGATCTGGCAACAGGCACCGTAGGCCGGGCCGAGGCGCTTCCTCGGATAGAAGGCCTGGTGAGCTGGCACGTTGCACCCAACGGGAGTTTGCTGGTCGTGAAGACGGTCGATGAATCTGCGCCGCGTTCGGTGAGCGTCGTGCTCAACTGGATGGCGACGCTTTCCCGAGGGGATGGGTCCTGAAGACTCATGACGCGTAGTTTTGATCACGAGTGAGTCGGAGTGATTGCAGATTACTGATTGCAGATTGCAGATCGCAGAATGTTACGAACTCCAGCGCGTCGCTCACCAGCGGCGCTCGAAGACCGACTACTAAGGTTCAGCGCCAATGTTTGCAGGATGATGCGCCGGATTCCGCGAGATGTGGTTGGCGTGCATCTGAGCAGGCAACTCGTTCGATCAGCTACGTCGCCGGCCGCCAACTACGCAGAGGCACGAGGCGCCGAATCTCCCAGGGATTTTGCGCACAAGATGCATCTTTGCCTGAAAGAACTGCGCGAAACATCGGTTTGGTTGCGGCTGGCGGACTACGTATACGAACGGCGTCTCGAAACCAGTGAGATCGTCCAAGAATGCGACGAGTTGACAGCGATATTCGTCACAAGCATCCGAACTGCCAAGAAGAGCGCAAGCAACCGGTGACCGTGTAGGTCGGAAGTCCGTTCTGCACTCTGCACTCTGCACTCTGCACTCTCTCGCTCTTGCGCCGATGCTGTTGTCGCAGCACGATTGTCCTATTGGTATGAGGTTCCTCTAACCGGAATAAGCCAGATGCCTCCTCGTGCTTCTGATCTCGATCGCCGCGCCTTCATGGGCTACTTCTCCGGTCTTGGCCTCGGCACGACGCTCTTCCCCGGCGTCCTGTGGGGACGCGTTCAAGACGAGGGCGAGATCACCAAGGAGATGCTCGCCGACGCTGAGGCGGTAGCTGGCCTCGACTTCACTGACGAAGAGCGCGAGCTCATGCTCGAGGATCTCAACGACAACCTCGAGGCCTACGAGCGGCTCCGGTCGGTTTCGATTCCCAACCAGGTGCGACCCGCGCTCTCCTTCGATCCGGTCGTCCCGCGCAATCTGCCAACGGAGCGCACGCCGCTCGTGACGAGCCGCCCGGCGCGCTTGCCCCGCGTGACCGCGAATCTCGAGGAGCTGGCGTTTCTCTCGGTTGTCGAGTTGGCAGAGTTGGTACGCACGCGGCGGGTCACGTCGGTCCAGCTGACTCAGATGTACCTGAACCGGCTCAAGACTCACGGGCCGCGGTTGGAATGCGTGATCGAGTTGACCGAGGAACGGGCGATGACGATGGCCCGGGAGGCGGACAGGGAGATCGCCGCCGGCCGTTATCGCGGACCGCTCCATGGTATTCCGTGGGGTGCAAAGGACCTGCTCGCCGCCACCGGCTATCGGACCACCTGGGGCGCGAAACCGTTCGAGGAGCGACAAATCGACGATAACGCCACCGTCGTGAGTCGGCTCGACGACGCGGGTGCGGTGCTCGTCGCGAAGCTCACGCTCGGCGCGCTGGCCTGGGGTGACGTGTGGTATGGCGGCCGGACGCGCAACCCGTGGAATCTCGAGCAGGGGTCGAGCGGGTCGTCGGCGGGACCGGCTTCGGCGACCGTGGCGGGGCTAGTGGGCTTCTCGATCGGGAGCGAGACCCTGGGCTCGATCGTCTCCCCGTCGACGCGGTGCGGGGCCACGGGTTTCCGGCCCTCGTTCGGCTGGGTAAGCCGCGCCGGAGCGATGGCGCTCTCGTGGAGCATGGACAAGCTGGGTCCCATCTGCCGCGCCGTCGAGGACTGCGCTCTCGTGATGCACGCGATCCATGGACCGGACGGCAAGGATCCGACCGTGAAGGATGTCCCGTTCAACTGGGACGGTACCGCCGGCACCGCCGGGATCCGTATCGGGTACTTGCAGAGCGCATTCGAGCGCGACCGCGGCGAGAGAGGGGCCGAGTGGCAAGCGATTGACGATCAATCGCTCGAGACGATGCGATCCCTCGTACCTAGTCTGGTCGATGTCGAGCTGCCGAGTAACGATGCGTATCCCACACAGGCGATGGGCTTCATCCTGAGCGCCGAGGCAGCGGCCGCGTTCGACGAGCTGACGCGCACCGGACAGGACGACTTGCTCGTGCGCCAGCAGCGGCGCGCATGGCCCAACGTCTTCCGGCAGTCGCGACTGGTACCCGCCGTCGAGTACATCCAGGCCAATCGCCTCCGCACGCTGCTGATGGAGGCGATGGACGATCTGTTTGGCAACGTCGATGTGTTCATCGCACCGTCGTTTGCCCCCAGGCTACTGCAGATCACGAATCTCACCGGGCATCCATGCGTCGTCCTGCCCAACGGGTTCCGGGAGAGCGGTACGCCTACGAGCATCTCGTTCATCGGAACGATGCATGGCGACGCGCAAGTGCTCGCGGTCGCAAAGGCGTTTCAGGACGCGACCGATTTTCACCGGCGTCACCCACCCGAGTTTGCCTAGTGCTGCCACGGTTGCTCTTCGCGGCACTGTTGGAAGCCCTGCACCCGCGGTCATCCCGGTTGCGGCGGCCAGTTCCGATCGTGCGGTATGATCACGTCACGGAGTCCCGCGCCATCGTGCATCTACGGCGCCTGGCGGCTGAGTGGTCGACGACGGCGGCGGAGCACGGCAGCGCGCAGCCGGTATGTGTCGGCGTAGACGGACGCGCCGACGCCCGCGCCACCGTCGCCGAGTCGGCGGGGTGGGCGGGCGTCGTGTTTTCACGTTGGTCGTCTTCTTCCTGACCCACCGGCCAGTCGCTACTGCGTCACGTCGAGATTCGTCACGTGCAGGTTCACGCTGTGATTCACGCGGAGACCGACAATCCCGTCACACTCGAGGCCCGCTCGCGGTACGCTGCCCACCTCGGTGCCGTTCACGAAGAAGGAGACGGTATCCCCGCCCGCGACGACGCGCAGCGTATTCTTGATGTTCTCCTCACCCGGACCGCGCGGAACGATCACCTCGTGTGCCGTCCACGGAACTAACGTCTCGGTTGCACTTCCCGCGCGCCGCTTCACGAGGAAGCGACCGTCGCCCCTGATGAGGAAATACACGTAGGCCTGTCCGTCGCCCTCGAGGTCCCGGCCACCAAAGATGATACCGTACGCCTCCCGCACCCGGGTCGTGGGAAACTGGAAGATCTCAGCGTCGATGGTGAACGTGCCCTCACCGACTCGAGCCGGGTCGTACAGAATCGCGGCGGGACCGGTAGTGACGTGCCACCCAGGCGGCATGTCGACGTAGTACAGATCGTCCATGGACGCGGTCGAGCGGTCCAGGCGTACTCTCCAGGTGGGTGGGGATGTCAGCTCCTCGTCCTGGGCGGCCAGGGGTAGGGGCCCAGTGAGGAGCGACGTGGCGAACATCAATAGCAGCAAACGCATGAGGCCTCCGGCATCCGGCTCGGGAGACGGAGAATACCCTCACAGGGCCAACGCGGTCCACCGGCAGCATCGGCGCGCGGCACGGTCGCTCTCCCTTTGGGAGCGTGTGGTGTCTAGATTTGCCTCTCTATCTCATGATCCTGTTCCGCAACGCCGACACGTATGCCCCCGAACATCTGGGAATGTGCGATCTACTGATCGTGGAGGACCGCATTGCCTGGATCGGGACGAAGGCCCCACCCCTCGCTGATGCTTATGAGGTCACGGAGGTCGACCTCGATGGCGCGCGTGTGTTTCCGGGACTCATCGACGGCCACGTCCACGTCACGGGCGGGGGCGGAGAGGCGGGTGCCCGGAGCCGCGTCCCGCCGGTTGGCGTGTCCCGCTTCACCGGAGCGGGAGTCACGACTGTTGTTGGACTCCTCGGTACGGACGACGTTACGCGGAACACCGGCTCGTTGCTCGCGGCGGCGCGGGGGCTAGAGGAGGAGGGGCTCACCGCGTTCTGCTATACGGGTGGCTACCACCTGCCTCCCACTACGCTCACGGGAAGCGTGCAGGGGGATATCGTCCACGTCGATCGCGTCATCGGTGTGGGGGAGACGGCTATCAGCGATCACAGGTCCAGCCAGCCGACCACGACCGAGCTCATTCGGCTCGCGAGCGACGCCCATGTGGCAGGGATGATGACCGGCAAGGCGGGGACGCTTCATCTGCACGTGGGTGACGGCAAGGGAGGACTCGAGCCGGTGCGCTGCGCGATGAGCGGATCGGACCTGCCCGCGAGCGTTTTCCATCCCACTCACGTGAATCGCAGCCAGGCGCTGCTCGAGGAGGCCGCCGCCCTGACGCAGCACGGGGTCACAATCGATATCACGAGCATGCCGCCTGACGTACCCGACGATGGCTGTTCGGCGGCGGAGGCGCTCGATCGGTTGTGGGGGGCGGGGGCGGGGGCGGGGGCGGACATACCCGCAAACCGCATCACGGTCTCTTCAGATGCTGGCGGCTGCTTTCCCGAGTTCGGTGCGGATGGCCGCATTACCCGCTACGACGTGGGAAAAAGCGGCGCGCTCATGCACACCATCAGAACGCTTACCGAGGCGGGGCACCATCTTGGACAGGTACTTGCCCCGTTCACGTCCAACGTGGCAGACCTGCTGCGCCTGCGTCGCAAGGGGCAGCTCGCCGCCGGTGCGGACGCCGACCTCGTGGTCGTCGATGCGTCCCTAGTCGTTACCGACGTGATGGCTCGCGGTGTGTGGCACGTTCACAAAGGAGAACAGGTGATTCACGGAGCGTTCGAGGCAACGCCATGAGCCCATCGCAGGTCCCGGAAGGGCGCACGCGCGGGTACATCATTCCCATTGGGGGTGCCGAGAAGAAGATGCGGAACCCGGACATTCTCCGGCGGTTTGTGCAACTGTGTGGTGGCAACGACGCGCGGATCGCGATCGTGCCGACAGCGTCCGAGCTGACGGAGACGGGGCGGCGCTACGAGAAGGTGTTTGGCGAGCTGGGTGTGGGCGAGGCGCGAGCGTATCCGTTCATGTCCCGTGGCGACTGCGAGCGAGAGGATCTCTTGGCGGACTTCGAAAACTCAACGGGTGTTTTTCTCACCGGCGGGAACCAGTTGCGTCTCTCGACCACCATGGGAGGCACGGCTGTAGCGCGGACGATCCGTCGGTTGAATGCATCGGGTGTGCCTGTTGCCGGAACGTCGGCGGGCGCGGGTTTCTTGTCGGAGCACATGATTGCCTTTGGGGACGAAGGGTTCTCGCCCCGCGCCAACAGCGTGACGCTGGCGCCCGGGTTGGGGCTCACGAATCGGGTAGTGGTCGATCATCATTTTCGTCAGCGGGAGCGATTGGGCCGGTTGCTGACGGCCATTGGGTACAACCCGTTCGTGATCGGGGTTGGGCTGGACGAGGATACCGCTGCATTCATCGATCCCGACGATCGTCTCGAAGTGGTGGGAACGGGCGGGCTCACGATTGCTGACGGACATGAACTCGAGTTCTCCTCAATGGATTCCGCGCGGCAGGACGACCCAGTGTGTCTGGTCGGCCTGAAGATTCACGTGCTCGTGGCCGGTTGGACGTTCGACATTGCCACGCGGACGGCCGCGGAACCGGCAGACGTAGCCCAGCACTAATCCCATGGACATCGTCGAACGCTCCGTCTACCTGGGCCCGAATCTCTACGCGCACTTCCCCGTGATTCGGTTCGTGCTCGACCTGGGCACGCTCGAGGAGTGGCCCAGCGTGCGCCTGGGCAACGCGTTCATCGATGGGTTGTTGGAGGCGCTCCCGGGTCTCGGCGAACACGGGTGCTCGTACGGTGAGCCCGGTGGGTTCGTACGGCGGTTGCGGGAGGATGAAGGTACGTGGCTCGGGCACGTGCTGGAACACACGGCGCTCGAGTTGCAGAATGCCGCCGGTGAGCAAGTCACCTTTGGTCGGACGCGGACGACCGGTGCGCCGGGACGGTACAACGTCGTGTACGAGTACGAGGAGGCACGGGTCGGTCTCGAGGCCGGTCGCGTGGGACTGAATCTCCTCCATTCGCTTCTCCCGCGGGAACTGCAGCCCGCGGGTGCCGTCGCCGATGACTATGATTTCGCGACTGAGCGCGATGCGTTCATCCGGTATACGCAGCGCCATGCCCTGGGACCCTCAACGGCGGCACTCGTCCGCGCGGCGCGCGAACGCGACATCCCCATGCTGCGGCTGAACCAGTACAGCCTCGTCCAATTCGGACACGGTCGCTATCAGCAGCGCATCCAAGCCACCGTCACCAGTAGAACACCGCATATCGCGGTCGAGATCTCGTCCGACAAGGACGAGACCAATCGTATCCTCGGCGATCTTGGTCTTCCCGTTCCCAAGCAGCGACTCGTCTACTCCGAAGAGGACGCACTGCGGGCAGCGGAACGCATGGGCTATCCGGTAGTGGTCAAACCGTTGAACGCGAACCACGGTCGCGGTGTTTCGATCAACATTGGTGACCGCGACCACGTGCGTGCGGCGTTTTCCCAGGCGCGGGAGCATTCACGCGGTGTCTTGATCGAGTCGTACATTGCGGGCTTCGATCATAGAATGCTGGTCGTGAACGGTGATCTCGTCGCCGTGGCGAAACGTGTCCCCGGGCACGTCGTTGGGGATGGGGTACACACGATCGCGGAGTTGGTCGACGAGGTGAATGCCGATCCGCGACGCGGGATCGGACACGAGAAGGTGTTGACGCGGATCGAATTCGATTACCAGGCTAACCGGCTGCTCGGATTGCTGGGGTACACGTCCGAGACCGTGCTGCCCAAAGGCGAAGTGGTCTACCTCCGATCGACGGGCAACTTATCAACCGGTGGGACCGCGGTCGATCAGACCGACGTGCTTCACCCGGATAACCGTGAGATGGCCGTCCGTGCGGCGCAGGCGATTGGCCTGGACGTGGCTGGCGTGGATTTCCTCACGTCGGACATTACCAAGTCCTACAAGGACATCGGCGGTGCAATCTGCGAGGTGAACGCGGCTCCCGGATTCCGCATGCACGTCCAGCCGAGTGAGGGGATACCCCGTGATGTCGCAGGACCGGTCATGGACATGCTCTTCCCGCCCGGTACACCGGCCCGCATTCCCATCCTCGCAATCACCGGTACCAACGGCAAGACGACGACGACGCGGATGCTGGCCCACATCTACAAGATGGCAGGACACACCGTCGGCGTGGCCACGACGGACGGCGTGTACATCGACGGGCAGCGGACGGTCGAAGGCGACATGACCGGTCCAGTGGCGGCGCGTATGGTCTTGCGTGACCCGTCGGTGGAGGTCGCGGTGCTCGAGACGGCACGGGGTGGACTGCTGCGCGCCGGCATGGGGTACCGCCGCAGCGACGTGAGCGCGTGTCTCAACGTGCAGGCCGATCACCTTGGCCTACGCGGTATCGATACGCTCGAGCAACTGGCCGAGGTGAAGCGGGTGGTCATCGAGATTGCGAAGAACACCGCCGTGCTCAATGCCGACGACCCGTTGTGTCTCAAGATGGCGGACTATTCCGATGCGGAACACGTCTGCTACGTAACGATGAACCCGCAGCACGCGCTCGTCCGCGAGCACATCCAGGCGGGTGGGCGAGCGGTGGTGCTCGAGCAGGCGATCAGCGGGCACATGATCACGTTCTACGACAAGGGCGCGCACTTGCCGTTGCTGTGGACCCATCTCATCCCGGCGACGATCGAGGGCAAAGCCATCCACAACGTGCAGAACGCCATGTTCGCGGCGGCCATGGCGTACAGCGCTGGTCTCAAGCTCGAAGATGTCCGACACGGGCTCCGTACCTTCGACTCCACTTACTTTCAGGCACCGGGCCGGCTCAACGTATACAACGAGTTGCCGTTCAAGGTGATCGTAGACTACGCGCACAACCCCCACGCAATTCAGGTCATGTGCGATCTCGTGGGCCGCTTGGACGTGGTCGGCCGGCGGCTATGCGTGCTAGCCGCTCCCGGCGACCGGCGGGACGAGGATATCATCGAAATGGGAACGATCGCGGCGGGCGCGTTCGACCACTACATCTGCCGGCGCGACGATGCCCTGCGCGGGCGAGACGGGGATGAGGTACCCCGCATGCTGCAGCGTGCCCTCATCGACAATGGTGTTGCCACGGACGCGGTCGAGACCATCCCGGAGGAACGGGCCGCCGTGGCGGCGGCTCTCGAGGCCGCGCGGCCGGACGATCTGCTCGTGCTCTTCGCCGATCAGATTGGGCGGACCTGGAAGCAGGTGGTGAACTACACGAGTGATGGAACGACGCGCGACGGGTGCGAGGTCGCGAAGCGGCCAGCACCGGAGCTGCCGGACCTACCGACGATCGATATCGATGCCGGCCAGGAGGTCATCCGGGACGAGCGCGGCGTGCGCCTAGCCCGCGATACCGAAGACTGAGGGTGCCGACGCTCGAACAGCGTGACTCGCGCCGACTGACCGGTCCCAATCTCCAGACCAGTGTCGCTGGCGCGGTGCTCGACGTTCATATCGCCGGCGTCGACGGAGATGCCGTCATCGCGCGCTGGAAGGTGCACGCGAGAGACGCCCTCGACGCGGTTGGGTGGAAGGACCAGCGCACAGCCGTTCGGACGTTTCCGGGAGGTGCGAGTCTCGTGCTCACGGTGCCCATCGACGCGCTTTACGCGGCGACAGAGGTGAACGAGTGGGCCTGGGCCGCCACCTGCGCCGACTTTGGTGGAGCGTCGCCGTCGCCGCTCGAGGTCGTTGCGCCGCGGTTGCAGGCGACCATTGCCGCTGAGCGGAACCCTGCGATGCTCGCGCTCCGGGAAGCGGCGCGCGCCCATGGGGTGGCGTTCTTGTGGGATGACGATCAAGTGTCGGTTGGGATGGGCGTGGGCTCACTGACGTGGCCCACGCACGTCCTGCCGGCACCGTCAGCGGTGGACTGGAACGGGATTCACGACGTGCGGGTGGCGCTCGTCACGGGCTCCAACGGGAAGACCACGACCGTACGGTTGCTTGCGGCGATGATCGCGCAAGACGGCCAGGTCGCGGGTTGCAGCAATACGGATGGGCTCTACGTCGGTCGAGATCGGATCGATGCCGGTGACTGGTCCGGTCCGGGAGGGGCGCGCGCAATCTTGCGCGACCGACGCGTGGAGGTCGCCGTGCTGGAAACCGCCCGTGGCGGGCTGCTCCGCCGAGGCTTGATGGTGGAACGTGCGGACGCCGCGCTGCTCACCAACGTCGCCTCGGATCATCTGGGTGAGTTTGGCGTGACCACCGTCGACGATATCGCCCGGGCGAAGCTCGTGATCGCACATGCCGTGCGGGCGAGTGGGGTACTCGTGGCGAACGCGGACGATCCGGTGGTCATGCGCCGCGCTCGTGATGTCGAGGTCGCCGCACACGTGTGGTTCGGCATGACCGATACGATGCCGGATGACGACGCCGCGTTCGTGGCGGATGGGCGTTTTGCGTTTCGTACCTGCGGGGTTACCGAAGACTACGGTGCGGTTGCCGATGCGCCGATCACCTTCGGTGGTGCGGCGCAATTCAATACCTCCAACATTCTCGGTGCCATTCCCGTCGCGCGCGCCATTGGTGTGTCATCAGCGGCCATTCGCGCGGCGATCCACCACTTCGCGAGTACACCGGACGCGAACCCCGGCCGAGGGCA
This sequence comes from Gemmatimonadota bacterium, assembly GCA_036679645.1. Classification (GTDB taxonomy): domain Bacteria; phylum Gemmatimonadota; class Gemmatimonadetes; order Gemmatimonadales; family GWC2-71-9; genus JADFNB01. Next base: position 84,255 of record JAZDCY010000014.1, on the reverse strand, counting down.
TCTGTTCGATCTGGGTGGAGTGCGGGTCTTTCTGGATTTCGCGCACAACCCGCACGGTATGCGAGCGGTAGGCGAGATGGTCCAAGCGATGCCCGCCAAACGTCGGCTCGTGGTAATCGGCCAGGCAGGCGACCGGAGCGACGACGACATTCGTGATCTCGTGCGCGCGGCGATCACGTTCGCACCCCATCGCGTGATCATCAAGGAGATGCGGACCTACCTGCGTGGCAGACCGGAAGGGGAGGTGGCGGCAATCATCGCGGACGAGCTGGACAAACTCGGTGTCGCCGAGGAAAGCGTGGCACGGGTTGACGACGAGTTGGGGGCCCTGCGCGAGGCGCTGGCGTGGGCCCGGGAGGGTGACTTGATCGTGCTCCCAATACACGCCGCGCGCGACGCGGTGATTCACAAGGTGCAGGCACTCCAGTCGCGCGGCTGGCGCCCAGGTGCAGCTATCGGGTAACCCCGGAGCGCCTGGGCGGCCCCGCAAACCACGGCTCTTCCCCGGCGCCCATATGCACGTCCCAGAGCCGGTTGCCGTTGAGGTCGAACGCGTAGAACCCGGTCATGGCCACGATCCGCGGTTACGTCCAGCCCCGCGCTTCGCGGACGGAAGTCGCGGGGCGGCACGACGATACCCGCATGGGAGTTACCCTAGAGCACGAGTCCAGCGAGGAAATGCCATGATCTGCGCAAGCCGCCAGGGGCTGCCGGGACTGCCGAAGTAGACGCCGGCCGAAGAACGCGATGGGACGCCGAGACCAGAAGTGACGTGTGCGTACTCAGACGCTGACGCACGGATATCCGCACCAGCCACGGATAGGCACGTTGCGCATAGAGCGCCAGTTCGGGCGCAATGAGCTGCTGATAGATTGGGCCCAGCGTGGCAGGGTCCGGAATGCGAGAAACGGCCGAGTGCCACCCGAGTGAGCCTGCGACCGCCATGCTGGTCCCGGTCTCGAAGCGATGCACTATCTCGACGGTCGCACCCGGCGTCCATTCACTTAGATCGGCGATGTGTTGTACCAGGAAATCCTCCCGGAACCGGGACTCGTGCGTAATGGTGAGCCCGATGGCACCAGCCCAGGTCGCGGTGGTGTCATCCGAGCGGAGTTCGATTCCGGCGCGTGTCACGCGCTCGCTCGCGCGGAAGATCGTACCGTCAAGGTCGGCGCGCTCAGCGTGACCGCTGATGGAGGTTCGAGACGCGTGCACAGTGATCATCGGGATTCGATTGGAAGCTACGTACTGGAGTGCGCCACCGAGCGTGATACCTGACGCGCGCCAAGCGTCCACGGGAGGATTCTCCTGCTCCAGGCTGCTGTGCCACTGGTCTCGCCACTCCTTGCGCCCGTAGGCTGTCCAGTGGACTAGCCCCAACGAACCGGTCGCGGAGGTCCCTGCTGCCCTTTCATCCGTGGTGATCCGACGGCGGTATCGAAGGGCAATGACGGGAATTGGTTCGGGGTCGCTGAAGCCATCAAGTTCGTGGACGGTACTGGTGCCGGCCAGCGGGTTGATCGTCACGGTTTCCACGGTACGTCGTCCGCGCACATGCAGGCCCAGGAGAAACAGCCTGCCTATTGCACGAACGATTCCGAAGGCGCCGGCCGGTGCGACGCGACGACCGATGCGCGGGACTGGTGTTTCCCGGGTGCGGTTGTCCCAGGATTCGTATCCCAACGAGAGGCCGAAGCTCCACTGGTCGAACCGCCACGCAACGAGCCCCTCCAGACGGGCTCTGGTCAGGGTTGTAGGCGGCGATGAGCTGTCGGTGGGCACGAGTGGGCTCGTCCCGTACGGAAACGCCACCGCCGCATTGGATCCGGGCCGGTGCCGTTGCTGCTCTAGGGTGAGGCGACCGACGGCGGCGATGTTGCTCCGCACCGGCCTCCAAGCGACCGCCGCCAGGCGAGGATTGTTGACCGCCTCTGGATCGAGGGGCCGCCGGAACGCGCCATCCTCCCGACCATAGCTCAAGAGAAATGACGTGTGTGCGTCACGTACGTCCCAGGCGGCCCCGGCGGGGTTGCCGGCGGTCCACAGTTCCCCTACCCGGGCGGGTCCAAAAAGCAGCGGCACCGCTATGTGTGGCGGTTGAGGTCCATGCCGCGGTACGTCCGAGAGCGGGCGGAAGGGGCTCCAGACGTCAGTCCACTCTTGAGCCTGCAGCGACTGCATTGTGGCTAGCCACAAGACGACGGTGACGAAGCGCGTCACGGATCCATCCAGGCACCGAGAACCGAGCGCAACGGCATGGCGATGTCGAGGCCGAAGCGCATCCTGGGAAACGGTCGCGGTGTGGTCCCTGCACGCGCAAACCTGCCCTCGCGGTCAAGAGCGTTAAACGCGTAGAATGAAAACCGACCTCCCAGTGGAAGCGTTTTGGATACCTGAAGACTGAGTAGCCAGTCATCAGGCGTGCCTCGCGGCTCGATCAGCAGGCCGCCACGGGGTTGGCGAAGATCTGCGAACTGGGGTGCTGTTCGGTCACTCGTCGGGACGGGAACCAACTCACCGGCACGCGTGACGTAGCCGGCAAAAGACAACGTATCGGTTCCCCCTATGTCGCGTCTCGACTCGCGCAGGATGAACTGCATAGTGCCGGTGATGACCAAGCCGAGGAGCGGTTGGTGGTGAACCAGGCGGAACGTGGCCGTCAGTCGCTGACCGGTACCGGTCGCGCCCTCCCAGTATGGGGCTCGCGGAACTGCGCCGTTCAGTTGAAACTCGGAGAACCGAGTGCCGGATCCAAAAACCACATCCGTGCGGGAGACCCTTGTCTCGATGAATGCCGCCTGGATGTCAAGCCGGGTTTGGGTTTTGGGAATCTCCGGGAGGCTGGCGGACACCTCCCAGCCCTTACTGGATACCGTCAAGTTGTTGGTGGGTTCGTCGATCAGAATGGGAACCGTGTCCGTGTACGCCGGTGGTTGGATGATGGTTGGGGGTACGCCGGTGCCTTCGGAGGAATCGGACAGGGCGTAGCGAGCACGTGTGAGGAAACCAGTGACTGAGCGAAACCCCACTGCCCCTGTTGTTCGGTCGTCGAAGAGGACGACTGCGATAGAACCGCCCCGCCGGCCGAGCGACATTTCGGCGCCCACCTCGCGCTTCCAGGTGGCGGAGAGTCCGAGATCTGGATTGGTTGGATCGCTGATGGACGTGGTCAAGACAGCAAGACGCTCGGCGGGATCGGTCACGAACCAGTTCACGTTGACGACGTCGAAGTATTGGGGGGGAGGGAAGAGGCTTCCAAGCGACGGGTATTTCGCCGTTTTCCCGACGCCCGCCCGGATGCGGAGCCACCAACGAGGCCCCAGCTCTACGTTCATGCGCGGCTGCCAGACGAGATCACGGTACCCCGAGATCCAGGTCGTCCCACGGTGGAGAACATCCACGCGAGCACCGACCTGAACTTGGAGGGGCATGCCAAGAAGCGGCTGCCCGGAGATCCTGTCCGTCAGGTACAGGGCGCTGGTCGCGAGAGGCGGCACCGCGTCGAATCGCCTTGGCCGGTCAAAGCCCTGTACTCCGTTGAACCGAACTTGGGGGGGGAACTCGATGTCGAATTGGTAGCCTGCACCCTCGTTCCACTCCCGCCGCAATTCGAACCCCGCGCGCAACAGATGGTCCAGGCCTCCCAGACCGCGTGGCGCGCCCACCCACTCACCACGCCCATAAACAAGCCACGGATCTCCCTCGAGATCGACGCGCGACAAGTACTCGCCCCCCACGTAGCGGCCAATCGCCAGACCTTCCTCGAGGCGATCAGTGAACGGGAGCGCTCCTCGGAGGCGGAACGACTGGACAAATGACCGCTGTCGAGTGTGGTCCATTGCCAGCGTTAGCACGAAGGCAGAGTTCGGGGACGGATGGAATCGGGCACGTTCGGACAGCCGAAAGCCAAAGTCGCTCGCGCGCGTCGCGAAACCAGGGAGAACGTCTGGCTGCTCCGGATTGTCCTCGACCACCCGGAAGAAATCGAGTCGTGTGTCGAACTCCAACTGCGCACGGGTCGCGGGCTGGTCCTGTTGCAACCCGAATGCCGCCCGGTGGGCCAGTTGTCCCGTCAGGCGTAGGACATCGGCGTCAGTGATACCGGGGTTCTTCCTCGTACGGGCCACGTCGAAGTGGGCGGTGGCAGTGTGATCAGGGGTCAAACGCCATCCCCCGACGAGGCTGGCTTCAGTCGTCCGCGCATCGTACCGGACGGTAGCTGCCGGCGACACTCGCCCCGCGCGCGTATCGACGACGATCACGCCGTGAGTCAGATCGCCGTAGCGGGCGGAGGGCACACCCCGAATGACCTCCACGCGCTCGATAGTTGATGCCGGAATGCGCCGAAGATCGATGCCGCCCCCGGAGGAGCTAGGGGGCCGCAGTTCACCTCGCGGTCCGGTGTTCTGTAGGTTGGCGTTGTTTGACAGCGGAACTCCGTCGAGGATGATAGTGGTGCCGAACGCTGCGATATCGGCGCCACTGGGGCCGGCCGTTATTCCCCCGCTAGACACCGGGGCGGTGCGGAGCTGGATCTGCTGCACTTCCTCGAGGCCCGGAGCCGCGAGCGGTATGCCGGGGACTAGCTCGAGAATACCAGCGATGCTCGCCGCCGTCTGGTTCACGATGGCGTCGTGTTCAATGACACTTGCTGTTCCCAATTCGCCGCGCGCGCGGCCGGCCGGATCAGCGGTCACGATGATCTCGGCGAGTTCAAGGGCATTTCGTGCCAGCGCGATGTTGCGATGGAGAATGCCGGACGGTGGAACAACGAGCGGTACTCTGGCAGGGGCGTATCCGATCATCCGAACGAGCAGGATGGCCGGTCCGGGTCGCAAGTTGATCAAGTTGTAGTTGCCAGCCGTGTCGGTCATAGCACTGAATCCGCTCCCCTCAAGTGCCACAATCGCTCCCGCGATGGGAAGCGCCGACACATGGTCGGTCACCCGTCCCCTGATCAGAGGACCTACCACTTGCTCCTGCGAGACAAGCGTGCCGTGCATGGTTCCCCCCAGCAGGAGGACGAACGGGAGGACTGCGCGACGGCCGCACATGTCAGGGATCTTCCAGTGGCCCGTTCGATCAGGGCCTGGGTAGGCTACCAGGGGTGCGAACGCGATAGTCGAAATCGCGAGCACTGGTACGGGTACGTAGCAGAACCTGACGACCAGTCGCGAAGCTACCGATGACGCGTCGCTGCACCGAACGGGCCCCGCCCGGATTGTCCTCTGGCATGAGAAACGCTGCGCCGTCGATACTGGCATGGACCATTTCCGGACACGCTGGCCCGAGGCTCGGTCCGAAGTAACGCAAGGCTGCAACGTCCAGTAGTTTGTTGGCTGGTATGCGGACGTACTCTCTTCCGCTTGCGAAAAGCCTTGCTGTCGGGAGGGTACTGAGGTCAACGGCGTCAGCGAGAAAGGGAAGCGCCGCAGTCGTGAAGAAGAAGAACCCGTGGGCGAAGAGCGTGAAGGGGCGCGGACCCACGTCAATCATGTTCGCGGCGGTGGGATTATCGACATCGCCGCTACCGAGAAACTCAAATTGTGCATTGCGAAGGTTCAGTCCGCCGGTGACAAGTTGACCGTGGTCAATCGCGTCCGTCGCCATCACTATCGTCTGCCCTGGCGCTACGGGGTAGTCCTGGCCTGAGCCCGGAAAGCGAAAGACTGTCTCGGTCCAGACACCTTGTGGATCATTCCGGTACGTGGCCCAAGTGCTGCAGGGCTCGACGGGGCTTTCAAACGCCGCCGAAAACCCGGCCCCGAACAGCTTCCCGTCGAGGTACACGGTCCTGTCTGAGTTATTGTAGAGTTCCAGAAAACCGCCGAACTCATAGGGCGTCCCGTTGATGATCGCGATATAGAAAGACCATTCGCTGATTACGAGTGAGCCACGGCGACCAGCACCGATGACGAGGGTGTCCTCGGCCGCAGGCGGTTCGAGTATGAGACTTGTACTCCCCCCAAAGGCGTCGACATCCTCGTTCCCAGGACCCAGCAAGGATGATTCGCTGGGCGTCAGAATTCGGATGGCCGAGACCCGGTACTCGCCGGGCAACAGCGCAGGGAATTCTACCGACCCATCCAATCCAGTTCGATCGGTCTGCCGGATCGATGAACCTGATCGCTGCACTGTAACTTCAGCGCCGGGAATCGCGTTGGTCTGCCATCCTAGGGCATTCGCGAGCACTGAATCTTCGCCGCCAACTCGAACGGCCAGTACGAGTCCCACGCGCTGGACTACCGTTGTGTCCGTTGTCGTGCCGCTTGTATCAATCGCAGAGGAATCCCGAGGTGCGGCCCCACGACCCGGCAAGAGAATCGTCTCCTGCTGGCACGCCGCAAGAAGCACCGGTAACAACACGGCCGCACCTCGGAACCCGGGGCGCGCGCGAAAATGAGGCGTTATGGTCGGGAAACGTAGCGTCCGCCTGTTCCAGACGTCCTTTGACGGTCCCGAGCCTGAGGGCCGGCGAGGTGTGGGAGCCTCACCCCGCCGGGCACGCTGGGCTACCACTCGATACAGTGGCAACAGCCAGCTGTGCAGCTGCCGTAGTACCCATAGCCGTAGTACTGATCACACTTGTACTGACAGTCGACCTGGTTGGCGCATGACCCCAGGTGTGGAGGGTCCCACAAGCAGCCGTCTGATGAGCCTGCAAGGGCTTGGGACGTGCCAAAGAGCAGTCCACCTACGACAATAGCCGCACCACAAGCTCGTGCGGCAACCTTCGTGATGCGCGACATACAGTCCTCCTTCAGTTTGCGGTTCCCACTGTGGGTTCCTCAGGGCTCCCAATCAACGGAGTTCTCCATGGCCCTAATGCGAACGTATTGCAGTTTCTGTGGAAGACACGTCACCAGCGACACGCTTGATTACTTGAAGCAGAGTGTCTACCGCTTCGGGGGTCGAGAGCTGGCCAGTCCTCGCGAACATGACGTATCCACGCGGCCCCAGGAGGATCGTCTGAGGTACTGACCGAAGACGATACAGCTGGAGGGTTTTCGGGTCGCGCATCGTGACCGTCGGAAGAGCGAACTCGAGGTCCTCCAGGTACACTCGCGTGGCGCTGTCACTGTCGAGAGAGATGCCAAGAACCTGGATCGGCCGATACGAAGCAGAATCGAGGACACTGAGCACTTGTTTCCATGCCGGTACAGTGGCGCGGCAGTAGTCGCACTCTGTGTCAAATACGAGGAGAAGTTGGCGAACGGACTCTGGCGCGGCGCCGAGGACGACGGAGTCACCCTCCAGCGTAGCAGTAGCGAATTCCGGGACGCCGTATCCCGGATACAGTTCCGTAGCAAGACGCCGTGCTTCGCCATAGCGAGTCTCGAGTGACCGGTTCTGTAGGCCAAGCACGACTACGAGGCTCGTGGCTCCGATAGCGACCGCCGTCGCAAGAGCTGCGAGGTGCCTATCGAGCGGCATCGATGATCCCCCAAATGGAGCTACAGCCGCAACAGAAAGGCAATCCGAACTTTCCAAGCACCCCACATAAGTCTAGAGAGCCTGGCCTAAAGGCACGATGAAAAATCTATGAATCTATCAAGTCCGGTCGAACTCATGGATCAGGCAATCCTCCGGTGGCGGAAATCACGTCGCTTTTTCCCCACTATGACACATCGCTTTGCGACTGTTGTTGCTGCTTTGTATCTCCAAGTGGCGTGGCGAATCTGCGCTCAGAACACTGGTGGGCCACAACGCGTGCTTCGACGCGGTGATCCACAACGTGCAAGCACTCCAATCGCGCGCCTGGCGGCCGGGCATAGCTGTTGGATAGCCATCGAGCGTCTGAGCGTCTGGCGGACGGACACGATGAAGGTGCCCGGCGTCGTTTTCACTGGATTGACGCGCGCGGGGGATAGAATTCGGTATTATTGAACCAACAAGGGTGCCGTGGATCTCGCATACCATGGAGTACTTCCCATTCGGGTCGACTCCCCGTTGTATCAGGCTACCCTGTGTCCGGATGGCCATGAACGACATGATGCTGATAACGGCCGGACGTCACACCAAGCACGGTTGCACCATAAATGAGATTACCAGCGACCTCGAACCGCCGCTGGAGTTGAGTGGGTGAGGGTTGCGAGCGTGGAGGCCGTGGCGCGTGCGCTGAATGATGCCGGTGTCCCATACATCGTCGTTGGGGGACTCGCCGTGAACGCGCACGGCTACGGGCGGCTCACGGAGGACCTGGACCTGGTCATCAAACTCGTGCCTGAGCACGTGCGGGCGGCGTTTGCGGCGCTGAAGTCGCTTGGTTATGAGCCGCGGCTGCCTGTCACAGCCGAGGGATTCAGTGATCCTGCGGTACGGGCCCGATGGATCGCGGAAAAGGGACGGCACCGTGAGACCCCGGTGGACGTGTTCGCCGTCGAGCCGTTCGACTTCGACGACGAGTACCGGCGCGCGCTGGTGGAGGAGGTGGCCCCGGGCGTCCCGGTACGCGTCGTTCGGTTGCAGGCCCTGCTCCGACTCAAGCGAGAGGCGGGCCGACCGCAGGACCTCGCGGATGTTGCGGAGCTGCGGCTGCTGCATGGGGACGCCGGCGATGGTTGATCGGGCCGATTGGAGCACCGCGACATGGGAGGGGAACCGCCGCCGGCAGCGTCAGGACTTCCTGGCGCTTCCCTTCCGTGAGAAGCTCGAGCGGATTGAGCGATTGGGCGAGGTGGCCGCGCTGTTTGCCAGGCGGCGGCGGTCACATGGGTTGCGCGTGCGGGAGCGGCCCGAGGGCGGCTGACGAGCGCCCGGACGCCCACACCGTCCTCTGAGCCCCTGAGCCCCTGAGCGTCTAAGGAGTCACCACCCACCGCACACCCTCACCCCGTCGCAGCCGATCAAACCCTTCGTCGATTTGCTCGAGAGGCAGACAGCCGCTCACGATCGGCTCGAGCGTAAGGCGCCCGGCTTCGACCAGGGCAATAATCTCCGGGTACTCTCCGGCACCGCACCCCAGGCTGCCAACGACCTCCAGCTCGTAGTACATGAGCCGCGCGGCCGAGAGCGTGACATCGCCCGCGGCGTAGCCGATCACGCAGAGTCGGCCACCCTTGCGGAGCAGGGCATAGGCACCGCGCATCGTGTCGGGATTGCCGATTGCCTCGAACGCGATGTCCACGCCTCCGCCGGTGAGTTTCTTGATGTGTTTGTCGAGACGCTCGATGCCCGCGGGGTTAATCGTCTGCGCTGCTCCGAGCTGTTTGGCGAGCGCAAGACGGTCGTCGTTGAGATCGATGGCAATGACGCGTCCACCGGCCATGGCGGCGCATTGCACGACGTTCAGTCCGACGCCGCCGCATCCCATCACGGCGACAACGTCGCCGGGCCGTACCTTGCCGCGGTGTTTCACCGCATGAAACGGCGTCGAGAGCGCATCGGCCACGACACATGCCTGCTCGAGCGGCAGCGTATCGGGAACCCGTATCATCTCCCGTGCCGGGACGGTGAGGAACTCGGCGTATCCTCCGTCGATGTTGTTGCCCAGCATGACGAGCTCATCGCACAGGTTCTCCCGTCCCTGCCGGCAGTACCGGCACCGGCCGCATGACAACACGCTGGGAATGAGAACGCGATCTCCGTCGGACCAACCGTTCGTCCCGCTGCCAAGGCGCTCGATGGTACCCGCGACCTCGTGCCCGAGAATGAGCGGCGGTGTCTTGAACGGCTTCACGCCATGGTCGAGGTAGTGCAAATCGGTGTGGCACATTCCGCAGCCTGCGACCTTGACGAGTGCCTCTCCTGCGCCGGGGGTGGGGACCGGAACGTCCTCGATCCGAAGGGGCTGGTTGGGACCGTGATAGACTGCCGCTTGCATTGTGGTTCTCCCGCGCGCCGCTATTCGGCGCGTCGTGGTCGGGTGTAGATCGTCTTGAATTGGAGCAGTGCCAGTTGGCAATCGTCGCACTCGTCGCCCAACTCCTCCGGGCGAATTGCATCGGCGGCGACCTCGAATCCGAGTTGCTCGTACAGTGCCATGACTTCTTCCGCGCGGCGCGCGTCGGTGATGAAACGCCGCTCCCATCCATCGGCGAGTCGCTGCGGGTCTGGTGCAAGTTGCGCTTCCGAGAGGGCCCTCCTTGCCTCGCCCTCGACAAGGGCGCCGAGTGGCTTGATGAGGTCCTCAGGGTTACGCGGTTGTGCCGGCATGCTCAGGCGGCGACGCTCTTGAGTTTGGCCAGGCGGCGGTGGCCCAGGAGCGCCGCCCCGAACGCCGGCGTGAACTGTACCAAATCGCCTGGGGCGACGTTGACGTCCGCGTCCAGTTGCTCGCGCACGACGTCCACCATTCGCTCGAACCGCAGGATGCCGCCGATCAGCGTGAACTCGGGCTCCATGCGTACCCGTTTCATCAGTTGCACGGACCGGCCCACGAGCGATACGATCGCCCCGTGCATGATGTCGGCCGGCGCCATCCCTTCGGACAGGTGGTTGATGACCTCCGATTCCGCAAATACCGCACACACGCCTGAGATCGATACGGCCTGCTTCGACGTGGCGACGAGGGGACCGATTTCCTGTGTGGAATAGCCCATGTAGCGTGCGGTCTTCTCGAGAAAGGCTCCGGTGCCGGCCGCGCACTTGTCGTTCAGGCGGAACGACTTGACCTTAGCGTTGTCTCCCAGCCGGCTGGCTTTCATGGTCTGGCCGCCGACGTCGAGGATGGTTCGCGTGTTGGGAAAGAGGTGTGCCGCTCCCCTGGCGCTGGCCGTCAGATCGGTGACTCGCACGTCGCTCATGGTGGCCTGGTGTCTGCCGAACCCCGTAGCGACGACGTACTCGATCTCGTCACGCCGGAGCCCAGCGTCAGCCACGGCGGCATGCAGCGTCTGCTCCGCGATCTCCGTTAGGCGGAATCCGGTCGGTGCCATGGCGCGGCCGACGAGGTGGAGATCGGCATCGAGCACGGCGGCCTTTGTGTAGGTCGAGCCGACATCGATGCCGACGGTATGGGTCATGCCGTCTCCCGCGCGGCGGAGCTCGCGGGGCTGCGACTCGTCACGATATGGTCCAGGGCGAAGAGGGCGGCGCCCAGTGCACCCATGTAGTGCGACTCTTCGCTCACATTCACGTCCATGCCCAGCCGCCGGTTGAGCGTGTCGATCATGGCCACGTTGCGCGCGACGCCGCCGGTGAACGTCACTTCGCTCGCGATGCCCACCCGTCTGAGGAGGCCCACCGACCGCGTCGCGATCGACTCGTGCACGCCGAGCAGGATGTCCTCGATCTTCTTGCCCTTGCCGAGCCACGATAGCACCTCGGATTCGGCAAAGACGGTGCAGGTGGTACTGATCTTCACCGGTCGCTCCCCGTTGAGCGCCGTCGGCCCCAGCTCGTCCAGCGGGATCTCCAGCGCGCTCGACGCTGCGCCGAGAAACCGGCCCGTACCGGCGGCGCACTTGTCGTTCATGCAGAAGTCCACGATCTCGCCCGTATCCGACACGCTGATAGCCTTCGTGTCCTGACCGCCCATGTCGAGGACGGTGCGTGTCGCGGGGAACATGTGGACGGCGCCGCGGCCATGACAGCTGATTTCGGTCACCTGCGTGTTCCCGAACGTCACCTTGTAGCGACCGTACCCGGTGCCGACGACGTACTCGACCTCTTCCTCACGCAGGTCGGCCGCGCGCAGGGACTCCTGGAAAGCGTTTTCGGCGGCGCGAATCACGTTGGCCCCGGTGTCGGTGAGCGCGCGGCTCACGATGTTACGGGCCTCGTCAATGATGACGGCCTTCGTTTGTGTGGACCCGACGTCCACGCCGGCGGCGTAGGCCATGACCTCTCCTCGATCCCGTTAAGCTGTTGTGCGAGCGGTCGGGTTCCGTCGTGTCGCCAGACCCTCGAAGAAGGCGTCCACCCTATTCTTGAGCTGCGCTTCGGATACGACACGCCGGTCCATCATGTCGGATTCGATGAACAGTGTTGCGACATCCTGTTCGGCCATGAGCGCCCGGCGGTTGTCGGCGAGGCCGGTTGACACGGTGCGGCAACTCTTGATCGGGTGGTATACGACACCGTCTGCGTGGAAGTCGTCGACCATCGTCCGCAGGATCTTCGTCTGGAAGAACATGCTGTCCATGGCGTCGCGCACGCTGAGCAGGATGCCTTCTGCGAGACTCTCGATGGGATGAGCCAGATCGTACTCGAAGCCGAGGTTCGCCCCGCCAGATGCGAACCACAGATAGGTCGAGTTGACGAACGTACCGCCCCAATCGGTAAACAATTCGTTGAACCGGCGGAAGATCGGGTAGCATGGGACGCCGACAAAAATGAGACGGTACTGCTCGTCGGTCAGCGTGCCGATGCCGTGCACTGCCTTGTATTCCATCTCGTCAACGAGTTCCTCGAAGAACCGGGCGCCTGTTTCCGCGCCGCGAAACCCGTTGGCCACACCGAGGTAGATCGTTCCGTCCGAGAGTGCACTGAATACGGACGGACGGGCCTGATTCAACTCCAGGAGATGCTTCCAGGCGCGCGACATCGCGTTTGCGTGTCCCATGCTCTCGCGTAGCCGATCGATATCGAAGGGGACGCCACTCACCTCTGCACACAAGCCGATCAAGTCCCTCAACTGACCAAGCACGTACTTGCGGTCGTTCTCGAAGTCGCGGTCGCCGGCGTAAGTCTGGGCGCCATCCGCCCGCGTGCCCGGGATATCGAGCACAAAGGTGGGGATCTTGTACATCCGCTCCCAGATCTCGGCCCACTTGATGTAGGTGTTGCAGGCGTTGGTGTAGACGGCGATGGCCGGCTTGGGAATCCGCCCCATCGGATGTTCGCCGCCCCGCAGCTGCGTTGCGACATCGGCCTTCACGTAGCCACAGATGTCCGGGGAGTACCCGTAGTCTTCCGCCTCATCGAGATACTCATGGGCCACATGCCGTACCGCAGTTTGCAGCGAGTTGATTTCCGGGAAAACGAGTGGAAAATCGAACGTCCGCAGCAACTCGGCAAAGCTGCCCATGACGAAGACGTAGGCCGACCCGCGACCTGCCTCGGCCGCCTGGGTGAGCCCTTGGAACCATTCCCGAAACAAGCGGGCACCGTTCCGGTTTCCTCTGCCGACGATTGATTCGTCTAACGCAGTTGTGCTCATACCTCACCCCCTGCCCCCTCTCCACTTCGTGGAGAGGGGGATGTTCGTATTGGACTCCGCTATGCGTTCCGCATTCTGCACACCTACTCAAACAAGATGTTCTCCACGAACGTTTCCAGCTGGATCTCGAGGTGATCGAAGCTCGTCATGTTCTCCTCGAACTCGCTCACGAAGTACGGGATGCCCGCGGTATCGAGTTCGCGCGTGTACACGACCTGCTCCTCGAGGCCGGGCTCACACATCTTGGCCGCCATCACCACGGCAGCTTCGCCGGCCGACCCTTCGATCCGTTTGAGCAGCATGCGTTCCTTGGGCTTGCGCAGGTCGTGCTGGACCGGGCTGTACGTGGAACGTTCGAGATAGGCTTCCGCGAGCTTCGCGAGCGGATCGCCTTTGGTCGGGACGTCGTCCGTGAGCCAGCGCATGCCGATCAACAAGTCGTCGTCCACCACGTAACACGACCGCCCGATGGCTCGGATGAGATCTAGCGGAGGCTGTTCGCAGAACCCCCCTTCGAGCACGATGCGGATCCGGTCCTGTCGCTTGCCGGGCCGCTCTCGGATTTGTGGCAGCAGCGCGCGCAGCAACTCGTTGTGTTCCTCGCGCGGGATGAGGCCACCCAGCGCGACGAGGACGTAGCCGTCCTCCGCGGATATCAGCCACGGGGTTTCGCGCTTGATCTCGTACAGTTCTCGAAGCAGCGCGCGATTCTCGTTGAAGACGCCTACTGACCGGCGGAGATCTTCATCGGTTATGTCGCATCCGACGATCTCTTCGACGGACCGTTTGATACGGTCATACTCCCCTCGCAGGTAGGTGGCTGCGTGCTGCGAATTGGCGTTCTGCGGCAGGTAGAGGATCTGACAGGGATACGCGGCGTTACGCCCCCAGACGGCCGCGAGGTTGCGGGCGGCGTCACAGATCGGGTGTGTAACGAACATGTCCAATTCGACCCGGCCGCTCAGTGCCAACTCGAGTGACGTCTTGAGAATGGAGCAGAGATAGGACCCGAAACGGGAGTCGGATTGGATTGGCTCGACGGGCGCGCCGCGCACCTTGAATGGCAGGGCACCGGCGGCGTGCGCAATCTCCTCGGGGAAATAGACCTGGAAGTGACCGATTACCTTGCCGCCCTGCTCCCGCCAACGACGGACCGTTGGGAAGTCGGTATCCTCGACCATTTCGCGGCACTCGTACAGGGACTCATCGAGCGAGCGGTCGCGCCACGCCGTAAAGACTGCAGTCGTCACCGGTGCCTCCACGTCGGCTGTCGTTTTTCGACGAAGGCGGTGAGGCCCTCGAGCGCGTCCGCGGTCGCCATCAGGTCATCGAGGTACGCCGCGCGTGCGGTGGTCATTGCCGCCTCCTGGTGTTCGCGGTCGGGACCGCGCAGTGATCGTTTCGCGACACGTAGAGCCGCCGCGCTGTGCCGGCTGATCCGCGCCGCCAGGTCCAGGGCGGCCGTTTCGAGGTCGTCCAGTGGCACTACGCGCCGCACGAGTCCGGCGTGCAGCGCCTCCGTGGCGGGCAACGGGTCGCCCGTAAAGATCAGATCGGCAGCGATACCCCTCGTGGTGCGCGACGGCAGCATTGCACACGCGGCAGGCGGTACGACGCCGAGCACGATCTCCGGCTGACCGAACAGTGCGTTGTCCGCGGCTATGACGAGGTCGGTACCCAGTACGATCTCGAAGCCTCCGCCAAGACACTTGCCCTGCACCGCGGCGATGGTTGGAAGCGGAAACGTGTCGAGCGCCGTCACCGTCTCGAGAAACTCGGGGATCATCTCGTCTACCACCGGCGGCAGGTGTTCGCCTACATCCGCGCCGGCGGAGAAGTGTTTTCCCGCAGCGCTCAACACGAGGACCCGCACGGAGGGATCGGATGCCAGGTCTGCCAGCGCGGCGCGCAGCGCGGCAAGCGCGTCCCTGTTCAGGATGTTGAGTGGGGGATGGTCGAGAGCGACCCGGGCGATGCCGTCCTGAACGAAGTGACGTATGGCAGACATGTTACGACGCCCCTCCCAGTAGCTGGCCGCCGTCGACCGGCAAGACCGCGCCGGTGATGAAAGCGGCGCCGGTGCTGCAAAGAAACCGGACGGCCGTGGCCACATCGTCCGCGTCGGACATCTTCCAGGAGACGCGGTCGCGCACGATGCCGGCGGCGCAGACGACCCAGTCGATGCCACCGCGCTCGTCCACGATGCGTGCTATGGCGGCATCGATCTCTGACGGCTTGGTGACGTCGGCCTTGGCCGCGTGGTGCGCACGCGTTTCGTCGTCTGGGAAAGACAGATCGAGTGAGGCCACCCACGCATCACCCGCGATGGCGTCGGCGACCGCGCGACCGATCCCGGACCCCGCGCCCGTTACGACAGCTGTTGGCCGCATGCGCCGCAGAACGCGTGGTCCGCCGGAAGATTGATCGAACCGCACGCACTGCACGCGCGGGTGGGAGCGCCCCATGGCAGCTCGGTTGATGCACCGTCTGCCGCCCGGTTGCGCAGCATGGCATAGTCAGGCGCGCGCTTTTCGACAAAGGCGCGCATCCCCTCGACCGGCTCCCAGCAGGCGTAGTGTAGCGCAAGCCAATCCTGTGCGTGTCGTGCCGTCGAGTGCCACGCAAGGTCTTTCCAGAAGTTGAGCTGCTGTTTGGTGTAACGCGTACATTCGGGGAAGCTTGCCAGCAGCCGCTTGCAAAGGTCGTCGACGAACTCGTCGAGCTTGCTCAGATCGATGCGATAACCGTCCTGCCCTTTCTGGGCCTGCTTGATCTCCGCAGGTGATGCCTGCTCGACCCACTCGTCATGATGGCGCACCGACGGAACCACCCAGTTCACGAGCCCCCATTCCCTGGATTTCTCCGCACTGATCGGCTCGTTCAGGAAAAGAATCTCCCGCGCGCGCTTGTCACCGGCAACGAGCGGGAGCCACTGGGTCGATCCACCACATGCCACCGAACCCACCTGCGTGCCCACCTGCTTGATGTAGGCATGCTGGGCCATGGCGGTAAGATCGCACGCCAGTTGACTCTCGTTGCCGCCGCCCACGGCCATGCCGTTGAGGCGTGCCACGACCGGCTTACCTGTATTGAGGATGCTCTCGATGTACGCGCGGAACAGCGCCATGTACTTCCAGTAGTCACGCGGCGTGCCGACATAACTGTCTGCGTATTCCTTCACGTCCCCGCCGGTGCAGAACGACCGGTCGCCGGCGCCCGTGAAGACGATGACCCCGACGGCGTCGTCGAAGCTCGCGTCCCGGAATGCCGTGGCCAACTCCTCGAGTGCAGCGGTCGAGTAGCAGTTGTAGGCGTGTGGCCGGTTGATCGTTATACGGGCAATCTGATCCTCCTTCGTGTAGAGCACGTCGGAGAAGCCAAAGTCCTGCGCAGGTCGTGAGGCGAAATGCCTCGCGTCCGTTGTTGCCGTCATGAGAGACCTCCAACGAGGTGGTCGGCAAATTCCGACCCGAGTTGTTGTGTTTGAATGGAGCCGTCCGGGCTGTACCAGCGGGCGATCCAGTTGATCGCACCGAGGATAGCAAAGACGGCGATCTTCGGGTTGACGGACCGAAACGCACCCTCGCGCTGGCCCCGCATGATGATCCGTCGCAAGCCACGCTCGTACCGGTCCCGCGCACTGATGACCTCCGACTGGTGTCTTGGCGATAGCGACGAGACCTCGAGACCGAGCGGAGAGCCCTGCAACGTCTCTGTCATCACGCGCACGTGCTCGCGTATGATGTAGGTCAGTTGGTCGGGCGCCCGCTCGCAGTGTGACGTCGCTTCGGCCAGTAGGCGGTCGACCTCGGCGAGGGACTCGCGATGACAGGCGTAGAGGATCGCTTCCTTGTCGGGGAAGTAGTGATAGAGGGCGGTGTTCCGAATCCCAATGCGCTCCGCGATATCGTCGAGCGTCGTGGCGTGATAGCCCTTGTCCCGAAAGGCACGCAGCGCCGCCTGGAGGATCTCCGCCCTACGGCGGCGCCGCTTCGCTTGCACCTTCGGTGATGCGGTGGCCTGCGACATCGTGTACACTTACCCGTGGGAAAAATGGTTTCTTTGAACCACCGTTCAAATTCTCCTCGTGTCCTTAAAGGTGTCGTGAAATGTTTGTGAAGAGCCGATTATTCCGGGCCGTCATGTCGCTGGGCTTGTGCTTAGCCCTCTTGCCGGTGCTGCCCCGAGTGGCGGGGGGGCAATCGATAGACGAGCGGTATAGTGCCGTTGCGGACCGCATAATCGAGGCGGCGCTCGCGGACAGCGCGGCCTATGAGCGGCTGGCGCTTTTTGTCGATCTATTCGGCCACCGGTTGTCCGGATCGGAAAGTCTCGAACGTGCAATCGGCTGGACGCTGGAGCAGATGCGGGCGGATGGACTGGAGAACGTTCACGGCGAAGAGGCGATGGTCCCCGTTTGGGTGCGTGGGGAGGAGTCTGCCGAGCTAATCGAGCCACGCCGGCATCGCCTGCCCATGCTGGGACTGGGGGGGAGCATCGGGACGCCCGCCGAAGGGATCACGGCGGAAGTTCTCGTTGTCGGGACCTTCGACGAACTCGAAACCCGTGCAGAGGAGGCGCGCGGGAAGATCGTGCTCTTCAACGCGCCGTTCGAAGGCTATGGGCGGACCGTGCGTTACCGTCTGAACGGGGCCGTCGCCGCGGGGCGCCTGGGCGCGGTAGCGAGTCTCATCCGGTCGGTGACACCATACTCTCAGCAAACGCCGCACACCGGCGCCATGCGATATGCTGACAGCGTGCCGCGTATTCCCCATGCCGCAATCACCATCGAGGATGCGGAACTGCTCCAGCGTATGCAGGATCGCGGCGAGCGGATCGTGGTGCATCTCACGATGGCGGCGCATTCGCTTCCCGATGCGATGTCCCGCAACGTCATCGCCGAGCTACGCGGCACTGAACGTCCCGATGAGGTTGTGGTCATGGGGGGGCACATCGATTCGTGGGACGTGGGCCAGGGGGCCATGGATGACGGTGGTGGTGTGGTCGCCGCTTGGGAGGCCATCCGATTGCTCAAGGCGTTGGGGTTGCGTCCGCGGCGAACCATACGCGTCGTCGGATGGACCAACGAGGAGAACGGTCTACGCGGCGGACGAGCGTATCTGGAACAGCATGAAGGCGAGTTGGACAATCATGTGCTGGCCATCGAGTCCGATGGCGGCGTTTTCCAGCCGCTCGGATTCGGTTTTACCGGATCGGACGCCGCGTACGCGATCGTGAGCCAGGTGGGCGCGTTGCTCGACCGGATCGGTGCCGGAGAGATCCGTCGTGGCGGTGGGGGCGCAGACATCGGCCCGATCATGCGCGAGGGCGTGCCGGGGATGGGACTCCGTGTCGACGGCACGCGTTACTTCTGGTACCACCATACCGCGAGCGATACGATCGACAAGCTCGACCCGAGAGAGATGGCGATGTGTGTGGCCACGATGGCCGTGATGGCGTACGTCGTGGCGGATCTGGCAGAGACGCTTCCCCGGTAGCGCCGCCCTACACGCCCGGTGTGGTTGCTACGCCTGGAACCCGGCAGCCCGGTTCAACTCGCTGAGCTGGTCCCGCGTTCCCAGCGCGATCAGCACATCGCCGGACTCGAACCGCATATCCAGAGCGGGGTTCGTCAGAATTGTGCCGTCTTTGCCGCGCCGCACTGCTAGGACATTCGCGCCCGTGGCCTGACGCACGTTCGCTTCACCCACCGTCTTACCCTGGATTTCGCTGTCGTTTGACACCCGGCACTCCTCGAGCCACAACTCGAGGTCGCCCGAGTGCATTACGACATCCAGAAAATCGGTCAGCGCCGGCGACACCAATTGGGCTGCGATCCGCCGGCCGCTGATCGTGTATGGTGAGATGACGTGGGTGGCGCCGGCCCGCAGCAGCTTGGGACCGGACGATTCGTCGTTCATGCGTGCAACGATGCACAGGTCGGGGTTCAGTGCGTGCGCGCTGACGGTAACGAAGAGATTCGTCGGGTCGTCGCCCGTTGCGACCACCAGCCCGCGTGCCCGCTCGATACCAGCGCTTCGCAAAGACTCATCGTCTGCGGCATCTCCGTTGACCCAGAGAATGTCCTCTTTCTCGTGATCGTGATCAGCAGAGTGCATTTCAACCACGACGCACTCGTGTCCCTTCTCGCGTAGGTCCGCGACGACCTCACGTCCCACGCGTCCGAATCCGCACACCACGTAATGGCCGGTCAAGGCCTCGATGCGTTGTCTCATGCGTCTGCTCCGGATAGTGCCCCTCAGTTCGCCGCTCACCACGTACTGGCTGACAGCGCTGAACAGGTAGGCCACGGTGGCGATACCCGCCACGATCAGAGCCGTCGTGAATGCCCGGCCGCCGGTGGAGAGCGGATGGACCTCCGCAAACCCCACCGTGGAGAGCGTCAGGACGGTCATGTACAGGGACTCGGCGAACGTCCACCCCTCGATCAGGACGAACCCGATGCTTCCGGCCACGGCCATGAGGAGCAAGACGAGCGCGAACAGCGCCAGGCGGCGCCGTACCTGGGTAAGATCGTCGTGCATTGCTGTGAAGATGAGATGCGAGTGCAGGAGAGGCAACGACTAGTCGGTCTCCTCGAGCGCTTCAGGCGGCACGTGCAGAATCTGTGACGAACGTCGCCGCTCGAGCGCCTGTCGCCGGTTCTCGTACGCGCGTACGAGCGCCTCCTTGACTCCGGCGCACGTGAGGCACAAGGCGTCTACCTCTGATTTGGCCAGTTCGTAGAGTTGGCAGTCGCTCATGGCCCGCACCGTGGCGGTACGCCGCTCGGCGGTCAGGAGCGCCATCTCGCCGAAGAAATCGCCGGCATACAGTGACGCCATGCGCCGTTCCCCCTCGTCCGCCCCGGCCCGCACCACGAACACGGCTACGACCCCACGGGCGACGAGGAAGAGCGAATTGCCTTTCTGGCCCTGACGGATGATCTCCTCACCCTCGAACACCGTGCGTGGTGCCAAGCGCGTCACCACGCGGTCGAGATCGGCCTGCTCGAGATCCTGGAAGAACGGTACGCGCGCGAGAAGATCGGCGGGACTGGGTTCGAGCGCCGTCACCGGCTGACGCGCTAGCCGGCGTTGTGTTTGCTCGAGCTCATGTTTGACATCGCGCGCAACGTTGCTCGGGATACCGCCCGTGCTCGCGAGGTTCGCTATGGCATCGCCTTCGGCATCGAGCGCGATGCGACGTGCGGTGCGGTGCTGAACCTCGCGGGCGTACTCGGGGAAGTGCTCGGCGATTTCGTCGATTCGTGCCATCGCCGCGTCGCCCGTCGCCTGGTAGGCCTCGTGACACTCCACGACCAGCTTGCGGTCGATGCCCGACAGTGCCGCCAGGCGATCCACCTCCTCGGCGACACGTGCGCCTGCTTCGACCAATGCAGTATCACGTTCGTACTTCGCCGCGAGTGTGCGTACCCGGTGCCGCTGCACCAGGCGACTGCGCGGGACCACGCGTTCCAGCAACCAGTTCGTTGCACTGGCCACCCTGAGTTCGATGGGACTCGCCGTCTGGTGATCGGTGGGTATCTCCCCGCGTTTCAGTCGGTCGCGCCGCAGCGCAAGCCCAAGTTCCAACTCCCGCAGCACCGGTTCGGACATGGCCCCACGGTCGAATTGGCCCCGATAGGCGGCCTGCTCGGCTGCGAGCGCCTCGGACCACAGCACCCGACGCATGTCGGTCTCGGAGCAGACGGCGCGCAGGTCCGCCAACTCTCGCTCGATGACCAGCACCCGCTCCTCGTACTCGACCTCGATATCGGCCACTAGCCGGTTTGAGAAATGCCCAGCCGTCTTGAGACGCTCAACGCGCGCCAGCGCTCCGCGTTTTGCAGCGAGGTTGGCCTGCGCGCGTGCCACGCGATCGACCAGATCCGGCTTGTCCAGCCCCAGCCAGCGAATGAGGGGTCCCATCGTCGGTCCCCCGGCCAGCAGTGTGAACAGGACCATCCCGACCGCCATCCCGATCAGCATCTCGCGTTGCGGGTAGGACGGATCGAGGCTGAGCACGAGCGCCAGGGCAACGGCACCGCGCAGCCCGCCCCAGAACAACACGACCCGGTAGCGCCAGTCGATCGGTTCGCTGATGCGGCTCACGAGCGGGGTCAGCCCGAACACGGTGACGACCCGCGCGACGAGTGCCGCGCCAATCGTGATCAGGATCGGGACGCGGAACTGCCACACCAGTGCCGGCTCGACGGTCATGCCGACGAGGAGGAAGATCAGGCTGTTTGCCACGAACGCGGCGTACTCCCAGAACTGATGCAGGTACGCCCTGACCGCGGGTGGGAACCGCGTCGAGCCCAGCGTGCCCACGACGAGCCCGGCGCCGACCGTCGCCATCACACCCGAGACGTGGAAGTAATGATCTGCGGCGATGAACGCTGCGTATGCCACGACGGTCGAGAGCGCAACCTCGACCAGCGGGTCGTCGTCCGCGAATGCGATGACGCGGATCATCAGGTATCCGATGACCGCGCCCACCACGAGCCCGCCCGCAAAGACCACGACGAACTTCGCGACGCCCTGCCCGATGGCGGCGAGCCCCACGGCGGCGCCACCGGCAAGGAGGATGTGGAAGAGCACGATCGCCGTGGCGTCGTTGAAGAGGCTCTCGCCCTCGACCAGAATCGTGAGGCGCTTGGGCGCTCCGACCTCCCTGAACAGCGCGATGACCGCAACGGGGTCGGTGGCGGAGATGAGAGCGCCAAAGAGCAGGGCGGTTCCGAAGGGAAGCGACGTCAGCCAGGCCAGGAGGCTGCCGATGATGGCCGTGGATAAGAGCAGACCCGGCGCCGCAAGCGTCATTACGGGGGCCAGGTTCTTGATAAGCAGGCGGCTGTCGAGCCCAAACGCTGACTCGAAGATCAGCGTCGGCAGAAAGACGAAGAGTATGATCTCGGGGGAGAGGGTGAGCTGGCTCAACGGCTCGAGCGCCTGGCTCTGTTCCGAGATGAGGCCGAGCAGAAGCCCGACGAGCACGAGCCCCACCGTATAGGGCAGGTTCGTGCGCTTGAGTCCAATCGCCGCGGCGGCGGCGACCAACATGAGGGCGACGATACCGATGACGCCGGCTACGATCGACTCAGCCGCCATCTTCCCTGAACCTTTTGCTCGAGTTCCGACCGACCCTGCGCGTCTGCCATGACGATGAGCGACATGCCCGGCTCGAGCGTCGTATCAGCCGGCGGCTTGAACTCGAACGGCCCGTCCGGCCTGCGGACGGCGAGCAGCACCGCTCCTCTCACATCGCCGACACCGAGCCACGCGAGCGTCTTGCCCGCCGCCGAGCTTTCGGCCAGGACCTCGAGTTCTTCCACCCGGAGGCTGCCGCCCTTTTCGCGCAGCATCTGGTCGAGGAACGAGACCACCTTTGGTCGAAGCAACTCAGACGCCATCCGCAGTCCCCCAATGCGGCTGGGGCTCACGACCCCGTCGGCGCCCGCCATGCGGAGTTTCGCTTCGGTGCCCGCATGCTCGCTGGAGGCGATGATGCGCGTCATTGGCGACAGCCGCCGCGCCGTGAGCACCCCCAGGACGTTGTCTTTCTCGTTTTCGAGGCTGAACACGATGCCGCTGGCCCGCTCGATCCCCGCTCGTGCCAGCACCTCATCCGCCGTGGGATCGCCCATCACCAAAGGGATGTCTCCGAGTCGGGCCAGCGCCAGCTCCTGGACCTCCTCTGTTGGCGTGATGAGTACGATCGTTCGCTCGGTGTGGATCAGCTCCTCTGCGACGAACCAACTGGTCTCCTCGTCCCCGCAGATGATGTAATGACCCGCGAGTTGTGCAATGCGGTTTTCCATCCGGCGTCTCCGGAAGATGTCGTGCAGTTGTCCCTCGATGACGAAGGCGGCGAGCATCGGAACCGTGTAGGCGACGATTCCCATTCCCCCAAGCAACAAGGCGATCGTGAAGATGCGGCCCACCGGGTTCCGGGACATGTCGATGATCTCGCCGAACCCGACGGTCGTGAGGGTAATGACCGTCATGTAGATCGCATCGATCAGATTGTGCCCGCGCCCGCCGATGAGGGTGAACCCGAGCACGCCAACGAGGGTTACGAGCACCACCGCCCCGAGCGCCAACCGCAGGCGCTTGCGCAGCCGCTCGAACTCGGCGTCATGTCGGGATTCAGGCTTGTTGTGCTTCATGGGCTTTTTCCAATACGCGGTGTGGGCGGGGGAGTCAATGGGGGGGCGATGGAAGGGGCGATGAGAGGGGCGGTGATGGCGTGGGTCCCTATCGGAGTCAGGTCGGCCTGGGTTAACGTCTGCGCGGGTCTTTTCTGGAGATGGCGATGCGGATGGGATTCCTTGCGTTCTGCTTGGTCTTCTCGGGCTGGGGTAATGCTCTGGCCGGGCAGACCGCTGGTCTGAAGCTCTACATCTCAGCGGATATGGAGGGCGTCGTCGGTGTCGTGACGGGGGATCAGCTGGGCCCCAGCGGGTTCGAATACGAGCGATTCCGTGAGTTCATGACTAACGAAGTCCTAGCGGCCATCCGGGGGGCGCGGGCGGCCGGTGTGACCGAGATCGTGATTGGGGATTCCCACGGGAACGGTGAAAACCTGTTGATCGAGCGTTTTCCCGCCGACGTGACGGTCGTCCGATCCTGGCCGCGGCCGCTGGGCATGATGCAGGGTATCGACTCGACCTTCGACGCGGCGATTCTGCTGGGATACCACGCCGGAACCACCAACCCCGACGGGGTGCGTGCCCATACCATCTCCAGCGCCCGGTTCGCCGACGTGCGCCTCAACGGCCGGTCGGTTCCCGAAGGCGGTCTCAGTGCGGCCATCGCGGGCTACTTTGGTGTTCCTGTGGTATTGGTCACCGGAGGCGATGCGGCGGTCGCGGAGGTGCAGGCGGCAGTGCCTGGTATCAGCGGGGCGGTCGTGAAGTGGAACGTGAGTTTTCACGCCGCGCGGACCATGACGCCCGATGCAGCATACGAACTGATCGAACGCCGGACCCGTGAGGCGCTGTTGCGCCTCGAGGAATACGAGCCGCTCGTGCTCCGGGGACCGGTCACGCTGGATGTCCGATTCAAGAACTACCAGCCGTCGCAGGTGCTGGCGATGCTCGCGATCGTCGATCGTCCCGACGCACACTCCATCCGGTACGTGGGGCCCGATATCCTGGCCGTCTCACGCTTTCTCGAGGTGATTACGAACTACGATTCCTTTGCGGAACCATGAGCCTGGTCGAGGCGTTAGCACGCAGATGACGGGCGTCGGGGTTGCGGTGAGGCCGCCGGGGTGCCAAGTTCCCCCCCCTCTATTTGGAAATAGGACCGACCAGTTGGAGGAGACAGGCATGAATCGGGACAGGATCGGACGGACCCTAGCGGCCTTAGCGGTGATCTTCGCGGTTGGATGTGCCGGCGGCGAGGGAGACGAGGCGGCGGCGGGAGACGGCGAGGGCGCCGAGGCGGCGGTGGTCGCAATGCCCGACACGACGGCCGAGGCCGTCTGGGCGCATCTGGAGTCGGCGGGTTACCAGAGTTGGTCAATGTGGCCCGGCAAAGAGGCCAAGTACCAGGGTGGCGAGCCGCACGGGATGCTGCTCACGACCTACCTCAACGACGTTGCGCTCGAGGCGCTGAATGGCACGGCCACGTCCATGCCTTCCGGCGCGATGATCGTCAAAGAGAACTACATGCCCGACGGCATGCTCGCGGCGGTCACGGTGATGTACAAGACGGAGGCCTTCAACCCGGACCACAGCAACTGGTTCTTCATCAAGCGGCTCGCCGACGGCACGGTCCAGGTTGGTGGACGTGGGGCCGGGTGCGAGAATTGTCACGGTGCGCGGGCTGACAACGACTATATCATGACGGCATCGCTGAACTGACGTAGGGATGGCCCACGAGGCCGGACGGGCAGGTCGGCATGAGCCGACCTGCCCATTTCTCGTTCAAAGGCTTCCTCCTAGCCGACCCCTCCTCATGCGCGTATCTCTAGGGCGGATATGCGACGCCTCTTCCGTGCCGTCACGACGTGTACGCTCCTCGCGGTTGCCGGCGCCTGTGGTGGCGGCGACCGGCCGGCCCGGAGGGACTACCGGCTGGTCGTGGACCGCCTCTCGCAGTTCGTCGAGCGCGAAATGGCCGACAAGGGGCTGCCGGCGCTTTCCATAGCCCTGATCGACGACCAGGAGATCGTGTGGGCGCACGGCTTTGGCCATGCCAATCTGGCGGACAGCACGCCGGCGACGGCCGGCACCGTCTACCGGGTGGGGTCGGTCTCCAAGTTGTTCACCGACCTTGCGGTAATGCAGCTCGTCGAGCGGGGCGAGATCGACCTGGACGCGCCGGTCACGACATATCTCCCCACCTTCACGCCAGAGAACCCGTACGGCGACACCATCACGCTGCGGCACCTCATGTCGCACCGGTCTGGCCTGGTCCGTGAGCCACCGGTAGGGCATTACTTCGACGACACCGGTCCCACCCTAGCCGCTACCGTGGCCAGTCTCAACTCGACCGCGCTCGTCTACGCGCCGGGCAGCCGCACGAAGTACTCCAACGCTGGTGTCGCGGCGGTAGGCTACGTCCTGGAGCAACTGACCGGCCAGCCGTTCCCGGACTATCTGCGTGCGGCGGTGCTAGACCCGTTGGGAATGAACCGATCGTCGTTCGTGCCCACTGAAGATACGCGCCGTACGGCGGCGACCGGGTACATGTGGTCGTACCACGGGACACCGAACCCTGCGCCCACGTTCGAACTCGGGATGGCTCCTGCGGGCTCGATGTACGCGCCGGTCACGGACCTGGCCTGGTTTGTTACGATGATCTTTGCCGGCGGTATGGGGGAGGGGGGCAGGGTTCTCGCCGACACGACGCTGGCGGAGATGTTCACACCCCAGTTCGCCGAGGAGGGCGCAACGACGGGGTTCGGTCTCGGGTTTGCCGTTGACGAACTCGAAGGGCACCGCAAGGTCGGCCATGGTGGCGCGATCTACGGATTCTCAACTGAGCTGGCGGCGCTTCCGGACCAGCGTCTCGGTGCGGTCGCTGCGACATCGATGGATGTCTCGAATGCCGTGGTCGAGCGGGTCGTGGAGTACGCGCTACGCCTGATGATCGCGCGACGGGCGGATCTACCGCTTCCCGCACCGGAGTACACGCAACCCGTGCCGGACGACTTGGTGCGCACGCTTCCCGGCACGTACCGCCTGCGGGATACGGAGATCGACGTCGAGCGAGATGGGAATCAGCTGTATGCATGGGTCAACCAGCCGGGATTTCGGGTTCGCCTCAGGAGCCGGGGCGATACGCTCGTGTTGGACGACCGTCTCTTCAGTGGCCGTCGCATCATGCCGGTTCGCGACGGGCTGGTCCTGGGAAACGACACGCTGCGTCGTGTTGCAGACCGGCGACCGCGTGCCGCGCCGCGGCGGTGGCGGGGACTGATCGGCGAGTACGGATGGGATCACGACGTGCTGTACGTGCTCGAGCGCGGCGGGCAGCTCCACGCGCTGATTGAGTGGTTCTTCCTTTACCCGCTCCGGCAAATCAGTCGCGACGTCTACGCGTTTCCAGACTGGGGTCTCTACGCCGGCGAACGGCTGGTGTTTGAGCGCGACGCCTCGGGCCAGGCCACGCACGTTAACACGGCAGGCATAGCTTTCGTGCGCCGCGAGGTGGGCACGCGGGCCGGTGAGACGTTCCGGATCACGCCGGTGCGACCCGTGGAAGAATTGCGCGAAGCGGCATTGGCCGCCACGCCGCCGGCCCAGCCGGCGGGCCTGCGCGATCCCGATTTGGTCGAGCTCAAGAGCCTCGACGCCACAATCATGTACGACATACGGTACGCGTCGGAGAACAACTTCATGGGTGCGCGGTTCTACGACACGGCCCGGGCTATGATGCAACGGCCGGCGACTGAGGCGCTCGCACGCGCGCAGCGGCGCCTGTGGCAACAGGGCTATGGGCTGCTGATCCACGACGCGTACCGCCCGTGGTACGTCACCAAGATGTTTTGGGATGCCACACCGGCGGAGCAACGGATGTTCGTCGCTAATCCGGCACAGGGGTCGCGCCACAACCGCGGGGCGGCGGTCGACCTCACGCTGTACGACCGTCGCACCGGGCGGCCCGTCGAGATGGTGGGTGGCTACGACGAGTTCTCCGATCGGTCCTTTCCCCGATACCCCGGCGGTACGGCTCTCCAACGTTGGCATCGCGAACTGTTGCGCGCGGCGATGGAAGCGGAGGGGTTCACCGTGTATCGCTTCGAGTGGTGGCACTTTGACTATCGGGACTGGCGTGAGTATCCGGTGATGAACGGGATGTTTGAGGAGGCGATGGCAGGGGCGATGTAAGGGAGCGATGAAAGGGGCGATGGAGGGGGGTGGCTCGGGTGAAACTTTCCGACAGATCTGAGCGTTTCCAGAGGGTGCACTCCCTGCGACCCCCTCGAGTTGGGACATCCATGCGCATACGGACGGCTGCACTTCTCGTGATCGTATCTGCGGTGTCGCCCGCGTCGGCTGGCGCGCAGTACAGCCCGGAGGTGGAAGCCGCAGCGTCACGTCTCTTCAATACGACCATGAGCCCGTTCTGTCCCGGACGAAATCCGGGAGCAACTCGCGACGGGTGTGACACCGGATTCCGTCAGCAGGGCGCTGTACGCCGTCTACGGTGACATCGTGCTCGCGGCCCCGGCCGCGCGCGGTTTCGGGCTCGTGGCCTGGGTGGTACCGGGTCTCGCACTCGTCGCCGGGCTGGCGGTCGTCTTCTTTCGACTGCGGCACGCAACTGTCAGCGCGCCCACCTTGCCGGAACTAGACGAGATCGATCAACAACGCCTCGACGCGGAACTCTCCCGGCTGTAACGCACCCCGCCACCATAACGTCGATTTCTAGTAAGCCGTCGTTTGTTCGAACGAGCGAGGAGGGGCACGCTATCACATGCGACTGAGAAGGATCGTGTTGCCCGGCCTCGTCTTTCAGTCGGTCGTTATCGCCGGCGGCTACGGGACCGGTCGAGAGATCGCCGAGTTCTTCCTCACCTACGGCCCCCTCGGCGGCCTGCTCGCGATGGTGCTCGTCTCAACCGTGATCTGGAGTGCCGTGAATGCGGCGAGCTTCGAGTTCGCGCGGGTGTTCGGCTGCTATGACTATCGGCATTTCTTCAAGGAGTTGCTCGGGCCCGGCTGGGTGCTGTTCGAGATCTGTTATCTCCTGCTGCTGGCGATCATTCTCGCCGTCATTGCGTCGGCCGCGGGCACCATGCTGCGCGAAACGTTCGACCTCCCCTATGCGGTGGGTGTCATCGGCATCATCGCGGCCGTCGGATTCCTCGTCTTCCGGGGTAGCAGCACCATCGAGAAGGTGCTGACCGGGTGGTCGGTCGTGTTGTACGCGACCTACGTCGTGTTCTTCGTCTGGGCGCTCTCCAAGTTCGGCGGGCAGATCGCGCCGGCACTCTCCCAAGGCGTGGATGGCACCGGCTGGATCGTCGGCGGGATCAAGTACGCGGGGTACAACCTCGCGGTGATCCCGGCGGTGCTGTTCTCGGTGCGGCACATAGAAACTCGGCGGGACGCGCTGACGGCAGGGCTCCTCGCCGGCCCGATCGCGATCATCCCGGGTCTGCTGTTCTACCTGATGATGGTCGGGCAGTATCCGGCGGTGCTCGATCAACCCGTCCCGGCCAACTACCTGCTTAATCTCTTGGGCTCGCGGACGTTCACGATCGTCTTTCAGATTGTGCTCTTCGGAACGTTGATCGAGACGGGAACCGGCATGATCCACGCGGTGAACGAGCGCATCGCGAGTGTCTACGCCGATCGGGACAGCATCATGCCCCGCGCGCTACGCCCGGCCGTTGCCATCACGCTGCTTCTCATCGCAGCCGGCCTGTCCCGGTTCGGGCTGATCGATCTCATCGCCAAGGGCTATGGCACGCTGACCTGGGTGTTTCTGGCGATCTTCGTAGTACCGGTGTTGACGTGGGGTGTGGTGAAGGCCAGGAGAGGTTCTCCAGTTCGCTAGAACACGGGATGAGCGTCGAGCAGCGCGACTGACATGCGCCGTTCGAATTGTTGTTGCTTCCTCATTCCCGCGCCCCTTCTGCCCGTGGGATGGCTACTTCTTCACCTGCAAGGTGTGTTCGACCGCCACGGGCGGATCGGTCCAGTGATGGATCCGGATGGTATAGAGTCCCGGGGGCGACCTGACGACCCAACGATCCCACGCCCGCGCCGAATCACCGGCGAACATGGGCCGCGACCATTCGCCGCATTCTTCGACTTGGAACGCCACAAACGGCCGTTCGAGTTCTACGGTCCCTGAGACCTGGAGGCATCCCCCCCAAAACCTTACGTCCGCAGTGGAGCTGCTCAGGTTGTAGATCGTCGATACAACCAAGAGGGTATCACCCTGCTTTGGTTGGATGTCGGAGAAGCGTACAACCTGTGCGAAACCTTCTTCGGTCTCTTGACGGATTTCCACCGGATTCAAGCTGTCACCACAAGCGAGCAAACCAGCAGCGGCACAAACGACCGGCCAAGAATGGGGGCGACGCGGTGATCTCTGTGTTACTCCAAGCATGGATTGGCTCCTGCGTCGGACCAAATGACTACCATGTCAGTGACCATCGACATCGTGTTATCTGTTACCCACGCCTCCAGCTCGAAGTTCAAGTCGCCGTCCATGGAGCCGGTGTACGATTCATTGCTTCCGACAAAGACACCGTCGCGGTACCACTGGTACGAGAATGGTCCAGTGCCTGCCGTGACACTCGCCACCCATGTGCACTCATCGAAGGGCCGAATCGGATTCGTTCCCGCGATCGAAACACTGAACTCCGGCGGATCTTGTGCGAAGTGCACCGCGTTGTACACGTTGAGCAATCCGGCCCCGACACGGATACTCGGAGCAAGCAGGCGAGTTGCGGTGCCAAGAATCCTCTGCTTGACCTGCTCTGCCGTCCAACTTGTCTGAACCGTTCGCACCATGTGGGCCGCCGCTGCTACCATCGGTGTGGCGAGTGACGTCGATCCGCCGACTGAAACAATCGCCGGACCGCCACCGCCGATGCAGAGCGTCTGGATGCGTGTTGCGGGCGCGGCGATGGCGATGTTTCCGGGAGCGTAGTTCGCGGCCACGGGGAGGTTGTTCTGGTCCAATCCTCCCACGCCGATCACGTTCTGGTATTGGGCAGGCCAGGTATAGAGGTCCGATCGTGCAGCATTACCCGTTGAGGCTACGAAGACCGTGTTGTGAACGCCGAACGCCCAGTCGATCGCGTTGCCGACAGGTCCCCAGCCGTACGGTTCGCCACTGTAGGTAGTCACTGCCTTGAAGCTCATGCTGATGACCGACGCTTCCGAAGCTTGGTCGATGATGGCCTCCGTGACGCGGTCCGGGTGAATACTGTCGCTGACTGCCGGGCCTGCCAGGTTGTTCTGCACGACCGCGAACAAGGCAAGGCGAGCGAGCGGAGCGACTCCGACCACCGCGACACCGT
Organism: Gemmatimonadota bacterium; assembly: GCA_036679645.1. Taxonomy (GTDB): domain Bacteria; phylum Gemmatimonadota; class Gemmatimonadetes; order Gemmatimonadales; family GWC2-71-9; genus JADFNB01. The sequence goes on along the minus strand of JAZDCY010000014.1, from coordinate 53,657 downwards.
TGTTCCTGGCGCTGGCGACCGGCGCGACGTACCCGCCATGGTGGCCCCAGTTTGTGCCAGTGTCATAGACCGCGTAGTCGACGACGGGCAATTCGAAGTGGAGCGAATCAACCCCTTCGTCAAGCCGTAAGCCGTCATCCAGGATGGTCAGACGGCGGGCGGTCGGACCATACCATTGGCCCTGGGTCCACGTCCACGCCTCGTCAGCACGAATCCGTGGGATGTGCCATCCGATTTGTTGCGGGTTCCATGCACACGCCAGCGCCGGCGTCCGTGTCGGGGAGTCAAAGGTCGCCAACGGATAGCTGGGCACGACGTAATCGATGCGAGGATCCGCTCGGAGGACCGGGAGTGCCTCGGCGGTGACCTTGGCGACGACGAGCGGGTAGTTCTCGAAATCGCGGCGTACCGTGACGCCCCGTACCGAGCGGACGAACGCTCGCGTGTCCTCGAGCGTCCCTCGGACACGGTAATTGTGCCGCGAGTGCCGATACCCCGCGTTGCCCCAGGTTCCTTCACCCCGATCATCACGATTGAGTCTCCTTTGACCGCATCCGCGAAGAGTTCGGCATCGCTCACCGTGCGTGCGTGATCTCGGAAATCGGGTCGTTGGGTACCCTGGATTGCGAACCTCGGCACACCGGCAGGTCCCGTTGTGGGGTCGTTACAGGCCGTCACGCCGACGCCGGCAGCGAGCAGTGCCGTGAGTAGGATCCTCAAGAGCGGTTTCATCGTGCTGCTCCAATCAACGCGTACGCAGCTCTCACCCCAGCAGGTGGACCGCGCTCAAACGCGTTTCTGCGGTGTGAAGTACGGCAAACAGGCCGGCGCAAGACGCCGGGAGAGTGCTGGACCACGAAGCCACGAGCAGGATGCGTACGTCCAACATCTGCTAACTCCACCGCCTACCAGACTCCGGCTGCGGCCAACGACCAAGACTCCCGGCGTACGGACTTTGAATGACGGTCGCTCACTCGTAATCGGGATGGAAGTCCGGGGGCCGCGCTACATGGTCCATACGCTACTCAGGATGAGCTAACGCTGCCGTGAATTCCGTGTGAAGGATCAGCCTATTCGCTGGTCGCGGATCGGCAGCGTCGCATTCTTGACGGTCGTACGTCGGATTCGGTCACAGGAGATCGACAAAACGCGACACTTCCTCAGCGACGGCCAGCAGACGCGCGAGTATATGTCACCCATGATATTGTGTCGCATGTGACATGTATCCGTGCATGGCAAGGCCGCTGGAGGGACTGGCCGATGCGATCTCGACCCCGCGGTTCTCGGCGGAGGGGCCACAGCGGCGATTGCGTGGCTCCGCTTGTCAAAGTTGTGATCGTCATCGGTCGCTCAGGGCCAGCTCAACGCGCCATGATCCAGTCCCACTGCTCGGCCGCGCGCCGGATGGCGCGGTCGGAGTCTTCCGGAAGCAGGAACCCGCGGTCCACGAGTGAGTCGGCGGCTCGCGCGGCGAGGGCGAGGTACACCGCGCGGTTTCCGTAGAGGCTCCCGATGTCCGGCCGGGGATCGCTAGCATCGGGAACGCGCGGAAGAGGGATGTACGTTCCGAAGAAATCCGTCAACTCCGTTGTCCCGCCGGCGAATCCGGCACGCAGATTCCATGGTGCATACGTGGCGAGCGGGGCTTGGATCTCTACCGATGGCACACCGCCCATCTCATTGCCAAGGCTGTCGACCTGCGGCAGCAGTACCGGGAACGCCGCACCCAGGTCCGGCGGTTGTCTCTCGATGATTCCCTGGCTCCAGCGCGGCCCGTAGTCGGAGCGATACGCCTCGTGCGCCACCGTGGGGAACGGCACACCGGGAATATGTGGGAACCGGATCTGATCGATTGGGACCAGCGTCCCGTCCGCGATGCGTGGGTGGGTGGCTGGCGGTGGCTCTGTGCCGTCGCTCACCCATTCGACCATGCGCACGAGTAGGGCGCGCATCGTGAGCAGAAAGTTCAGCGGGTTGCCGCGGTATCCGGGTGAGTCGGCCATGCGACTGCGCTCGGGTGGCGGGAAGCGCACGACGAAGTGCTGTCCGCTCGCGAGATGATAGATACGTTCGTTCTCGAAGGGTGCGACGTCCCCGGCGCCGTCGGGCGAGACGTGAATCAGCCCGGCGGCGCGACCCCAGTACTCGTATCCGGTGTTCGTGTAGAAGACCTTTGGCCGATGTTCCTCGCGCATGCGGGCAAACAGCCCGTCGGTCCATCCGGTCACGGTGTCGGTTTGCGTCCGTGACGTGAACGGGAAGATGTCGGTCGGATAGAAAAAGGCCGAGTAGCGGTGTGCGTCCCGGGACGGCTGCGCGAAACGGTGGTTGAAGCTCCCCCGTCCGGCGCCGGCGGTGTGCGCCATGATGCCGTCCAACGCCATGCGGCCGTCCTCATCGGTGTTGAACCCCTCGTACAGGTAGTGACGCAGGAAGCGGCCGGTCTGTGAGATCCCAATGGCGATGCCGCGTGCCACCGGAAACGCGCTCTCCTCGTCGTACTTGGCATACGAGATCATGTCGCGGATTGCGGCAAGCCCGAGGCCCACGACCTTGGGGTCCTGCGATCGGTAGACCAGCTCGTAGATCTTTCCGGCCGCGAACCCGCCGTCGAGCACAATGCGGGTGCCGTTGGCCGTGAAGCGCCACCGGTCATGGAGCCGTCGCGCACGGTTAGTACGTTCTCGGGGTCGGACGGATCGCTAGCCGCGTACGGAACGTGATTTCGGTGGGCCACGTCGAGCGTGTCGGCAGCGCGGTCGATGGTCCAGTCGCTGCGCACCAACCCTGTGATGGGGCCGTCGGGCCCCGTGGCGGTGGGAACGTGAAGGCGCAGTCGCTCGTCGCCGAGCGGGACATCGTGCTGCCACCCCACCCAGATCACAGTGAGGCCCAGTCGCATGAGCAAGCCGTCACCGAAGTGCTCTTCGGCGACAGGATCGCGACTGCCGCGCGCTCCGTTGAAATAGGACAGGCTCGCCTTACCGCCCCGGTTGCTCACCTCGAGCAACGCCACCCCACTCCCCCCGTTGACCGGGCGCAGGACCATGAAGTCCGCCCACGCCTCGACCAACCCGTCCGCGTTCCGCGGTGCGAGGGAGAGATCGACGATACGTGCGTTCGCCGGGTTAGCGGGATCGAACGTGAAGAACACGCGCCCCACGAGTTTCTCATATGCGCCGAAGTTCCCGAATGCCCGGCCGGCCAACACCGGTTCGCGCCGGTCGATCACGATTCGTACGACACGGGCCACGACGGGCTCCGCGATAGCGCTGAGCGCCATTGCGGCAAGCACGAACGAGCGAATCAGAAACCGTCGCATGTGAACTCCATGGAGGGAAGGTGCGGGGAAAGATGTGTCGGGAACCGGGAACAGACAAAGCGGCTGTTCCGTTTCGTGGGTATGAACCGATTCCTCGTCTGCACCGCGTTGCTTGCCGCCGTCCCGCCCGCGTGTTCCGCTCAGCAGGACGGTTCGTGGCGGACCGATTTCGAAAACCGCACCGTTCCGATGGAAGAGATCGTCCCCGGCGGGCCGCCGAAGGACGGCATTCCACCTATCGATCGGCCCACTTTCGTCTCCGTCGATCGCGCCGATCGCTGGCTCGATGATCGTGAACCGGTAGTGATGGTGCGCATCAACGGCGACGCCAAGGCGTATCCGCTGCAGATTCTCATATGGCACGAAATCGTAAACGACGAGGTTGGCGGCGTGCCCGTAACGATCACGTTCTGTCCGTTATGCAACACCGCGCTCGCGTTCGACCGCCGACACAACGGGCAGGTGCTCGACTTCGGGACGACCGGGTGGCTGCGCCATTCGGATCTCGTGATGTACGATCGCCAGACCGAAACATGGTGGCAGCAGGCAACGGGCGAGGCAATTGTGGGCGAGATGGCCGGCGACCAACTCGACTTTCTGCATGCGCCGTTGATCAACTGGGAAACGTTCAAGGGGACCTATCCGGACGGCAGCGTCCTCTCGAAGAACACCGGTTTCTCGCGGCGGTACGGTCAGAATCCCTACGAGGCATACGACTCTCAATCGCGTCCGTACTCCAGCTTCTTCTTCCCCGACACGGACGCCAGGCTACCTGCCATGGAGCGGATCGCGGCGGTGCAGATCGCTGGCGAGACCGCCGCGTTCCCGTTCTCCGCGCTCGAGGAGCAGCGGGTGATTCACGGTGAGGTGGGCGGTGTTTCGCTCGTGGTCTTCTGGGCTCCCGGCACCGCTAGCGCGCTCGACGCGGGGCAGATCAGCCGGGGCCGAGATGTGGGTTCATCTGGTGTGTATCGGCGTACGGTCGATGGACGACAGCTCACCTTCGAACCGGCGGGAGACGGCCACTTTCGCGATCGTGAGACCGGCAGTACTTGGGACGGTTTGGGCCGGGCGGTGGGCGGGCCGCTGGAGGGGAGGCACCTCACGCCCGTCCAGCACGGCAATCACTTCTGGTTTGCCTGGGCGATCTTCAAGCCCGAGACGCGTATCGTGCGCTAGCGCGTCCTACTGGGCGACCGCGTCAAGAGCTCGCCGCACGGCAGCAGCAAGATCGTCCAGCTTCCACGGTTTCTGCAGTACCATGGTGTGCTCGCTCAATGAGATACGAACGCGCACGTCGTCAGGTCGGTACCCGCTCGTGAAGAGAAATGGGATGCGCGGGTCCTCTCGGCGAATGGCCGCGTACAACTCGCGGCCACCCATTTTGGGCATGATCATGTCCGACATGACCAACCCGATCTCGTTGCGGTGTTGATGGAAAATGGCGATGGCGTCGGCTCCGTCTTGGGCAGCGAGCACCCGGTACCCCAGCCTTTCGAGCGCCCGGCAGGCGGTGCGCCGCACGATCTCTTCGTCTTCGGCGAGTAGAATCGTGCCGCTCTGCGGGTCGAAGGACGCGGCAGTGGAGATGGGGATCGACGGACGCTCCGCCTGGGCAGCTATGGCCGGGAAGTGCATGTGCACCGTCGTGCCAAGGCCCGGCTCGCTGAACACATGCACGTACCCGCGGTGCTGCTTCATGAGCCCGTAGATCATGGCGAGACCGAGGCCCGTACCTTGCCCCTGCGGTTTCGTGGTGAAGAACGGCTCGAAGACCCTCCCGAGAGTATCCGCGTCCATGCCGGTACCGGTGTCGCTGACCGAGACGCGCACATAGTCTCCGGGTTGCACCCACGGATGCGCTTTCTGTTCGTCTTCACCGAGGATCTCGTTCGCGACGACGATACGTATTGCTCCGCCTTCCGACATGGCGTCGCGCGCGTTCGTGACGAGGTTCATGAGCATCTGCTGCACCGCGGAATGGTCTGCCGTCACGGTTCCTGCCGGCGTGTCGGTAGCGACCTCGATCTCGATGTCCTGTCTGATGATACGACGCAGCATCCCCGTCGTATCACAGACCAACTGTCCCAGGTCCGTGGGGATCAACTCGAGCGGCGCCTGTCGGCTGAACCCGAGCAATCGCTCGATCATCCGTGCGCTGGCCCGCGCCGCCTCGCGGATGTCGGACGCTGCAACGCGGAGATCGTCGTCGTCCTCCGGGAGATAAGCTACCAGCAGCTCGGCGTTGGCGAGGACGACGGCCAGCATGTTGTTGAAGTCGTGCGCAATCCCGCCCGTGAGCTGTCCAATGGCTTCTAACTTCTGGGATTGGCGGAGTCGGGCTTCGAGCTCTTCGTGTGAATCGCGCAGTTGCTGCTCGGCGGCCTTGCGGGACGAGATGTCCTGGCAGGTGGTGATTATCCCTATGGGGCGGCCGTCGGTATCGATCACCGCGTCCGACAGCAACTCGACGGGGAACACCGAGCCATCCTTGCGCGTGTTGAGCCGCTCGCGCTGCCAGCTCTTCATGCCCTCGAGTGCTTTGGCTTCCAGGCGGTTGCGATCGTGCGGGCAGCCGAGCGCGCTCACGTCCTGGCCGATCAATTCATCGACCGTGTACCCGTGCATGATGGCGTCGGCCGGATTGGTATAGACGATCTTGCCCTCGACATCGGTAATTGTGACGCCGAGTTGCATGGTCTCCGCCGCCTTCGTCAGGCGTCGGAGTGATGTCTCCGCCTGAGCGCGGCGCTGGGTTTCTATCTCGAGGCGGTTTTCGAGTTCCGTGAGGTGCGCATAGAGCGCACTCGTCGATTCTTGCATTCTCTCTCCGGCGGCCCGGCCGTCTCCGCGGTGGGAGATCCGATGGCTTTGCGTCCGGCGGTCACCCGCCGTATGCCGTTCTACAGAGTTATCGGCAACTCATCGCTGCTTGACGAGCGCCGTCTACGCAAACGGGTTGCAAACGCCGTACCGACGCTCCTGGAAGCGCCTTAAGTCGTTGTCCACAAAGTGGTTCCGTCACCGAACATCTCCCAGGCCCTGGCTTTGGGCCGTCGCATTCCGCTCGCCAGGTGGCAGTCCGCTGTCGTGTTGCCTCGAGGCGGGACAGCCTCCGTCATCGATGGTTGCCGCCTTCCGGGGTGCCGGATAGCTTGGTTAATGGCTTCGACCGATGTGAGCGCGAATCCGGTGCTGGACTTCGCGCAGGCCGTTGCGCTCGGGCTGAGTGACAGTCCGCGATGGCTGCCCGCACGCTTTCTGTACGATGCGAACGGCAGCGCTCTCTTCGAGCAGATCTGCGATCTACCCGAGTACTACCTTACGCGAACCGAATCGTCCATTCTCGAACGTTCGGCGTCGGAGATTCGTGAGATCACCGGTCCGGTAACGTTGATCGAGTTGGGGTCCGGTAGTGCGGTCAAGACCGATCATCTGCTAGCCGCGTACAGCGAGCACCACGACGAGATCCGGTACGTTCCGGTCGATGTGAGCGCATCGATTCTCGAGGTGGCGGCGGAGCGCATTGGGGAGACGTTCCCGTCGGTCAACGTCGCAGGGGTGCACGGGCAGTACGAAGCAGCGTTCCCCCTCCTGACGCAGTACGCGCCCACGATGTTGCTCTTTCTTGGCTCCACCATCGGCAACATGAATCAAGCCGAGACGATCAGCTTCTGGCGCCGCGTCTCGGCGACCATCGAGGACGGCAGCTACGTCCTGCTGGGTGTCGATCTCGTCAAGGATGGGACGGTTCTGGAGGCGGCGTACAACGATGCCGCCGGCGTCACGGCGGCGTTCACCAGGAATCTGTTCACGCGGATGAACCGCGAACTCGACGCCGGTCTCGATGTCGACCGCATCGAGCATGCGGCGACGTGGAACGCCGCGTGGCGACGGATCGAAATCTCGGCCCGCTTCCAGACAACGCAGACGCTTCACGTGAGCCCGCTTGGACGAGACTTCCGCATCGAGGCCGGCGAACAGATCATGACCGAGATCAGCCGGAAGTTCACGCTGGGTAGCCTCGAGGACTACCTCGCCTGCTTCGATTTCCGGCTGGTGCGCGCGTTCACGGACGACCGCGACTGGTTTGCGGTATTGCTCCTGGAAAAGGTGCCCAGCCGGTAGGGGCGCACCTGTAGGGGCGTTATCATTATTCAGACGCTTTACCATAGGGTGTATGCACCGATGACCACGTCTGTTGACTACCTCAGCGAAGTCGATCGCTACAGCGCCAAGAACTACCTGCCGTTGCCCATCATCCTCGAGCGCGGGGAAGGCGCTTGGGTGTGGGATGTCGATGGGAAGCGCTATCTCGACTGCCTCGCCGCCTACTCGGCGCTCAATCAGGGGCACCGCCACCCGGCGATTCTCGAGGCGGCACGGGCACAACTCGAGAGGCTCACGTTGACGTCGCGCGCCTTTCACAACGACCAGATGGGTCCGTTCCTGCGAGAACTTTGCGAACTCTCCGGCTACGAGCAGGCGCTCCCAATGAACACCGGCGCAGAGGCTGTCGAGACGGCGATCAAGGCGGTGCGTCGTTGGGGCTATCGCGTGAAGGGGATTCCCGCCGATCAGGCCGAGATCATCGTGTGCGCGAACAACTTCCACGGTCGCACGACGACGGTCGTGTCGTTTTCCACCGAGGACGCCTACAAGGCCGATTTCGGGCCACTCACGCCTGGGTTCGTGGTAGTGCCGTTCGCCGACGCCGATGCGCTCGAGCGCGCGATCACCGCGAACACCGCCGCGTTTCTCGTCGAGCCGCTTCAGGGGGAGGGTGGTGTCATCGTGGCACCGGACGGGTATCTGGCTCGCGCAGCGGAGATCTGCAAGGCGAACAACGTCCTGCTCGTGGCCGACGAGATTCAGACGGGCCTCGGGCGCACGGGGAAGATGTTCTGCTGCGAGTGGGACGGCGTGCGCCCCGATGTGATGGTGCTCGGCAAGGCGCTCGGCGCGGGCGTGTACCCGGTCTCGGCGATGCTGGCGGATGCGCCCGTCATGGACGTCTTCGCTCCCGGCGATCACGGTTCCACCTTTGGTGGGAATCCGCTCGGCGCCGCTGTAGGCCGCGCCGCACTCCAGGTGTTGCAAGAGGAGAGACTGGCAGACCGCGCACAGGAGATCGGTCAGTGGTTCATGGGTGAGTTGTGCAAGATCGAGTCGCCGCACGTCAAGGAGATCCGGGGCAAGGGACTGATGGTTGGGGTCGAGGTCAAGGAGTCGAGCGGCACGGCCAGGCCGTTCTGCGAGGCTCTGGCCGAACGCGGGATCTTGTGCAAGGAGACGCACGCGCAGGTGATCCGCTTTGCGCCGCCGCTCACGGTGGAAAAGGAGGCGTTGGAGTGGGCGTTGGGTGAGGTGGCGGACGTCTTGAAGTAGTGTATGGTTGACGGAAACGGTTGACAGGGTCGGCCCTAGCGGGATCTCGTCTCGCGCGATATAACCCAAGTCGCCAAGCCTAACTCACCACGAATTCCGAGGTCTTCGATGCGGCGTTCGGTTCTCCTCTCGACGCTCGCCGTTGCGACGCTCGCCCTTTCCACGGCGACGGCAGCGGCGCAGTACGACTCGACCCTCTACCACGCAATGCAGTGGCGCATGATTGGTCCCTTCCGGGGCGGTCGGTCGACCGCGGTCGCGGGGCATGCGGATCAACCCTACACCTACTATTTCGGCGGGACCGGCGGCGGCGTCTGGAAGACGACGGACGGCGGTGCGCGGTGGTTCCCGACCACAGACAGCACGACCATGGCCGGGTCTATCGGCGCTATCGCGGTCGCGCCATCGGATCCCAACGTGATCTACGTCGGCACGGGCGAGTCGCCGCCGCGCGGTAACGTCTCGCCCGGAAACGGGGTATACAGGTCGACCGATGCCGGACAGTCGTGGACGGCCATCGGCCTCGAGAATGCGGGGCAAGTCGGCCAGATCACGGTGCATCCCACCGATCACAACGTCGTCTACGTGGCGGCGCTTGGCCACATCTTCGGGCCCAACGAGCAGCGCGGCGTCTTTCGCTCGCGCGACGGCGGTACCACTTGGGAACGCGTGCTCTATCGCGACGAGCGCTCGGGCGCGATCGCGGTCACGATGGATCCCACCAACCCGCGCATTCTCTACGCGGCGCTCTGGCAGGTGCAGCGCATGCCGTGGGGGATGGAGAGCGGCGGGCCGGGGAGCGGACTCTTCAAGTCCACTGATGGGGGTGACACCTGGACGGAACTCACGCGCAACGAGGGGCTACCGGACGGCACGATTGGGAAGATTGGGGTCACCGTCTCACCGGTCAACCCGAGCCGCGTGTGGGCAATCGTCGAAGCCGACGAGGGTGGGGTGTTCCGTTCCGACGACGCCGGCGAGACGTGGCGTCGCGTGAACAGTGACCGCTCGCTGCGGCAGCGCGCCTGGTACTACACGGAGATCGACGCCGATCCCGAGGACGTTGAGACCGTGTACGTGATGAACACCGGGTTCTATCGCTCGGTCGACGGCGGCAGCACCTACAGCCGGGTTCGCACGCCACACGGTGACAATCACGCGTTGTGGATTGCGCCGAACGATGCCGACCGGATGATCAACGGCAACGACGGCGGCGCGAACGTCACGTACAACGGCGGCGTCACGTGGACACAGCAGGACAACCAGCCGACGGCGCAGATGTATCACGCCTATGCAACCGCCGACTTCCCGTACATGGTCTGCGGCGGCCAGCAGGACAACAGCACGATCTGTGTGCCCAGCCGGACGACGGGAGGTGGCATCCGGCCCTCGAGCTACGTCGTAAGTGTGGGTGGATGCGAGAGCGGCTATGTGGCGCAACGACCCGACAACACCGACATCTTTTACGCGGGATGCTATGGCGGCCAGCTCAGCCGGCATGACCTAGCCAACCGGCAGAACCGCAGCGTCACGGTGTGGCCCGACAACCCCATGGGCTGGGGCGCGGCTGAGTTACGGGAGCGATTTCAGTGGACGTTCCCTATCATCCTCTCCCCGCATGACCCGAACACGCTCTACGTCACATCGCAACACGTGCACCGCACGACCAATGAGGGCCAGACGTGGGAGCGGATCAGTCCCGACCTCACACGAAACGACAAGAGCAAGATGGGTTCCTCGGGCGGCCCGATCACCAAGGACAACACGAGCGTCGAGTACTACGGGACCGTGTTTGCGCTCGCACCGTCCCAGCACGACCCCAACGTCATGTGGGCGGGCTCCGACGACGGGCTCGTGCACGTGACGCAGGATGCCGGTCAGACGTGGACCAACGTCACGCCGCGGGATCTCCCCGAGTGGGCGCTCATCAGCATCATCGACGTCTCACCGCACGATCCCGCCACCGCCTACGTGGCCGCGACACGATACAAGCTGGATGATTTCACCCCCTACATCTTCAAAACGGATGACTACGGCCGGTCCTGGGACCTGATTACGAATGGGATTCCGGCAAACCACTTCATCCGGGCAGTGCGTGAGGATCTCGAGCGTCCCGGGCTGTTGTACGCCGCCGGGGAGTTCGGTGTCTATGTGTCGTTCAATGACGGGGAAGACTGGCAGTCGCTACAGCTGAATCTTCCGGTAGTACCCGTGCACGATCTCATCCTCCAGGACCGCGACGTGATTGTCGCGACGCACGGCCGGTCATTCTGGATATTGGATGATGTCACTCCGCTGCGTGCGCTTGATGAGGACATTGCGGCGGCCGACTTCCATCTCTATGCCCCTCGGCCCACGTACCGAATGGGTGGCGGGTTCGGGTTCGGGTTCGGTGCCACCGGCGTCGGGCAGAATCCTCCCGCTGGCGTCATGACGTTCTTCTACGTGCGTGAGGCGGACGAGGACGTCGAGGTGAAGCTCGAGTTCCTCGAGGAGGACGGTGAGGTGATCAAGTCATATTCCTCCGAGGCGAGTGAGCGGAATGCCCAGCTAGAGGTCGAGTCCGGTATGAACCGATTTGCGTGGAACATGCGGTATCCCGATGCCAGCCGGTTCGATGGCCTGATCATGTGGGGTGGGAGTACGGCCGGGCCGCGAGCCGTGCCGGGGACCTATCAGGTGCGGTTGAGTGTCGGTGAGTGGTCGCAGACCGAATCGTTCGACCTGGCCGCCGACCCGCGCGTCCCGGCAACCCAGGCAGATCTGCAGGAACAATTCGATTTCCTGATCCGGATCCGCGATCGCGTCGGCGAGGCGAATGACGCTGTGTCACGCATCCGTACGGTGCGCGAGCAGATTGACGGTGTGCTCGAAAGAATCACGTCTGCTGGCGACGCGGTGGACAGTGTCGCGGCAGATTCGGTGCGCGCCACAGCGGACGACATGAAGGGAGACCTGAAGGAGATCGAGGAATCGATCTATCAGACTCAGAACCGCAGCAGCCAGGACCCGCTGAACTTTCCGATCCGGCTCAACAACAAGATCGCGGGTCTCAGCGGTGTTGTAGCCAACGGCGACCACAAGCCGACCGATCAGGCGTACGCCGTCTTCGAGGAACTGTCGGCACAACTGCAGGAACAGCTCGATCGGTTGAATGCGGTGCTCGAGGAAGGCATCCCGGCATTCAATCGGGCCGTTGCGACCTTGAATTTACCGGCGATTGTCGTCGGGGGAGAGCGGCCCCGATCGTAGGTAGATGCGCACGTCATAACCCTGTTATCATTTCCCCATGACCGCTCCCCAGCCCGATTCTCACGAGCGCATCCGCCGATTCGTCGTCGAGACCGGTGAGGCCATCGCGCCGCCCGGCTCGCACCGCATTGCCACGGCCGAGGACGCCGCCGGCAATCGGGTTGCCGAGGCGGTGATGGCGGTGCCGGGTGTCCAGGAGGTCGTGCTCGAGGAGAACGCCGTCACCGCGCTGCGGCGGGCGGACGCCTCGTGGGACGAGCTCGAGGACCGCGTCCGCTACGCCATCGGCACCGCGCTCCAGCGTGGAGATGGGCCTGACGAGGCGGCCGGCCCCCCGCTCTCGGACGATGAGATGTTCGAGTCCGCCGATCAGGCACTCGTGCGCGACATCAATCCCTCGGTCGCGAGTCACGGTGGGCAGATCGAGTTGATCGATGTGCAGGACGGCGTGGTCGTGCTACGTCTGATGGGCGGCTGTCAGGGGTGCGGCATGGCTAACGTGACGCTGAGGCAGGGCATCGAGGCGCATTTTCGCCGCACGATCCCGGGTTTTCAGGGGATCCGGGACGTGACGGACCACGCATCGGGGACCGATCCGTATTTCCGGTAGGGGTGCACGCAATGCGCCCCTACACCTTGCCGGCCACCTTCGATACGATCTCGATCAATTCGCTCGACTCGAACGGTTTCCCCAGGAAGGGCTGGCCGGTTCCCTCGAGGAACTCCCGGGCCTTGGGGTCGTCCGCGAACCCGGTGACGTAGACGATACGCTTGGCCATGTCGGGGAAGAGGTCTTTCACCTGGACGTAGAAATCGTCGCCCTGAAGAAAGGGAAGGCGCAGATCGCACACGATGGCGGCGTATTGCCCGTCCCGCAGCTCGGCCAGTCCTTGAAGGCCGTTGGGAACCCCGGTGACCGCAAACCCGTCCCGTTCCAACACATTCGCGATGCTGTCTCGGACCAGGGGATCGTCTTCGATCAGCAGCACGTTCATCGGGTTGCCGGCTCACAGAAGAGGGATCCTATAAGGTAATGACCGGCGAGAAGCTCCCGCCACTGCGGCGCTTGATTCTCGCCTACCTGCCCGATAAGTTGCTCCCTCGCGAGGACTTACATTGTTGTGCCCGCCCTGGTGGTGAAATCTGGTAGACACGCTGTCTTGAGGGGGCAGTGGCGCGAGCCGTCCCGGTTCGAATCCGGGCCAGGGCACTCTGCCGCGGATCGTTTCCAGCGGGCGCGGATCTACAGGATCCGCGCTTTGGAAACCATCCGCGGCAACGCCACCGTAGCTCAGCGGTAGAGCTCTCGATTCGTAATCGAGTGGTCGTCGGTTCAATTCCGACCGGTGGCTCTACTTTCCTTCCATGAGTCCGGAACTTTTTCGGCTCCGTCGAGTGCAAGGCGCGTTTGCGTAGCACGGTCGGTGTGCTTACTGGTAGAGCCGGAAGATCGCTGCCAGTGCCGGGCACTCTCCCACGCGGGGGAGAATGAGGCGGATCCGATCGCGATGGCCTGTCAGCCCCGCTACCAGCTCACCCATCGCACCGTCCTCCAGGCCCACTAGGCGGGCCAGGTCCAGCACCACTCTATCCTTGCGGCGTGCCAGGGCAGCTTGGAGATCCGCAACGAACCGTCCGGCTGCCGCTGCCGTGAGCCGTCCTTCCAGCAGCACCCACACCGTGGAGGCGGGTCGGCGCTCCACCTGGATCGAGTGCCCAGCGGGATCCTCATGGCGCAAGCGCCGCCAAGCCCGCCCGGGACGCTCGTCCCACATCCTGAACGTATGCCTTACCAGCGGCGGGTGCTGGAAGAGGCCCAATCTGAGCGTAAGTCCCGTCCAGAGAGCCAAGCCCACGGCCGCAACCGACTGGAGACGCTCGTTCCAAGTGGGACTTCCCAGCACGACGTGAATCCGCTGTTGCAGCCCGCCAATCCAACGCCGTACCCGCGCTGTCGGGCCCAACAGCCTGCCCACCAAGAACAGGGGATAGGCTCTCCTGAGGTCGGCCGCGATCAGCTCCGCCTTGGCGCGTAGAAACGCGCTCGGCGACTCCCGCAGCTTGAGGTATCCCTCGAGCCATCGCTCCACCGAACGGTGCAGCACTGGTCCCAACCTCCGGAAATCTTCCCGGTAGCAAAGCTCCTGGGCAGCCTCGATCTGGCCGGACGTCATCGACGGATGGGTGACCATCGCGTGGAACGCAGTCCCCCGACGATAGAATAGCTCGGGATCTTCGGCCACCTCTGGAAGCAGTTTCCCTTCCCGGATGACTTGGTCGTAGAATGGAGTGCCGGGACAAGGGCCGTAGATCAAGAACTGCGCGAGCACCGGTCGCAACGCGAGGAGGCCCGAGAGTTCCTCTTCGATGATCTCTGGCGTCTGGTAGGGGAAGCCCACGATCATGGAGGCCAAGATGCTGATTCCGTGTTCACGGTACTCGTTGAAGATCTCCTCGACCGGCCGGCCCGACAGTTTCGCATATCCTGACCGTGTTCCCTCGTAGCCGATCCACATCCCATCGATCCCCATCTCCAGAATCTCGGTCACCGTGTACCGGCTCAAGGCCCGGACGCTGGCAAAAACAAAGATGGAGAGTGGCTTTCCGACCCGGAGAACTTCCTCCCGAAACTCCATCGCTCGGCGACGGTTGAGCAGAAAATCCTCGTCCAAGATCAGGATGGAGAGCTGGGGATCGACCTCGAGGTAGCGTTGGATCACCCGGTAGATGTCGGCTCCCGTAGGAAGCAGGCGGATGTGCTTGCGCTTGAAGAAGTAAGAGGTGCAGCAGAAGTCGCATCCGTTCGGACATCCCAGGCCGCCGAACACTACTCCCGTCCGCGACGCCTCTTTCCCGAACACCCGGAGCGGGTTGATGATCAGAGGGTGCCGGTACGGCATCGGGATCTCGGGTTCGCCCAAGAGGCGCCGCATGAAGCCTACTCCCTCCTCGCGACAGATAAAGTCGCTGAAGGGACGAAGCATCTCGTCGGGCGCCACCGTCCCGTACCCGCCCAGCACAATCTTCGACCGCGGCGAGTGTCTCCGGACCAGAGCCACAACCTCCTTCATGCGGTGGTACGTGGCCAGGACAAACGATACACCCACGAACTCGTACCCGCGCCTGAGTTCGCGGACGAGTTCCCTTCGGGAGGGATATTGGAGCACCGCCGTGGGAGCCTCGAGGTTCTCGGCGATGTACTCCAGCGAGAACTGGACATGGTGCGAGCGGGGGCTGAACAGACCCTGGGCGCGGGTCACCTGTTCGTGCAGCAACTCGTAGCCTACGCTCGGGGAGTCGCCGTGGCGGACCCCCAAGGGACGGCAGACACTGGTGAGTAGGATTTGGTGCATCAAGGCCAGGGCCTCACGACCTTGACTGCGACGCGGCATTCGGGCTTCAGGTCCGTTGCAACAAAAACCGTCGCCATTCCACCCCGACCCGCCTCGCGGAGAAGGCGATAGCGATCTGCGAGCGCGGCCCGCAGGCGGTCAAGGTCGTCAGCCACGGAAGCTCCTGGTTGCCCGACTACTCAAGTATAACGGGTCGGGAACGACTGCTACGAGATGCAAGGGGGATTACGAGGCCGTGGCGGCCAGGGATCGTGACGCCCGCTCATGGCGTGAGCGGTCGACGCCTCGAATACGGAACACAGCGTGTTCATCGTGACGAGCCAGCCGAGAGCGGGCGGGCGTGGCATCTGCGGGGACACGGAATCGGTTGGGTAGCAAGAATTTGAGCCCGGCCAGGCGACTGCCGATGCTCGTGGCAGGAGATGCCATGACAAACATACAGGTGGAAGACAACTGTTCCAGCGAGGATAAGCGCGAGGCAGACCGGCGGGCGGGAGACCGGCGTGCTGGGGATCGGCGGTCCGGCGACCGGCGGCGCCAGAGCATTCCGGTTGAGGTCGAGCGTCGCGGCGGCGCGGAACGTCGTGAGGATGAGCGCCGCACTGATGACGATCGCCGGACCAGAAAAACCGACTAGCGTTCCTTCTTGTTGAGAACTCCCGCGAGGGCGGGCTCGAGGTCCGGGTGGCTGAAGCGAAACCCGGCCTCGATGGCTTTTGTGGGAATGACGCGTTGTGATGCCAGCAACGCGTCCGCCACCTCACCGAGTGCCAATCGCAATACGAACTCCGGAATCCGGGCAATCGCGGGTCGGTGCAGCACATGGCCGAGCGTCTTTGCGAACTCGGCAACGCGCACCGGGTTCGGTGCCGTCACATTGAGTGGGCCTGTCAGGTCGCCGGTCAACACCTGCTGGATCATGGCGACGACATCATCGAGGTGCACCCAGGGCCACCACTGTCTTCCCGTCCCCCACGGTCCCCCAATACCAAGCTTGAACGGAGGGAGCATCGATTGGAGGAGGGGGCTTTCCGGCCCGAGGACGAGACCCGTGCGCAAAGTCACCAGCCGTGTTCGATTGAGCGCGGCCCCTGCCGCGGTTTCCCAGTCAACGCAGAGCTGTGCCAGGAAGTCGTCCCCGGGCGGCGCGGTCTCGTCGAGTTGCTCGTCGCCGCGATCGCCGTAGTAGCCCACGGCTGAACCGGAGATCAGGACGGACGGCGGCTCGCTCGCTCGCGCGACGGCCTCCGCCACGTGCCTGGTCGTGGCAATACGGCTCTCGCGGATCACCTGCTTCCGGGTGGCCGTCCACCGGTGTGGCGGTTCCACGAGTCTCGCGCCCGCGAGATTCACGACCGCGTCGGCTTGCTCCACCTCTGCTTGCCACGCACCGGGCGCCGTGGGGTCGGCTCGCAGCAGGCGCACCCGGTCGTCACTCCAGGGATCGGTCTTGCCCCGCGTCACGACCACGCACTCGTGTCCATCGCGGAGCAGCGCGCGCACGAGATGCGATCCGATGTAGCCGGTACCGCCGGTTAGGACGACTTTCACTCGCCGTCCCTTACCGAGAACCGCGCATCGACCGCGACGGCGCCCCGCTCGAGCGCGAGCAGGGGGTTGATGTCCATCTCGACGATACGGGGATGGCGCACGGCGAGTTGGCCGACCCGGAGGATCACGTCCGCCAGCGCATCGTGATCCCGTCGCGGCTCGCCGCGCACGCCGTCGAGGAGCTTGTGCATCCGTACTTGACGGATCATCTGGTCGGCGTCGACGTCACGTAGCGGAGCGAGTCGCAACACCACGTCGCGCATCACCTCGACATAGACGCCGCCCATGCCGAACATCACCATCGCGCCCGTGCCGGACGTGCGCGTGAGTCCCACGATCGTCTCGCGTCCCGCCGCCGCCATCTGCTGGACGAGTATGCCTGACACAGTAGGCGCGCGACCGGGATCGCCCACGTCATGCGGGACCTGCTTAATCATGTCTCGCGCCGCTTTCTTGGTGGCTTCCGTCCCCGTGAGCCCGAGTACCACGCCGCCGAAGTCCGTTTTGTGAACCACATCAGGACTCACAATCTTGATTGCAACAGGGAACCCGAGCACGTCGGCCGCGCCTGCGGTGGCGGAAACGAGGCCGGTCGTGCTCTTGGTCGTTTCGACGAACGTCCATGCCGGTACCGCAATCCCGTATGCCTCGAGAATGCAGATGGCGTCTGGCTCGCTCACCTTCGTCTCACCCGCAGCCAGGCTGCGGTCGATGATTCGCCGGACGGAATCATCGTCAACATCGAATGTAACCGTCGACCCTTCTGCCACGTTCATCTTTTGACGATAGCGCCACATGGCACCCAGAGCCCTGGCGGCGGACTCGGGGAAGATGTAAGCGGGAACGTTGGCGTCGTGCAGCTCGGCAATGCCTGCCGGGAGTCCCTCCCGCCCCATGAGCACCGCCAGCAGCGGTTTGTCGGGGTGACGGCTGTTGGTTCGAACGATGGCCTCCGCGACGTCACGCGCCTGGATCCCGAGCGGGGGAACGAACGCGGCAATGGCGGCGTCGACGTTCTCGTCCTCGAGGACGATATCGATGGCGGTCACGTAGCTATCGGCTGTGGCGCTCGCGATCATGTCGACCGGGTTACGCACACTGGCTTCTTCCGGCAGATGGGCTCCGAGCGCGTCTTGCGTGGTCGAGGAAAACTCCGGGACCATGAGGCCCGCGTCTTCGCAGGCATCCGCGGCTATGATTCCCGGCCCGCCCGCGTTCGTCACGATCGCCACCCGATTTCCCTCGGGCAAGGGCTGGTTGGACAAAGCCATTGCCAGATCGAACAGCTCCTCCACGGTATGGGCGCGAATGGCGCCCGCCTGTGCGATGACTGCCTCGGTCGCCAGTTCGGTTCCGGCAAGAGCACCGGTGTGCTACGCCGCGGCGCGCCGGCCGGCACCGGTCCGGCCCGACTTCACGACGCAGATGGGTTTCGTTCTCGTGATGCGTCGGCACAACTCCACGAACCGTTCGGGGTTGCCGAAGTTCTCGAGGTACATGAGGATCATCGACGTGTTTGGGTCGTGTTCCCAGTACTCGAGCAGATCGTTGCCGCTCACGTCGGCCTTGTTGCCGGCAGATACGAAAGACGAGAAACCGATCCCGAGACTCTGTGCGTAATCGAGCACTGAGAGCCCCATGGCACCGGATTGGCTCATGAACGCAACGGGGCCGGGCGGGGGCCAGGACGGCGCGAACGTTGCGTTCATTCGGACGTCGGCCGCGGTGTTCATGACGCCCATGCAGTTCGGTCCGACGAGCCGTACGCCTGCTTCCTTGACGAGCTCCGTGAGCTGCCCCTCCCGCTCGATTCCCTCACCGCCCACCTCCTTGAAACCGGCGGTGATGACAACCAAACCACGCACACCGACCTCGATACACTGCCGCGCGACGCCGAGCACGTGCTCCTTCGGCACCGCGATCAATGCGAGATCGATGGGCTGCCCGATGTCTGCAACGGATGCGTAGGCGGCGATGGAATGGATGAACGGTGCTTTGGGGTTCACCGGATAGATGGGCCCCTGGTATTCGTAGCGCAGCAGATTGTCGAGCAGCTGGTAGCCGATCGTGTTGGCCTGGCGCGAAGCACCGACAACGGCAATGGACCGCGGCCGCAGAATGGGGTCTAGCGAAGACATGACCGGAAATCTACCCCCCTGGACACCGGCTGATCGTCCAGAGACGTTACGTGCGTGTTGTTGCTCAAGCTGCTGCAATCGTTCATCAAGGCCCTGAACTCGGACGGGACGCCGGGCCAGGTGGCTGCGGGGATCACCCTTGGGGCCGTGCTTGGCCTCACGCCGCTGCTCAATCTCCACAACCTCGCCGCGCTCTCGCTCGCGATCATCTTGAATGTGTCGTTTCCGGGCTTCATGCTGGGTTGGTTTGCGTTCGTGCCTATTGGCTTTGCGCTGGATCCCCTGTTCGATGCGCTCGGCACGGGCTTGTTGGTAAGCACGGGCGCACTGCAGCGAATGTGGACCGCGATGTACAACACCCCTCTTGCGCTGACCAATTTCAACAACACGGTGGTCTTGGGGAGCCTCGTCGTTTGGCTCGTTCTGGCGGTGCCTTTGTTCTTTGCTGCACGAGCCGGCATAACCGCCTATCGCTCGACCATCTACGAACGGCTCCGGCGCACGCGAGCGTTCAGGGCCGTCAAGGCATCGAGGGTCTACAACGTGTATCGGCTATTCCGGCCGTGACGGCCGCAGATCGTTCCCGGGCGGCTGGTGTCAGGGGAACACCATGAGGACGCGGATCTTCCGGTGGAAGGCGATCGTTCCTCTGGGTGTGCTACTCGCGCTGGTGTCGGTCGTCTCGTACCTGTTTCTCGATCTCACGGTCGAGCGGTCGATCGAAGCGTTGGGGGCGACGATTGTGGGTGCGCGAGTTGATCTCGCAGAGGCCGACGTACGCCTTGCCGAGGGCGCGGTCTACCTGCGTGGGCTCGCAGTGACGAATCCAGACCGGCCAATGACCAATCTCTTCGAGGCCGACGAGATCGTGGCCAAGATACGGGTGCCGCCTCTGCTGGAGAGGAAGATCGTCATCGATACGGTCGCGATACGAGGCCTGCGTTTCGGGACGGCTCGAGCGACATCCGGGGCGCTCGAGCGCCCTTCGGAAGCTTCGCAGGAAATCCGGCGGGAGGTGGGGTCGTGGCGCGAGAGCCTGCCGCTGCCCGAATTCGCGCTGGCGGGATTCGGTCAGGCTATCGATGTGGGAGCGGTCCAGGCGGAGAGCCTCGCAACCATGCGTGCGGCACGCGGATTGGTCACTCAGATCGATGCGTCAAAGCAATCACTGGAAGCAGAGTTCGCCACACTCGATCCGCGGCCGCAGCTCGATTCGGCCCGCGCACTTGTCGAGCGGTTGGAGGGGGCGTCGCTCCGCAGCCTGGGGATTGGCGGGACGCGCAGTGCGCTGACGTCGTTGCGCAACACGCTCACGCAGTTGGCACAACTCGACGATGCGGTGTCACGCGTCGAGCAGACCATCTCGGCCGAGGTCGGGCGCGCACGCGACGGACTCGACCGCGTGTTGGCCTCGCGTCGTGACGACTACGCCTACGCGCTCGGTTTTTTGCAGCTACCGTCGCTGGAGGGACCGAGTCTTGGCCCGGCCATCTTCGGGTCGGCGGTGACGGCGCAGGTCGCGCCGTACCTGTACTGGCTGGGGGTCGTCGATCGGTACATGCCTCCGGGCGTACGCGCGCGGCTGCGCGAGGGCAAGGACCGGGCGCGCCGTGCAGGGACAACGGTTGTATTCCCCCGGCATGAGGACCTGCCGACCTTCCTGCTGGAATTCGCCGAGGCCACGGTTGCGATTGGCGGTAGCGTAGCCGGGGCGGGGGACTATGCGCTGCGTTTTGCAGACCTCACGAGTGAGCCAACGTTGCTCGGCCGACCGTCCACGTTCGCACTCGCGCGCACAGAAGGGGTGGTGGGGCCACAGACCATTCGCGTGACCGGCATGTTGAATCATGTCGGTGCTCCCGTGCGGGATTCGGCCGCTGTGCTGCTCGAGGGCATTACTCTGCCAAACATCGAGCTGGCATCGATTGGCGCCCGGCTGGTGCCGGGAGCGGGTGCAATGGAGATCGCACTCACACGTGTAGGCGACAGTCTCGATGCTCGTTGGCGCTGGACGGCAAGCGCAGTCGTCTTTGAGCGTACGGAGCAAGCTTCACCAGACGGCGACGCGACGAGCGATCTTCTGTGGCGTGTGCTCTCGCGTGTCCGGAGGCTGGAGTTGGTTACCCGCCTCAGCGGGCCCCTCAGGAGCCCGCGGTTGTCGGTGCAGTCGAACGTAGCGGATGCCCTCGCTGCTGGTCTGCGAGACGAACTGGGTGCTGAGGTGGCACGGGCCGAGGCGCAGGTGCGGGCGCGCGTCGATGCACTGGTCGCCGACGATGTGGGCCGTGCGCGCAGTGCCGTGACCAGACTGGAGTCAGAAGCGACAGGTCAAGTGAACGACATACGCGCAGAGGTCGCGCGGATTCGCGAAGAGTTGGAGGGACGCTTACGCCGGTTGACGGGAGGGCTTCCGATAGGAAGGTGAGTCGCTCAACTGCTCAGGAGTGCAACCTTACCTCTGAGCACCTGAGCGTCTGAGCACCTCTGTGTCTAGCGACCCCTATCGTTTCTCCAGCGGCACGTACGCCCGCTCCCCCATCCCCAAGTACACCTGTCGGGGCCGGGCAATACGGCGCTCGGGGTCCATCAACATCTCCTGCCACTGTGCCAACCACCCCGGTGTGCGGCCAATGGCGAACAGTACGGGGAAGATTGCGACGGGGAAGCTCATTGCTTCGTAGATAATACCCGAGTAGAAATCGACGTTGGGATAGAGCTTGTGGGAGATGAAGTACTCATCTTCCAACGCAATGCGCTCGAGTTCGACCGCGATGTCGATGAGCGGGTTCTTTCCGGTGACGTCGAACACGTCTTCCGCCACCTTCTTGATGATCCGTGCGCGCGGGTCGTAGTTCTTGTAGACCCGGTGGCCAAAGCCCATGAGCCGGATCTCTTTGCTCTTTACACGCTTGATGAACGCCGGAATTTCCTTGACGGACCCGATCTCCCTCAACTGGCGAAGCACCATCTCGTTGGCACCGCCGTGCAGTGGGCCGTAGAGCGCGGCGGCGGCCCCGGCCATGGCGCTGTACGGATCGGCATTGGACGAGCCGATTGCGCGCATCGCCGCCGCCGAACAGTTCTGCTCGTGGTCGGCGTGGAGTATGAAGAGCACGTCGAGCGCGTGTTCGAGCACCGTATTGGGCACGTACTGCTGCTCGGTCGTGCGGTACATCATGTTCAGGAAATTTCCGGCGTACGACAGGTCGTTGTCGGGGTACGCATACGGCAGACCGACCATGTGCCGATACGCGAATGCCGCGATGGTGGGGGTCTTCGCGATCAGCCGGTGGATCTGGTGCTCACGGCATGCCGGGTCGTCAATGCGCTTCGCGTCGGCGTAAAACGTCGACAGTGCCGCGACGGTGCTCAAGAAGGCACCCATGGGGTGTGCGTCGTAGCGCAGGCCGTCCATGAATTTCTTGACGTTCTCATGGACGAACGTGTGGTGCGTGATGTTGTTTTTCCACGCGGCGAGCTGCTCGACGTTGGGTAGTTCGCCGTAGAGCAGCAGGTACGCGGTCTCGAGGAAGGAACCTTGTTCCGCGAGTTGTTCGATGGGGTAGCCACGATGCCGGAGTATGCCCTTGCCGCCGTCGATGAACGTGATGGCGCTCTTGCAGTGGGCGGTGTTGGTAAATCCCGGATCGTAGGTCATCAACCCGAAATCGGTATCGTTCGTCTTGATCTTGCGCAGGTCAATTGCGCGGATGGTCCCATTCTCGATGGGAATGTCGTACGTCTTGCCCGTACGGTTGTCGGTTACGGTCAGCGAATCGTTTGCCACGCGTGCCTCTGGTGCCTTTCGTGCGGCTTCGGTAGTGTGGGGAGCGCTACCTTCGATGGAAGCCTCGCGGAAATGTACTCAAAGGGAGGTGGGAATGCGCGCCCCTCGCAGCTGCACTGGCTCCGCGCGCGCGCGCAACCGCCAGGTTCATCATCTCCACGAGCACCGAGAACCCCATGGCGAAGTCGGATGGCGCTCGACGAACGCGGCTACAGGCTCCGCCGCGAACATCATCACTGCTACCGCCAGCACCACGGCCGTCACCATCACCCAGAGGTGCCGCGCCATCCCAACCGCTGTGATTACCGAGTCCAGTGAGAATACAATGTCGAGTGTGATCAGCCATTCCATGAGGTACCTGCTGGCGGCGGGATGTGGGATAATAAGGCGGAATGGAGGGTAGTCGGGAAGGTGGAATGGCGGAATGGCGGAAGGTTGCTAACTTATCATCCTACTTTCCGCCCTTCAGTCAGTGGGGGACTAGATGCGCTTGGTCGTCGCTCTCGCCGTGTTCATGTGTGCAACAACTCCGCTCGCGGGCCAGGAGGACGTCCGTATCGAGGTGGTCGACGTCGGGCCCGGGGTCAAGATGCTGCTGGGCCAGGGTGGGAACATCGGTGTGGCTTATGGGGCAGACGGTGTGTTTCTCATCGACGACCAGTTCGCCCCTCTGACAGATCGCATCGTTGCCGCCATCCGCGAATTCGCCGATGGGAAGATCCGTTTCGTGCTCAACACGCACTGGCACGGAGACCACACCGGCGGCAACGAGAATCTGGGCAACGCCGGCGTATTGATCTTCGCACACGACAACGTGCGCCGGCGGATGAGCGTGGATCAGTTTATCGAGGCCATCGACTACCGGCAGCCCGCCTCTCCGGAGAGTGCGTTGCCCGTTGTCACGTTCTCGGCGACGACGACGTTCTATCTCAATGGCGACGAGTTGCACGTCTTCCATGTACCGCACGCGCACACTGACGGCGATGTGATCGTGCACTTCCGCAACGTGAACGTGGTGCACATGGGCGACACGTTCTTCAACCAACGCTTCCCGTTCATCGATGTGCAGACGGGGGGCGGAATCGGTGGGACACCAAGATCATTCCCGGTCACGGACCCCTGGCGACCCGTGCCGATCTCGTGGCCTATCGGTCCTTCCTCGCCACGACGCGCGAGCGCGTAGCACTGGCCATGGCATCGGGGCAGTCACTCGAAGAGATCCAGGAGATGGGTGTGACGGCTGAGTGGGCGGAGTGGGGAGACGCCGATGCCGCGGCGCGGTATGTCGGCTTCGTGTATGCAAGCTTGGAGGAGGGTAGATGACGCGTCGAGCCGTGTTTGGTGTGGCGGTCTTGGTCGCCGCGGCGTGTGCACCGGCTGGCGGCACGTTCACGGTTGGGGAGGTCGAGTTCGTCGCTCCACCGGGGTCGCTGGCGCCGAATTTGGCGCTGGCCGGCGACGTTCCGGTGCTCACATGGCTAGAGCCCACCGACCACGATCGGCACGCACTCCGTGTGGCGGTGCGCACGGAAGGCACATGGCATGTCGTCGGTACGCCGGTTGAGAACGACTCGCTGTTCGTGAACTGGGCGGACTTCCCCTCGGTCACCGCGCTACCCAATGGACGCATGGTCGCGCACTGGCTCCAGAAGACTGCCTCTAATACGTACGCATATCACGTGAAGCTGGCCATCTCGCACGATAGTGGTGTAACGTGGGGCGCGCCGTTCGTCCCTCACGGCGATCTGTCGCCAACCGAACACGGGTTCGTCGCACTGGTGCCATGGGAAGACGGGGCGGGCCTGATCTGGCTTGACGGGCGTAACACGAGGGGACCCGTGGAGAGCGATGGCCATGCCGCTACGGGTGCGATGACGCTCCGGTTCACGACGCTCGACGCAGACGGTACGCCGGCACCGGACGTCGAAGTGGATGGACGCATCTGCGATTGTTGTCAGGCCGACCTGGCACGCACCACGGATGGTCTCGTCGCGGTCTACAGGGATCGGTCGGAAGAAGAGATCCGCGATATTGGCGTCGCGCGGTTCGTCGATGGCGCGTGGAGCCTACCTGCGAAGGTAGCGGACGACGGATGGTATTACCCCGGGTGTCCCGTCAACGGCCCCGCTGTGGCGGCACGCGGGAACCTGGTGATGGTCGCGTGGTTCACTGGCGCGAACGATAAGGCGCGGGCGTACGCGGCTATCTCGCACGACGGCGGTGCCTCGTTTGGTGAGCGGCTGCGCATCGACGACGGGCGCCCAACCGGTCGCACCGATATCGTGTTTCTCGACGACCGCACGGCGGCGATCTCCTGGATCGAGGAGCTGGCAGAGGGAGCGGAGATCAAAATGCGCACCTTGGACGCGGAGGGGAACGTCGGGCGGCCGCACGCTGTCGCCGTGACGTCCGCGGCGCGCGCCTCCGGGTTCCCGCGGCTGGTCACGAGCGGTGGCGACGTGATCGTGGCGTGGACCGACGCCCAAGATGGGCGCGTGCGCGTCGCGACAGTCCAGGTGGCGCGCTAGCCGACATGAACGGGAAAGCGCGGCTGGTATCGATCCTCCAGGTAGTTCTGCCCGCCCTCCTGCTGGGTGTCGCGCTCTACGGCGGGTTCCGTTCCCTCGGTCCGCTGCCGCCGCTAGGGACGTTCCTCCATCCGACTGCCGGTATCTGGGCGGTTGCCGCCCAGCGCGAACTGCCCGGGGGCACCGTTCGGATCCCGGGCGTGACCGACTCCGTAACCGTCGTTTTCGACAACCGGGCGGTCCCTCACATCTTCGCCCGCAACGTCGAGGACGCCTACCGGGCGCTCGGGTACCTGCACGCGCGGTTCCGGCTCTTTCAGTTGGAGCTTACGACGCGCGCCGCGGCAGGCAGGCTGGCGGAGTGGTTTGGCAAGAGCGCGCTCGCGTGCGATTCCGAACAGCGTGCGCTGGGACTGGCGTGGTCCGCGCGGCGTGATGCCGCGGCACTCGACAGCACTTCCGAAGAAGGCCGGCAGCTGATCGCCTATGCGGACGGCGTCAACGCGTGGATAGACGCAATGGGGCCCGCCGATCTTCCGCTCGAGTACCGTCTCCTGAACGCCAAACCAGAGCGCTGGAATCCGTATCGCACATTCCTGTTCAGCAAGCGGATGAGCTACACGCTGGCCTACTCGCATCCCGACCGTACCTATGCCCGTCTGGTCGAGCGGGTGGGCCGCGCGGCCGCCGATGCGCTGATCGGGGAGGCGGCGCGGATTCACGAACCGGTCATCCCCACCGGACGAGATAGCCCGCGCGTGGACTTGCGTCCGTTGCCCGCCCCCGCCCCCGCCCCCGCCCCCGTGTTGGGTGACGCGGCGACCACGCTCCCGCGTGACGGTGCGCTGCCGTCGCATCGCCGCACGGATCGGGAGGCATCCAACAACTGGGCCGTCGCTCCCCAGCGAACCGCCAACGGCTATGCCCTGCTGGCGGGTGACCCGCACCTCGACCTGACGCTCCCGTCGGTCTGGTACGAGGCGCACCTGGTCGTGCCCGAGGCGCTCGACGTCTACGGCGTCACGTTCCCCGGTGCTCCCGGCGTGTTGATCGGCTTCAACCGCGACGTCGCTTGGAGCTTCACGAACACCGGCGCCGATGTGCTCGACTACTACGCGGAGACGCTCGACAACCTGGATCGGCCCACCCAGTACGAGTTGGACGGCGTGTGGATCCCGCTCAAGCGGGAGATCGAGGAGTACTTTGGGCCGCACGGCAAGCTGCTTGCTACCGACACCCTCTACTACACGCATCGTGGCCCGCTGCGGCGCGATTCTCTCGGTGCGCGTTCGGTCCGCTGGACGGTGCTGGACCAAGAGGTGGGACTGCGTCCGTTCCTCGACATGATAGACGCGCGCTCGGTTGGCGACTGGCTGGGCGCAATGGAGTTTCACCTCGCGCCCATTCAGAACGGCGTAGTGGCCGATCGATCCGGCGAGATCGCCATGTTCCTGCCCGGAGCTTACCCAATTCGACCGGGCGGTCGGGCCGGGTTCACGCTGTTCGACGGCTCGACCAGCTCGTCGGATTGGCAGGGCTTCTTGCCCGTATCGCGCTACCCGCTGTCGCGAAACCCCGAGCAGGGATTCCTCGTGTCCGCGAATCAGCAGCCGGTGGATCCAGCTACCGACTCTACCTACTTCGGTGCGCGCTGGCCCGCACCGTGGCGCGCGATGCGGATCAACCAACTCCTGCGTGCCGACTCGGCCGTGACGCCCGATGCCATGCGACGGTATCAGGTAGATCCCGGGAGCGCGCGGGTGGAGCAGTTTCTGCCAGCGATGTTGAGTGCCGTAGAGAGCGCGTCGCCGGCGCTCGTCGGCAGCGAGGCAATAGAGGCCGCTCGTCTGCTCGGCGAGTGGGATGGACAGTACGTGCCCGACAACGAGCGGGCGGTGCTGTTTGAGTTGGTGCTCGGTGCGCTGAAGGACGCAACATGGGACGAGCTGCTCGTTCCGGGAGACACGCTCGGGCGGCGCGTCATGACGCCCGGTGAGGACGTGCTGGCGGTGCTGCTCGGCGACCCGACCAGTGTCTGGTGGGACGATCGTCGTACCGCGGAGACGGTCGAGTCGCGCGATGCCGTCATTGTCGCAAGCCTCATCGCGGGGTATCGGGAGGCGATCGAGCGCTACGGGGAGCCCGCCGACGGTGGCTGGCGTTGGGGCAGGGTCGGCACGGCCAATATCTACCACCTGCTGCGTTTCTCCAGTCTCTCGGCACTCGACCTCCCGGTACGGGGTGGCCGCGGCACGATACCCCAGATGTCAGAACGCGGCACGCACGGGCCGAGTTGGCGCATGGTGGTTGAACTCGGGCCGGAGGTGCGGGCCTGGGGCGTTTACCCCGGTGGGCAGTCGGGCAACCCCACGAGTCGCTGGTACAAGGATCGCTTGCAGCTCTGGGCGGACGGCGGGCTCGATCCGCTCCCGTTCCCGCGCACCGCTGCGGAACTGGCTCGGGAAACCACTGCGGGATCGTTCACGATCCGGTCGGTGCGTCCGTGAAGCGGCAGTGGCTGGAGATCGGCGTGCTGTCGCTCGTGACGCTCATCGCGACCGTCTGGCTGGGGTGGTGGACGGTGCCGCTCATCGGTGCGGGCTGGGGGTTCTCCCGCCAAGGTGAGGGATTTCCGGCGCTGACCGCCGCGGTTTCGGCGAGCCTTGCCTGGGTGCTCCTCCTGGGCGTAACCGCGCTCCGGGGACCCGTCGGATCGTTGGCGGACATGGCGGGTGGGGCGATGGGCGTCCCCGGCGCGGTGCTCGTCACCGCAGTCCTTGTCTATCCGGCTATCTTGGCTGGTGCGGCGGCCGCCCTCGCCGGGTTAGTGGCCAGGACACAAGCGTAAAGCGCCCGGCGGCGGAGGCCGATACTCGCTAGAGTGAACACAGTTGCTTGACGGCCACCGCTAATCCCAACAACGTGTACTACGCATGACGCCATTCCGCGGATTTCCCGCTCTCGTACTCGTCGCGACGCTCGGTCCCGCCGCTTGTGTAACGCCGACCGATCGGTCCGATGAGATTCGCGTCGAGGTAGATCCAATCCCGAGTCTCCTTCTCAAGGACAGCATGGAATTGGTGGCTCGCGTCCTGGACGCGAGTGGAGCCGCGGTTCCGAATGCCATCGTCTCGTTTGCATCGAGCGACCAGACGGTCATTAGCATCGATACGTCGGGCTTCCTGCGGGCGGTTGGGGTTGGCACGGCAACGGTCACCGTCTCGGCGATTGCCTTTGCGGATGCGGAGCAGTTCACGCAGGAGACGCGGGTCCGAGGCCTGCTCGAGGTCGACAGCATTCGGCCTGCGAATGTCCGATTTGGCGAGGTGTTGAACATCTACGGGGTCGGACTCGATACCAATGCGCTCTTCTCGATCACGTTTACCGGCTTCAACGAGCAGGACGTGGATGCTCCCGTATCGGAGTTCGTACCGGTTGACCCCGATCGGCCCGAGGGCGAGGCGCGACTCAGCATCTGGGTTCCGCCGCCGGCAGAGCGTCGCTCGGTGCTCACGCTGCTAGGGTTCAATGGCGGACTCATCGTCCCCGACACGATTCAGGTGGTGCAACGCGATCTCTACGAGCCCAACGATACCGTTCCGGCCGCGCTCGGCCCGATACCCGATGGCTTCTTCAATCCGGCGCTAGCCTTCGAGCCACGCCAGCGCAACGAGGGCGTGGCGGCCGACGTGAATCCGGCCGACTGGTTCACATTCGAGAACACGACCGCGCAGGACCGCACGCTCATCTTCTTCAGCGAGAACGCCGGCGCGCAGTCGTTCGGGATCTTCGTTACAGATTCGCTCGCTTGGATCGGATCGATCCAGAGCTATATCATTGGGCGGGACTCGTGGGCGATCGGTCCTGAATCGTACTTCTGCAACCGTCTGGAGTTCTCGCAGAACGGCGAGCCGGTGCAGATCAGCGAGGTGTTGTTCCCGCTGTCGATCATCGCCCTCAAAGATCTCCCCGCCGGGACATTCCATATCCTTGCGCCCTACGAGCCGCAGGGAACGCCGGCCTCGTACGAACTGCTCGTGGCGTCGTCGTACCTATCGGTGTTGCCAGCCGATCCGGCAGAAGAGAACGACTACTGTGATGTTGCCACACCGGTCGCGCAAACCGGAACGGTGAATCTCACAATCGACAACCCGCACGATATCGACTGGTTCCGCTTCACCGTGACCGGGACGCCTCAGCCGTTCACGTTCACGGCCACAGCGACGACGGTCGCTCCCAGCTTCGCGGACGAGGAACCCGATATCGACCTCTACCTGGTGCGCGACTTCCGGCCCGATTCGCTGGTTGTGGTGGATGTCGGTGCGCTGTCCGGCGCAAGCGAAACAGTGTCGGCCGTGTTGCCGGCGGGCGACTATTTTCTCGTGGTTTTCGATTTCGTAGGTGTACCGACACGGTACACGCTCACGAGCGCCACCGGCGTCGGCGTGCCGACCTCGGTGGCGCTGTCGCGCCAGCACACGTTGACCGAGCGACTAGAGACGCTGGCAGGGAAGCGCGCAGCGGCTCCGCGTGTCCCGCACTTGCCTGCCTGGTTCCGGCCGGAGCGGCTGCGGTGACCGCCTGCACCCACTGTCATACGCCGCTTCCGGACGGGAGTCGGTTCTGCCCAACCTGCGGCGTAGATTCGTCCGATCCCACAAGTGCTCCCCGTACCGGGGCGAAGAGCGCTGACATCGCGGCGCTGTTGCGCGACGTGGTGGAGGGACACTACGACGTCGAGGACATGCTCGGCCGCGGCGGTATGGGGGCGGTGTTCCTCGCCCACGACCGCAAGCTGGACCGGCAGGTAGCGATCAAGGTGCTCCCGCCCGAGCTTGCCAGCGACGAGCAGTTCGTGGGCCGGTTCAAGCGGGAAGCCCGCACGGCTGCCAAGCTCGACCATCCCGGAATCATCCCGATCTACGCGGTCGAGAGCGAGGGGGATCTCCACTTCTTCGTGATGAAATACGTGTCGGGCCGCGGGCTCGACAGCGTCATCGGTACGGGGTCGGTCCCTGTCGAGCTTACACAACGCATCGTCTGGGAAGCGGCCGTTGCCCTGGGGCATGCGCATGCGCGCGGCGTCGTCCACCGCGACATCAAGCCCGCCAACATCATGGTCGACCAGACCGGTCGCGTCATGCTGACCGACTTCGGGATCTCCAAGGCCCTGCAGTCCGCCTCGCAGTTCACCGCCACCGGCCAGGTCATCGGCACGCCGCACTACATGAGCCCCGAGCAGGCGAAGGGTGACGATGTCAGCCATGCCAGCGACCAGTACTCGCTGGGCGTGGTGGGGTATCGGATGCTCACGGGCCGACTTCCGTTCGAGGACGATTCGGTCCACACGATCATCTACAAGCACGTCTTCGAGGACCCGACACCGATCGAGCAACTGCGCCCGGACATTCCGTCCTTCCTCACGGCCGCAATACGCCGCGCGATGGCCAAGGACCCCGCGCATCGGTTCCCCAACATGGAAGCGATGGCAACGGCCGTGTGGCCGGCGCACCCGGTGGAGCCCGAGACACGGGAGAGCGCCGGCATGGTAGGGCGGCAGTCGCTCACGTCCAGTGAGGCGCCCACGGAGGTCTCGCATGCTACCGTCGTCACGGGTCCATCGCGCAAACGGCGCGTCGTGCCGGCGTTGCTCTCCGTGGTGGCCATTGCGCTCGCAGCGGCCGCCATGCTCGTTTTCACGCCGTACGGCAACACGTTGCTCGAGCGTGCCGGCGTGCGTGTGGTGAATGTCCCAGAGGGTGAGTCACCGTCGCCGCCGGTCACCGGGATCGATTCCCAGACAACGGTCGTGGCGCAACCGGAATTGCTCGACACTACGGTGACACGTGATCCAGAGCCGCCACCGGCGCGCTCCCAACCGAGGGAGCAACAGCAAGCCCCCGCCCCCGTTCCCACACCTGTGCGACCACGTCCGCAGCGTCCCCGTCCCGTTCCGGTCGTGCCGCGCATCGGGTTTCTCACCGTCAACACGACGCCCTACGGGACGGTGTACGTCGATGAGCAGTTCATCGGTGACACACCGCAGGTACGGATGGAGCTGTCGGTGGGCCAGCATGTCGTGCGAATCAGCCGTGAAGGATTTCAAACGATAATCGACACCGTGACGATCACGGCGAGAGAGGAAACCCGGATCAACAAGCCATTGACGCGGGGAGGTAGCTGATGCGCCGCGTACTACTGCTGCTCGTGATGTTCGCTGCCCCCACCACAGCGCTGGCGCAGGAGCACCCGGACGTCGTGCGGGCAAAGGCGGCGTATGACGCGCTCGATTTCGCGGCGGCCATCACGCTGGGACAACGCGCCCTGACGCAGCGCATAGGTCGCGACGACCGCGTCATCACAACCGAGTTGCTTGGGATGGCCTATGGCGCACTGGATTCGACTCGGCAAGCCGTCGAGGCGTTCAAGCAGCTCATCTTTCTCGATCCCGACCGGGAACCCGACGTGGAGCAGGTCTCGCCGCGCATCACCTCGCTGTATGCCTCGGCGCTCGGCCAGGTGCTCGTCGTACGCCGGCTCGGCGTCGATTCCGCCACGTTCATTGCGGGGCAGGGCGGCGCGCCCGTCCGGTTCCAGCTCTCCCGCTCGGCACGAGTGATGACGCGCGTCGTCGGCTCGGGGCTCGATATGGTGGTCGACTCACAGAATGTCGGCGGCGCCGCACGGGTCGATTGGCGCGGCATCGGTCCCGATGGGAATCCGGTTCCCGCAGGGCTCTATCAGGTGATCGTGACTGCCTTCGAGGGATCGAGCGAGTTCTCCGCCGCAATCGACGTCGTCGTCCTGCACGGAGCCGTCGATACCGCGCAGCACCTCGCGAGCCTGCCGGGTTACACGGAACGGCCCGAATCGGTCTCGCCGCCGCGCGGCTTCAAGCCGCTCGGGCTTGCGGTACTGTTCGCGGGTGTGACCGCCGGCGCGTCGCTAGCGCTCGAGAACACGACCCTGGGCGGTGGCGAGCGTCGCGAGATTGGTGGTGTCACGTTGCTCACGGTTGGCGTAGGGCTGTTTCTGAGCCTGCGTAAGCCGGACCCCGTTCCGGTCGAGGCCAACATCGACTTCAACCGGTTGCTACGCGAACAGTTGGCCGCCGAGAACAGCCGGATCGTCGAGCAGAACGTCGCGCGACGGAGGCAGGTGGTGTTGACGGTGGTGGAGCGGCGGGAAGAACGATGAGAAGGCGCGATGCCCACTCGCGCGACCAAACCCCGGGCGTGAGCCCGGGGTTATGGGCGCTGTTAGGGGCGCTGGTAGGGGCGCTGATTGTTCCACGTATCGCTACGGCGCAGACGGTGCGGTTTGGGGTGCACGCGGTGGGGATATCGCATGTGGAGATCAGCGAGAATCGTCGCGTGGATGGTACTGGCGTCGGCGGGCAGATCACGGTGCGGCTGGGGCGGTTTGGTCTCGAGCTGTCCGGCTACACGGCCAAGATGACCGACGCGCCCGAGGGTGTGGAGGAATTCGATCTGTTGCAGGGCGATGTCCGACTGAGCTTCAGAATCGCGCAGTCCCTCGCGATCGAGGTTGGCGGGGGACGACGCGAGGTCGATCCGGAGTTCGCCGCGCAGGACATAGGTTGGGGCCGGCTCGGGATTCTGTCGGAGGTGCGGTTGGCACGTATAGGTAGCTTATGGGGTCGGGGGGCATACCTCCTCAACGCGGAATTCAACGGCGGCGGTGACGCGCCGCTCGCTGTGGAGCTGGGTCTCGGTGCTGGTCTCGGTACGGCCAACGGCCGATTTAGGGTTCGCGTGGAGTACGAGTTCCAGCGGCTCGATCGGGAGATTGGGACCGTCAAGGTGCCGATCCAGATGACGTTGGCTAAATTTGGGGTGGACTTGGGGTTCTAGGGGGGTCTTCGTATGCCTCAAGCAGTGATCGAAGCCATCGCACCGCTCCTCGCCATGCTCGGCGTGGGCACGTTCACCATCATCGGTATGAAGATCTGGCTCAGTGCCAAGACGGAACGGCTCAGGTTGCAGGCGAATGAGACAGGTACGGCCCAGCTTGCGGAGGCGGTCGAGGAGCTGAGGGATCAGATGCTTTCGGTGCGGGACGAGGTGGCGGAACTTCACGAGCGGATGGACTTCACCGAGCGCGTGCTAACGAAAGGCGCCGAGCAGGAGCGGCGCCTACCGCAATCGGGGACATCGGCCTAGCACCTAACCCATGTCCGATCGCGTGCGCTTCATCGAATACAAAGAGCGGCAGATTCTCCTTTTCGATTTTTCGGGGATCACCGACGAAGCCACCGCACTCGAGGCCATTGAAAGAGGCATGGCCTTCGTCGCAGGGTTGCAGGCGGACGGCAGCCTGCTCACCCTCACCGACGTCACAGACTCGACGTCCACATCCGCCATCGCCAAGGCCCTCTATCGGCTCGCCAAGAACAACAAGCCGTACGTGAAAGCAGGTGCGGTCGTCGGCGTTGCGGGATTGGAGAAAAGCGTGTTTAGGCTGGTCACCAATCTGGCACGTCGCAGCTTCAAGGTCTTCGACGATCGAGATGCGGCGCAGGAGTGGCTGGTAGGCTAGACGCGTAGACGCTCGGGTGCTCAGACGCTCAGTTGCCCTGTTCATAACTCCCTATCGTACAATGAGTTGATTCCTTTTCGCCTCCGGTTGTCAGGTGCTTGGAGGGGGTGTCCCATCTTGTATCACGTTCCGAAGTGGCGCGGCGCCAGGGATCGCCGCCGCTGCCCCGGACCACCTTACAAGGAGTTAGAGATGCCTGTTCGGGATACGCCAGTGACGTTTGCGCTGGATGAGTCCGACCGTATGCGCGTAGCGGTGAGTGAAGATGGTTTGGCGGAATGCCCACGCTGCGATAGGCGGCTATTGGTCGGTCCGGCAGCGGTGGGAAGCGGCGGCTTCGTGCGCGAGTGGTGGTGCCCCGAGTGCGCGCGCTGCGCGATGCTGTGCGACTAGTGACCCAGATTCGATGATGGGCGGCTAGATCACGGGTGGATTCCCGAGGAAGCGCTTCATGCCGCCGTTCTTCACGCGTACGTGGGCCTTTGATGCGAGTGGACACAGGCAGAGCCTAGCGGCGGCTTCAGAGTGTGTTTTGTGAAGCGTAAGCAATTGTATTGTAAGCGCTTAAGTGCTACGATCTCAGTAGCTGTTCATGTGACGTGACAGTGGCGCTATGGTGGCGCTACTATCGCACAGTCGCCGCTTCCCGCGTGTCGACCGGGGAGCGAATATGACCCAAGTGATTGTTGGATAACAGCTTGGATTGTCAGATCTCGACGCCGTCTCGACGCTGGCCGCAATGATACCGTGCCCGTCCGCGAGTGGAGGGCACGCCTAAACTCGCGACTCAGTGGCGAGAGCCGAGCGGCAGGTTCACCCGCCGACCCAATTTCTCAGAAACTGTACTCGATCCCGAAAGTCCACGCCACGTTGGGTCGCAGCCCGCCGCGGTTCAACGGCCACAGCGTATTCGTCACCAGTGTCAGACCGCTCGACGTGAGGAACTTGAAACCGAACGCGCCATTGATGATGTCGTCGCGGCGGTTCGGGATGTTGGTCGGCACGATCACGCGGCGGAACGGTACCTCGACCGTCACCGGTGCAGGGAGTGTAAGGGCGTTGTCTCCGACCTGCAGCTCGGAGATGAGGTCGACCGCCACGACAACCCAGTCGGCTAGCGCGTGGTCGAAGCCGATGGTGGTCAGCAGCGCGTCGGTCTCGGTCTCACCGCTGCGATAGAGATATCCGACGTTCACGTGCGGTGTGAACGCGCCAAACTCGGCGGACAGAATGCCGAGCCCCCTGAGCGACGCGGCGCCCGATCCGAGCAGGTCCTCCTCACTGCCGGTCGCGAGCCGCGCGTCCGCGAGCACGGCAAACTGTGCCGAGCCCGACTGCCGCACCGCGATCTTGATGCGAGCGGCCACGTCACCGAGTCCCGTTGCGGATCCTTCGGCAGTGCGCGTGGCAAAGAGATCGGGGTTGGCCGGTGTGCCCGCAAAGAAGTGCGAGGCGGTCGGCCCGCCGAACGGGACGACCTGCGCGTTGCTCACTCCCCGCAGCGTGGTCGTGATGACGGGAACAGCGACCCCAATGTCCACCCAATCGAGCAGGCCGTACGAGAGCAGAAACAAGACCGACCGGACCTCGAGGTCGAGCGAGAGGTTCAGTTGGATGAAGTCGTTCTCGAGACCTGGAATTCCCACCTTCGAGCAATCGCCGCCGAAGATCGTATCACAACCTGGGAAATCGGCGTTCACGTGGGTGAAGTTGAGCTGGATGTCATCGAGGTTCACGCCGCGTACCGATTTGAAATGGAACACGTTCACGTTCGCGCCCACGAGCACGCGGCCGCGGCCGAGCGTGCGTGCCCGCTCGGCGAAGACGGGGCCCGGCGAAGTCGATGTCTGAATGGGTAGGCCGCCCTCGAAGCGGAACGTGGGTCCGCCACTCGTCGCGCTGATCGGCAGGTTGGTAATGCTCGTGCCGACCGCGTTGGTGAGAAACGCGATCAACGTGCCGTTGTTGTCGACCGCCGATGGAATGAAGTGGCTCGAGTGCGCCTGGACCGCGGCGGGATTATTGGGATCGGCCGTGCCGGCAAGGAACAGCGGATCTTGTCCCGTACCAAAGACGAACAACTGCCCAATCTGATCGCGCAGGCTCTGTGCGGTGAGCGGTGGTGCCAGCGTGAACAGCGTGATCAGCACCAAGACGGTGCGCGTCATGTACCCTCCAGGGCGATGATTCGGTTGGCGCTACTCGATAGCGGCGAGCTGCCAGCGGCCCCCAACGAGGCGCAATGTGGCGGTGAACTCGAAGGTGCGGTCTTCGGTGCGCGCCGCCCGGTACATGTGCGTAGCGCGCACGCGCACTGTGGCGGTCGAATCGTCACGAGTGCGGACGTCGAGGACCTCGTGTGTCACCTCGAGTTCGTTCACGGTGCCGAAGAACCGCTCCCACGCGCGCGCCTGGTTGGCGGTGAGGCCGGGATACGCTTGCCGCACCCGGGAGACGTCGCGTGACTCGAGCGCCTGGCCGTAGGCCCGCAGGATGCGTTCGGACGCGACACGTGCATTGGGTGGCGCGGCGACAACCGGAGGGGGTGCCGTTACGGTGATCGTGGCAGTGCCCGTGACGCCATCTGCCGTCGCGCGAATATTGGTAGTCCCCGGTGCCACCGCCGTGACGCGGCCGGCACTGCTTACGGTCGCGACATTCCGGTTGCTCGAGGTCCACGCGATTGGTCGGCCGGTTACGGCGCGCCCGTTGGCATCTTGCAGCACGACCGTGAGGCCGGTAACGGCACCGACATCGAGTGTTTGCCGATCGGGCGTCACGGCCACGTCGGTGATCGGGACAGCCGTGACCTCGATTCCGATGGTTACACGTTGTCCTTCGCTGCTCACAGAGATGCGCGCGCTCCCGGCTGCTACGCCGGTCACGACTCCCGCCGCAG
Source organism: Gemmatimonadota bacterium (assembly GCA_036679645.1). Classification (GTDB taxonomy): domain Bacteria; phylum Gemmatimonadota; class Gemmatimonadetes; order Gemmatimonadales; family GWC2-71-9; genus JADFNB01. The sequence continues at coordinate 16,880 of JAZDCY010000014.1, read as the reverse complement.
TCACGGGGGCGATCCCCGGCGCATCAGATGTCCAACTGATCGTGCGATCGGTGAGTGCCGTCCCGGTGGCATCGCGCAACACCGCGCGCAAGGTCACGGATTCACCTACTCGCATCGTCGCGGTGGGCGGTTGCACGGCGATGGTCGCAATAGATTGCGGTGTTGCTGGTCGCGGTGCGCGCGGTGACGCGGCCACGACGCGCAGCGTTACGGTGGCGGACTGCCCGTCACTTCGTGCCGTCACGCGCACGACGCCTCGAGCCAGTGCGGCGAGCTGACCCGACGGTGAGATGCTGGCGACGGCCGGGTCATCGACCGACCACGCGAGATCCGGTGTCGCAACTGTCTGTCCCATCGAATCACGGCCGCCCGCGGCGAGTTGCACCACCTGACCCACCTCCACCGACGGGGGCGCCGGCGCTAGATCCAACGCCGTCAACGGTGCGACCGCGGCAGGTGACGGGCCCGGGGCTGGCGGTACCGGCTGTTCGTCGGCCGGTGTGTCACTCCCGCCCAAGGCAAGTCCAAGGCCCACGGCGCCGGCGAGCAATATGAGCGTCACCGGAATTCCGACGAGCAGCAGGCGACTCCGCTTTCGGTCCGCCTGCGTTGACTTGGAGCTTGCGCGACGTGGCGCCGAGCGGCTCCATGGCGCGGGGGACGAGGGAGTATGGAACTTCTCGAGCAACGCGTTGGTGCTGTCGCGCTTGGCCAGCTCCAAGATCTGCGTCCGCACCATCTGCTGCTCCGAGTCGGTAGCGGCCCCGAACGCAGCCACCGCATCCTCGATCGTCGGCCAGCGGTCGGCCGGTTCCTTCTCGAGCATGCGCATCACCGCAGCGACCAGCTCCGCCGGGCAATCCGCGATCTTGTCGGCGATCGGCGGAACCGGCGTGTGGCAGTGCTCATACATCACGGTGATGGGAGACTTGTCGCCAAAGGGAGGCTTGCCCGTGATCATTTCGTAAGCCATGATGCCGAGCGAGTACTGATCTGATGCGCCGGTCACGTCCAGTCCGCCGCACTGCTCCGGACTCATGTATTGGGGCGTGCCCACCGTGGCGCCGGTCATCGTCAGCGCCTCGGCCTCCGCCACCTTCGCGATGCCGAAGTCGGTGACGACCGCCCAGCCCTCATTGTCGAGGATGATGTTGGCGGGCTTGATGTCCCGGTGGATGACGCCGTTGCGGTGCGCGTAGTCGAGCGCGCTGCCGACCTGATGGAGAATGGTCCGAATGATCGGGACCGGGATGGACCCGAGATCCTGAATCACGCTCTCCAGCGTGCGGCCGGGTACGTATTTCATCACGAAATACACCAGGTCGGGGGTCTGCTTGACCGCGTAGACCGGGATGACGTGCGGATGACTCAACCCCGCTGACGTGCGCGCTTCGCGCAGGAATCGCTCTGCGATCCCCGGGCTGATCTGCTCGAGCGCGGGGAGCACAACCTTGAGGGCGACCTTGCGGTCCAGCGCGATCTCGTGAGCAAGGAATACAGCCGCCATTCCGCCGCGGCCCAACTCTGTCATCACCTCGTACTCACCCAGCGTTGCGGCACGTACGGTCTCGAGCAGGGCGTCGGCTTGGGAAGTAGCGGTCGCCGCGGACGCACCGGAGCGCGGTGGTGGGGTCCCAACGCGGGATATCTCGCTGGCCCGCATGTGTGCGGTAGGCGCGTTGACCTGCGACGCATCAGAGGCCGCTCCGCACTGTATGCAGAACACGGCCTCGGCGGGGATCTCAGCGCCACATTGTGGGCAATAACTCACGTCAGGCGTCACTCCGGTGAGAACGGGGTGGCCAAGGGATCGCCGGATTTCCCGGGTCTACTCCGACTAGCCGAAAGCCGAGCGATTTGGTCCCCGTAATTAAGGAAAGATGGGGTGGGAGGCAAGGCCACTTTCGGCGAAACGCCACACGCGAGCGGGGATTCGGTGCTGGGCTGCACCCAATTAGGTCTATACACTGGGGAGGACTTGGGGCTAGACTGATCTGAACGATATACGTATACTATAGTTGTCTATACGTATACGTGTTGAGGCCCTGATGAAAACCAAACTCACGATCACGATAGATGAGGATCTCGTGCCCCAGGCCAAGCTGTATGCTGCCTCACGCGGTGTCTCGTTGTCGCACGTGATCGAGCAGGCCCTGCGGGCGATGAGTGTCGAGCAGGCCGGTTCGTTTGCCGAGCGGTGGCGTGGGCGGTTTCGGTCCACGGGGCGCAAGGATCCGCGATACCGGGCCCTGGCCAAGAAGTACCTGTGATCGTTCTGCTAGACACCGATGTCCTGATTGACGTGGCACTCGACCGCACGCCGCATGCGGAGCCGGCGGCCCAGTTGCTCGACGCCTTGCAGCGTGGATTAGGAGCCGGGTTCGTGGCATGGCACACGGCGTCCAACTTCTATTACCTCGTTGCGGCCTCACGGGGCGGGGCCTCTGCGCGGGAGTTCGTGCTCGAACTGTTGCGCTTTGTCGAGGTCGCCTCGACAAAAACGGCGGGCCTGCGACGTGCGGCGGGGCTCGCCCTCAAGGACTTCGAGGACGCCATGCAGGTTGTGGCCGCGGAGGCGTGCGGGGCGGATGTCATCGCGACCCGCAACGTGCGGGACTACGTGAAGTCCCCGGTACGTGCCGCGACCCCGAAGTCGGTGCTGGCGGAGTTGGTCTGAGGTGAGGTGGGGTCCAGCCGCCCCGAGGGGTGCGACCTGCATTGACGAATTTCCATATGGCAAGTATGATTTTTCATATGAAGACGACGCTCATCATTCCGGATCATCTCATGCGCCGGCTGAAGCGGCGGGCGGCGCGCCAGGGTGAGACGCTTTCCGCTGTGGTAGCGGAGGTTGTGCGCCGGGGATTGGAGGCGCCCGCCGAGGTCGACAACCTCGCGCCGTTGCCGACCCACCCAATGGGGCGCCCCAAGGTGGATTTGGCCGATCGCGATGCTCTTTATCGGGCCATGGAAGGCGTGTAAGCGTTGTTCGTGGTCGACACGAACCTCCTACTGTATGCGGTAAACCCCGACTCGCCCGACCACGGCCGCGCGCATGGATTGCTCGAGACCTGGCGGCGAGGCGACCGGTCGTGGTTTGTGACGTGGGGAATCGTGTACGAGTTTCTGCGCGTGAGCACGCATCCAAGCGTCTTTGCCGAGCCGCTCGACTTGCGTACCGCATGGAACTGGATTGGCGTGCTCCTGGCCTCGCCGCGCGCGGGTCTGCTGGTGGAAACCGATCGTCACGGGGAGGTGCTCGAGGAGTTGACCGGGCGGCATCCCCGGCTTTCCGGCAATCCCGTGCACGATTTCCACACTGCCGTGCTGATGAGGGAGCACGGTATTCCGGAGATTCGCACCGCCGACACGGACTTCCACCAGTTTCAGTTTCTTCGCGTCGTGAATCCTCTGGTCGATCAGTAGCGCCTGAGCACCTGAGCGTCTCGTCAGTACTAATGACTGTGTTCGGCGTCCGGATACTCCCCAGCTCGAATCTCCGCGCCAAACCGCGACACGGCCTCGCGTACGGCCTGACCCAACTCTGCGTAGCGTTTGAGGAACTTCGGTGTGAAGTCCTCGTTCAACCCCAAGAGGTCGTGTAACACCAGCACCTGGCCGTCACACTTAGGCCCGGCGCCGATCCCAATCGTCGGCACCGACACGGCTTCCGTGACGCGTTGGGCAGCCGGTGCCGGCATCAACTCGAGCACGATCGCGAACACACCGGACTGTTCGAGCGCCTTGGCATCCTCGATCAGCTGTTGCTCGGCCGATTCGACTTTCCCCTGAATGCGATGCCCGCCGAGCGCGTGAACGGATTGTGGCGTGAATCCCAGATGGCCCATGACGGGGATGCCCGCGCCCACCAATGCCGCCACCGTCGGCGCCACCGTCTGCCCGCCCTCGAGCTTCACTGCGCCGGCCCCCGTCCGCTTGAGCACCCGACCGGCGTTCCGCAACGCATCTTCCGTCGAGACCTGATAGCTCATGAACGGAAGGTCGATGACCAAGAGCGCGCGCGTGACACCGCGCCGCACCATGCGGCCGTGATAGATCATCTGCTTCACGGTGGCGGGCAGCGTGGTGTCGTGACCACCCAGCACCGTTGCCACCGAGTCACCTACCAGGATGACGTCGACGCCCGCACGGTCCACGAGCGATCCGAACAGCGCGTCGTACGCCGTTGTCATCACGATCTTCTCGCCCCGCTGCTTCATCGCGACGAGATCCAGGATCGATACCGGTCTTCCTTCCGCAGACCGTTTCGGCGTGCCCATGGTTGGCGACATCAGTTGGCCGGGGGGAACAGCCGCTCACCGGTCGCGGCATCCCCGACGTGGATCGCACTGGTCGGACAATTCGATGCCGCCTCGAGAATCTTGTCGGATGTATCACCCGCCGGGTCGATGACCTCCGATTGGCGGTCGGCGTTATGGGCGAACACGCGTGGTGTGGTGTCGAGACACATGGCGTTTCCCACGCAGGAACCGTGATCGACCCGGACACGCAACTGACGGGTCATGTCTCCTCCTTGTCCCACCGTACCGGCAGGGACTTGAGCGACCGGAACTGGAGGCTTGGCTGGTAATCCAGCTCGTCGGTCTCGAGCGTGAACCTGGGGAACCGCTCTGCCAATGCGCGAAAGACCTCTTGACCTTCCATCCGGGCCAACGTCACTCCCAGACAGTAGTGCGTTCCCGACCCGAATGCGATATGCGGGTTTGGGTGGCGCCCAATGTCAAAGCTGTCGGGATCGGCAAACACAGCCGAGTCTCGATTGGCCGACGCAATAATCCAACGGATGCGATCGCCTTCGTGAATTGTCTTGCCGCCGAGTTCGACATCCTGTGCGGCGACGCGTTGCGTCGACTTGACCGGCGGATCGAATCGCAGACACTCCTCGACCGCCGCACGTGCCATACCGCTGGGGTCGGATCGGAGTCGCTCCCACTGATTGGGGTGAGTGATGAACGCAACCAGGCCGTTACAGATGAGGTTCATCGTCGTCTCATGTCCCGCGAACAGCAGCAACGCCGTGTTGACCAATACCTGGTATCGGGTGAACACGCCGGTCTTTTCGCCTCGCGCCAGGACAGAAATGAAATCGTCGGCGGGGTCGTTCAGTCGTTGCTCGACGAGCGGCGCCGCGTACTCGAGCAACCCACGCATGCCCTCCGTGAGCGGTCGCAGGCGGTAGGATTCGCCGCGGTTGGCCCAGAGGATCTTGTCCGCGAGTTCCCGCAAGTGGTCCCGGTCCTCGTAGGGGACTCCCATCATCTGTGCAATGACCCGCACCGGAAGAGGGGCGGCGAGATCGGTGAGCACGTCCATTCGAAGTATGGGAACGGATCCGCGTTGACCTCGGGTGCGAACAGATCGTCCAGGTCGGCGACGGCCATGGTTCTTCTGGACTCCTTTTCCCCCCGCCGCTTCAGCGGCAACGGCGGGTTCACCTGCCGAACTCCGCCGCTCAGCCGAACAGGAGGACGAACGTGTCCCTGAGGCTGAACCACACGACGACGGCCACCAGGGGCGGCACGATGTAACGGATCGTGAAGATGGCGCCCGGTGCGATGCGCCGGAAGAGTGGCGACGCCCCCTCCCGGAGTTCTGACAGCGGGTCCTTCATAACCCATCCCACCACGAGGGACATTCCCAACACACCGGCGACCACGAGAAACTCGCCCGCGACCTTGTCGAGCACAGCGAGCGAGTTCGGTGACATCGCAGGGATAACCCCGATCGCAGCCACCGCCAGACCCGCCGTCAGCGCGGCGGTGCGTCTGCTCACGGCGAACTCGTCCATGATCGAGGCGACCCCCACTTCCAGCAGTGAGACGGACGAGGTCAGTGCTGCGATTACGAGCGCCAGGAAGAATGAGAAGCCCACGACCCGTCCCAGCGTCCCCATCTCGGCGAAAGCCGCGGGGAGCGAGATGAACAGTGCGCCGAGAGTTGCGCCCTGCACCTCTTCCGAAAGCCCCAACGCGAAGATCACCGGGAACACGACGAGCCCGCCAATGAAGGCGATCGAGAAATCGGAGAGCGATACCACGATCGCTTCCCGCCCGAGATTCTCGCGTTTCGAGATGTACGACGCGTAGGTGATCATGATGCCCATCCCGACACTCAGCGACAGGAATGCCTGGCTCGCCGCCTGTTTGATCACGGTCGGATCGAAGAGGTCCTCGATAGACGGCGTCAGATAGAAGGAATAGCCGGGGCCCGATCCCTCCAGCGTGAACGCCCACACGGCGAGCCCGATCAGCAGCAGCGCCAACGTGGGCATCAGTACGAACGCGGCGCGCTCGATGCCCTTGCGAACGCCCACCATGACCACCGCGATCGTGATCGCCATCATGATCAGGTGGTTCTGAATGGCCGGCCAGCCGCCGGCAACCTCTGCATAGCGCTCGGCCGGGGCCGGCGAGAATCCCACCAGCGCATCGAGCGTGTAGCGCAGCGTCCAACCGGACACGACCGAGAAGTAGGCGAGAATGAGAAGCGGTGTCACCACGAAGAGGAATCCCAATGGGACCCATGCCGTGCCGGCGGCGGCCCGAAGCGCGCCGATTGGTGAGGAGCGTGTCCGCCGACCCACGACGAACTCGGCCGCCATCATCGGGATGCCAATGAGCACAGTCATGAGGAGGTAGAGCACGACGAAGGCGGCACCGCCGCCGTCGGCCACCTGGTAGGGGAAACGCCAGATGTTCCCCAGGCCGATGGCGCTGCCGGCGGCCGCGAGGATGAAGCCGAGTCGCGAACCGAAGAGTTCGCGCGGCGCGCTCACGCGGTGTGCTCAGAAGTGAGGACGTTTCTCATCGTGGCGAATTGCATATAACTTCTCTCCCTCTTTGGAGGAAGGGTCAATGGAGATCTTCGACAGGTTGGCGGCGCAGGACTTCGAGCGGGTTCTCTTCTGTAACGACAACCGGTCGGGCCTCCGTGCCATCATCGCCATCCACGACACGACGCTCGGGCCGGCACTTGGCGGGGTGCGCATGCGGCCGTTCGCGACCGAGGAGGAAGCGCTCGAGGACGTGCTCCGGTTGGCGAGAGGCATGACCTACAAGGCGGCCATCAGCGGCTGCGATCTGGGCGGCGGGAAATCGGTGATCATAGGTGATCCGCGCACCCAGAAGACCAAGCCGCTGCTCGAGGCGCTGGGTCGGTTCATCGATGGGCTTGGCGGTTCGTATATAGCCGGACAGGACATCGGAACCGGTTCGCGCGACATGGCGGTAATTCGCGGCGTGACATCGCATGTGTCGTGCGTCCATGAAGATGCGGGGGGACGCGGTGATCCGTCGTTCGCTACGGCGTACGGTGTTACGGCGGGGATACGCGCTGTGCTCGAGGCGGCGACGGGGAGTGATGCGCTGACTGGTCGTCACGTCGCGATCCAAGGTGTGGGGCACGTCGGGTATTTCGTCGCCAAGTATTGTCACGAGGGGGGCGCGAAACTGACGGTGACGGACATCGCTCGTGAACCGTTGGAGAAAGTCGCCGCGGAGTTCGGAGCGGAAGTCGTCGAGCCCGAACTGATCTACGGGGTGGAGTGCGATGTGTTCTCGCCGTGCTCGGTCGGCGGCATCCTCAATGACGACACCGTTCCCGAGCTGCGTTGTCGGGGCATTGCCGGGTCGGCAAACAACGTCCTGGCCGAACCGCGCCACGGAGGCGCGTTGATGGATCGCGGTATTGTCTACGGGCCCGACTATCTCGTGAACTCCGGAGGACTGATCCGTTGCCAGGAAGTGTTACGGGGTAACGCCGATGACGAGCAAGTGTTGCGTACCGTATCACGCATTTATGATCAGACGCTCGAGGTCATCAACGCAGCGAAGGAGCGCGGGATCAGCACGGCCGAAGCCGCAGACAGGCTAGCGGAGGAGCGGATCGCGGGCGCCCGTTAGCCGCTAGCGGCCCAGCGGCACTCGATCCATGTGGTTGCTGACGGCGCCACGGACCGAGCTCGGCAACATATCTGTGGCGGGATGTGTGGCCCATGCCTCGCGGAGACGCTGTGCTGTTTCCCGCGCAACAGCCGCGATCAGACGATCAGGCAGGTCGGCTCGTCGTGCGAAGCGGCGGAAGACATCTTCGTCTACCTCAAGCATCGACTTGGTCCCGCCGAGGCTTAGCGCGAGCTGGGGTTCCGGGATATATGCGATGGTGCTCACCATGTCGTACGCCGGACTCAGCGCGGGCGTGCGACGGTCGGAGTAAAGCAACGACCAGTTCTTGAGGTGCATATCGCCGTTACCAATCAAGACGGTCGCGGCCAGTCGTCGCGTGAATTCTGCGACACCTTCCTCACCGGTTTCCGCCCAGAGCACGCGTGCGATGTCCTCGTAACTGGCTCGTTCGTACTTTCGGTTGGCGTATTGGCCAAACACCTGAGCGAAGTCTTCCATATGAATCCGAGCGCCGTCGGGACCGCGGTCAAAACGTCGCACGACCAGGACTAGGCCGCTACCGGAAAAAACACCCTTCGGCAAGTTGTGAAGCTCTTCGAGTGGAACGAGCCGTGATTCTGGGACGGTCACTCCAGCCGTTTCAGCTAGCGCCAGCATGGCATACTCGTTCTCGGGAACAGCAGCGTATCTCGCCGACGGGAGCTTTGCGATCCAACTGCCACCAACTCCGCGGGCCGGTATCGTCAGACCTCCCTGGGTTTCGAGAACGGCCGAGAACTTGAGCTGCACACCTGCCAGCGAGAATCTCAGAGCTTGCTTCCCAGGATCTCGATCCCCTGTCGTGGTGGCTGCGGTCGGTGGAATCGTGTGACCGGCCAGCGGATGCACGCGGACTGCTCCAGGAAGATCCTCGCCGAGAAGCCACAGCAAGAAGAACTCTCGCTCAGGATTTACGGAGCCTAGGGTTGCGAGGTACTCTCGCAGGTGCCCCTCTGGAAGGAGGTTAGAAAAGAAGGGGGGCACCTTTAGACTGCTCGGCCGATTCGTCCTCACGAGCTGCCCAGATGCGGTCTTGAACGACAAGCTCAGAGTCGGTCGTACCGGGTTCGCGATGTAGTTGGGATCGAAAGTCCAGAGTGTTCGGTCATCGGGAAGATGTGTCAGCGTCCCGACGAGATCATCACCGAGAAAAACCTCGAGCACGGTCACTGCCGGTGTGGTTAGCCTAGCTATGATCTTCTTCCTCTGCGATCCTGTACAGTGGACGCTCAGCCTGGCTTGGACTGGCAGCTGACGGGTCCTGAGCAAGAGTGAAATCCTCTACGAGTGCTTTGACCACCGGAGTGAGTGGTCGTGGGACGAGTATTAGCTGGAGGTCGAGCACTCCCGCGATGTTCTGGATAGTGGAGAGTTGTGCATCGCTGAGACCCCGTTCTATGCGCGATATCTGGCCCTGGGCCATACCGATGTTTTTCCCAAGCGCAGCCTGGCTAATACGGCGTGCGACACGAGTTGCGCGAAGGGTGCTATGCAGATCAGTTGAGGTCGGAATGGGCGGTAGTTTCATATTATAAAGTATATGTTATGAGTTGCATATATACTACTAGATATCGTCAATATGATAAAACATATAACCAATTCAGTAAATAGCTTATAACATATTGGGCCCAACGTCCTAGCAGCGTAGTTGCCTGCGGGGTTCACGAAATCAGCACGGCCGACGCCCGGCGACGTTTTGGTTGCGCACTCCAGAGCGTCTGAGCATCTGAGCGTCTATCAGTTCCGGCGCGCCTTCGTTCAAATCCGATTGACCACAACGTCGCTGACACGGTCCCCGCGCAGTCATTGCCGGAATAGGAGCCGGACAGCCGGGCTCCGTTGTTCTCAATCCGTGCTGATCCTGAAAACGCGCGAGCGCATGGGTTGTCCTGGTTAAGCGTGAAGCTGGCATCGCTACCGCTAACGGTGCCGCTCAGCGCACCGGAAGCTCCCCGACTCGTCCACGTCGGCCGACTCCTCATCCGCAGCCGGTGAACTCGCCATCCCGGGCTCGCGCACGCATCTTACTCGTGTGATGACCGAACGACTCCAGCTCGTTCTCGCCGCGAGCCTGCTGGCGGCACTGCTTCCTGTTCCTCTCCATGCTCAGTGCGCCGACGGTACGCCTCCTCCCTGTGGTGTGCCGGTGGCGCCCCCGGCGGTCACGGCACGGGCCGAGCCGCCACCCGACGAGGTGCGCGCGCGGAGCTTCTTGGTGCTGCCGTTTCGGAACGTCAGAGGGATCGCCGAAGACGACTGGCTTGGGGAATCGACGGTGATGCTCGGGCACGCGCTCAGCCAGTGGCAGGAAATCTCCGTCGTCTCTGACGAGCGGCTCTATGCGGCGTTGCGGCGTCACGGGATCACGGCTGGAGAGGTGGCAGACGAGGCTCAGGTACGCCGCGTCGCCGAGGAGACCGGAGGATGGACCGCGGTGACCGGCGAGGTGCTACGGATCGGCAGTCGCATCCAGATCACCGCCCGGGTCTTCGACGTCGCCACGAACCGCGTTGTGGTACGGGTGCGCGAACAGGCGGACTCTGAAGATGAGATCCAGGAACTCTACGAGCGGATTGCCGCCGAGCTGCTCGAAACGGTAGGCGTGGACGCGTCCCAGGTCGATCTCTCCTCAGTGACTACGGCGTCCATTGATGCCTTGAAGGCGTATACGCGTGGGCTGCGGCACTACCGTCGCTACGAGATGCAACGTGCGCGCGAGGCGTTCGAGGAGGCGGTGAACCTCGATAGCACTTTCGCGCTGGCCTATCTCAAGCTGGCCGAGTCGTGGCTGCTGTTCACGAGTATGGACGTCTTCTCAGACGGCACCCATCCTGCGTACGGCCACCTCAGTCGAGCTGTCGCGCTGGCCGATGGCCTGCCGCCGCGAGAACGGCAGTTGCTGCGTGCCATGGACGCGTTCTTTCACGGGCAGTTTGGCGCGGCGAGAGAACAGCTCGACGTCCTGCTTGCAGGCGACTCCTCAAATGTGGATGTGCTCATCGCTCTGGCCTGGCTCGAGAGCCTGGACGGCGTTCTCGTGCCCGTGAACGGCGAGCTGATGGTCCGCGGGTCGTTGAACAGGGCCAACAACCTCGCGAAGATGGCAGTGCTCCTCGACCCGTCGCGATCGGGGGGCTACGGGATTCTCGTCCACAGTTATCTCACCGCCGCCGGATGGATTATGGGGGTGGTGCCGACAGCGCGCGGTGAAAGCGCTTCGCTGCCCGCGCATTGGTTGTCCATGGTCGTGAACCTCAACCCGTACACGCCCGTGTTGAGGGATACGCTGGAGCTGATACCGCTTGATTTCGAGGACTATCTCGCGGGGAGGTATCGCGAGGAACGAGCAAAGGCGCTGACCGTGGCGAGGACGTGGGTGGAGCGATGGCTGGTTGCGACTCCGTCGGTCGCGGAGGCGCATATGTGGGCGGCGTGGGTGCTGGAGCTGGATGAGTCCTATGATAGGGCTCTCGCCGAACTCGAGATTGCCGATTCGCTCGGCGTCGAAACCGAATTAGAGAATCTGACGGCCCGCCGCATGGTGCTGCTCGCCGAGGCGGGACGACGTACGGAGGCACGGGAGCTTGCCGATTCCCTCCGGACCGCAGGCCTGTTCGCCACCCCTCGGCTCATTGATCCCTTTCTGTGGGTGCACGGCGGCGCCATGTTCAGCCTGTATCTCGTCAATGGAGAATGGGCGAACGCCAGCGGACTCATGGATGAGCTGAGCGCCCCTCTGACTGCGATCGCCCCGACGCTCGGCGAGGTGGTCGTCGCTGTTATGTGCTCGCCGATGAGCCCTCGGCCGCTTCGTCGTGCGGCGTTGAGCCGCATCCTGCATGAGATCCGTGCATATCCCTCGACCGAGTCGATGGAGGACTGCTTGGACGTTCTGCTCGAGACTGCCTGGGGTGAGGCAGATCCCGCCCTCCGCGCGGAACTCGCGGCCGAAGCCGTCGACGCGGCGAACTCGCTGCTCGCGAGTACCGAGCGCCACAACTTGGCCTATGCATTGGCAATCGACGCTGTCGCGGCTGACACCACCGAGGGGACGCTGCTCCGAGCGCTGGCGGCCTTCAGGCGACTCACCGAGCTGGATCCCGAGAACATGGGGGCGCTGTATCAGGTGGGCCGGATGGCCTTGCTTGCACAAACGGATCTCGACTTGGCCGTCCGATCGTTCAGGCGCTACCTAGATCACGAACAGCGGCCGGGAACGCCGTCCCATGCCTCCGCGCACTGGCGGCTCGGGATGGTTTACGAGCTTCAGGACAAGACTGCTGATGCGCGAGCAGAGTACGAGGCGGCGTTGGCGCTCGATCCCGACAACGTTCGGGCGCGGGAAGCCTTGGAGAAGTTGGTCGGCGGTAGATAGCGCGTCTGCAACGCGCCGCGTCCCTGGCCTGTTCTCGAAGCGGGCGAGCTAAATGAACGAAGGGCGTAAGGGCGGAATTGTGGTTGGGCAAGCAGTTGGCACACCAACGGGATGTGGCGCAGGTCGGTTGAGTGCGTCCCCCGAGGCTCAGCGCTCGCCTTGGCGGCTCGCAGGCGTCACCGCCGCCGTGTGTCGCTGTCGCTCCGCGACGTTGTGTGACGCACCTGAATGGGGTTCGGTTTTCGTAGTAGGTTGTAAATCTCGGGACGTGGCGCAGTTCGGTTGAGTGCGTCCCCCGAGGCTCAGCGCTCGCCTGCCGGCTCGCACGTTCGCCTCGGCGGCGCACCCCCAACGCGCGTCGCTGTCGCTCCGCGACGTTGTGCCGCACCTGAATGGGGTTCAGCTTTCGTAGTAAGTTGTAGATCTCGGGACGTGGCGCAGTTCGGTTGAGTGCGTCCCCCGAGGCTCAGCGCTCGCCTGCCGGCTCGCACGTTCGCCTCGGCGGCGCACCCCCAACGCGCGTCGCTTCGCTCCGCGACGGCGTGCGCACCTGAATGGGGTTCGGTTTTCGTAGTAGGTTGTAGATCTCGGGACGTGGCGCAGTTCGGTAGCGCACCTGAATGGGGTTCAGGGGGTCGCGGGTTCAAATCCCGCCGTCCCGACTACTTACAACACCGGGGTGCCGTTTGGGGTGCCGTTTCTCAGGCCCCAGACGCTACTTCCCGCAACTTGCGCTCCTCGCTCATCACCGCGAGGAGCGTTTCGTTATCAGGCTGCTGGTAGCACTGCAAGAGCGTTTCGGTGTCCTGCCAGCCGCCAGCCGCGGCCACGTCCTTGAGGGAGTGTCCCTTTCGTTCCGTGGCCCACTTGCGCCGGTAGGGGTGCCATAGCCCGCCCTCCAGCTTCGGAAGTTCCGCGGCCCGCTCCGCAACACGCAACCACTTGTCGAACAGGTGCCGGTCCATCGGCCGGTCGGGGTCCTTCTCGGCCGCGAACAGCCAGCCACCCACAGCCCCGAGCGCGCGCTGAAACTGCTTCAGCTCCTTCAGCAAGCGCGGGGGTAGGGGAACTACCCACTCCCGCCCCTTCTTGTCCGCCTCGGCCCGCCAGCGAATGGTCCCACGCTTGAGATCGATGTCGTCCCAGCGCAGTTGCCTGATGGAGCCGAGCCGCCGGCCGGTGGCCTCCGCCAACACCAGGGCCAGCTCCACCCTGGTCCAGCGCGTTCGGTCCGTTTCGGACCTTGCTGCAGCCGCTAGGTCCTGCATCGCCTTGCGGGTCGCTTGGTAGCGTTCCCACGTGGCAACCGGCCGGCTCGGGTTGGCCTCGCGGATTCTGCGGACTCCCGCGAGGGGGTTGTGGTCCAACCAGCGACCGCCGTGCGGTAGCCGCACCGTGGTGGCCCACGCCAGCATGGCGTGGAGAAGCACCAGGTCCGCCTCCGCCGAGCGCGCGCGCACCGGAGGAGTGACGCGACCGTGCGCGCAGGATATGCCGCCTGCCACGCGTTGCGTCGTGTACGCGGCCTGGTCGCGCGCCGTGAGGGGCCGGACATCGCAGTCCTCGCCGAAGAATGCCAAGAGGACCTTGGCCCTGCCCGCCGCGTCGCGCTTGGTTCTCGGGTGATTGTCGAGGAAGTTGGGAGCCTCGCGCTGGAAACGCTCCCAGAGCTGCTGGAGCGTGATCTTACCGCTCCCGATCTCGCGCGCTTCCCCGGTGAGAAGCGCCGCAACCAACAACCGCGTCTCATTGTACCGATGACAATTGGTGGGGGACGACCGGGGCGAGAGCGTGCTACCAGAACAGCTCGAGAGGAGGCAACCTCGTCGGCTTTGAGACCGCCGATCCCCCTCTGCTTCCGCCCGGTATGAACTGTTCTGCGCCAGACGGTTGCCGTTACAGCGACGTCGCCTACATCTTTTATGAGACTGGGGTGACAGGACAGCTTGGCATCATCGCACGGACGACGAACTTCACTGGAAGCACGACAATCAACAGCAGCAAGCCGCGATTCTTCATCAGCGACGCTCCTCTGACGCTGCTTGCGTATGGCGCTGCTGTCTACAAGATTGGAGCCAACGGCGGTGGAAGGCAGGGCACTGTCAACGGAACATGCGTCGACAATCTCGGGTGGTACCAGAAGCCGGCCGACTCTGTCACGGCTGATCTCCTGTGCCAGACCCAGGCGACGTACTTCGGTGCTGGGGGGGATAGCGGCGGTCCGGTTTTTTCTTGGGATGGCTTCAGTGATAGTGTTACGTTTCGAGGGCTCCACGTTGGACTGGACTCAACCGAGACATACTCAATGATCAGTCCATGGAGGTTCATCTCGATTGAGCTAAGCAGCGTTCTGAGCGGACTTGATATTGGAGCGGGAGAAGGCGAGGGCCCGGGTGGCCCTGGCTAACAGAGATCATGGAAGGTGTGTAATTAAAAAGGGCTTAGTAATGGGTATCACAGCCTTGGCACTTGCCTGTAACGGCGTTGGATCGGTCGATGCGGTCGACGGGGATCCTACGGATTTGGACCGCGAACAAGTGGATGGACTTCCGGTTTTCTCAGGCAATCTGGTTCTTGAGCCCACGTACGCCATATCCGAACGCGACGGCTTGGCAGTCGGCGTCGTCGTTCACAATCTAGGGCCCGAAGCGCTCGTGGGAAAGAAGGGCGGACCCGGGAGTTGGTGGTTTGAAGCCTTCGACAATCCGGACCGAGCTGGCCTGGCCGCGTGGTCAGGGAGTGCCCGACACGGACGGCAGGGTCTCTTGCCGGTTGATATTCCCCCCGGTGCGTCCCAAGGTTTGGGCGGAGGCGGATTAGGTCTGATCGGGAACGTCCCCGCGGGCACCTACTATTTCCGCGCGTCGCTAGTGCTGCAGGAGCCAACGATGCGGACGGCCTTTCTCCCTGCGGGACGGGTAGAGATTCCGAAGTAGCCACGCTAGAGCTTGGCGCCCGCCTCGCTGCAGACCATCGCCGGCGTCGGGGCGGTTGCGGGTCCAAGGTTTCCGTCTGCCGGACGCCCGCAGAACCCCTACATGACTCGCGGGATCATCCACTGCGAGACCACATTCACGGGCAGATGACTACACGCCATCGGCAAGACGCGACCTGCCGTCACGTCGCATGCTGCACCTTATTGTCGCGAGGTCTCGACTCTTGATCTGGGTGCCGTTCGGGGTGCCGTTTCTCCCGGCAAACCCCGGCGTTTCAGTGGGAGGGTCCCGGCGCCGATGCTCGGGAACCCTTGAAAACCGACAACTTGACGTTTCTGAGGTCCTCCCTGAGCCGAATGGGGTTCAGGGGGTCGCCGGTTCGAATCCGGCCGTCCCGACTCACAAACACGAACGCGGGCCTCAGCCCGCGTTTCGTGTTTGTGGCCGCGCCGCCCGGTTTTCGTCAACGCCGCTCGCCTAGCGGCTCGCGGCTAATGATCCGAATCCGGCCGTCCCGACTCACACAAACATGTTGTACCGCAATACCTTAGCCAACAATCTGCCTAGGTTGCCCAAACAACCGGACCCCTTCGGTAACCTTGGGGTAACCTGGCGGTCTCATTTCGTGCGCTAGGCGGCCTAGGTGCTACGGACGCTCGCCGGCCAAGGGGGGTGTTGGCCACCCTAGGGCATTCGAGCACGATTCTTGATATTCTTCAATCGTTGAAGCCGGTGACCGATCATTCCAGCGGAACCCCGGTATTGACACAAGCGTTGTTGATTGGGAGTTTCATAGAACAACGGGTTTGTGAAACACTTCACAAACCTAAGAGACGAAGAAGGGTCTGACGATGACGGATATTCTCTTTGTGGCTCCGGACTTCCTCTCCGGAATCGCCCGTTCCATTGATATTGGTGCCGCATTAGAGCGGTCGAACTACGTAATCAGCCGTACACCGGAAGAAGCTGACGCACGGGCTATCCGCAATGATGTGGAGGTAGTAGGCAAGGATCTCGCGGCTGCGATCGAGAAAGTCGCCGACTGAGGAAAGAATAGGCCCAGTCGTGGGACAAAGAGGGCGGAGAGGACAGAAAAGCCGAAAGCGTAAGAAACGAAATAGGGGCGCCTCTATGGTGCCCCGTCCTGTTGTTACTCCGGCCGACGCGCAAGCCACCGGAGAGGACATGCAAAGAGTGCTTACGGGTGAGCCCGCTGGTACCCAGCCCGCGAAGACCAAGGTTCGGGTAGCCCGATACTCAGGTCCCCTGCCTCCCCCATCGCTCCTGCAGGACTACGAAGACATCCTCCCAGGTTCGGCTGAGCGCATTTTCAACCAGTTCGAGAAACAAGGAGGCCATCGCCGGAAATTGGAGAACCGGGTGGTCTGGTACAATGTGTTCAGTGGAACAGTAGGACAGGTGATGGGCTTCTTGCTATTCGGTGGGGGGATCGCCGGAAGCATCTTCTTGCTGTACAACGATAAGGCGGTGACGGTCAAGTCCCGATTTTTGTGTAAAAGCTGAGGAAGCTCCTCGGTTCGATCATCACGCTGCCTGATCCAACTCTTTGTTCTCGAGCAACGACACATCGACGTAGCGACGGTC